>NZ_CP014578.1:1327448-1991172 GCF_001634365.1 Paraburkholderia phytofirmans OLGA172
GAATGTCGAAGTCATATCGGTTTCTCCTTAGAACGCGCGGATGCTCCAACCGCGGCCCGAACAGATCACCTGATCGTGCTGATTGAAAAAAACGTTGTCATGCACCACGAAGAGTCGGTCCCTCTTGATGAACTTGTCGAGTGCGCGTGCCTGAAGCCGGATGACGTCGCCTGGTCGCGCCGGGACGTTGTAATTCCACGATTGACCTGCGTTGATAGTGCCGGGACTGCGCATCCAGTCGTCGGCTGGCGTGCAGGAGAACATCAGAAGAATGTGAATGGTCGGAGGCGCAATGAGTCCGCCGTAGGGCGTCTGCCTGGCGTACTCCTCGTCGAAGTACAACGGATGCGTATCGCCGATCACGCGGCAAAGCTTTTGGATCGCTTCCTTGGTCAGGGTGTAGGGCAGCGTCTTGCGGGGCTCGCCCGGGATGATGTCATCCCAGGTCTTGCGCAACCCGGCGTCTTTCCAGAAATCTGTCTCGAATGTCGGAGCGTTCATAGGACGATCGCAGGTAGTTGATCGGGAAAGGCTCAACGGGTAGAATATCCGCTAAGCGGATATGTATGTCCGCCTTGCGATCAATTTGCAACTGTTCTGTGTTGTTGTCAAGACTAGGAGTAACCATGGCCACGCCAGACAGCGAGTCATTCGTGCGCACTTTCGCGCGCGGGCTCGCCGTGATTGAAGTGATGGGGCAACGTGCGAGCCGTCAGACACTCGGGGAAATTGCGGAGGGTGTTGGCTTGCCGCGCACAGCGGTGCGGCGGTTCCTGATGACGTTGATCGATCTCGTGTTTGTCGCGACCGACGGCAAGTATTATTGGTTGACGCCGCGCGTGCTCAGGCTTGGTCTGTCGTACCTAAGTTCGCTGCCTTACTGGCGGGATGCGCAGACCACACTCGAGGAACTGTCTACGCGAGTTCGGCAGTCGTGTGCGCTGTCAGTGCTCGACGGCTCGGACATCGTGTACATCCTGAGGCAGCATTCAAAGCGGATACTCGCAATGAGTCCGACGCTCGGCAGCCGATTGCCCGCGCATGTAGTTTCGATGGGTCGTGTACTGCTTGCGGGTTTGCCAGACGATGAGTTGGATGCGTATCTTCAGGGCGCCACGCTGCAGCAATTGACGAGCGCTACGCTGACCGACAAGGCGATTCTGCGCGAGCGCATTCTCCAGGCACGCGCGCAGGGTTATGCGTGGGTCGACGGCGAACTTGACGAGTCGATCTGCGGCCTTGCCGTGCCTGTACGGGACAAGCAAGGAGCAGTCATCGCAGCGATCAACATCAGCTTGCCAGCGGGCCAGTACACCGAAGGAGATGCGATACAGCACTACCTGCCGGAGCTCCGCCAGGCGGCGTCTCATCTGAGGGCAGCGTCGTAGAAGAAGTAAGACGGCAGCAGGCCGGCGTGCCCGATGAGATCGGGTTTGCGACCAAGCCTCAGATCGCGATCACGCAGTTGCGCGAGGCACGGCAAAGCGGTGCCCCGGACGGTGTTGTACTGGCCGTTGCCTGCCGAACCCTCGAAGGGCAAGGCTGGCCGAGGGGCGAGGATGGTGCGGCTTTCAGCGAGAGCACCAGGCGTACCTGAACATAAAACAGCATCAATACGCCAGCCACGTGCGTAGCAAGCGATGTCAGGTTTCGCAAGCCGATCCATCGCAAGAACACGTCGAATCCATCCCGCCTTAGCACTGCTTGGTATGAGTTAAATTTCTCAGGTGCGTACATCGGGCGCAATGCAGAATCGACCAGAATAAAGGACAGAACGCCGAGGCAGCATGTGAGGATGTTTGAACTATTCGTGGCACTACCGGCACAGTCACGGCACACGAGGGGAAGCGGCGACGCGCCTTCCTTTGGTCACCGAACGGTGCCGTACCAACCCCATGGCGCAGTATTGCTCTGTCACTCCGTCGCCACAGCACTCCCACCCAGATACGCTGCGCGCACCCGGCTATCCTGCGCCAGATCCCGGGCCGGGCCGGCTAGCGCGATGCGGCCGCTTTCCAGCACATAGGCCCGATGAGCAATACGCAGTGCCTGGCGTGCGTTCTGCTCGACGAGAAGGATCGAGGTGCCTTCCTTGCAAATGTCTGCAATCATGCCGAAGATCACCCGGACCAGCTTCGGCGCCAGTCCCATGGACGGTTCGTCCAGCACAACAACGCGAGGCCGCAGCATTAAAGCGCGTGCGATTGCCAGCATCTGTTGTTCGCCACCGCTGAGCGTGCCCGCCAACTGGCTACGCCGCTCCCCGAGTCGCGGAAAAGTCCGATAGACCTCGGTCATCCGCTGTTCCAGCAAGGCGCCGTCGGCCCGGATCAGATAACCGCCGAGCCGCAGATTTTCCTCGACTGTCAGCGCTCCGAACATGCGACGGCCTTCCGGCACATGACCGAGACCCAGGGCCACGATCTGGTGGGCGCGCAGTCCGGTGAGCAGGTGCCCGGCCATCACGATCTGTCCAGAACGTGGGCGAATCAGGCCGGAAATGGCGCGTAGCGTCGTGGTCTTGCCGGCCCCGTTGCTGCCGAGCAAGGCCACGATCTCACCTTCCGCGACGTCCAGCGAGACGCCGTGCAGAACCTCTACGTTCCCATAGCTCACATGCAGATCGCGGATTTCTAGGAGTCCCACAGCGATTTCTCCCCGGCGGCATCGTCAGCCGCTTCGTCTATTCCCGCCGTACCGAGATAGGCGTCGATCACACGCGGATCGGCCTGGATTTCGGCTGGCGGCCCCTCGGCGATGATGACGCCATGGTCCATGACGATGATCCGGTCCGACACGCCCATCACCAGCATCATGTCGTGTTCGATCAGCAGCACCGTCACGCCAAGATCCCGAATTCGCCGGATCAATTCCATCAGCGCGTGCTTCTCGGTCGGATTCATCCCCGCCGCCGGCTCGTCCAGCAGCAGGAGATGCGGGTTGCTGGCGAGCGCACGGGCGATCTCCAGCCGGCGTTGATCGCCATAGGGCAAGTCGGCTGCGCGTTCGCCCGCCCGGGCGCCGAGGCCGACGAAGCTGAGCCAGCCGAGGCCCTCTGTCGCGTGATCGGCCGCCTCGGAACGCGCGGAGGGCAGCGCGAGCAATTCGGCGAGCAGTTGCGTTCGGAGCCGATGGTCCATGCCGATCAGCACGTTCTCGAAGGCCGTCATGTTGGCAAACAGGCGGATGCCCTGGAAGGTGCGCGCCATGCCCCGATGGACGATGCGATGCGGGGCTCCTCCAACCAGCGAGGCACCGCGCCAGAGAACCTGACCGCCGGTCGGACGGGTCACGCCGGTGAGACAGTTGAACACGGTGGTTTTGCCGGCGCCGTTCGGGCCGATCAGGCTGAGAATCTCACCGCTCTGCACGGTGAAGCTGACGCCGCCGACCGCCAGCACACCGCCAAAGCGGCGCTGCATGTTGCGCACTTCGAGCAAGGTTTCGTCGGTGACGGTCTGGCTCGGCACGGGCTTTGCGGCGCCGGCGCCCTCGCCCTCGCGCGGCGGTGCCACGCGGCGCAGCGGCGCCGGCCACAGGCCTTGCGGCCGGAGCAGCATCAGGATCACCAGGCCGATCGCGAACCCGAAGATGCGCCAGAGGTTGAGGAAACGCAGCAGCTCGGGCAGGCCGGCAACGATGACGGCGCCGAGTATCACGCCAGGAATGCTCCCTCGGCCGCCAAGCACGACGATGATCAGGATCGTGACGGACTGCAGATAGGTGAACCCGGTCGGGTCGATCGTCCCGAAGCGCGCAGCGAACAGGCTGCCGCCAAAACCGCCGATCAATGCGCCCATCACGTAGGCCAGCAGTTTGACGCGCAGCGTCGGCACACCGACGGCCTCGGCAGCCGCCTCGTCCTCGCGGATGCTGGTCCAGGCGCGGCCGAGCCGAGACTGGCCGAGCCGGATCGCGAACACGAGCACCAGCACGAGGAACGCGATGCCCAGTTCGTACACCGCATGGGGCGAACTGATCTCGTAACCGAACAGGCTGGGGCTGTCGATACCGTAGATGCCGTTTGGGCCGCCCGTAATCCTGAGATTGGTGGCAATGATGCGCGTGATCTCGCCGAACCCCAGCGTGACGATCGCCAGGTAGTCGCTGCGCAGGCGCAGGGTGGGGTAGCCGATCACGATGCCCGAAGCGCTGGCAAACGCGAGGCTGAACGGCAGCGTTTCCCAGAACGAGAAGCGCAGCAGTGTTTCCAGCAGCGCCGTCGTGTAGGCGCCGATGGCAAAGAAGGCTGCATAGCCCAGATCCAGCAGCCCCGCATAACCGACGACGATATTCAGCCCCAGGCCGAGAATCGAATAGGTGGCGATGGTCAGGCCGACATCGACGATATAGCTGCTGGCGACAGCCGGCAGTGCCACGGCGGCGACCAGCAGACCTGCGCCGGCCACAGGGCGATGCCAACGCGCTGACGCCTGCGTCGCGCTCATGGCCTACATCCTCTCGACGACGCGTTCGCCGAACAAGCCGGTTGGCTTGATCACGAGTACACCGATCAGCACGCCGAACACGAGCACATCGGTCCACTGCGATGAGACATAACCGGCGCCGAAGGCCTCGAGCAGGCCGATCAGGATGCCGCCGGCCATCGCACCCGGAATGTTGCCGATGCCGCCGAGAACGGCGGCGGTGAACGCACGAAGCCCCAGCACGAAGCCCATGAAGAAATTGATCTGCGTGTAGTAGAGCCCCTCCATCACCCCCGCGACGGCGGCCAGCACCGAACCTAGCAGGAAGGTCAGCTGGATCAGCCGCTCGACATTGACGCCCATCAGACGCGCGGCGTCCTGATCGATCGCCAGCGCGCGCATTGCCGTGCCGAGAAACGTGTGATGGACGAAGAAATACAGCGCCAGCATCAGCACAAGGCTCGCTACGATGATGCCGATCTGCGTGAAGCTGACCCGCACGCCGAGCAGATCGAGCCCTGCCTGGCTGAGCACGTGCGGATAGGTGTCGAAGCCGGCGCCGTACAGCAGCAGCACGCCGTTCTCCAACGCGAGTGAAACGCCGAGCGCCGTGATCAGAATCGACAGCCGCGGCGCGCGCAACAGCGGTTGGTACGCCAGCCGCTCGATGGCGAGGCCCAGGGCGCCGGTGACCGCCATCGAAGCGACGAGCGCAATCAGCAGCGCCAGGGCGAGCGGCAGGTGCGCGGCGGCGAGCGCCGTCAAAGCGGTCCAGCCGACGAACGCACCGACCATGAACAAGTCGCCGTGAGCGAAGTTGATCAGCCGGATAATCCCGTAGACCATCGTGTAGCCAAGGGCGACGAGGGCATAGAACGAGCCGGTCGTCAGCCCTTCGACGACGAACTGGAAAAAGGTGCTCATGGCCGGGCCCGGCGCGCGCCAGGGCCTACTTCATCGCCACCCAGTGTCCGCTCGAATCAAGCCGCTGATAAGGCGTGAAATTGCCGCCGCGCACGGTGATGACGATATACACCGCGTTGCTGCGGTCACCCTTCGGGTTGAAGCTGATCATCCCGGTCACGCCCTGATAGCCCGAGATCTTGTGCAGAGCAGCATTGATCGCCGCGGGCGCCGTCGATTTTGCGTTCGCGATCGCTTTTGCGGTGACCCCGACGGCATCGTATTCGTAGACCGAATAGGGGCCGGGACCTTGCCCATAGGCCTTCGTATAGTCGTCGACGTAGCCGTGCGCGGCGCTCAGGAACTGCGCCAGCGGCGCCGTGGTGATGACCATGTCGTCGGCCGCGGGGCCGGCTGTTTTCATCAGTGTGGGGTCGTTGGTGGCGTCGCCGCCCATCAGCGTCATCTTCAGGCCCAGTTGCCGCGCCTCTTTCACCAACAGGCCGGCTTCGGCGAAATAACCGGTGTAATAGATCACGTCCGGCTTCAGTGAGCCGACATGGGTCAGCGTCGGCGAGTAGTCCATCTGGCCGGGCGTGATCGCATCGTCGTAGACGACATCGACACCGTCCTTCTTCAGCGCTTCCACCGTGTTGTCGGCGAGGCCCTTGGAATAGGTCGTGTTGTCGTTGATGACCGCCGCACGTTTCGCGTGCAGGAAGTTCTTGATGAAGTTGGCCGCAAACGGGCCCTGCTCGTCGTCACGGCCAATCGTGCGGAACACGTTCTCGTAGCCCATCTCGGTCAATTTTGGATTGGTCGACGCGTCCATCACGTAGGGAATACCGACGCGGTGAAAGGTCGTCAATTCCGGCAGTGCGGCGCTGGAGCAGTAACCGCCTGCTACCGCGACGACGCCCGCATCGACCAGTTTCTGCGCCGCCTGTACCGCCGTCTGCGCGTCGCAGGCGTCGTCTTCCGGCACCAGTTCGATCTGCTTGCCCAGCACGCCGCCCGCCGCGTTGATTTTGGCGGCGGCCAGCTTGGCGCCGTTGACGATGTCCTGGCCGGCATTGGCGCTGCTGCCCGACAGCGGCACGGGTACGCCGATCTTGAGCGTGGCGCCCTGGCTTTGCGCCGACCCGGGGGCCGTGCCGGCGAGCACGGCCAGAGCGGCCATGGCCGCGATCGTCGTTCGCCGCAAGACGCGAGCTGCATCGGGTGTGCCATTCTTCTGAGCAATCATGTTAGTGACTCCTTATTGTGAAAGGGATCGAAGCGATCCGCCACGCGGATAGACCGGTGACATCAGAAAGCGGACAAAAACGTGCGTTCGCGTGCAATGCCTGATCCGCCAGACGAGTGGCTTGTCTGGCGGGCGCGTCGCGGAGCCGTTAGGAAAGTGCTCCTTTCATGATAGGTCCCGCCACAGACTGGACGAGATAGGGTATCCGCGTATAGACCACCATTCAACGTGCAGGCAGCGCTATATTTGAACGGGTAGTAGCTGTGCATGGGGCTGGAGTAAGCGCTATGGGGCTGGAGTAAGCGCTAAAGCGCTAACTCCAGCCGACAAGGGAGTCACGCATGAAAAGCGTCGTGCTAGGGGGCGGAATCGCAGGCGTCACGGCCGCCTGGTACCTCGCGAAAGCGGGCCGCGAGGTGACGGTGATCGACCGCCAGCCGGGCGTCGCGCTCGAGACCAGTTTTGCCAACGCTGGCTTGGTCGCGCCGGGGCATTCGTACACATGGGCCTCGCCGCGTGCGCCGAAAATCCTGCTGAAGTCGCTCTTCGTCGAAGGGCAGGCGCTGCGGCTCAAGCTCAACGCGGACCCGCACATGTGGATCTGGTGCCTCCAGTTCCTGCGAAACTGCACAGCGGAACGCTCCCGCGTAAACACGACGCGCAAGGTCGCCCTCTGCCGCTATGCGCAGACGCAGTTGCAACAGTTGACCGCCGCCGAGCATCTGCAATACGACCGTATCAGCCGCGGCCTGTTGTATCTCTATCGCGACGAAGCGTCTTTTGCGCGCGGCACGCAAAACATGTCGATCCTCAAGGACAACGGCCTGCCGCTCAAAACGCTCGATGCGGCACAGGTCGTCGAACGGGAGCCCGCGCTTGGGGCGGCGCGTGACAGGATTGCCGGCGCAATCTATTGCCCCACCGACGAAAGCGGCGATGCGCACCTGTTCACCCGCGCCTTGAAGACGGCGTGCGAACGCCTTGGCGTGCGTTTCGAATTCGATACGCCGATCAGCGCAATCGAGGCGTCAGGCGACCAGATAGTCGGCGTGCATACGCCGGCGGGACTCGTGCGAGGTGACGAGTTCGTCCTGGCGCTCGGTTCCTGGTCGCCCATTGTTGCGCGTCGTCTGGGTTATCGGCTGCCGGTGTATCCGGTGAAGGGTTACTCGGCCACGTTCCCGGTCGGGCCGGATCACCGTCCGCCGAATCTTGGCGGCGTCGATGAGAACAACCTCGTGGCGTGGGCGCGTTTTGGCCAGCGGCTGCGCTTTACTGCAACCGCGGAATTCGCCGGCTACGACACCCACCATACACCCGCCGATTTCACGACCATGCTGCAGGCCGCCCGCGAGCTGTTCCCCGGCGGCGCCGACTATGACAGTCCGTCCTACTGGGCCGGTCTGCGCCCGATGACGCCGGAAGGTACGCCGTTGATCGGCCGTACGCGTCACAGGAACCTGTATCTGAACACCGGGCACGGACACATGGGGTGGACGATGTCGTGCGGCACCGCAAAACTGCTGGTCGACGTCATGACCGGTCGCCAGCCCGAGATCGACATGACAGGGATGACACTGAAATGAGCACGAGTGCACTGCAGGACGACGCCTACGCAAGACTCGATTTCGTGCTGGACGACGGCATCTGCCGGCGTGCCGCCATTGGCCTCGTGGTGCTCGCCACCGATCATACGATCGAACACGAATGGCGCAAGCTGCTGACGCAGGATGGCGTGGCGTTCTACGAAAGCCGCGTATACAACTCGGCGGATATCACGCCCGAACGGCTGAGGGAAATGGACTCCCGCATTGCAGCGGCGGTGGCGCTGATTCGCCCTGGCGAGCGGATCGATGTCGTGGCGTTTGGCTGCACGTCGGCAGCGATGGTGATCGGCGAGGAGAACGTGTTCGCACGCATTCACGAAGCGCGCCCCGGCGTCGCGTGCACCACGCCGATCACCGCCGCGCTCGCTGCGTTGCGCGCGCTCGGCGTGCAGCGAGCCGCACTGTTGACGCCGTATGTGCGTGCAATCAACGACTCTATGTGCGACTACATCGAGGCGCGGGGTGTCGGCGTCACGCGTATGGCGTCGTTCGAGCATGCGAACGACAACGAGGTTGCGCGGATTGACGCAGCGTCCCTGCGAGCCGCCGTCGAGCACCTTGCACAGAACGCCGACGTGGACGCTGTTTTCGTGTCTTGCACGAGCCTGCGCATCGCCGAACTGATTCCGGAGCTTGAGGCGAGGATCGGCAAGCCGGTGATATCGAGCAACTTCGCAATGGCCTGGCACGCATTGCGCCTCGCAGGAGTGGAGGATTGCGAGCCTCATCTGGGGAGGTTATTCACGCTTTGATCGTAGATAACGTGCGTGACCTGGGAAGCAATCAGAATGACCGGTCGTTGTCATCGTGGTCGTGCAGCGGGTCAGGGCTCTTCTGGGTGGAGCGCAGCACGCCACCATCGTCGAAATAGAAGTGGAAGAGCCAGACGCTGTGGGGTGCTGTTTGTTGTCGATTGGCGGGATGTCATGTCGGACTGCATACTTCAGATCAAGCACTTAACTTTGACACCAGGTGCAGAAAAAGATTTCGGCCGATTCCAGACGCATTAACGGTTCGTCCGGCGCGTCGCTGTCGCAGATGATCCCGCAATGCAACAGGTTGGAGAGCCGGAAAGGAAGCGGCGCATAATACTGAAATTCCTTTGTCGGGATGGTGGAGGTAGAGATGACTACGTTTGCTATCGACGGTGTACGCATTAACCCTGCAACTGATCGAGTCACGCACGTGCGCTGGGCTCCGGTCGACCTGAGGACGCATGAATGGCTGTCCCCGACCGCGATAGTCGAGGTAGCCGAAGTGGTCAGAGCGATCCATGCGGGGGACGTAGGCTGGTCCCTTTTTACCCTCGGCGGTGCGAGATTTCTGGGGCCGAAAATAAAGATCGTTACGCACACCAACGGCCCTGATGGAATCGACACGGAGGACCCCGACGGGAGTGTCGAAAAGTCCATGGACGATCTTCCGCAGGTTTGACGAAGCACCGGTATGGTTGCGCGCATGAGTTTCATGTCGCGGCGCCTGCATACGATTCCTTCAAATTCCGGACGGAGACTGGCATGTGGGACAAGATCGAGCACAACGGATACGAAGTCTGGGTCCTTCCGATCCTTGCATACGGCCCGCGGACACCCACCACCCTGTGGCATTACTCGGCGTACATCTGTCGCCACGGCGCCGATGCCCACGTCACTGGGCAGAGCATTCGTTTCGAGGAACTTGCCGCCACTTTTCGCAGTGAAGAAGAAGCCCGCGAGGCGGGGTATGTCGAAGGCAAGCGGCGCGTCGATATGGTTCCCGAAGGCGGGTGGGGTGCCGGCAACGGCTGATCAATGCTCAAGTTGCTCAATATGGAACTCTGGATTCAGCCCTGCACGCCATGCGCTGACCTTTACGGACAGGCCTCGGCGGTCGAGCCGCACGACACGCTGACCTTGGTCGGAGCCGGTGCGGTGAAGGATGCGAGAGCGGAGCAGCATTACACCTGCACGCGATGCCGGGCGGCGTTTGTCCGCATCCTCGCAGGCGAGCCGCGAACGCAAATATGGATGCTGCTGAACGCGGCTCAACATTGACTCGTTCGTAGATAGCGGCCGGCTGACCGACCACGAACTGATTACGATCTTTGCCGCTAATACCCGTGGTTCACGCGGGATCCCAAAAACAAGGGCGTCCGGCAATCTGCTAGGTTTACACCGTCACAAGCGACAGGACCTGGTAATGGGCGGCACTGAACTGAAAACGGATTCGCTGCAACGGTGGATGATGTACAGCAAGGATTCCTACGGGAGTGGGCGCATCTTTCTCACTACCGGGCAAAAACAGGCGGTTGAGGAAGGCAAGAAGTTCGCGCGACGTGCATACGCCGATGTATGGGCTCAGGACGCCGCACTTGTGCAGCGCGTTCGCTCGTTCCTCGGGACTAACTTCCACTGGCACCAACGGCTGGCAGAGAGCGGCGCTGACCTTGAGGTCATACAGACCTTGCAGTCCATGATTCGCGGTGAGAGTGTCGTTCTCATTGCCGAGCAATCGCGGACAGGGGGCGCGTGGAACGATCCGGCGCCTAAACCCAAACGGCTTCCCAGCTTCCGTGAGGAGCTGATGACGGGGCTGGGCATGTCGTACGAGGCTGCGACGGCCTACATGGACCGCTATAACGACATGGTGGACGAGGTCAATGCGGTTGCGGCCCGCTATGCGAACGGGGCCGCAGCGTCACTGGCCGATGCCGCGGGCGATCTCATGGAAGCCGCTACGCCGCTAGGCGACGCGCAGCCGTTTGAATATGCTAATGATCCCGTTGCTCGATTGCCCGGCGAAGACAGTCAGTTAGCATGGTTGCCTCGCACAGGAGGCCCCGCCAACACGTGGGTGGACAACCCGTCCGGAAGTGGCCAAATGCGACTCTATGATGCGAGCGGAAATGCCGCTGTCGATTTTGACTTCGATCACGATCACGGTTTCGGGTCACCGCATGTCCACAACTGGGACGGAAACGTCCGCGATAAGGGAAACGCTTTTTCTCTGCTCCCCCGGTGACGAGATCCAATCATGAATGAACTCCAGACATTTGACTATTTTCACGACTGGCAAATCGATATCGTCGCCGTAACGGACGACGGCGACAGTTTGACCTTGGGACTCAAGCTGGACAATCGGCGTGCTACCGTGACGTTCGTCGGTACGACACGATGCGTTATCGAGCACTACGGGCTTCTCAACATCGTTTACGACATCAAGATTCTGGAGTTCGGGTCACCGCGCTACGAGCGAGTGCTAAAGGTATTGGAAAGCTCGGATCGCTTTTCTGACAAGCAACCGAACCTGGTCGCGCTCGTCGCGGCGACAGTCGGCGCAGAAATGATCGTTGAGTTCACCTCTCTGCGAATCCAGGCGGCCTGACATACTTCAATACTCCATGAGTATCCATGACAATGACAGAAACACTGGCGCAGTTCGGCCATTTCCACGCCTGGTATCTGGACATTGTTGCGATCGGACCTGATATTTTCGCTTGCGCTCGAAGCGCATCCGCGCCGCGAGGCGTGAGGGTATGGAGGGCGGCGCCGGTTATGCGTCGTCTTTCTTGAAGCGTTCTTGTATGGCTACCAGTTGATCGTCGCCGGTGGCCACGATCCACAGACGGGCGCGTTCGACCATCAGGCGATTGTGATCCTTTAGCGCGCCCATCGACACGGCGGTTTTCCACGCGACGGGTGCGGCGCGGCTGGTTCGTCCTGACGGCGTGCCGACCAGCAATGCATAGGGTCCGAGGGGCAGCGAGACGAATGGCATGGCCGGCTTGACGCGCACGCGCCAGTCGATGAATGGCGCATCGCTGAAGAGAAGGGGCGTGGGCAGGCCATGCAGCACGGTGAAGTCATAGAGCGCGAGTTGGTCGCGCATGGGCCCGTAGACCCGGCGAATATCGCTGACGAGCGCCGCGCGGATTTCGTCGTCGAACATGGCTTCCTGGGTGTAGTGATCGACTGCTTGCCGCGCGTCGTGCTGATAGGCGCTGAAGATCGCCAGGTCGACGCAATCGTGAACGGCGCGCTGGACTTCTGCGGCGGAGCCGGCTTCTTCGGGTTTGCCGAGTTGCGCGGCGCGGAGGAAGCGCGCGAGGGCGGCGTCCTGGGTTGATGGGCCGGTAGCCAGCGGGTCGTCCGCGGCGTCTTTGTCTAGCGGGACGTAGAGGTACTTTTCTGCCGCGAAGCGGGATTTTTTGCCGTCATCGAAGCTGATTTCGCCGGTGGCGCAGTTGATGTAGCGAGTGCCGATGTGGCCGTGTTCCCACACGTAGTTTTTCAGGAAGGGGCGCAGGGGGTGGAGTGGGTCCGGTTGATGCATTTTGCCTTTGCACTCCGTGTGGGTTGGGGTTTGCGTATGGTCACATAGAAATTGGCGTCGATTGGTTTTTTTTTGACTGCCCCGCACGGGCAAAACCCCAACTTCAAACAACACCCCGCTTCACCGCAGACACGCCCCCAAGCGCATGGCGAATAGCATCAGCCAGCTCAGCGGCTGCAAACTTCGCCACATACCCATTCGCCCCAGCATTCCTCACATGCGCCTCATTCGCGGCGCCAGTCAAAGACGAATGAATAATCACCGGAATCTCCCGGGTCCGCTCGTCAGCCTTGATCTGACGAGTCAACATGAACCCATCCATCTCCGGCATCTCGAGATCGGTCAACACCAGCGCAATACTGTCCTTCACCCGCGTGCCGGTCGACTGCGCTTCGCGCGCAGCCTGCTGCAATGTATTCCACGCCTCCTCGCCAGTCTTGGTCATCACGTAGTCCGCGCCGATCGCGCTCAACGCCTGCTCAATCAGCTTGCGCGCAAAACTGGAATCATCAGCGGCGAGAATCTTCGCGCCACGGGGAATGCCAAGCGCTTCACCCACGGAGGTCGGGTCGACGCTCGGATGCTGTGACGGAAACACGTCGCGCAATACCTGCTCGACGTCGATCACCTGCGCGAGCCGCGAGTCGCCCGTGTTGCCGTCGATACGCGCGATGCTCGTCACCAGATTGCCACCCGCCGCGCCCTCGGCGGACAGCACCTGATTCCATTCGAGCCGCACGATGTCGTCCACTTCTTCGACCGCAAAAGCCTGCGTCGAACGCGCGAATTCCGTCACCAGCAATATGTTCAAGCCGCGCGTCGGCTCGCAACCCATCAGGCGCGGCAAATCGATCACGGGAATAATCTGTCCGCGAATGTCCACAGCGCCCATCACGTACGGCGAAGAACCCGCAATCGGTGTCACCGGTGGCATCGTCGAGATTTCTCGCACCTTGAAGACGTTGATGCCGTAAAGCTCATGCGCGTCGCTGCCAGGCACGGATCCCAGCCGATACAGCAACAACTCGAATTTGTTGGAACTCGTCAGGTTGCTGCGTTCGTCGTTCGCGCGGTGGTCTACTGCCATCGAAACTCCCCAGGGATTGCGGTGCGAGTGGTGCGCCATGCATACCGTTCGTTCGGCCCTGGCGCGCGCCCTATCTTTTTGTTATCGGCGCAGCGACAGGAAAGTTCAGTGATTTCAGGCGGTTTACTGATGCTTTCTGGTTACCAGCCGGTCGCTATTCGGGGCAGGAATAGGAACGCGGCTTTACAGCAAAAGCAGGTAATTTGTATGAAGGTTACCTAACGTTACAGAAGCGACAGCATGGTTTCACATGCCGGGTAATGCGCCTCCTAGAATGCACAGCAATAAGAGCGCGGCGCCATTGGCCAGTCGCAAGCGACATGCAAGGTATCAATGCAATCGCACGCAGTGGCCACGGCGCACACGCATCGCCGTTGTTTCGCTTCCACTCCAAGGAGAACATATGATCCGCTTGCCTCTCGCCGCCATCACCAGTGCCTGCATGGCCAGCCTTATGGCCGTCGCTACCGTGGCCAGTGCACAGACCGCGCCCGCCGCGCCGGACACCGCTCGTATTCATGCCGCCGACCAGGCCTTCATCACCGACGCCACCAAGGCCGTCGCTACGCAACGCGACGCCGCACGCATTGCCACGTCGCGCTCCACCGACCGCGACGTGAAGGCATTCGCCGAGCGCGTGTCGAACGACAACGCGAAAATCTCGGACGCGTTGCGCGCGGCGAGCCCGCGTGGTGTCGACGTGCCGAAGAACGATCCGGACGCAGCGGTGCTCGCAAGCATCAATAACCTGCGTGGCGCCGACTTCGATAAGGTCTATATCGAGCAGGTTGCGCTCGCCGGTGACCAGAAAGCACTGTCGGCTTTCCAGGCGGAAATCGCCTCGGGCCGCGACGAACAATTGAAGGACGCAGCGAAGAAGGCACTGCCGACCATTCAGGAGCATTACGCGATGGCTCAGGATCTTGCCAAGCGTAAGCATCTGGCTGCCCAGTAAGCCGTATACCGGTCCCTCAAACGGGGCCCACCAGGCACGGTCTCGCAGAGTCTGAGCATCAAGGTGCGCGTCACGTTACGGCGTGACGCGCGGCGCCTGCATACAGCAGGCCGAATGCGTTCTTTTCGGCGATAATCGGCTTCGTTCTTTCGGGCCTGAACTGCGCGGCTTCCAGCGCGACTCAGGCAGTTCGAAAGCGGTTCCCCGATTCCACATGCATTCAATCAACGCTCACCTCATGAGCAAGCCTGCCAATCTCCCGCAACAGCTGGACCATATGCTTCGGCAAGCCGTCGCGCTTCAGCGGAACGGCGCATTCGCCGAGGCCGAAGAACTCTATCGTGAGATTCTCGAACTCAAGCCACGCCATTTCGAGGCGTTGCAATTGTTGGGTTCGCTCGCGCTGCAAGCGGATCGTGTGCAAGAGGGCATCGAGTTCATCAAGAAGGCACTTGCCATTAATGCAAAGCAGGCGCCGCTTCATTCGAATCTCGCCTATGCGCTCAATGCCTTGCAACGTTTCGACGAAGCACTCGGCAGTGCCGATCGCGCGCTCGCCTTGCAGCCCAAATTCCCGGATGCGCTGAACAATCGCGGCAATGCGCAGGCCGGTCTGAATCTGCCGCTCGAAGCGCTCGGCAGCTTTGATCGCGCGCTTGCCCTGATGCCGGATTTCGCGCAAGCCTGGAACAATCGCGCCTGCGTGCTGCGCGATCTGGGCCGTCCCGCCGATGCGCTCGCAAGCTGCGATCGCGCGCTCGCCTTGCAGCCGAACTATCCCGACGCATGGAGCAATCGCGGTAATGCGCTCAGCGATCTGAACCAGCCGCGCGAAGCGCGGCAAAGCTATCAGCGCGCGCTCGAACTCGCCCCTGCGTTTGCAGATGCCTGGAGCAACCTCGGCCTCACCCAGATCGATCTCGACGAGCACGCGCAAGCGTTGCAGAGCTACGGGCGCGCGCTGGCCGTGAACCCCACCGCCGCCGAGACGCATTGGAACCGGTCGTTGTGTCTGCTGCAACTGGGGCAGCTGGATGCGGGCTGGAAGGAATACGAATGGCGCTGGGAGCGTAGCCGGATCAAGGCGGGCAGGCGCACCTTTGCGCAACCGCTTTGGCTGGGCGATTTTTCAATCGACGGCAAGACGATTTTGCTGCACGCCGAGCAGGGCCTCGGCGACACACTGCAGTTTTGCCGCTATGCCGGGATGGTGTCGAAGCTCGGCGCAAAAGTCGTGCTCGAAGTACCGCCCGAATTGATGCGGCTAATGTCCACGCTCGACGGCGTGGATCAATTGATCGAAGCGGGGCACGCCCTGCCGCCGTTCGATTGTCACTGCCCATTGCTGAGTCTGCCGCTCGCGTTCAAGACCGACCTCGCGAGTATTCCGTCGAAGACGCCTTATCTGTTCGCCGACCCGCAAGCAACGCATGAGTGGCACACGCGTATTGCTGCACAAGCGGAAGGGCGCTTGAAGGTCGGACTCGTCTGGGCGGGCGGAAATCGGCCGCATGTCGCCGAGCTCCGCAAGAACGACGCGCGCCGTTCGATGACATTCGAGCGGCTCGCACCGATTCTCGATGTGCCGAACGTGCAGTTCTTCAGCCTGCAAAAAGGGCCGGCTGCGCAGCAACTGCCTCGTGGTGATGCGTCCGTGGGCGTCATCGATTACACGGAAGAACTCGAGGATTTCGCCGACACGGCCGCGCTGGTGGCAAACCTCGACCTGGTGATATCGGTGGACACGTCCACCGCGCATCTGGCCGGTGCGCTGGACAAGCCGGTATGGATTCTGAACCGCTTCGACACCTGCTGGCGCTGGATGCTGGAACGCGCCGATACGCCCTGGTACGCGCAAGCGAGGTTGTTCCGGCAGCCGGCATTGGGCGATTGGGACAGCGTGATTCGAAGTGCGCGTGACGCGCTGGCCGCGTCGGGCGCCGCGGGAAAGCCGGTGTAGCACCGAAGATAAAGCCCAGGCTGTGCGGTAGCCGGATAGATCGGCGCTGCACGCTTCACTTCGTTGCCATGACGGCACGCTTTGATCAGCGGCATCTGTCAACACAATCCAAGCCGTCGGCACGGTTGCCGAGACGCGCGTAGACTGAACGTCCGTTTATCGACGGCTAGGCCACGGAGATTCAACAATGGAATATAGACATCTGGGTGCATCTGGTTTCAAGGTGCCGGTACTGAGTTTCGGCACGGGCACATTCGGCGGCAAGGGCGAATTTTTCGAGGCGTGGGGCGCCACCGACGTCGCCGAAGCGCGGCGCCTGATCGACATCTGTTTCGATGCGGGTGTCACGATGTTCGACAGCGCGGACATCTATTCGAGTGGCGCTTCCGAGTCGGTGCTCGGTGAAGCGCTCAAGGGCAAGCGCGACAAAGCGATTATCTCGACCAAGGCGACCTTCCGTGTCGACGACGGTCCGAACAACGTCGGCTCGTCGCGCTTTCATCTGATCCAGGCGGTGGACGCGGCGCTCAAACGGCTGCAAACCGATTACATCGACCTGTTCCAGTTGCACGGTTTCGACGCGAAGACGCCGATTGCCGAAGTCATGTCGACGCTCGACGATCTCGTGCGCGCCGGCAAAATCCGCTACACCGGCGTGTCGAATTTCTCCGGCTGGCACCTGATGAAATCGCAGGACACCGCGGATCGCTACGGCTATCCGCGCTATGTCGCGAATCAAACTTACTATTCGCTGATCGGCCGCGATTACGAGTGGGAACTGATGCCGCTCGGCGCCGATCAAGGCGTGGGTGCGGTGGTGTGGAGTCCGCTCGGCTGGGGGCGCCTCACCGGCAAGATCAAGCGCGGCCAGCCGTTGCCGGAAACGAGCCGTCTGCATAAAACCGCCGACATGGGGCCGCCGGTGCCGGACGAGTACCTGTTCCGCGTGCTCGATGCAATCGACGAGGTTGCTGCCGAAACCGGCAAGACCGTGCCGCAAATCGCGCTGAACTGGCTGCTGCAGCGGCCTACCGTATCCACGGTGTTGATCGGCGCGCGCAACGAAGAGCAGTTGCGGCAGAACCTCGGCGCGGTGGGCTGGAATCTGACGCCCGAACAGGTGGCGAAACTCGACGCTGCCAGCGCTGTACGTCCCGCGTATCCGTACTGGCATCAGGAAGGATTTGCGGAGCGTAATCCGAAAGTGGCTTAAGCCACGCCGCCGTTGGCGCGCAGGATCTGGCCATTGACCCAGCCTGCATCCGGGCCGGCGAGGAAGGACACCACCGAGGCGATGTCGTCCGGCTGGCCGAGGCGTTGCAGCGGCGGCATCTTCGCGAAGGTCTGGATCTGTTCTTCGGTCTTGCCGTCGAGGAACAGCGAGGTCGCGATCGGACCCGGCGCCACTGCGTTGACGGTGATGTCGCGGCCGCGCAATTCCTTGGCGAACACGTGTGTGAATGCTTCGACGGCAGCCTTGGTGCCGTTGTAGATCGCGTAGCCCGGCATGTTCAGCGCCAGCGTCGTGCTCGAGAAGTTGACGATGCGTCCGCCGTCGTTCATCCGTGCGGCCGCTTCGCGCAGGGTGTTGAAGGTGCCGCGCACGTTAATGCCGAAGGTCTGGTCGTACAGCGCGTCGCTGGTGTCGGCGAGCGGCACCGTCTTCAGCACGCCGGCATTGTTGACCAGCACGTCCACTTTGCCGAGGTGCTGTTCGGTGGTTTCGAACATGCGGCGCACGTCGTCGGCGTTCGAAACGTCGGCCTTCACGGCGATGGCCTTGGCGCCCGCCACCGTCAGTTCCGCGACCAGCGCATCGGCTTCCGATGAACTCGATGCGTAGTTGACGGCAACCGCGAAGCCGTCCTTGGCGAGGCGTTGCGCAACCGCTGCGCCGATGCCACGGGATGCGCCGGTAACGATGGCGACTTGAGCGTTCCTGATCGTGTTCATGATTCGTTTCCTTCTGTGTGGTGGGTTGGCGAAACGAATCATGGTCGCTTTCTTCGTTGAAATAATCGGCTTAGACTTGCCATAATAATTCCATTTGCTTTAACAATTGGCCGACAGGCCGACAGGCCGACAGGCCGCCGGATCGCCGGATCGCCGGCCCGGCATAAAGGCATCAACCATGGATCGTTTCGAGGAAATGCGGGTGTTCATACGGATCGCGGAGCGGCAAAGCTTCACGCGCGCTTCGGACGATCTGCAGATTCCGCGCGCCACCGTCACCAATCTGATGAAGCGCATGGAGCAGCGGCTCGGCGCGCGGCTTCTCGAGCGCACCACGCGCTCGGTACGCCTCACGCACGACGGGGAGGCGTACTACCGCCGTTGCGTGCGGCTGATCGCCGATATGGAGGAGGCGGAGGGCTCGTTTTCCAACATCGCGCCGAAGGGCTTATTGCGTGTGAATTTGCAGGGCACTTTGGCCCGGCACTTCGTCGTGCCGGCGTTACCGGTGTTTTTCGCGCGGTTTCCCGACATCGAGTTGACGATCGGCGAGGATGACCGGCTGGTCGATCTGGTGCGGGAGGGGATCGATTGCGTGTTGCGGGCAGGCAATCTGCAGGATTCGTCGATGGTGGGGCGGCGCGTGGCTCAGTTGCCGCAAGTGACGGTGGCGAGCCCGGCTTATCTGGAGGCGTATGGCGAGCCGGCTGATCCGGCGGCCTTGTCCACGCATCGCGCGGTCAATTACCTGTCCAGCGCGACCGGCAAGCCGGTGCCACTCGAATTCAGAGTCGACGGCCGCGACACGGCGACCTACCTGCCGTCGGTGGTATCGGTGACCGGCGCCGATCTCTACACAGGCTCGGCGGTGGCCGGCCTCGGCATCGTGCAAGTGCCGCAATACCGCGTGGCGGGTGAACTGGCGTCGGGGCGCCTGAAGATCATCCTCGCGGACTTCCCGCCGCCGCCGATGCCGGTTTCGGTGCTTTATCCGCAGACTCGCCAACTGTCGTCGCGTGTGCGTGTGTTTGCGCAGTGGTTGCGCGATATTTTCGAGGCGGCTGGGGCGCAGACGGGTTCGCGATAAACGTGTGAGTCCAGCGCGGGCGTGCGGCGCATGGCGCGTAATGGGGGGGCGCTCCGTGCTTTTGTGTAAGCCGCGCGGTGTATCGTGGGATCATACGTGCCGTGCTGAGCGATATTGCTTTTTGCACGCTACGGAATAACAGGAGCAGGACGATGATCGATGGACTGGTGGGCGGACGCTTGTACGGCGAGGCGCAGATTCGCACGGGGCAGAATGGCAAGCGCTTTGTGACCTGCAAGGTCCGGGCTACCACCAATGATGGCGATACGATTTTCGTCAACGTGATTGCGTTTGATGATGAGGTGCAGACTGCGCTGCTTGCTTTGAGCGATGCAGATAGTGTTGCGCTGAGTGGGGCGTTGACGCCCAAGGTTTGGACTGACAAGAATGGGTTGATTAAGCCTGCTGTGGATATGGTTGCACATAAAGTGCTTGTGGGATATCGGGGGGAAAGTTAATCGGTTTTCTGTACGCCGCAGGCAGTGCGGGTGTCGACGAATCGCCGGAATTCAAGGCGCTCAAAGCGCAGCGGCGCGTGGCCGCACTGCCGGTCGCCGAGGTCGTATGCGACGCGTGGCGCACGGTGTTGTTATGTCTGGGTGCGAATGTGATCGGCGTGGCCGGTGCGTGGTTCGTCAATACGTTCATGCTCGCGGTGAGAGTCCGGTATTCGGCCATTTCATTGTCTTACCAGGTGTGCGCTGCACTGGCCGGCGGGTTGACGCCCTTGATCGGAACGTTGCTCGCGCATCGATATCCGGGAGCGTGGTGGCCGCTGGCCGTGTTTTATAGTTGCCTCGCCGGGGTCTCGCTTATTTGTATCACTACGCTGGAGCGCCGTAAGCGAGGCGTGGCGCGAGGTGTTGCCGATGCGGCCTAGGGCGAGCTGCTTTGCCAGACATAAACCCGCCATTTCGTTGCCAGGATCATCCTGAACCCCCAAAAGCGTCCTAATATCAAGGCAAATGAAAAACGACGGGGGAAGCCATCATGTATCGTCATCGTTCGCTGGGTGTCGTGACAGGCGCGTCGCCGCTCGCCAGCGTCGACGTGTTGAGCAGGATGAGCACGGCCAGGCGCCGTCCAGGCGCGGCCACGCCATTCGATTTCGTCCTCGAGCCGCAATCGTGGCCAGGACCGGCTTCGCTAAGCGCAGCGAGCGCGCCGTTCAAGATCCACGTGTTCGACACGATTCGCGCCTTCGAGAAACGCGGTGTCGATGCGATCGTCTTGCCGTGCTTCCTCAGTCACACCTTTATCGACGAACTCTCGGCGAACGTGGCTGTGCCGATCGCCAACATGATGGCCGCGCTCCTCGCGCATGTGCGGCAAGCATTTCCGTCGGTCCGCCGCATCGGCGTGCTGACTTCCGACACGATCCGCGCTAACGGACTCTTCGAACGCCATTTCGACAGTGCGCAGTTCGATGTGCTGCATCCGCGTCACGAAGCGGGTGTCGATCGCGTAACGAGCGCCGTGTATGGCGACGGGGGCATCAAAAGTGGCCATCTGACCGGGCGGCCAGTCGAGTTGTTGCGCGCGGCTTGCGTGGACCTCATTGCGCAAGGCGCGGAGATCATCGTGCCCGGGCTCGCCGAAATTCCCCTGGTGGCGCGCGTGCTCGGCACGCTGGAAGTGCCGTTCGTCGATAGCAATCTGGTCTACGGGCGTTACGTCGCGGCGGCGCACTATCCGCAGCCGGAGCGGCGTTTCAAGGTAGGCGTGCTGGGCGGGGTCGGCCCGGCGGCGACGGTCGATTTCATGGCGAAACTGGTGCGCAACACGCCGGCCGCGCGCGATCAGGACCACATCAAGGTGCTGGTCGAGCAGAATCCGCAGATTCCGGATCGCACCGAAGCGCTGCTCGGCAACGGCGACGATCCAACACTCGCGCTCTACGCCGCCTGCAGGACCCTCGAAGAGGGCGGCGCCGATCTCATCGCGATTCCGTGTAATACGGCGCATGCGTTCGTCGAACGGATTCAACCGTCGTTGGCCATTCCGATCGTCAATATGCTGACCTGTACCGCCGATCATCTGCGCGAGGCCTTCCCGAGCCTGCGTGAAGTCGGCGTGCTGGCCACCTCGGGCACGCTGGCGAGCCGGGTCTACGAGAAAGCGCTCGCGGCGTGCGGCTTCGTGCAGATCGCACCGGCCGAAGCCGCCCAGGCCCGCCTCATGAACGCGATTTACGGACCGGTCGGGGCGAAGGCGGGTTACCTGTCAGGCGAGTGTTGCGACGATCTCGCCGCGGCGGTGGATGATCTGGTCGTGCAAGGCGTGCAGGTCATCGTGCTGGGCTGCACCGAGTTGCCGCTGCTGCTGCGCGGCTCGACGCTGGCGCGGCCAGGCGGGCCGGTGGTGCGGCTTGTCGACCCGGCCGAGGTGCTGGCAAAACGCTGCGTGGCTTATGCGCTGGGCGAAAGCGCTGCGGCGCAGGCGGCTTCGGAACCGGCGGAGCCGGTGACGAGCCGGCTTAGCGTGGAAAGCGTTTGCGGTTAGACCCGGTTAGATCGGGCTGGAACAGCCGCGTGCGGCGGCGCCGCGCGGGAAAGCCTTGCAATTCCCACCCTCCGTCACCACTTCCTGACCCGCTGCGCGCTCCTTCCTGAAACGGCACAACGCCCGCTGATCGGCCGATCGGGGCGCGCCAGGCGCCGCCATTCATGGCCCGCAGCGCTGCGAAAGCGCGACCGTGCCGTGTCATGGAAAACTGTACAAATATACAGTATAGTATCCCGCTGTAACCCGGTCCCTGGCGTGTCCTCCCGCTAGCCGGGTGTCCCGAACTTGCGCGGTCGCGAGGCGTCCGTGAGAGGTGGTCCACTCATTCAGACGGTCGGAAAAATTGGCATCTAACGGAATTATCCGCATTCGCGGCGCGCGCCAGCACAACCTGAAGAACGTCGATCTCGACGTGCGAACCGGCGAAATGACGGTCGTCACCGGCCCCTCCGGTTCCGGCAAATCGAGCCTTGTGTTCGACACGTTGTACGCGGAAGGGCAGCGGCGCTACGTCGAAACCTTCAGCGCTTACGCCCGGCAGTTTCTCGACCGCATGGACCGGCCGCAAGTCGACCGGGTCGACGGCGTGCCGCCCGCCATCGCGATCGACCAGACCAACCCGGTGCGCAGTTCGCGTTCCACCGTCGGCACCATGACGGAACTCAACGATCACCTGAAGCTGCTCTACGCGCGCGCGGCCGAACTGTTCGATCGCCAGACCGGGCAGCAGGTGCGCCACGACACGCCGGAAACGATCTACGCCGAGCTGCTCGAGCGAACCGCGGCGCATGATCCGCGGCTGGTCGTCACGTTTCCGGTCGAACTGCCGGAGACGGCGTCCGAGCAGGAAGTGGAGCAATGGCTGTCCGCGAGCGGCTACACGCGTGTGCAGGCGCAGCGCGAAGTCGATTCGCCCACCGGCAAGCGCAAGCTGCTCGACGTAGTGGCCGACCGCTTCCGCCTAAGCTCGGTCGAGAAGCCGCGCGTGGTCGAAGCGATCGAGGCATCGCTCAAGCGCGGCGGCGGCCGCGTCAACATCTATGTGCTGCCTGCCGCGCCAGACGCGCGGGAGGCGCCGCTTGAGACGAATCCTCCCGAGCCGCAAATCTGGCGTTTCTCCACCGGCCTGCACAGCCCGGAGAGCGACCTGCGCTATGCGGATCCGCAGCCGGCGCTGTTCTCGTTCAACTCGGCTTACGGCGCGTGCGAAGTCTGCCGCGGTTTTGGCCGCGTGATCGGCGTCGACCTCGGCCTCGTGATTCCCGACGCGCGCAAGACACTGCGCGACGGCGCGATCAAGCCGATGCAAACGCCAGCCTGGAAGGAGTGCCAGGACGACCTGATGCGCTACGCGGCGAAAGCCGATATCCGCCGCGGCACGCCTTGGGGCGAGCTGACGGACGCCGAGCGCGACTGGGTGATCAACGGCTCGCCGGACTGGAACGGCAAGTGGCAAAGCCATTGGTACGGCGTCAAACGCTTCTTCGAATATCTCGAGTCGAAAGCGTACAAGATGCACATCCGCGTGCTGCTGTCGAAGTACCGCAGCTATACGCCGTGCGAGACCTGTGGCGGCGCGCGTCTGAAAACGGAATCGCTGTTGTGGCGTCTCGGCAGCAAGCAGAATGCGGACGAGGTGCTGGCGCCCGAAAAGCGCTTCATGCCGCGTGGCGTCGAATGGCAGCGCGCGCAACTCGAAGCCCTGCCGGGTCTGACCGTGCACGACCTGATGCTGATGCCGATCGAGCGCATCCGGCGTTTCTTCGATGAGATCAGCCTGCCGAGCGCACTGCTTGACGACGCACTCAAGCTGTTGCTCGCCGAAGTCCGCACGCGGCTCAAATATCTCTGCGATGTTGGCCTCGGCTATCTGACGCTCGACCGGCAAAGCCGCACGCTGTCGGGCGGCGAGGTGCAGCGGATCAACCTGACCACGGCGCTCGGCACGTCGCTGACCAAAACCCTGTTCGTGCTCGACGAGCCGAGCATCGGCCTGCATCCGCGCGATCTGAACCGGATCGTCGAGGCGATGCATCGGCTGCGCGACGCGGGCAATACGCTGGTGGTGGTCGAACACGATCCCTCCGTGATGCTCGCGGCGGATCGTCTGATCGACATGGGCCCGGGGCCGGGCGAGCGGGGCGGCTCGATCATTTACGACGGCGCGCCTGAGGCGATCCGCTCCTCCGGCACGCTGACGGGCGAGTACCTGGGTGGCCGGCGGCATGTGGCGGACGCGGCGCACTGGTCGCAACGTCCGGTGGATGACAGCACGCCGCGCATCGTGCTCGAAGGCGCGACCGAACATAATCTGCGCGACGTCACGGTCGAGATTCCGCTGCAGCGGCTTGTCTGCGTGACAGGTGTGTCGGGCTCCGGCAAGTCCACCTTGTTGCAGGACGTTTTGTATCCGGCCATGGCGCGGCACTTCGGTCTCGCCACCGAATCGCCAGGCGCATTCAGGAGCCTGACCGGCGCCGACCAGGTCACTGACGTAGTGTTCGTCGACCAGTCACCGATCGGCAAGACCGCGCGTTCGAATCCGGCCAGCTACGTCGGCGCATTCGACGAAATCCGCAAGCTCTTCGCCAAGGCCCCGCTCGCGCAGCAACGCGGTTACGGCCCCGGCATGTTCAGCTTCAACTCCGGCGACGGGCGCTGCCCGACCTGCGGCGGCTCGGGCTTCGAACACATCGAAATGCAGTTCCTGAGCGACGTCTACCTGCGCTGCCCGGATTGCGATGGGCGCCGCTATCGCGCGGAACTGCTCGAAGTGAAAATCGAGCGCGGCGAGCCGGTGCGTGCTTTGAGCATTGCCGACGTGCTGGAATTGACGGTGAGCGAAGCCACTGCCTACTTCGCCAAGGATGCCGAAGTATTGCGCGTGCTGCAGCCGATCGTCGACGTGGGTCTCGAATACGTGAAGCTGGGCCAACCGGTGCCCACGCTATCCGGCGGCGAAGCGCAGCGGCTCAAGCTGGCCGGCTTCCTCGCGGAATCGGCGCAGGCGCGCACCGCGCGCAGCGCGAAGCAGCCGGTCGCAAAACGCCTGTTCATGTTCGACGAGCCGACTACCGGCCTGCATTTCGACGACATCGCGAAGCTGATGCAGGCGTTCGGCAAACTGCTGGCGGGCGGGCATTCGCTGATTGTGATCGAACACAATCTCGACGTGATCCGTGCGGCCGACTGGCTGATCGACCTCGGTCCTGAAGGCGGCGACGGTGGCGGCAGGGTGCTGTGCGCGGGCACGCCGGAAGACGTCAAGCTGTGCCCGGAATCGCATACCGGCGAGGCGCTGCTGCAATACGACCGCGCGATGAACGCAGCGGCCGAACCGGCGTCGCAGGGCATTCCGCTGCAAAAGGCGTTGAGCGCGGCGCGTGCGCGGCGGGCGATCGAAGGCGAGGACGTGGTGCGCATCGTCAATGCGCGCGAACACAACCTGAAAGCGCTAGACGTGGACATCCCGCACGGCAAATTCAACGTGATTACCGGCGTGTCCGGTTCGGGCAAGTCCACGCTCGCCTTCGACATTCTGTTCCACGAAGGGCAGCGCCGTTACCTCGAATCGCTCAACGCATACGCACGGTCCATCGTGCAGCCGGCCGGGCGTCCCGAGGTCGACGCGGTGTATGGCATTCCGCCCACCGTCGCGATCGAACAGCGTTTGTCGCGCGGCGGCCGCAAGAGTACCGTGGCGACCACGTCCGAAGTGTGGCACTTCCTGCGCCTGCTGTATGTGAAGCTCGGTCTGCAACATTGCATCCACGACGGCACGCCGGTCACGTCGCAAAGCGTCGAATCGATTGCGGCGCAATTGCTGCGCGATCACAAAGGGCAGCACGTCGGTTTCCTCGCACCGCTGGTCGTGAACCGCAAGGGCGTCTACACCGATCTCGCCAAGTGGGCGAAAGCGCGCGGCAATACGCATCTGCGCGTGGACGGCGAGTTCGTGCCGGTGGACCCGTGGCCGAAGCTCGATCGTTTCCGCGAGCACACCATCGAGTTGCCGGTGACCGATCTCGTCGTATCGCCGGATAACGAAGCGGAACTGCGCCAGGCGCTCGATCAGACGCTGGAAATCGGCAAGGGCGTCATGCATCTGCTGGCGCCGCTCGACGGTTTGCACGAGGCGATCAGCGGCGGCCGCCCCACGGCGAAACTCGGCACGGTGAAGGTGCTGTCCACCAAGCGCGCCTGTCCTGTATGCGGTACGAGCTATCCTGAACTCGACCCGCGCATGTTCTCGTACAACAGCAAGCATGGCTGGTGTACGACGTGCGTCGGCACGGGTCTCGCACTGACGCGCGAACAACGCGCGGCGTACGACGACACGGTGATCGTCGACGACAACCGCGGCCGCGAGCAGAGCTTGCCTTCGGAGGAGCAGGAGCCGGAAGGTCTCGTCGACGAACCGTGTTCGGATTGCGCCGGTACGCGTCTGAACCCAACGGCACGCGCGGTCACGTTCGGCGAGCAGGCCATCGTCGACGTCGCGCAATGGACCGTGTCACACACGCGCGCGTGGATCGACACGTTGGAGATGACTGGCCGGGACGCGGAAATCGCGCGCGACGTGGTCAGCGAAATCGGCAGCCGCCTGCAATTTCTGGAGGAAGTCGGACTCGGTTATCTGAGTCTCGATCGCGCGGCGCCGAGTCTGTCCGGCGGCGAAGCGCAGCGCATCCGGCTCGCCGCGCAACTCGGCAGCAATCTGCAAGGCGTGTGCTACGTGCTCGACGAGCCGACCATCGGCCTGCATCCGCGCGACAACCAGATTCTGCTTAACGCTTTGCGCAAGCTGGGGGACAAGGGCAATACGCTGGTGGTGGTCGAGCATGACGAAGACACGATTCGGCGTGCCGATCACATCATCGACATCGGGCCGGGCGCGGGCAAGCGTGGCGGCACGCTGATCGCGCAGGGCAGTGTGGCCGATCTGTCGGCGCAGCCCGATTCGCTGACCGGGCAGTTTCTCGCCCATCCGATCGTGCATCCATTGCAGCCGCGCCGCGAAGTAGTCGCGCCGGCCAAGCGCGCAGCCGCGGTACCGGAGAACTGGCTGACGGTGCATGGCGGCAAGCTGCACAACCTGCAGAACGTCACCGTCGGCATTCCGCTTTCACGGCTGGTGGCGGTGACGGGCGTGAGCGGGTCGGGCAAGTCGACGCTCGCCCGCGACGTGCTGATGGCCAATTTGCTCGATGCGGTGGGGCGCTCGGTGCTGTCGTCGCCGGCCACGCGGCGGGCGCGTGCGGTGGCCGAGACCCAGCCGGCGGCGAACCGGCGCTCGAGCGTGTTGGCGCGCACGGCGCCGCGTGCCCCGTTGAACGTCACGCATACATGGCAAGGGTGCGATTCGATCACCGGCTGGGAAACCATCGACCGTGTGCTCGAAGTCGATCAGACACCGATCGGCAAAACACCGCGGTCCTGTCCGGCAACCTACATCGGCGTGTGGGATGCGATCCGCAAGTTGTTCGCCGGCACGCTCGAAGCACGCGCGCGTGGCTACACGGCATCGCGGTTCTCGTTCAACACCGGCGAAGGACGTTGCCCCGCTTGCGAAGGGCAGGGTGTGCGCACCATCGGCATGAGCTTCCTGCCCGACGTAAAGGTGCCGTGCGACGTTTGCCATGGGCAGCGCTTCAACCCGGAGACGCTCGCGGTCACGTGGCGCGGCAAGAATATCGGCGACGTGCTGACCATGGAAATCGATGAAGCCGTCGAGTTCTTCGCGCCGATCTCGAACATCGCGCATCCATTGCAATTGATGAAAGATGTCGGGCTCGGTTATCTGACGCTTGGGCAACCGTCGCCTACGTTGTCGGGCGGCGAAGCGCAGCGTATCAAGCTCGTCACCGAACTGAGCAAGGTACGTGACGACATCACGCGGCGCGGTCAGAAGCCGCCTCACACGCTGTATGTGCTGGACGAACCGACCGTCGGCTTGCATATGGCGGACGTCGCCAAGCTGATTCGCGTGCTGCATCGTCTCGCGGACGGCGGTCACAGCGTCGTGGTCATCGAGCACGATCTCGACGTGATTGCCGAGGCGGACTGGATCATCGATCTGGGTCCGGAAGGTGGCGTGGGGGGCGGCACGATTGTCGCCGCTACGGATCCAGAAGGACTCTGCCGCGTCGCAGCCAGCCACACCGGCGCGGCGTTGCGTTCTGTGCTCGCACGAACGCAGAGCGACCCGGCGGTAATCGCGGGTGAAGGAACCAACGGTTAATGCAGTGGAGCGACGCAACGGACTTTGCGCCGCTCCGTACGTGCGGGGCGTTCAGTCTGGCGAGCCGCACGCGCTCGGGTTACTCGCACCCCACTGCCACTTGAATGCGATGAACATGTGTCGAGGTGCCCGGCATGCAAAGCGGAGCATTACCGGTTTCGTCGGTGATATGTAATTAATTGGAATGTGTTTGTAATTGCATGGATGGCGTAATTGAAATGCGTATTTAGAGTGTCGTAAATACCGCTAAAAAGATTTGGAAGCATTTTTTTTCTTCTGCTATCTTCCCGCCCTTGGCCGGAGCCTCTCGTCGACGCCTGAAAATTACGTCGGACAACCTGCTCGGGGTCCGTCCAGGTTGCCATGCAATCCTCGCGAAAGGCCCGCCCGTTGGGCTTTCTCGCCACGTACCACCAGTGATCCGACGGCCGTTCATGGCGTGCGACCGCAGGCCGTAATAGCAGGCCGCAACAGCGGCTGCGTCCCAATTTTCGAGTTGCGAAAGGCGCGCTCGCATCTGTTCGACTCACGCTTATTCTTTTAAAGCGACGCGAATGCGGCACTGATTAGAGTGTCCTCTCTAAATTTAGTATGCTGCCATCAAAAAAAGTTTGACCATGCATTTTTTGTCCTGCTATTGTTGCCCCCCATGAAACGCATGGTGACAATCGCGCAAAAAGTTCAGGAGCCGCAGCGCGCTTCGATCAAATTGTCTCCAGCTGTTCATGCCAGACGGAAATGAGCGGATCGAATTCAATCTATTAGTAGTTCTACTTAGGTGGCTGTTCGATTAGTGTGAAGTGCCGCCCTGGCATCTCACAGCCGTACCCGTGCCATTGCACCTGGGTTGGGCCTTATGGCTCGAATTTTGGACTGCAAATCAACGGGCTGGGCGATGAGGATGAGTGTCTGAAGTGAACGTTGGTTGCCGTATGTAAGCGCGCTGCAGTGATAGAAATGAACGGTTCATGCCGGAGGAGTAAAGGTGGGTACGAAAGTCGAAGGGCAATTTCCGGCAGCAACGGCCCGTATGGAGAGGCCAGGACGCCCGCGTGAGTTTGGGCGCAAGCAGCAAAATCCAGTACGCCGCTTCGGCGGTATCGCGGTTGTTCTGCTCCTGCACATCGTGCTGATCTATGCACTCGTCAATGGCCTTGCCACCAAGGTTGTGCAGGTCATTCAGCATCCTATCGAAACGAAAATCATCGAGCCGGTAAAGCCACCTCCGCCGCCGCCGTTGCCCACCGTGCAATTGCCGCCGCCGAAGTTCGCACCGCCGCCGCCGCCGTTCGTCCCACCGCCGGAAGTGCAGGTGCAAACGCCGCCCCAGCCGACCATCACGCACCAGTCCGCACCGGTCGTATCGGCACCCGCCGTGGCGGCCGCACCGCCGGCGCCTCCCGCGCCGAGCAAGCCCGTCAGTGCTGAAGTAGGGGTTGTGTGCCCGAATTCGGATCAGGTCCGTTCGTCGATTCGCTACCCGAAGGAAGCGCAGGAGAACAACGTGACGGGCGATGTGCTGATCGAATTCGTAGTCGATCCGCAGGGCCATATTACGAATGAACGTGTTGCGAAGTCGGCAGACGATTCCTCACTCGATCGCGCAGCCTTCAACGCGGTCAAGCAGTTCACGTGCGTTTCCCAAGGCCAGGCTGTCCGTGTGCAAGTTCCGTTCTCGTTTAACCTGAACTGAAACCCACAGGCTGTTCGGTACCGGTAGCGATTTATCAGTCTTGGTTTAGAAGTTGTACTAATGAACTTGGAGCAGGCATGAAGAAGCGTACTCTCGCCGCAATGGCGGCAACCCTGTTGTTCGCCGTAACCACGGTGGATACCTTTGTGGCACCCCAAATGGCCCACGCGCAAGCTAGCGACGCCACCGCGTCGGCTGCTGCGCCCGCCACCGCCACACCGCAAACGGCCGGCTCGGCCGCCGACGAAGCCGTGCCGCCCCCGCAGCCGGCCACGTCCGAAGCCGTCAACAACCCGTATGGGCTGGGCGCGCTCTGGAAGAACGGCGACTTCGTCGCACGTTTCGTGCTGATTCTGCTGGTGCTCATGTCGATGGGCAGTTGGTACATCATGATCACCAAGTTCTTCGAACAGCTCCGTGCGAACCGTCGTGCGAAGAGCGCCGATGAACACCTGTGGACGGCGCCGTCGCTGGTCGAAGGCACGAAGCGGCTCGACGAAGCCTCGCCGTTCCGCTTCATCGCCGAAACAGCCATCGAGGCAGGCGAACATCATGACGAAGCACTGCTCGAAGCCGTCGACCGCAACACGTGGATCGACGCGTCGGTCGAGCGTGCCATCACCAACGTGTCGAATCGTCTGCAGGACGGTCTGGCTTTCCTCGGCACGGTCGGTTCGACAGCGCCGTTCGTCGGTCTGTTCGGTACGGTGTGGGGGATTTATCACGCGCTGACGGCCATTGGTATCGCCGGCCAGGCTTCGATCGACAAAGTCGCGGGTCCGGTGGGCGAGGCGCTGATCATGACCGCGATCGGTCTTGCCGTGGCGGTGCCGGCGGTGCTCGGCTACAACTTCCTGGTTCGTCGCAACAAGTCGGTGATGGAGCGTGTGCGTGCGTTCGGTGCGCAACTGCACACCGTCTTGCTCGCCGGCAGCCGGCGCTCGGCGCGCGCTTCGGCTCGCCACGCATCGCTGGTCCAATAAGCGGAGTCCGTCATGGCTATGAGCGTTGGGCAGGATGACAACGACGAGGTCATCTCCAGTATCAACACCACGCCGCTCGTCGATGTGATGCTGGTCCTGCTGATCATCTTTCTGATCACGATTCCGGTCGTGACACATACGGTGCCGGTGCAACTGCCGAAGGAGACGATCCAGCCGCTGCAGACCACACCCAAAAGTATCGTCATTGCGGTCAACCGCGACGGCGATTTCTTCTGGAACGAGAAGCAGGTGGATGCGCCTACGCTGCTGGCACGACTGAAAACCGTGTCGGTCATGACGCCGCAACCGGAAGTGCATGTGCGCGGCGATCAGAGCACGCGTTATGAATTCATCGGCCGTGTCATTACCGAGTGCGAACGCGCCGGTATCGCCAAGGTTTCGTTTATTACTGAGCCGCCCGCGCGCGGCGGCTAGCTTTGCATGGGATCGGACTAAGCGCTAAAGCGCCAACTCCGATCGACAGGAGGTGATCATGGGAATGAACGTATCTTCGGGCGGTGGCAGTGCCGAACCGGATGTGATGGTCGATATCAACACCACGCCGCTAATCGACGTGATGCTGGTGTTGCTGATCATGTTGATCATCACGATTCCGATCCAGACGCATGCCATCAAGATGAACTTGCCGGTCGGCAATCCGCCGCCGCCGATCACGCAGCCAGAAGTGGTGCAGATCGATATCGATTTCGACGGCACCACCACCTGGAACGGCCAGCCGGTGCCGGACCGCGCGGCGCTCGAGTCCAGGCTTGCACAAGTGGCGGCCGAACCGGTTCAGGCGGAAATCCATCTGCGGCCTAACAAGCTGGTGCCGTACAAGGATGTCGCGGAGGTAATGGCGTCCGCGCAACGACTGGGCGCGACGAAGATCGGCCTGATCGGCAACGAGCAGTACATGCAATAGGGAAGTGCAATGCTAACGATCCATCAACGGTTCAAGCGCGCCGTCATTGCGGCCGCTATCGGAGGGCTGTCCGCGCTCGTCGTGCTGCCGGCCACGTCTCAAGCTGCGGACACGTTGCGGCCGGATGTGGCGAAGCCGCTGAACGCCGCGCAGGATCTGTATCGCGCGCACAAGTACAAAGACGCGCTGACGAAGATCGATCAGGCCGACGCCGTGCCGGGCAAAACGCCCTATGAAAGCTACATGGTTCAGGAGATGCGCGGCGCCGCGGCAGCGGCGGCCGGCGAATCCGGGGTGGCCGCTCAGGCCTACGAAACCTTGCTGAGTTCGGGCCGCCTCGCCGGTGCCGACGAGCAACGCACTAGCGCGGCGCTCGCAGGCATCTACTTCCAGCAGAAAAACTACGCGCAGGCCGCAAAGGTCGCGCAACGCTATCTGAAGGCAGGGGGCAGCGATCCCGACATGCGCACGCTGCTTGTGCAGTCTTACTACCTGTCGAACGATTGCGGCAATGTCGTGAGCCTGCTCAAGCCGGGCGTCGATGCGCAAGTCCGTGCCGGTCATGCACCCGACGAGTCGCAACTGCAATTGCTCGGCACGTGCGCGCAACGCGTGAAAGATGACGCGACCTACCGCAGCACGCTCGAAAAGCTGGTTGCCTATCATCCGAAGCAGTCGTATTGGGATGATCTGTTCAACGCGATTCGCAGCAAGCCTGGCTATTCGTCGGCACTCGATATCGACACCTACCGTCTGCGCCGTGCGACCGGCTCGCTCAGCACCGCTGACGACTACATGGAGATGACGCAGCTCGCCATCGTGGCCGGCAGCACGGCCGAAGGCAAACAGGTCATCGATCAAGGCTTTGCGTCAGGCGTTCTGGGTCACGATGCGCAAGCCGATCGCGAGAAGCGGCTGCAGGCGCTCGCCGCGAAACGGGCGCAAGCGCCAGCCGATCCCGCGAACCCCGTCGCGCCGGTCGACATCGGCTTCAACGAGGTCTTCGCGGGGCAGGCCAAGCAGGGTCTGACGGCCATGGACGCCGCGATTGCGAAGGGCGGAATCGATCACCCGGACCAGGCGCAACTGCATCTCGGTGAGGCGTACTACATGGCGGGCGACAAAGCGCGTGCCGTGCAAACCTTCCGCGCGGTGAAGGGTGCCGATGGTTCGGCCGACCTCGCCCGTTTGTGGGTGCTGGTGGCGTCGAAGTAACGCATCCGGTTTCCGATATGTCCCATCTTGCGAAGCGCCTCTATCGCGCGTGCCATAGGGAGGGTGTTGCACTCAATGAAACATAGTTCAGTTTCATCAAACTAATTTTGACTACGGGATTCTGTCTTGCTATGGTTTTGCCACTCGATAACAAGGCACAGGTCGCAGTTTCTATAGGAAGCAAAATTCGCGCGCTTCGTCAACGACTCAAGCGCACGTTGGATGAAGTGGCAACAACTGCGGGAATTTCCAAGCCCTTTTTGTCGCAAGTGGAACGAGGTCATGCAACGCCGTCGATTACATCGCTAGTTGGCATTGCTCGAGCTCTAGGTGTGACGGTGCAGTACTTCGTCGACACGCCAACTGAAGACAAGTCGGTCCGCAGGGCGAGTGAGCTGAAGTACTTCGGGTTCGACGGAACCGCGAATCTTTTTGGCCGACTGACGAACCTGTCGGTCGGCAGCAAGCTGGAAGGGATTCTCGTCAAGATGCCGGTGGGGCAGAACCCGTCTGAAGTTACGACGCATGCGGGGGAAGAGTTCTTGTACGTGATGAGCGGCCAGATATCGCTCACGTTAGAAGGTACAACGTTCGTATTGCAGGCCGGTGACACCGCGCATTACGAGTCCACTGTGCCTCACGCCTGGTGCAATACCGCCCGCGAAGAAGCCGTGGTCGTGTGGGTGGGCACGCCAAGACTGTTTTAGGTGCCTTTGCTCCGTGCTTTCGTTGAAAGCGGTCGATTCGCATCTATAAGCATTACTTAGTGTTTGATTCGGAGTTGATCTGATGGGGAGTGCATTGCCCCAGTACTCAGAGCCCGAAGCAGCAGTGGTGAAATCAATTAGAAAGCGCTGCGCATTTCGTTTGTAATAAATAAGTAGTCCGATATTGAGGTATCTGAAGCGTCCCGTCTTTTTGTCGGTACTTGCAAATTCGGCCTGTTGCTGGCCAGTTTGCGAGGCAACAAAAGTACGGGGCGGTTTTAACGGAGCGCGGCGCAAGATCGCCGTATATCGAGTGGAGAGGTTCACAAGGCCTCTCTTCACACACAGCTGTGGCCTTATTGACGAGCGGGAAGGGGAAAAATGAAACAAAGGGCATTGGCGCTTGCCATCAAAAGAATAATCTGGGCTGAACTGGCGTTGTCGGCCGCAATCGCCGTGCCGGCGTTTGCGCAAAGCCAGCCGGCCGCCACCGGAGCCGCGGCAGGCGCGACGACCACGGAAAGCGTGCCGGCAGCGGCAGCTCCAGCATCGGGCACCGCGGCCACACCGTCCGTGCCGGCATCGGGCACCGCTGCAACACCGTCCGCGGACAACAACACCGCGACGTCGTCCGGCAAAGGCGTTCAGCAACTGAAGAAGTTCGAAGTGACGGGTTCGCTGATTCGCAGCTCCGACAAGGTCGGCTTCAACCAGGTTCAGACGGTTACGCAGAAAGACATTGTGAACAGCGGCGCCACGACCGTCGCCGATTTTCTGCGCGACACGTCATCCAACTCGGCTAATAGCTGGGGCGAAGGTCAATCCGGCAACTTCGCCGCAGGCGCGGCGGGTATCGCCCTGCGCGGCCTGAGCGAAAAATACACGCTGGTGCTGGTGGATGGTCAGCGCGTTGCGCCGTTCGCGTTCTTCTCGAACAGCGTCGATTCGTTCTTCGACCTGAACACACTGCCGCTGAACGCCATCGACCGCATCGAAATCGTGAAGACCGGTGCCGTGTCGCAATACGGTTCGGACGCTATCGCGGGCGTGGTCAACATCATCACGAAGCACGACTTCCAGGGGCTGCAACTCGACGGCAGCTACGGCAGCGCCATCAGTCAGGGCGGCGGCGCCGGCACGACCAAATTCGGCGTGCTCGGCGGCTTTGGCGACCTCAACTCTGATCGTTTCAATGTGACGGCTGCCGCGAGCTATTACAAGTCGAACGGCTTCACGCTCGCAGACCGCGACTCGACACGCAATCAGGATTTCACGAATCAGCCGGGCGGCCTCTCGTTGCTCGCGCCGTCGTACTGGAACTTGCCCGGCAGCGCCGGCGTACAGGCGTTGAGCAATTGTCCCTTCGGCGGTTCGGTGAATCCTGCCGCCACCAACTCGCTGACGAAGGGATTGGCCGGCACGGTCTGCGGCTTCAACACCGCGGAAGGCACGTCCATTGCGCCGCTGACAGAGCGTGAGAACGCGAAGATTCATGCCGACTTCAAGATCAACGACACGACGACCGCATTCGGCGACTTCCTGATCAGCAGCAACTCGACCACCACCAACGACGGTTTGTGGAACAACGTAATCGGCAATCCGCAGAACCCCGCGCTCGTGTGGAACCCGCAGACGAAGCTGCTTACTCCGTTCAATACGGTTGTGCCGGTGAGCAACCCGTACAACACGTTGGGCGCTGCCACGCCGCTCACGTATTCATTCCCGAACACGGTAGCGGAAAAGACGTATGCCACGTACTGGCGCGCGTCCACGGGCGTCAAGGGCTCGTTCAACTTGCCGAACGGTGAATGGGATTGGGCGACGTCGGTGAGCCACTCGCAAAGCACGGTCTCGAACACCTACACGAACCAGCTCAACTCCAGTGTACTGAATGACATTTACCAGAACGGCACGCTGAATTTCGCGAATCCGTCGGCTACGCCGAACGCGTTCAACGGGCTGTACATGGACGCGAACAACCTGGGTATCTCGAAGCTGGATACGGTTGACGCGACGCTGTCGACGCCGGAGCTCTTCCATCTGCCGGCGGGCGACGTGGGTCTCGGGTTCGGTGCGCAGTTCACGCACCAGAGCGAAATGCTCACGCCGGGTACGGCATACGAACAAGGCCTGGTCGTCACCCCGAATCTCCAGACGGTGGACGGCCAGCGCAATGTGGCGGCTGTGTACTACCAGGTGGACATTCCGATTGTGCGCAACCTGACGTTCAGCCAGTCGGGCCGCTACGACCATTACAGCGATGTGGGCGGCGCGTTCTCGCCGCGCTTCGCGCTGCGCTATCAGCCGGTTCAGGCGCTCACGATGTACACCTCGTACGACCGAGGCTTCCGTGCGCCGACGTTCGTTGAGGACAGCAAGTCGCAAACGCTGGGGATCCAGGTGGACCCGAACACCGGCCAGAACTACACGTCGATTACCGAGGGTAATCCGAACCTGGCGCCGGAGCGCACGCGTAACCTCAATATCGGCTTCCAGCTGTCACCGACCCGTACAACCGATGTCGGCTTCGACTGGTACAAGATTCGTGTCGATAACGTGATCGGCCAGGGCGCGCCTTCGCAGATCGCCACCGACCCGACCACGGGCGACCTGCTGTACAAGGTCATCCCGTACCAGAACCTCGGCTACCTCGACACGAACGGCTTCGAGGGCACGTTCCGCCAGGCACTGCCGACGAAGGCCGTCGGTACGTTCACCTTGTCAGGCGACTGGGCTTACGTGAACAGTTACAAGATCGGCTTCCCGGGCGCCTCACCGGTGAACGGTGCGGGTAACAACTTCACCATCACGCAGCCGTTCGGCGGCAGCTTCCCGCGCTGGAGAGGCAACACCACCCTGGACTGGACGTACCATAAGTTCGACGCGGCGTTGACGTGGCAGTTCACGGGGCCGTACGCGCAGAATCTGGCGGCCGCACCGAACAAAGTGGGATCGTACAGCCAGTTCAACCTGATGATGACGTACACGGGCTTCAAGCACTGGACGATCTACGGCGGCATCGACAACATCTTCAACCGTACGCCGCCGTTCGATCCGATCTTTGCGAACGGCACGTTGAATCAGTCGGGCTACGACACGTCGCTGTACACGTACATTGGCCGCTTCGCGCAGGTCGGCGCCACGTACAAGTTCTGATGTCTGGCCCTTTCGTTGGGTAGTTGGACGCTCTGGCTCTTTTTATATAGAGCCGGAGCGTTTGATTTTGGTGTTGCATAGTATGTTTGAGTGACGTCAGCGCCTACCGCGAGCGTCATCCCGTCGATCCGACGAACCGCGCGCCGGGCGCAAGCTGGTGCGTGTCCTCACGCAAAGCTGATGATGAGACATGTGAAGTTCCGGTTCTCGCGCGTCCTGCCGGCCGTGGCGATAGCGCTGTGCGCCTTTGGCGCTGTCTCGATGCCGGTACAGGCGAAGCCGTCGATTTCACAGTACGACCAGCCGAAATATCCCGCCGATTTCACGCATTTCGATTACGCGAATCCCGACGCACCGGCCAACGGTTCGCTCAGTTTCGAAAACTACAGCGAACTGCAAACTTACGATTCGCTGAATCCGTTTCTGGTGCGTGGCGCGCCCGCGCCCGACATCCTCAATCTGATGTTCGATACGCTGATGCAGCGTAGCTGGGACGAGCTGGCCTCCGAATATCCGCTGATCGCCGACGACGTCGAAGTCGCGCCGGATCTGACGTCGGCGACGTTCCATATCAATCCTGCCGCACGCTTTTCGAACGGCGACCCGATTACCGCCGCCGACGTCAAGTACTCGTACGACACGTTGACGAGTCCGCAGGCCTCGCCGCTTTTCAATGCGCAGTTCTCCATCATCAAAAGCGCGACGGTGATCGACAAGCGCACGATCCGCTTCGATTTCAAGCATCCCGAACGCGATGCGCCGTTGATTGCCGGCGATCTGCCGATCTTTTCGCCGAAATGGGGGATGCAGCCCAACGGCAAGCGTCTGCCATTCGACCAGATTTCTTCCATGCCACCAATCAGCAGCGGCGCCTATCTGATCGAGGGACGCAAAAACGACAAGCAGATCACGTATCGCCGCAACCCTGATTACTGGGCGGCGAATCTGCCGTCGCGACGCGGCATGTTCCGCTTCGAGCGCATCGCTTTCAATCTGTATCGCGACCATTACACGCAACTCGAAGCCTTCAAGGCGGGCGATGCGGACGTTATCGTCGAATACGGCGCGACGCAGTGGGCGCGCAAATACGTCGGCAAGAACTTCGACAACGGACTGCTGAAGAAGGGTGAGTTCGCCGACGGTCCCGCGCAGATGCAGGGCATACTGATGAATATGCGCAGGCCGATGTTCCAGGACCCACGCGTGCGCCATGCCCTGACGATGGCGTTCGACTACGACTGGATGAACCGGATGATGTTCTATGGTCAATACCGGCGCACCAGTAGCTACTTCGAGGCAAGTCCGTTCGGCGCAACCGGCATGCCCGGTGAGAAGGAACTGGCGCTGCTCGAACCGTTGCGTGACAGCGTGCCGCCAGAAGTGTTCGGTCCAATGCTCAAACAACCCGACACGATTCCACCGAATTCCCTGCGCGGTAATTTGCGCGTCGCGCGCGATCTGCTGGCGCAGGCCGGCTGGCACTATCGCGACGGTGCATTGCGCGACGCCAACGGTACGCCGATGACGATCGAGATCATGGACGACCAGCCCGGCATGGACCGTCTGATCCTGCCGTATATGCAGGCGCTTGGCATGCTCGGCATTCAGGCCCATATGCGCGAAATCGACAGCGCGTTGTACGAGAAGCGGCTGGATAATTTCGAGTACGACATGACCACCTTCATCTATCCGCCGGTCACGATTCCGGGCGCTGAACTGACGCGCCGCTTCGGTAGTGCGGCCGCGTCCGAGGTCGGTTCCGAGAACTATCCTGGCATCCGTTCGAAGGCGGTCGACTCGCTGATTCACTCCGCGCTGTCCGCCACTAATCTCGACGATCTGGAAGCGGCGACCCGTGCGCTGGATCGCGTGCTGATCTATTCATATTACCTGGTGCCGGAGTACTACGCACCGGGCGCTCGCATCGGCTACAAGACCGCCCTCGGTTTTCCGAAAGTCGTGCCGAATTCCTACCTGTACGAAGACTGGGTCATCGACTACTGGTACGCGAAAGCGCCGGGCGGACAAGCAACTCGAACCACCCAGGCGGCGCAGTCCGCCGGCTCAACCACGGCGCTTGCCCACTGAGGAACAGCATGCTTGCCTACATTCTCAGACGATTGCTATTGATGGTGCCGACGCTGCTCGGCGTGGTCACGCTGACCTTTGTCGTCACGCAGTTTGTGCCGGGTGGGCCGGTCGAACAGGTGATGACGCAACTCCGCCACGGCGCTGGCCGTGGCGGAGAGGCGGGGGCGGGTGGCGGCGGTTATCACGGCAGCCAGGGTGTCGATCCGCAACAGATCGAGCAGATCAAGAAGCAGTTCGGCTTCGACAAGCCGCCGCTCGAGCGCTACATGCTGATGCTCAAGCGCTACGCGACCTTCGATCTCGGCCAGTCCTACTATCAGCATGACAGCGTGTGGGACGTCATCAAATCGAAGCTGCCGGTGTCGATCACGCTCGGCTTATGGACGGTGCTGCTCACGTATCTGATATCGGTGCCGTTGGGCATTGCGAAAGCGGTGCGCAACGGCTCGCGTTTCGATACCGTAACCAGCGTACTGGTGCTCGCCGGCTATGCGATTCCCGGTTTCGTGCTGGGCGTGCTGTTGCTGATGCTGTTCGGCGGCGGCACCTTCTGGCAGGTGTTTCCAATGCGCGGCCTCACCTCGGACAACTTCAACGACCTCAGTACCTTCGGCAAGCTGCTCGATTACCTGTGGCACATCGTGCTGCCGGTCACCGCTTCGGTGGTGGGCAACTTCGCGATCGTCACGATCCTGACCAAGAACACCTTCCTCGAGGAGATTGGACGTCAATACGTATTGACCGCACGCGCCAAGGGCGCGCCCGAGCGCGACGTACTGTGGAAACACGTGCTGCGCAATGCGGCGATTCCTTTGCTGACCGGTTTGCCTGCGGCCTTCGTCGGCGCCTTCCTGAACGGCAATCTGCTGATCGAAACCCTGTTCTCGCTCGACGGCATGGGCCAGCTTTCGTATGACTCGGTGATTCGCCGTGACTATCCGGTCGTGCTCGGTTCGCTGTTTCTGTTCACGCTGATCGCCCTCGTAACCAAACTCATTGCTGACGTCTGCTATGTCCTCGTCGACCCCCGCATCCAATTCAACCGCCTGGACCGCTGATCAGTCCGGCGCGGCGCACGTGGCGTCGCCGTCTCCCTGGCGGCGCACATGGCTGCGCTTCAAGCAGCAGCGGCTCGGTTACTGGAGTCTCGTGATCTTCGTGTCGCTGTTCGTTATCAGCCTGTTCGGCGAGGTGCTGTCCAACGATCGTCCGCTGATCGTCCGCTATGACGGGCACTATTACTTCCCGATCGTGAAGGACTATTCGGAGGAGATTTTTGGCGGCGATTTTCCGGCCCGTGCGAATTACCTCGATCCGTATATCCGGTCGCGGCTCGAATCGAACGGCAACTTTGCGATCTATCCGCCGAATCATTTCCACTACGACACGATCGACTACTTCGCCGCCCATCCTTACCCGGCGCCGCCAACCCGGAGCAACTGGCTCGGCACGGACCAGTTCGGCCGCGACGTGCTCGCGCGGCTGCTGTACGGTTTCCGGCTCTCAGTGCTGATGGCGCTCGCGCTCACGGTATCCGGCGTCCTGATCGGCGTATTGACCGGCGCGGTGCAGGGCTTCTACGGGGGCCGCACCGATCTGATCGGCCAGCGTCTGATCGAGATCTGGAGCTCGATGCCTGACCTGTACCTGCTGATCATCTTTGCGTCGATCTTCGAGCCCACGCTATGGTTGCTCTTTATCCTTCTATCGATGTTCGGCTGGCTCGTGCTCTCCGACTACGTGCGCGCCGAATTCCTGCGTAACCGCTCGCTGGATTACGTGAGGGCGGCACGCACCATGGGCCTCTCGAACTGGCAGATCATGTGGCGCCATGTGCTGCCGAATAGCCTGACACCGGTGATCACGTTTCTGCCGTTCCGCATGAGCGCGGCGATTCTGTCGCTGACCAGTCTCGACTTCCTTGGGCTGGGCGTACCGCCGCCCACGCCGAGCCTCGGCGAATTGCTTCAGGAAGGCAAGAACAACCTCGATGCCTGGTGGATTTCGATTTCGGCTTTCGCCGCGTTGGTGATTACGTTGCTGCTGCTGACCTTTATGGGCGACGCGTTGCGCAATGCGCTCGATACGCGCAAGCGCGGCTCGGCGTTCGGCGGAGGTCCGCGATGAACGAAGCCAAACCGAACCGGCCGTTGCTAGAGATCGATCGCTTCTCCGTGCGTTTCGGCGACAAGATCGCAGTGCATGAACTCAGCCTCTCGATCGCGCGCGGCGAGCGCGTCGCCCTGGTCGGCGAATCGGGCTCCGGCAAGAGCGTCACCGCGTTGTCGATTTTGCGTCTCGTCGAGCATGCCGATCTGAGCGGCCGCATGCTGCTCGACGGCGAAGATCTGCTGCAGAAGACCGAGCAGCAGATGCGCGGCCTGCGTGGCGCCGACGTGGCAATGGTGTTTCAGGAGCCGATGACGGCGCTCAATCCGCTCTTCACGATCGGCAAGCAGATCGCCGAAAGCTTGCGCCTGCACGAGGGCTTGCGGCCGAATGCGGCGCGCCGGCGCGGCATCGAGTTGCTCAGGCGCACCGGCATTCCCGAGCCGGAACGGCGCATCGACAGTTTTCCGCATCAATTGTCCGGCGGCCAGCGGCAGCGCGCGATGATCGCCATGGCGCTCGCGTGCCGGCCGCGTCTGCTGCTTGCCGACGAACCGACCACCGCGCTCGACGTCACCGTGCGTCAGCAGATCGTGGATCTGTTGATCGCGTTGCAGGAGCAGGAAGCGGCCGAGCGTGGCATGGCGGTGCTGCTGATCACGCATGACCTGAATCTGGTGAAGCGTTTCGCGCAGCGCGTCGCGGTGATGGAAAAGGGCGTGCTGGTCGAAACCAATACGACCGAAGCGTTGTTCTCCAACCCGCAGCATCCCTACACCCAACGCCTGCTGGACAGTGAGCCGCAGCGTGCGGTGGAGCCGGTCGAGCCGGGTGCGCGGCGCTTGCTCGACGTGCAGGGACTCGCCGTCGACTACAGCACGTCCGCGAAAGGCTGGCGCTCCATGTTCGGACGCTCTACGTTTCGCGCGGTGCACGACGTCGACCTGAGTGTGCGGCGCGGCGAGACGCTCGGCATCGTCGGCGAATCGGGGTCGGGCAAATCAACGCTGGCGGCAACCGTGCTCGGCCTGCAGCAACCGGCAGCCGGTCATATCCACATCGACGGTTTGCCGCTTGCCACGTTGAAAACCGCGCGTTCCCGCCGGGCGTTGTATTCGCGCATGCAAGTCGTGTTTCAGGACCCCTTCGGCTCGTTGTCGCCACGCATGACGGTGGAGCAGATCATCGGCGAAGGCCTGGCCATGCATCAGCCCGACATGGACGCAAAGGCGCGGCGCGCACGCGTGGGTGGCTTGCTGGAGGAAGTGGGGATGCCCGCGGACACCATGCTGCGCTATCCGCACGAGTTTTCCGGCGGCCAGCGCCAGCGCATTGCAATTGCGCGCGCCCTGGCGGTCGAGCCGGAATTGCTGGTGCTCGACGAGCCGACCAGTGCACTCGACGTATCCATCCAGAAACAGGTGTTGAATCTGCTGACAAATCTGCAGAAAAAGTACAAGCTAAGCTATTTGTTCATTACGCACGATCTGGCGGTGATGCGAGCCATGGCGCATCGCGTGATCGTGATGAAGTCAGGACGCATCGTCGAAGCCGGCGACACACTCGATGTGCTGCACGCGCCGTCGCATCCCTATACCCAGTCGTTGCTCGCCTCGTCGCTGATCGTTTCGCGCGCGGGTGCAACAGAGACGCCTACCGGAACCGCCAATGATTGACGAACGTTGGGCGCAAGCCGCCCGGTCGCTTACGAGCCGCGCGGCCTTCTGGTCGCTGCGCATTGTCGATGAACAGATCGACGATCACGAGATCCGCAACGACATCGCACAACCCATGCGTACGGTGCGCGATCGTGGCGCAATGCTGACGGCATGGGTGGGCGCGGGAGCTGGCTATGCAGCCACCGCGAATCTGAGTGCCGCCGGCCTGCAGGCAGCGCTGGATCTCGCTACGGTTCGCGCGCAAGCGTGCGCGGGCTTGTCGTTGATCGACCATCGCGAGGTGGCGCGCCCTGCCGTGAGCGGCCGCTATGTGTCGCCGAATGCGCAGCATGCGTTGCCGCGCCGCGCCGAATGGTTAGACCGCCTGAGTGTGGAATGCGCGGGCGCGAACCTCGACGCACGCATTGTCGAACGCGTCGCGGCCGTGCAGATCACGCATACCGATCAGCTCTACATCACCGGCGACGGCGTGCGGATCGATCAGCGGTTCCAGTTCGTGATGCCGCAACTGAGCGTGGCTGCACACGCGGACGGCGATACGCAAGTGCGTACCCTCGGCGGCAACTACGGCACCCTGGGGCAGGGCGGCATGGAAGTGCTGGCGCGCTTCGGCTTCGACGGCTCGGGGGCGCGTGTCGCGAATGAAGCGCTCCAATTGCTGGCCGCGCCGAATTGCCCATCAGGCAAGCGCGATTTGCTGCTGATGCCCGATCAGATGATGCTGCAGATTCACGAATCGATCGGCCATCCGCTCGAGCTCGATCGCATTCTTGGCGACGAGCGCAACTTTGCCGGCTGGAGCTTCGTCAAGAAAGAAATGTTCGGCTCGTACCGCTACGGTTCGGAATTGCTGAATGTAACCTTCGACCCCGAACTGCGCGAGGAAGCCGCCGCATACGCATTCGACGACGACGGCACCGAAGCGCACAAGCAATACCTGATCCGCGACGGCGTGCTCGAACGCCCGCTCGGCGGCGCGCTCTCGCAGCAGCGCGCGCATATGGCGGGCGTGGCGAATTCGCGCGCGTCGAACTGGAACCGGCCGCCGATCGACCGGATGGCGAATCTGAACATCGAACCCGGTGAAAGTTCGCTGGAGCAGATGATCGGCAACATCGAACACGGCATTCTGATGCGCACCAATACGTCCTGGTCGATCGACGACCATCGCAACAAATTTCAGTTTGGCTGCGAGTTCGGTCAACTGATCGAAAACGGCAAGCTCACTCAGGTCGTCAAACAGCCGAATTACCGTGGCATCTCGGCGAATTTCTGGCGCAGCCTGAGCGCGGTAGGGAACGCGGATACGCGCGAGGTGTACGGCACGTCCATGTGCGGCAAGGGTGAACCGGCACAGATCATTCGCGTCGGCCACGCCTCGCCGGCTTGTGTGTTCAGCAACGTCGACGTATTCGGAGGCGCGTGATGAGTCAATTCCTGTCCGCGCGCTCCGCTACGTCGATCGACTGGCAGCGGCATTTCACGTCGCTGACCGACGCCATCGAAGGCCTGCAGCAAGGCGCGGAAATCACGCTGAGTTCATTTGCCGGCGAGCAGTCCGACTTTATCCGCTTCAACCAGGGCTTGGTGCGGCAGCTCGGCAGCGTGTCGCAAGGCAAGCTGACCTTGCGTTTGATCGACGGCGCGCGCCAGGCCTATTCCACGCTGACTGTCTGTGGCGATCTGCAGAACGATCTGGACGACGTGAGCGCGGCGCTCGCCACCTTGCGCGAAAGCCTGCGCGGCGCGGCGGACGATCCGCATCTGTTGTTCGACACGTCGAAATGGGCGCGCGCCACGCAACGTTCGGGCAAGCTGCCGGAGCCGGACAGCTTGTTGCGCACCGTTGCCGAATGCGCAAAAGGGCTGGATTTCGTGGGCTTTTACGCGGGCGGCACGATCGTGCGCGGTTTCGCGTCCACGAGCGGCAGCCGCGGCTGGTACGAAGTCGATAACTTCAATTTCAGCTGGTCGCTCTACGACCCGAGCGGCCGCGCGATCAAAACGACCTACGCCGGCGACGACTGGAGCGATGCTGTTTTCGCACGCAAGGTCGAGCAGGCCGCAGCGCGTCTGCCCGTGCTCGCGCGCACGCCGCGCGCGTTGGCGCCGGGGCGCTATCGTTCGTATCTGGCGCCCGAGGCGCTCGGGGAACTGCTCGGCGTGACGGCATGGAGCGGTTTCTCCGCTCGCGCCCAGGCGAGTTCACGCAGCGAGTTGTACAAGCTGCATGTGGGAGAAATCGTCGTCGACCCGCGTGTCACGATCAGCGAAGATCTGAATCTCGGCATTACACCCGGCTTCAACGACGACGGCTACCTGCGCGTAAGCGTCCCGTTGATCCAGGCCGGCCGCAGTGCCGAACGCCTCACCAATGCACGCAGCGCGCGCGAGTACGGTTTGGCGCCCAACGGTGCGCTGGCGAACGAGTCGCCGGCGGCGCTCTCGATGCAAGCGGGCGATCTGCTGGAAGAGGACGTGCTGGCGAAACTCGATACCGGTCTCTACATCGGCAATCTCTGGTACGTGAATTTCTCGGACCGGATGAATTGCCGCCTCACTGGCATGACGCGCTTCGCAACCTTCTGGGTCGAGAACGGGCAAATCGTCGCGCCGCTCGAAGCCATGCGTTTCGACGACAGTTTGTATCGCCTGCTCGGCAGCGAACTCGAACAACTCGGCTCGCAAGCGGAATTGCTATTGAGCGACTCGACATGGGGCGAGCGCGCCACGGGCGGTATGCAATTGCCCGGCATCCTGACGAGGTCATTTGAATTGACGTTATGAGCCTATGAATCAAGACATAAAAACAAAATACAAATCCGAGAGTTTGCCCGAGGGTCTGACGCTGCGCGCATTGCGCGTGGCCGACGTGCTGCATATGGCCCGCCTCGTTGACGCGCCGCGCCTCCAGACAATCTGAACGGATTCCTTGCGTGCCATTTTTTTTCATCGACCGCCCGGTCTTCGCATGGATTGTTGCGCTCGCCATTGTCGTGGCGGGCGCGCTCGCCATTCCGCTACTGCCGGTGGCGCAGTATCCGCGTCTTGCGCCGCCGCGCATCGTGATCAGCGCCACGTATCCGGGAGCCGCGACGGAAGTGGTCGATGCCAACGTCGGCAGCATTATCGAGGAGAGTCTCGATGGCGCCGACAATATGCTGTACTACGAAACGACCAGCGACAACCTCGGCGATCTCGAGATCGACGCGACCTTTGCACCGGGCACCAATCCGGATCTTGCTCTGGTCGACATCCAGAACCGTCTCAAGCAGGTCGAGCCGCGCTTGCCGCAACAGGTCGTGCAGCAGGGCATCAGCGTATTCAAGGCGGCCAACACGTTCCTGATGCTGGTCGCGCTCACTTCCACGGATGGCTCGCGCGATTCCGTGCAATTGAGCGATTACCTGAGCCGCTACGTATTGCGCGAACTGAAACGCGCGCCGGGCGTGGGCGCGGCGGAGTTGTGGGACGCCGACGAAGCGCTGCGCATCTGGCTCGATCCGATGAAGCTGCGCGAGTACGGCCTCGGCGCCGCCGAAGTGAACGCCGCGATCGCCGCGCAGAACGCCACGGTAACGGCCGGTACGCTGGGCGACGCGCCATTCGTTCCAGGGCAGCAATTGACGGCCTCGGTGAGCGTGAAGGGACAACTGATCTCGCCTGCCGAGTTCGGACAGATTGTGCTGAAGGCGCTGCCCGACGGCTCGGCGGTGCGCTTGCGAGACGTCGCGCGGGTCGAACTTGGACGCGACAATTATTCGTTCTATTCACGTCTGAACGGTAAAGCGGCGGCGACCGTCGGCATTCAACTCGGTCCGCGCGGCAATGCGCTCGAAACGTCGAATGCGATTCGCGCGCGACTCGCCGAGCTATCGAAAAGCTTGCCATCCGGTGTCTCCATCGAAATTCCGTTCGACAACGCGCATTTCGTGAAGATTGCCATTCGTGAAGTGCTCGTCACGCTGGTGGAAGCGGTGGTGCTGGTGTTCTTCGTGATGTGGCTGTTCCTGCGCGATCTACGCTATACGCTGGTGCCGACGGTGGTGATTCCCGTCACGCTGATGGGCGCGTTTCTCGCGATGTACGCCTGCGGCCTGTCGATCAACGTGTTCACGATGTTTGGCCTTGTGCTCGCAATCGGCATTCTCGTCGACGATGCGATCGTGGTGGTGGAAAGCGTGCATCGCGTGATGGAAGAAGAAGGCCTGCCGCCGCGTGAGGCCACCCGTAAAGCGATGTCGCAAATCGGCGGTGCGATCGTCGGCGTGACCGCGGTGCTGACGGCCGTGTTCGTGCCGATGGCGTTTTTCCCGGGTGGTGTCGGCGGTATTTACCGGCAATTCGCAGTGGCGATGATCGCGTCGATGCTGGTGTCGTCGTTCATGGCTTTGTCGTTGACGCCCGCATTGTGCGCGAATCTGCTGAAAGCGCATAAGCACCCGGTGAGTCGACGCGATGCCCGCCGCGGCCTGCTCGGCTTCGCGGCGCGGGCGGCGAGCCGGTTCATGTCCGGTTTCGATCGGGCCGCAAGCGGCTATCGCGGGCTGACCGCGCGTACGCTGCGCCGTATCGGACCGATGCTGGCAATCTATGCTGTACTGGTCGGTGTGTGCGCCGCGCTCTACTGGCAAATGCCTGGTGGATTTTTGCCGAGCGAAGACGAAGGCCAGTTGCAGGTGATGGTGCAATTGCCGGCTGGCGCGACGCAGGAGCGCACGCTCGCGGTGGTCCAGCGGATGGAAAAAATCCTGCACGCCGAACCCGCGATTGCGCACGTCACCAGTGTGATCGGCTGGAGTTTTACCGGCAGCGGTCAGAACGTGGCGATGGGCTTCGTCGAACTGAAAGACTGGGGCAAGCGCGACACCGATGCGATGGCGTTGCGCGACCGGCTCAACGAAAAGTTCGACAAGATTCTCGACGGTGACGTGGAGGCGCAATTGCCACCTTCCGTGCCGGGACTCGGGCATTCGGACGGTTTCGTGTTCCGGCTCGAAGATCGCGGCGGAGTCGGACTGGACGCGTTGAAGGCGGCGCGCGAGCAACTGTTCGCGCAGGCCAAGGCGAGCCCGGTGCTCGCCTCGGTGCATTCGGAAGATCTGCCGGATGCGCCGCGCGTCGAACTCATCATCGACCGCGCGAAAGCGTACGCGCTCGGCGTGCCGTTCGACCGCATCGCCGATGTGCTGGGCAGCACCTTCGGCTCGACGTATATCGACGACTTCCCCGCCGGTGGCCGGATGCGCCGCGTGATGATCGCCGCCGACGCCGCCACGCGGATGACCGAGAACGATCTGATGGCGCTCGCCGTGCCGAACTCAACCGGCGGCATGGTGCCGCTATCGGCGATCGCGTCGCTCCATTGGTCGATCGGTCCGGTGATGCTGAGCCGCTACAACGGCTATCCGTCACTCGACGTGAGCGGCCACGCGGCACCCGGCTACAGTTCGGGCGCGGCGATGGCGGAGATGGAGCGGCTCGCCGCTTCGCTGCCGGTCGGTGTCTCGTACGACTGGGTCGACGCGGCGCGCGAAGAAACCGCGGCGGCACAGCTCACCCCGTTGCTGATCGGCTTGTCGCTGCTGGCCGTGTTCATGGCGCTGGCGGCCTTGTACGAAAGCTGGACGATCCCGCTTGCCGTGCTGATGGTCGTGCCGCTCGGCGTGATCGGCGCAGTCGCCGCGGTGCTGCTGCGCGGTATGCCAAACGACGTGTACTTCAAGGTCGGCATGATTACCGTTATCGGCCTCGCGGCGAAGAACGCGATTCTGATCGTACAGTTCGCACGCGATCTATATCGCCAGGGCCTGCCATTGACGCGCGCCGTGACCGAAGCGGCCGCCGCGCGCTTCCGGCCGATCGTGATGACCTCGGCGGCGTTTCTGCTCGGCGTCGTGCCGTTGGTGGTGTCGAGCGGTGCGGGTGCCGAGAGCCGCCGCTCGATCGGCACCGGTGTGTTCGGCGGGGTGCTGGCGGCCACGCTGTTCGGTCTCGTGTTCGCGCCGGTCGCGTTTCATGCGGTCGCCTCTCTAACGTATAGCAGGCGGCGGCTCGCCGAGCTGCGCCGCAAGCGGTGCGCGCGTAGTTCGGCTGAAGTTGCCGGCTGAGCCGGTAAAACGCCCTCCCTCTGCGTGCACGGGTCTGCTGTCCCCGACCCCGTGCCGCCATGCGCAAAGCATGGTCCTATGCCCCTTTCCACCGGTAAAGAAAATCAGTCGCCGCGCGCGCTGTGCGATCTCGCCCTGACGCTATCCGATAGCGGCGGATCGGCTATCTGCGCCGCATAAGTTCCGCGGCGCCGTGCCGCATAGCGTACAGCGTGCGGGCGTCGCATGATTTTCAACAATTTGCGACGCAGCGACTCTTCAGTAGGGGGCCTCTTCTCTGCGATCCAGAGAGGTGCTTTGAAACCCGTTAGTTCATCCAATTAATGTAGGACTACCTAGTTATGAAATCGCGTCAAAACGTTCTCGGCTCCGGCGAGGCCGGTTTCCATTCGCTGGACGACATGCCCGATTGCATGAGCCGCGCCGCACCTGCCGGTCCGCTGATCGGCAGCGTCCGGTCGATGTGCCAGCGCCTTGGCGCGGCCGGCTGGCGCGAGATGCTGCTGGACGTGACCGGCGGCGCCTTCGACATGATGGCGCCCGACCTCGAAGCGGAGCTCGTGAAGCCGCTGCCGTGGATCGAGCGTCGCTTTGCGGGTTTCGGCGACTTCGCCGCAGCCGGGTGCGCTGCGATCCAGCCGGGGCAGCCCGACTTCAGTTTGCTCTACCACGCGCTCGCCGCGCCGTCGGTCGTCACGGGCCGCGATGGTGAATCGCTCGGCGCGTATCCGACGCTTGCCGAAATCGACACGCTCGAAAACTACATTTTTGCGGCTCGCCGCGTGTCGCTGAGCGAGTTGCGCGCCGAATGCGGCGCATGGCCGATCGCCGTATCGACATTCGCGACTCACTACCGCAACGCACCGATGGGCGTCAACGGCCGCCGTGCGCAGCTGTGCTTCTCGCGTGCGGGCGTCGCGCGGATCGGCAATCTCGAACCGCGCTATGAACCGATGTTGCGCGGCTTCGTCGGCTTCGACGAAAGCCGCCCCTTCGATTTCCGCGTCGTTCCGCGCCGCTTCTCGACGTACCTGGCGGTCCGCAGGCCGGTCGACCCGAACGGGCCGGCGCAGTTCGGGCCGCAGGACCGGCTCGATGACGACGACCGCCGGCATTTCTGGGTGCCGGTTCACAAGCTGTTCAGCGGGCCGGAATGCATTGTCGGGATGGACCTGCAAGTCACCCTCAGGTGCCGGCTGCAGAACGACACGCTGGCTGCATTCCATCGCTTCCTCGATGCACAGGGTCTGGAGAACAACTGGTCCGGCGACTGTCTGGAAGAGTTTCCGTTTACGATCCGCAACGAAATGATCGGATCGCTGACGATGGAGGCGCAGCACGGCCCCGGCGTGCTCGTGCCGCGGCCCAGCACGATGGTGGAGGAAGCGCGCTATCGGGGGGCGCGGCTCACGTTCCCTGTCGATCCGCGTTATTCGGGCAAGCCGGGCAGTTTTTTGCTTTCGTCACTGCTCGTGTTGCCTGGCGCACAGCCGCTGCGTTCCCCGCAATATCTCGACGACGCCGAACAGATGACGGCGCGGCCGGCGCCCCAATTCATCAACTTGCGCCATCGGGTCCGCGACGACCGGATCGACAATCTGAACGACGAGCCTGGACTCATGGAGATCGTGGCTCGGGGCAACTACGAGGCGCAGCACTACGTCGATTTCAGCGGCGACGGCTGGGTCGCGTCGGCATGTCCTGAGCTTGCGTGTCAAGGCATCGTCGCGTCGACGCCGGCGTTCGCGATGATCGGCTTGCCGGACTTCCTGCCCAAACTGAGCCAGCGCGATCTGATGGTGTGGTGGCGTAACGACGTGCCCGCGCCGCTGCGCGACGCGTTGTGGGCGGTCCCGCCGCTCGCATTGTCGCAGACGCGCATCGCCGGCAACATCGAACTGGAGGGCGGCCTGTTCAGGATCGACGACGACACAGTCAGCGCGATCGTCTCGATGCCGCAGCGCATGGACGATGCACCCGAAAGCGCGACGCGGCAGACGGCGAATGGAGCAATCCGCTTCGACAAGGTCGGTTTGCCCGACGGCTCGCCGGGTGTCTTCGATCCGGGCTGGGACGCCAGCATGGGCGTGCGTCTGAGTGCGGACGGCACATTGAAGCGTTTTCTCGTGGGTCACGGACTCGGGTCGCCGTTCATCGAGGACGTGAAGCTGTGCGCCGCGCTCGGCGCCTACTGGCCCGGCGTCGCGCCGGACGCGACGCGACAGTATCAACCGGACAAGGAGTTGTGCGGCATCTCGTATCCCTGGCCGTCGGCGGTGCCGCTTACCGACGAAGAGCTCGGCATGGTGCCGTCGACGGAGGGGCCGATGAAGAACCGGTTCGTGCCGTGGGACGGCGTGTCCGGACCGCGCCGCGGCAGCTTCCAGGGGCGGCCGGTCATCGAGTATGAGGACGAGCGTCGCGTCGACCATATCGATCTGCAAGGCCGGATGACGGCGTTGCTCACGTCGCGGATCGATCTTGCGGATTTTCAGGCGCGTGTGTTGGCGATGGCCGCGGTGTATTGGAGCCTTGGTGTTCGCCCGCAACCCGGCGCGCCGGGCGACGTGAACCGCGTGCTGTGGGAAAAGGCGCAATGGGCAGTGTTCTCGTTCATCGCGGTTCTGCCAGACGATCCAGACTTCGTTCGCATCGCCGCGCAGACCGGCGCGGACCTCGACCCGGCGCGCCGCTCCTACCGCTTCGAGATGTTCCGCTGGGGCCGGCGTCATGCGGACCCCGGCAGCGTTCGTAAGGTGCTGGTGGACATCGAGGAAGAGGCAACGGCCTATTCAGATGGCAGAGTAGTCCTTATCAATCGCGGCGGATCATGGCGACTGGACGATACGATACCGATGTAGTGATCGTTGGCGGTGGCCCGGCCGGCAGTGCGGCTGCGATTGCCTGCACGGCTCGCGCGCTGCGAGTGCGGCTGTTCGAGCGCGAAGGGTTCACCCGCGAACGTCCGGGCGAGACGTTGCATCCGGGCATCGAGCCAGTACTGGAGCAGTTGGGCATCGGCAGCGCACGGCTCGCGTCGGTGACCGGCGCGCGCTATGAGGGGATCTGGATCGACTGGAACGGCGCACGGCGCTTCGAACTGTTTGGGCAGGACGTGCAAGGCGCATGGCGTGGTTTCCAGGTGCAGCGCAGTGCGTTCGACGCGATGCTGCTGGCGCGCGCCGCCGAAGCGGGTGCGCTCGTGCGCCAGCCTTGCGCGGTCTCGGGACTGCTGATGCGGGATGGCGTGGTGCGCGGCGTCGTCGCGGGCGGCGAACCGGTGACGGCGCACGTCGTGGTTGACGCAAGCGGTTGCACGCAGTGGCTGCGCCGGCAACTGGGGATCGACGCCGCATCACGCTCGCCGCAACTGATCGCGCGTTATGGCTATGCGAACGGAACGTGTCCGCAACGCGACGCCGCGCCGCAGATGAACGGTGATGCATCGGGTTGGATATGGACCGCGATGATCCGGCCGGGTACGTATCAATGGACCCGAGTGTCCTTGAACGGCGAGAAGGTTTCCGCGGACTGGATGCCCGACGAATTGCGCCATCTCGCACCACAAGGGCCATCGCGCGGCGCCGACGTCACCTGGCGGATCGCGGGCGACGTTGCGCGTCCGGGCTGGTTCATGGTCGGCGATGCCGCCGCCGTGCTCGACCCCACCTCGTCGCATGGCGTGCTGAAGGCGATCTTGTCAGGCGTGACGGCAGCGCATCTGATCGCCGCCGTGCTTGCCGACAAGGCCTCGGCGGACGATGCCGCGCATGCCTATCACGACTGGCTTGAGGACTGGTTCAACACCGATGCCGCGCAATTGGCGCACTTTTACCGCGAGCTCGGCGTGAGCGGTTTTGGCTAGGGCTCGCACTAGCCGGCCGGCGTCGCCGGGATTTGCAAAGGACCGCTGAATCGTCTGATTTTTACCCGATATGGCGCCAGTGAAGGGGGTAATTAGTCATATGTAAAAGAGGCTGGATGTTTCATTATGGAAACATTTTCACTCGGGTGAGGGACCGGCGTCGAAATGCTGAATCATAAATGTTTCGATAGATGTGCGGTTGTCGCATTGACACTGTCGACAAATTCCCGATTTGCGAATAAATGCCGGATTGAATGTTCATTATTTGCGAGGTTTCGATTTCATTTTTGAAACATTTTTTGGATTCGATTGTGGTGAATCACTGCCGCAAATCCGGCGATTCGCGATAAATTCGCGCACCCGCAGTGAGGACCTTAAAGCAAGTCCACGTAAGCTTTGCCGGTCTCATTGCGAATGGCGGTCCGGTATGGCTTGCCGCTATGCCGGATCCTATGCCGAAAGTCATATGAAACACGCAATAATCGTTTTCTTCATACATTGACTTTCTCGATGCCGATTTGTTTTTGAAATTTACTATAGAGAAGTATTCCGCTAACATCACGCATAATCCGTGAAACGGCGATACCGGCGGTTTTCATCCGCCGGTATTTAAATTCGTCCATATCGGCCGGCCGACGGGCAGCGGGGTCCACAACGTACGACAGTTTGGGGATAGATTATGCCGCACATGCATCTGGATACTGCGAGGATTACCTGGTTACATACGCCGACGCTGAACGTGCGTAGTGCAGCGCGGCGAATCGGCGTGTTGCTGTTTGACGGCTTCTGGCTGCTCGGGCCTGGCACGGTGGTCGAGATGTTCCAGACCGCCAACGAACTTTCGGGCTCGCGGGCCGGCGAAGAGCCGCCGTATCAAGTTCAGTTTCTGTCGATGGACGGCGGCAGCGTCGCGAGTTCTTCGTCGGCGCGAATCTGGACTGACCGTATCGACACACGTTACGGCAGCGGCTTCGACGTGCTGTTCATCGCAGGCGGCTACGGCGCACACGAGGCCGCGCTGGACGAACCGCTGCTGGGCTGGCTGCGATCGGTGCAAACGCGTACCCGTGCGATCGAGACGATCGGCGAGGGCCGTCTCGTCCTGGAAGCCGCGGGTCGCGCGGAGCACGACGGCCTTCAGGTGAACCGCTATCTGGGCAGCCCCACGGCCGATGCCGCGCGCAGCGCCGCCGACGATCGTAACGACTGTGCGCGCAGTGCGCTGATGTTCATCAAGCGCGACCTCGGCGCGGAACTCGCGCGCAGCGTCGCGGATCGGGTCATGCCGGGCATGGCCGCCAACTGGGTGCCGCTGCCGGCTGAAGGCGGCACACTCAGCGTGGCCGAGAAAATCCGTGCCGCCGCGCGCTGGATGGAGGCGAATTGCGATCGTCCGGTGTCGGTTGCCGACGCCGCGCAGGTGGCCGCGATGAGCGAGCGCAACTTTCTGCGCCGCTTCAAGCATGAAATGCAGGTCACGCCTTCTGACTATCTGCTGCAGGTGCGGCTGCGTATAGCCTGCAACTTTCTGACCGAAACCGAATTGCCGGTCGACAAGATCGCGCGCCGCAGCGGCACTGGCAACGGCGATCGGCTCGCGAAGATATTCCGCAAACGCATGGCGCTCTCGCCTACCGAATATCGCGCGCGCAGCCGGGTGGCGAGCGAGGCGTAAGCAAGCGCCGCTGTCATGCAGACGGCGCACCTCATTGCCGGTGGGAGCGTGGGTAGCGGCGTGCGCATCGGCGGCCGTGTTTTCTCCGGGCAGGCATCTTACGAGCACAGTGGCCATGGGCAACAAGGTAATGGCGACGGCATTGCCGGAGGTGAAACTCATCGAGCCCGAGGTGTTTTGCGACGAATTCGGTTTCTGCTTCGAGAGCTTCAGCGCGGATGAGTTTGCCGACGACGTCTCGCAAGGTTTCAACTTCGTGCAAGACCGTCATTCGCGGGCGGTGCGTGGTGTGTTGCGTGGGCTGCACTATCAGGTGCAGCGTCCGCAAGGCCGCCTCGTACGGGTGGTGGCGGGAGAAGTGTTCGACGTCGCCGTGGATGTGCGGCTCAAATCGCCGAACTTCGGCAAGTGGAGTGGCACCTATCTGAGCGCGGCCAATCGGCGGCAGGTGTGGGTGCCGCCGGGCTTCGCGCACGGTTTCGTCGTGCTGTCCGACGTTGCCGAATGCTTTTGGAAGACCACGGACTACTGGTTCCCCGAACTCGAGCGCTGCATCTTGTGGCGCGATCCTGATATCGGCATCGCGTGGCCCAGCGACATCGAGCCAATCCTCGGCGCGAAGGACGCAGCGGGCCGGCGTCTCTACGAAGCGGAAAATTTTGCCTGAGGGCTGCACGCGGGAGCGGTTCAGCGCCGTTCGGCGCCGTTCAACGTGTCGCCGCCACGGCGCCCACGCGCCGGAGTCGATGCGCGCGCGGCGTGAGGGGGCGGGCTAGCGGTAAAAACCCCGGGGCGGGCGGCAACTATTGCAATACCGTGTGGCAAGTATTGCAACGCGCTGTGGGTCCTCGCGCCGGGGCGGGTGTTTGCTACGCCTGTTCGGCGGATGCGGAGGTCAGCGTCGCATCACGCCCATCAGCAGGGTGACGAGGAAGATCACCACGAAGATGAAGAACAGGACCTTGGCGATTTCCGTTGCGCCTGCGGCGATGCCGCCAAAGCCGAATACCGCGGCGATGATCGCGATGATAAAGAAGATTACAGCGTATCGAAGCATGGGGCCTCCCACCGATGGATTGCTGGAGTGAAGTTAAAAAACGGCTGCTCGTTGTGGGCACAGCGTGCTTTGACGGGTTGTCGCCGGCGAGCGAGATACCGCAATAGATGTGCCCAGGGCGTGAAGAGCGCACTCGAATCGGAGGCGCAAAGCGCGTAGAAATGAGCCAAGGAGCCGCCGAACACAAACCGGAAACCTGAACCCTCAATTGTCACAAATTTGTGATATCTTTCGGCGCGCCAAATGGCGCCCGTACGCCTAAGCGACCGGCCACGAAAAGTATGCGAAAAGCAGGCATCCGGCACGCTATGCCGGACACGGTTCATGTGTTGGCCGCGTCCGTCATGTCGCTCGACATTCAAGGTTTCGCCGGATCGTCCGTATACACGCGTAGACGGCGGCATCGCGGTCATAAAGTATTTTCGTTTTTCACGTTCCCCGCAAACTTCTGCGGCAGGCCGAATTCGCATTGAAGTCCCGGGCGGTCATGGGGCGGATGGCCGATGTCCAACAAGCTGATCTGTCCATGAAACCTGTTGTTTCGTTTTGCCTGTCGCTGACGGCGCTCCTCGGCACCTTGTATGCCGCTACGCTGGCCGCAGCGCCTTCCGCGCTGCCCGCGCTTGCCGCACGGGTTCCGTCGTCCGCTGCCGCTGCCCAGCCGTCGCCCGTTTCGCCGGCCGCCGCTGCCAACAGCGCGCAGGCAACGAACGCGCCGAACGCAATGAACGCGTCCAATGCCGCGAGCAGCGTCGCCGGTTCGACCACGGTGCACATGGCGTTCTCCGCATTGGGCGCCTATCGGCCGCTGAATCTGCGCGGTCTCGAGGACGCGCGCGTCGTCAACGTCGGCGTGCGGCTCGATCATGTGGTGACCGCGGCATGGTTGCGTTTGCGCTACACGTATTCGCCGGCGCTGGTGTTCCCGATCTCGCACTTCAAGGTGTCGATCAACAACGAAGTAGTGGCGACCGTGCCGTTCGATCGTGAGCATGCAGGGCAGATCGTCACGACGGACATCCCGCTCGATCCGCGGTTCCTGACGGATTACAACCAGATTGGCCTTCGGCTCATTGCGCATTACACGCTTGAACATTGCGAAGACCCGGAAAACTCGGCGCTGTGGGCCGATGTGAGTCCAACGAGCGAAATCATTCTCGACACCTCGCCGATTCGCTTGCCTAACGATCTCGCGTTGCTGCCGGCGCCGTTTTTCGACCGGCGCGATGTGAGCCGCCTGCGTCTACCGTTCGTGCTGCCTGCGGACGCCGACAACGCGACGCTGCGCAGCGCCGGGGTGCTGGCCTCGTGGTTCGGCGCGCTCGCCGATTATCGTCAGGCGCGGTTTCCGGCCTCGTCCACCTTGCCGCCCGACGATCAGGCCGTGGTGGTGGCGCGCAGCGCGCAGTTGCCCGCGGCGTTGAAGCTGCCGCCGGTCAATGGGCCGCTGCTGATCGTCACCGACAATCCGGCGTCCGTCGACAAGAAACTGCTGATCGTGACGGGCCGTACCGCTGCTGAAGTCGATCAGGCGGCCGCCGCGCTCGTGCTCGGCAGGACGGCGATGGCGGGCCCCGCCGTGCAGGTCGCGCAGATCGATATTGGCGCGCCGCGCAAGCCCTATGACGCGCCGCGCTGGTTGCCGGTGGACCGTCCGGTCGCTTTCAGGGAGCTGATCGACGATCCGAATCAGCTGCAGGTGCACGGCAGTTCGCCGGACGCGATCCGTCTGAACCTGCGCGTGCCGGCCGATCTGTTCTCATGGAACGGCGCAGGTGTGCCGCTGAATCTGAAGTACCGCTACACGGCGCCGACGGTGCAGAACAACTCGACCCTCGCGGTGCAGATCAACGATCAACTGGTCAAGTCGTACCGGCTCGCGCCGGCCAGCGCCGACGATGCGCAGGGCCGCCTGCAACTGCCGGTGCTGTCGGCGAGCGGCAACCGTTCGAGCAGTGCGCTCGATATTCCGGCGTTTCGCGTCGGCAGCTCGAACCAGTTGCAATTGCGCTTCAATCTCGATTCGCAAAAGACGGGGCTGTGTCAGAGCGTCGCGTCGAATCCCGTGCAGGCGGCGGTCGACCCGGACTCGACGATCGACTTTTCGAACTTCGTTCACTTCGCGCAGATGCCGAATCTCGCGTACTTCTCGAATAGCGGCTTCCCGTTCACGCGCTATGCCGATCTGGCGCAGACGGCCGTGGTGATCCCGGCGCATCCCGCAGCCGAAGAACTCGAAGCATTGCTGACGATGCTCGGCCACATGGGGCAATGGACCGGCTATCCGGCGCTGCGCGTGCAGATCGCGCGGCCGGCCGACATCGCGCAGCTGACCGGCAAGGATCTGCTGGTGATCGGTGGCAATGGTTCGGCGCCGGTGCTGGATCATTGGCGTCAAGCGCTGCCGCTGACCATCGGCGCGAACTCGAACGACGGCACAACGGGGGGCGAAGGCGGCACGGTCACGCGCGCCTCGTTTTCGGTCAAGGAGCAGTGGCGCAACGGCGTGCATCTGCCGGACGGCAGCGCGCATCTCGAACGCGACGGCTCGCTCGCCGCGCTGATGGGCTTCGAATTGCCCGGCAGCAAAGGACGCAGCGTGGTCGCGTTGACGGCCACCGATCAGCGCCAGCTGATCCAGCTGCTCGACGTGCTGGAAAAGCCGGACCGGGTCTCGCAACTGCAGGGCGACGTAGCGCTGGTGCGCGGTGGCGAAGTCGACAGCATGCGGGTTGGCGAACCGTATCTGGTGGGGTATGTGCCCTGGTATGCGCGGCTCTGGAGCAAGGCGATCCAGCATCCGATCCTGCTCGGCGTGCTCGGCGCAATCGCCGGGCTGCTGCTGGCGATCGGGGCGTTCACCGCGTTGCAGGAACTGGCTGCGCGCCGCCGGGGAGTCTGATCGATGCTGCCGGTGAAATGGAAAGCGTCGCAGCGGTTTGCGCCGGGCGGGGCCCTGGCGGGCGCGCGCACGCGCCTCGCGTCGGTGGTACGCGCAACGGTTGCCGCCCGTATGTTGACCCGCGTGGTCACCGGCGTGGCCGCCACGCTCGCGAGCGGCGCGTTCGCCGCGGGCCTGCCGCTGCCGGCTAGGGCTACGGCTACGGCTACGGCTACGGCTACGGCTACGGCTACGGCAAACGGGCCCGTCAGTCCTGCGCAAGGTAGTTGTGCTGCACCCGCATGGCCGCGCTGGCAGCAGTTCAAGCGCGATTTCATCTCGCCCGAGGGGCGCGTGATCGACGTCGGCTCGGCCGATTCGCGCACGGTATCCGAAGGGCAATCGTACGGATTGTTCTTCGCTCTCGTCGCCGACGACCGCACGGCCTTCGATTCGATCCTGCATTGGACCGAGGAGCATCTCGCGCAAGGCGACCTGACCGCGCATCTGCCGGCCTGGTTGTGGGGCCGCTCCGACAGCGGGCAATGGGGCGTGCTGGACGCGAATGCTTCGTCCGATGCCGATTTGTGGATCGCCTACGCGCTGCTCGAAGCCGGCCGCGCATGGCAGGAGCGCAGCTATACAGCGCGTGGCGCGGTACTCGCGAAGCGCGTGCTCGACGAGGAAACAGCCAGCGTTGCCGGTCTCGGGTTGACGCTGTTGCCGGGCCCGGTGGGCTTTCATCCGGCGCCTGACGTTTGGCGGGTCAATCCGAGTTATTCGCCGCCGCAGGTGGTCCGCGGCATCGGCACGCGGCTGCCGGACGACGCACGCTGGGCGCGCCTTCTCGCCAGCACCGGCCAGGTCCTGCTCGACACCGCGCCGCACGGCTTTTCACCTGACTGGGCGTTGTACCGCGCCAAACACGGTTTCGCACCGGACTCGCAAACCCGGGCCGAGAGCGCCTACAACGCGATTCGCGTCTATCTGTGGGCGGGCATGCTCGATCCACGCGATCCGCTCGCGCAACCGCTGCTCACGCGCCTTGCACCGTTCGCCGGCTTTATCGCTGCGCACGGCGCTCCGCCGGAAAAGGTCGATACGACGAACGGCAGCGTCGGCGCGAACATGGGTAACGCCGGCTTCTCGGCGGCGGCCGTGCCGTTTCTGGACGCGAGCGGCCAGCGTGCGCTCGGCGATGCGCAGATCGCGCGCATGGAACAACTCGACCGCGCAACGCCGGCCGGCTATTACACCAGCGTGCTGAGTCTGTTCGGACTGGGCTGGCGCGATGGCCGCTATCGCTTTGCCGCCGACGGCACACTCAACCTGGGCTGGAGTTCGCCGTGTCGCGCCGCTTCCCGGTAACGTGCGCAGCGTGGCTGCTCGGCCTCGCGATGCACGTGGCGCCGGTCGCCGCATGGGCAGGCGCGCAGGCAAGCGCGCAGGCAGGCACGGCCGTGCCGTCGCAAAATGCCGCCGCGCAACGCCTGTTCGCGACGGCCCGCATGTGGTCGACCAAGCATCGTGACGATCTGGCGTTGCAGGCGATCCAGAAGGCGTTGCTGATCGCGCCGGACGATCCTGCGCTGCTGGCCCAGCAGGTGCGCATCCAGTTGCGTCTCGGCCAGGCGCAGGCCGCGCAGACGACGCTGGTGCGGCTACGGAGCAAGGCGCCCGGTACGGCTGCCACGCAGCAGATCGAAGACGAGTTCCGCGTCGCCACGAATGGCCGCGAGGAACTGGCGACGATCCGCCTGATGGCGCGCAGCGGCCAGTCCGCCGAAGCGGCACGGCGGCTGGTTGCACTGTTTCCGCGCGGCGCGCCGTCGGGTTCGCTCGGCGCCGAGTACTACCAGATCATTGCCGGCACGCCCGAGGGCCGCGTGCAGGCGATCGCTGCATTGCGTCAGCGGATCGCCGCCGATCCCTCGGATGTCGATTCGGCGCTGGTGTTCGCCAATCTGCTGAACGCGCGCGGCGAGACGCGCGCCGAGGCCAACCGCATCGCGTGGGATCTCGCCACGCGGCCGGATTCGGATCGCTCGGCAGCGCTGGACGCGTGGCGGCACGTGCTGCAATCCGCTGGCGCGGACCCGGCTTATCTCGGCGCGCTGCGCGCCTATCTGCAACTCGTGCCGGACGACACCGAATTCAAGGATCGGGTCGGCGTGATCGAAGCGCAATTGGAGGCGCAGCGGCAACTCGAACGCAATCCCGACTACATCGCGCAGCAACGCGGCCTGCAGGCACTCGCGCGCAACGATCTGACGACGGCCGAACCGCTGCTCTCCCGGGCTGCCCAAGCCCGGGCGAACGACGCCGAGGCGGTCGGTGGCCTCGGTCTGCTCCGCATGCGCGAAGGGCGGCGTGACGAAGCCCGCACGCTGTTTCTGCGCGCGGCCGCGCTCGCGCCGGACAATCGCGGGAAATGGGAAAGCCTCGCGCGTGCCGCGCAGTTCTGGGGCACGCTGGCGCAGGGCCGCGAGGCCGCCGCAGCCGGGCGGCCGCAGGATGCCGAACGGGCTGCGCGCGCCGCGCTCGCGATGGAGCCGGCCAACGCCGACGCCAGACTGATGCTCGCCGACGCGCTGCTCGCAGAGCGCAACTGGAGCGCCGCGGAACCCTTGCTGCGCGACTTGTTGACGGCGCGCGAACCGAACCTGTCGGCGGTGCGCAGTACCCAGACGCTGTTCGAGAACACCGGCCGCGCGGCTCAGGTCGCGCCGCTCCTCGACGCATTGCAAAGCCGTTTCACTGCCGCCGACGACCGCCAGGGCCTCGCGCAACTGCGCGCCGACATCCTCAGCGGCCAAGCGGAAAAATTGCTGGCGGCGGGCCAGCGCGGCCCAGCCGCGCAGTGCTACGAAGCGGCATTGCGGCTCGCGCCCGATGCACCGTGGACGCGGTTTGCGCTCGCGCGACTGTATCGCGATCTGGGTCTGCCGCAGCTCGGGCGGCGGGTGATGGACGAGGGCCTGGCGGCATCGGCGTCGCCCGAAATGCGCTATGCGAGCGCGCTCTATCGCAATTCGCTCGACGACCTTGGCGGCGCGCAAGCCGTGCTCGCGCCGATCGCCGACCGGGACCGCACCGACGGCATGCGTGCGCTCGAGCGCAGCCTGCAAGCGCAGCAGTGGCTCGCCAAAGCACGCGTCGCATTCGCGCAGGACGATCGTGCCGGGGCGGCACACGCGCTCGACCGGGCAAGCTCGCTGGCCGGCGACGATCCGAACCTGCTGGCCGCGGCCGGCTCGATGTGGATCGATCAGGGCGAACCCGAGCGCGGCCTGGCGTTGCTGCAGAACTGGATCGACACGCATCCGCAGCAGACCGACGCCGAGGTGCGTCTGCGTTACGGCGATCTGCTCGGCAGCGCGAAACGCAATCACGAACTGGACACGTGGCTGACGTCGCTGCGCAGCGACGCCCAACTGAGCCCCGCGCAACGCGCGCGCCTCGAAGACCAGGCGCTGCGCTCGATCCTGCGCCAGACCGACGAGGCGCTCGATCGCCAGGATTACGCCGCGGCGCGGCAGTTGCTCGCCGGTGTCAGCCGGGCCGGCCGGCGTGACAAACGGTATGCGTTCGAAGTCGCCGATCTCGAACGGCTGCAGGGGCACTATGCGGCCGCGCGCGCCGCGCTGGCGCCGGTGCTGGCCGCCACGCCGAACGATCCGGACGCGCAATTGGCGCTCGCCCGGGTGCTGGAGCAAAGCGGCGATCGCCGCTCGGCGCTCGATCTCGTGCGCACAGTGATCGACGGCGCGGCACCCGACGACGTCGATACGCGGCTGTCCGCGGCGCGCCGGCTGGCGGCATTGCGCCGCCCGCAGGAAGCGGAGCAGATCACCTCGGCCTTGCGGGTTGCCTATCCGGCGCGGCCTGACGTGACGGTGCAAAGCGGACGCCTTGCCGAGGATCTGGGCCAGTACGAGGAAGCCGAATCGCTGTACCGTCTGTCGTTGACCCAGGAACGCGCGGCGGAGGTGACGGCCGGCCCCGACGGCACGCCCGCGCAAGCCGCGCTGGCCGATCTGCAGCAACGCCGCAACCCGGAGATCGAGACAGCGTGGATACCCGCCTATAAGTCGGGCGACGCCGGCATTTCGCAGTTTCGCGCGTGGCAAGCGCCCGTGTACCTGCAGATTCCCTATCGCTACGACGGCCACTTTTTCCTCCACGCCGATACGGTTCATATCGATGCCGGCACGCTCGATGTCGACCACGCCAACCCGTCCACGCTCGACGCGTTCGGCACCCTCGGCGTGGCCGACAATCTGCTGCAGCAGGCGCGCTCGCCCGGCATTCCAGCTGGGACGATCGCGGACTACGTGGACCGCAAGTATCTGCATCAGTGGGCCACCGGCGTCGCGCTTGGCGCCGGCTATACGTCCGACGCATGGCGCTTCGACTTCGGCACGACGCCGCTCGGTTTTCCCGTGCATTACATGGTTGGCGGCGTGCGCTACCAGTTCGATGCGGGACCGGCGAGCTTTTCGATCAGCGGCTCGCGCCGTCCGGAGACGAGCAGCCTGCTGTCGTACGCGGGCATGCACGATCCGGTGACCGGCGCCGTGTGGGGCGGGGTGCGCCGCGATGGCATCGACTTCCATACGTCGGTCGATGTCGGCACGACCAGCGTGTTCGCCGATGTCGGCGCGGGGATGCTGACTGGCCGCAACGTGGCGAGCAACCAGGCAGTCACCCTGCGCACCGGCTTCACGCTGCCGGTCTACCAACGCGTCAACACGCTGGTAAGCACGGGGCTGGTCGGCAACGTCTGGCACTACACCAATAATCTGCGTTTCTATTCGTTCGGGCAGGGCGGTTATTACAGCCCGCAACGCTATCTGTCGCTCGGCGTGCCGATCGAATGGGCGGGCCGGCGCGATGCGCTGAACTGGGACCTGACGGCCAACGTCGGCGTGTCGAATTCGTATGAGAAGGACTCGCCGTATTACCCGAACGGTTTGCCCGCGCTGAACAGTGCGTCGCCTGCGCTCAACAGACTGTGGAATACGGCGAGCTCGGCGCCGGGTTTCAGCAACCTCGTCAATACGGCCAGCTCGACGCGCGGCGTGGCGTTCTCGTATGGATTGAGCGGCATCGTGCAGTACCGCTTCAATCCGTATCTGGTGGCGGGCGCGCAACTGAGCATCGACCGTTCGCACGACTACGCACCGAGTTCCGCGTTGCTGTACATGCGCTACACCTTCGACGGGCGCAAGCAGGACAACAGTCTGTCGCCGAGGCCCGTGCGCCTCTACTCCAGCTTTTGAGCGGCGCTGCAATGAGATCAGGGAGGCCACGCGTGAACACCGCTACGAATTCACTCAAGCCGACGCCGGCCGGCGCGTTTGTGCGACGCCTGCTGCAGGTTGTCCGCCGCGCGGGATCGGAGCGCGGCGCGTGGCCGGTCGGCCAACTGGCGATCGATGCGCTCCCCGGCGAATGGGCCACGCTCGAAGCCGGCAAGCTCTACGCGGTCTACGCCGCTGCGCGCACGCCGGGCGCCGACGCGCTGCTCTGGGAAAGCGCGCGCCAGGCGCAAGCGCGCGACGTCACGGTGGTGCTGGCACGCGCTCGCGCACAGGTCGCGAGGCGCCTGCGCGAACTTGGTTTCAGCGCCAACGCGCCGGCTTCCGGTTGGCCGCGCAACCTGAGCGTCCTCGCGATGCCGCCAGCCGGCGGCGCCTCGGCCGGTTCCGCCGGCACAGGCGTCCATGGCGTCCCGCCGGTCGCGCTTGCCAGGGTGTTCGGCGGTCTGCGCGCGCTCAAGCGCTTCGGCTTCCGTTCACGTTCGCTGTATTTCGTCGAAGGCGCCGAGCGCTGGTTCAACTGGGAGGATCCGGCCGCACTCGCACGGGAAGGCCGAATGCTCGCGAACTGGTGCGCGGTGCGCAACATCACGCTGGTGTTGCTGCTGGGTTCGCCATCGGACGCCGATGCCGACTTCGCTGCCGATTCGCCGTTCGTCGAGCCCGCGTTCAACAGCGCAGCGGCGCAGCATGGCCGCAACGAATTTCACGCGGCCTGCGCGGGCGTCGCGCGGATGGAGCACACCCACGGCGAGTTGCTATGGCATGTGGATTTCTGGCGCTCGGGTCGCACGCTCGTCACCGGTGACGTGCGTTCGCTGCGCTTTACCGATGACGGCCGGCTGAGTGTCGCGTCCGATGCGCTCGGCAACGGCGACGCGCGAGGCGATGGGATGCTGGCGCGCGACGAACAGCGGGTGGTGGTCAGCCGCGCAGTGGTGCGCGGACACGAGGCGTGGGTGCCGTCGAACTGGGAAGTGCTGGCCGATCAGAAGGCCGTGCTCGCCGCGTGTGTCGACGCACAGGCGGCGACCGTGGTGCTCGATTACGCCGGCGGCGCGCAACTCGATGCGCTGTGCGCGGCGATCCACGCGTTGCGCCGGCAGGCCGGGCGCGCGTTGAAGATCGTCGTCGCCGAACGGGGTGAAGTGCTGCGCCATCAATACGAACTGCTGGTGCTGACGCTCGGCGCCAACCTGGTGCTGGGCCGCGATCTGCCGTTCTCGCGGATGCAGTCGCTGCTGCAATCGTTGCAGGGACAACTGCACACGCGACCGATCGCCGCCGACTATCGAACCTCGCTCAGCGCTGCGCTGAGCGAGGACGTATTGGGCTATCTGCCCGCCGGCACGTTCTGCGAGCGGGTGCGCGCGGTGCTCGAACGCAGTGCTGTGCTGCAGCTGCCGCATGTGCTCGTCAAGCTCACGCTGCGGCCTCAATGCGCGCACGTCGAAGCGCTAAGAAGCTGCGTGCCGCGCCGTGCGGGCGACGTCTTCACGGCCGATGCCTCGCACCTGTACGTGTTCCTGTTCGCGTGCCGGCTGGCCGACGGGGACGCTGCGCTGGCCCGCATCTTCAACGTGCCGGTCGAGCGGATCGCGGGCGACATCGTGCATCTGGCGGAGCAGAGCATCGGCAACGAATTGAATGCGCTCGCCGCGGCGAGCCGGCGCACGCCGATCGCCGACTACAGCGATCTGTTCGCCACGCCGTTTCGCAATCAGACCGCCCCGCCGGCCACAGCCGCGCGCGCCGGCACCGTTTTGCCGGCCGGGGATGGAATGTCCACGGCCGGGCAGCTCGCCGCGGTGGAGCAGGCGCTCGAGGCTGCGCGTGCGGAAGCGGAGCGGGCGCTCGGGCCGGAGGCGGGCCACGAAGCAGGGCAGGCCGAGGCGTCTGGGCCAATCGCACCGAGGCCGCTGCAGCCGCTGCAGCCTCCGCCAGCGCCAGCGCCGCGCACGGCCCCGCCGCAACGCCGTGCCGAGCCGTATGCGATGCCGTTGCGCAAGAAGGAGAGCGAGTAATGGGATTTCTGTTGATCTGTTTTGTAGCCGGTCTGATTCTCGCGATCCCCGTGTGGATCGTGTGGCAGCGCGCCGGCTCGCATCGCGGTCTCGCGGCGATGCGCCGCTTCGATCCGAGCAATGCGGTGCCCTGCGAAATCGAGCCGGTTGCATTGCGCGCGCGTCTGTTGCCTGACACTGAGCGCCCCGCTGGGGAGACGTCATGAAGACGATTGCTGTCGTCTCCACCGCCGGCGGGACAGGCCGCACGACCCTGAGCGCCGCGCTCGCCGTGCTGCTCGCGCGGCGCGGCCATGCCGTGGTCGCGCTCGATTTCGATCCGCAGAATATGCTCGGCGCGCACCTCGGTCTCGATTGCCTCGCGCCGGCCGGCCTTGCGCAAGCCATGCTCGACGAAAACGAAGCGTGGCATGCGCACACGTGGCGCAATAACGAAGGCGTGCTGTTCGTTCCGTACGGCGCGGTGTCGCTCGAACAAAGCGCGCGCTGCGATGCGCGCCTCGCAGCCGAACCGCAGTGGCTCGCGAATGCGCTCGCGCAACTCGATCTGCCGGGCGACGGCGCCGTGCTCATCGACACGGCCCGCTATCCGTCGCAGCAAGGCGAGCAGGCCGTGCGGAGCGCCGATCTCGTGCTGTGCGTGACGCCGCCCGAAGCGGCCGCCTGCGCGACCCTGGTTGCGCGGCTCGACGCGTTGCGGCGCGGTGGCGCGAACCTGCGGATCATCGTCAACCGGCTGAATCCGGCGCGCGACATGCAGCGCGACGCGCTGGCGATGCTGGGCGCCGCGCTCGGCGACGGCCTGCCGCTCGCGCAGCGCGTGCATCTGGACGCGGCCTTGCCCGAATCTTTCGCACGCGGCACGTGGCTGTTCGACGACGCACCGCATTCGCAGACGTCGCACGATCTGCAGGGCCTCGCGAATTGGCTTCATGCGTGGCTCGCCGCCGCGCTGACTGACGCGCCGGCGGCAAACGCGCGCCGCGCGGGCGAGCGGCCATGAACGGGCCCGTCTCCGCCGGCCGCCATGCGCGCACGCTGCGCCAGCGCGCGCTCGAGTGGTTCGCGCGCGGCCTCGGGCTGCCGGCGGAGCGCACGGCGCTCGACTGGTTCGTGCGGGTGTTTTTCCAGCCGCCGGCAGCCGGCAGGGCGGACCTCGCGCGACTGTGGAGTCGTGCTGCCGTGCTGCATCTGGCCGCGCAGTGGGGCGTGCTCGAACCGGATCGCCTGCGTGCGTGGGTGTGGCGCGCGTTCATCCGGGCGCCGAAGCCGCACGCCCCGACGGGCAGGCCCCAAGTGCGCGCGGCGCTCGCGCGGATCGACCGCTGGCTCGTGCCGGTGCTGCTGCGCTGGCGGCGCGTGCGCCAGCGCATCGAAGCGATGCTGCCGAGCCTGCCGTGGCAGCGCTGGGGCATGCAGCTCGAAGCCGGCACCCAGCGCATCGGCCACATTCGCTGGCTCCTGCCGCTCATCGTGGTGGTGGGCGCGGTCTTGTGGGCCATGATCGGCACCTCGCCGCTGTCGACGGACGGCCAGTTCGAATTCTTCGCGGTGCTGGTGGTCGTGGCGCTGGTGGTGCGCCGCTTCCATGGCCGCATGCCCGTGCTGATCCTGACGACCCTGGCCTTGCTTGCGATGGTGCGCTACATCTGGTGGCGCGTCACGCAGACACTGTCGTTCCAGACCCCGGGCGAGGCGATTCTCGGCTATCTGCTGTTCGGCGCCGAAGCGTACACCTGGGTCATTCTGCTGCTCGGCTTCGTGCAGACCGCATGGCCGCTCAACCGTACGATTGCCGAGTTGCCCGCCGACACGTCGAGCTGGCCGACGGTCGACATTTATATTCCGACCTATAACGAACCCTTGACGGTGGTGCGGCCGACCGTGTTCGCCGCCCAGGGTATCGACTGGCCGGCGGACAAGCTGAAGGTCTATCTGCTCGACGACGGCCATCGCGAGGAATTCAGGAATTTCGCACGCGATGCCGGTATCGGCTACATCACGCGTGACGACAACCAGCATGCGAAAGCGGGCAACATTAACCGTGCGCTCGAAAAAACGCACGGCGAGTACATTGCAATCTTCGATTGCGATCACGTACCGACCCGCTCGTTTCTGCAAACCACGATGGGCACGTTCCTGCGCGATGCCCGATGCGCGATGGTGCAGACGCCGCATCATTTCTTCTCGCCCGATCCGTTCGAGCGCAATCTCGGCACCTTCCGCCGCGTGCCCAACGAAGGCAATCTGTTCTACGGGCTCGTGCAGTCCGGCAACGACCTGTGGAATGCTTCGTTCTTCTGTGGATCGTGCGCGATCATCAAGCGCACGGCGCTCAACGAAATTGGCGGGATCGCGGTCGAAACGGTCACGGAAGACGCGCACACCGCGCTCAAGCTGCACCGGCGCGGTTATACGACCGCGTATCTGCCGACCGTGCAGGCAGCCGGCCTCGCCACCGAGAGTCTCGCCAGCCACATCAAGCAACGCACCCGGTGGGCGCGCGGCATGGCGCAGATTTTCCGCATCGACAATCCGTTTCTTGGCCGCGGTCTGGGTTTCTTCCAGCGCCTGTGCTACGGCAACGCGATGCTGCACTTCTTCTATGGCGTGCCGCGGCTCATCTTCCTGACCATGCCGATGGCGTACCTGTTCTTCCAGATGTATTTCATCAACGCGTCCGCGACCACCATCGCGGGTTTCGTGCTGCCTTACATCGTGCTCGCCAACATCGCGAACTCGCGGATGCAGGGCAAATTCCGCCATTCGTTCTGGGCAGAAGTCTACGAATCGGTGCTCGCGTGGTACATCGCGCTGCCGACCACGGTGGCGTTTTTCAGCCCGAAGCACGGCAAGTTCAATGTGACCGACAAGGGCGGGCGCATCGACGAAGGCTACTTCGACTGGGCGGTGTCGAAACCGTATCTGGTGCTGCTGGCGCTGAATGGCTGCGCGCTGATGGCGGGCGTGTACCGGCTGACGTTCGGGCCGGGTGGTGAAACCGCGACGATCATGATGAATGTGTTCTGGACGCTCTACAACCTCGTGATGCTCGGTGCGGCGGCGAGCGTGGCGCGCGAGGCGAAGCAGGTGCGCGTCACCCACCGTATCGCAATGCGGGCCGCGGCGACGCTGCTGCTCGTGGACGGTACGACGGTGGCGTGCACCACCAGTGACTATTCGACCGGCGGTCTCGGTCTCGAAGTCGTTCCGGCGTTGCCGCTCGCGCTCGGCGACAGCCTCGGCGTGTGTCTGAGCCGTGGCGACCGGCAGTTCCATTTTCCGGTGCATGTGAGCCGCTATGTGGGCTCGCACCTCGGTGTGCGCTTCGAAGGCCAGACGCTCGAACAGGAGCGGCAGATGGTGCAATGCACCTTCGGCCGCGCCGACGCCTGGCTCGACTGGGACGAACAGACGATCGAGGACGCGCCGCTGCGTGGCCTGAAAGAGGTGCTGACGATGGGCATCGAAGGTTATTCGCGGCTGCTGAACGGCGCGCTGCGCGCGCTTCAGTCGCTGCTCGCGCTGGACCGTACACGCTATTAATGCCGATGGCGCGTGCGCCCGGCCAATGAGAGAACTCCGACCATGACGCTGTGGAACCTGTATTTCATCATCAAGCTGTACCTATTTGCGGGCGGGCATCTACAGCCGGTGTGGATCGCCAACATCGGATTCGCGCTGGCGCTGGTGGCGAGCGCGACGCTGCGCCACCTTGGATGGCGCGTCCTGCGCAACCTGCTCGGTCTCGCGATCGGCATCCCGCTCATGTACCACGAAGCGAAAGTGCCGCCGTTCTTGCGCCTGACCGAAGAATTCGGCAACCTCACCACCTTCAGTTTCGACTATTGGCTCGAACTCGCGCAGCGTTTCTTGCCGCCCATGCTGATGCTCACCGCGCTTGGCGGGCTGGTCGGCTATCTGATCGTCAACCGCTGGCTGCGGGTGGCGACTTTCGTGCTGCTCGCGCTGGTCGCGATTCCGCTGTGGCAGCAGGGCACCGCGATGTACGCGCGGCTGCAGGGCGAACCGGTCACGGCCGCATCCGGCAATGCGCTTGCCGCACAGCCACTCGACCATAACGCGGCGCTGTCGGCCTTCCGCACGCAGGAATCGCAACGGCAAGTTACCTTCGGCCATGTCGGCACCGATGCGAAGACGCAGTTCGACGTGATCGTGCTGCATATCTGTTCGTTGTCCTGGGACGACCTCGACGCGGTGAAGGCGCGCAATCACCCGATGCTGAGCCACTTCGACTATCTGTTCACCCACTTCAGCACGGCGGCGAGCTACAGCGGACCGGCCGCGATTCGGGTGCTGCGGGCGAGCTGCGGACAGGAAGCGCACGCGGATCTCTACAAGGACGCGCCGCAGCAATGCCACCTGCTGGCCGACCTGGCGCAGGCCGGCTACACGCCGCAGACGATGCTGAATCACGACGGCCACTTCGACAACTTCCTGCAACTGGTGAACGACAATACCGGTGTGCCGAATGTGCCGATGATCTCGAACGCGAGCGTGCCGGTCGCGATGCATGCCTTCGACGGATCGGCCATTCACGACGATTACGCGACGCTCGCCAACTGGTATGCGCAGCGCGCAAGTACGCCGGGCCCGGTCGCGCTTTACTACAACACGATCAGCCTGCACGACGGCAACCGTCTGCCGAACAGCAATCTGTCGAGTATCGACTCGTACCCGCAGCGCGTGAACAAGATGATGAGCGACTTCGACCGCTTTGCGGATCTGATCGCGGCCTCGGGGCGGCGCGCGGTGATCGTGTTCGTGCCGGAGCATGGCGCGGCGCTGCACGGGGATGCGAATCAGGTCGCGGGTCTGCGTGAAATCCCGACGCCGCGCATCGTGCATGGACCGGCAGGCGTGCGGCTGGTCGGCTTCCAGGGCAATCATGGACCCACCACGGTGATCGACAACCCGACGAGCTTCCTCGCGATTGCCCAACTGCTGTCGAACCTTGTTTCGAACAGTCCGTTCAAGCCGGGCGTGAGCCTGGCGCAGTACGCCGCCAATCTGCCGCAAACGCAGATGGTCGGCGAGAACGAAGGAACCGTGACGATGAAGACGGCGTCGGGTTACGTGGTCAAGACACCGGACGGCATATGGGTGGACGGCAAATGACACTAGCCAATGCTGAAGCGAGGACGCAGGCGAGCGGCTGGCCGGTGGACGATATTACCGGCCTTGGGCGCCGGTTGCCCGAAGTCGATCCGGCCACGTACTTCGACGAACAGGCGCGGGAGTCGTATCAGCTGTCGCTCGTGAAATGGCCGGTGCTCGCCCGGCTGATGAAACTCGCGCCGCGCGACGAGGCCGCGGCGTCCTCGGTGTCCTCAGTGTCCTCGGCGTCCTCGGCGTCCTCGGTGTCCGATATACACCAACCCGCGCAAGCGGCAGCGGCCGGCTAGGCGTTCGCGCGGCGGCGCGCCGGCCGGCGCGTGTCCTCGGGCGGCGTGCGCCAGGCTCACCGCAACTGCGTCACTGCCAGCAGCAACACCATGCTGCCGATCGCGCCATCCAGCACGCGCCACGCGCTCGCCCGGCGAAACAGCGGCGCCAGCGCACGGGCGCCGTAACCCAGACCGATAAACCAGACCCCGCTCACCGCCATCGCGCCGAGCGCGAACGCCACCCGTGCGCCGTCCGGTTCGCGCGCGCCAGCCGTGCCGATCAGCAGAAAGGTGTCGAGATACACGTGCGGATTGAGCCATGTGAAGGCCAACGTCATCAGAACGATCGGCATCGCGCGTTGCACGGCTGCCGTGCCCGGCGCCGCACCGCTTGCATTGGCGTCCAGCACCGCATGGCCCGGCCGCACCGCGCGCCGCAGCGCGTTGATGCCGAACCATGCCAGATAGGCGAGCCCGACATACAGCATCGCGTGGACGAAGACCGGATAGCGCTCCACCAGCACGGACGCGCCGCCGACACCGGCGCCGATCAGAATGAAGTCCGACAGCGCGCACAGCGCAACGATCTTGCCGACGTGCGAGCGCATGATGCCCTGCCGGAGCACAAAGGCGTTCTGCGCGCCGATCGTCACGATCAGCGACGCGCACAGGGCGGCACCGTGGGAAAAAGACAGCCAGTTCATAATCGATCCAGTAGACGGGGGAAGCGAACGAGGCTAGTCTGCGGTTTTGCTGCTCATAAGAGAAGCTAATTTACTTAATGCAGATTAAGGAACGCTAATGCTCGACTATGCATTGCTCGATGCACTGGCCGCCGTGGTGCGGCACGGTTCATTCGACCGTGCGGCCAGCGAACTGAATGTGACGCCCTCAGCTGTCTCCCAGCGGGTCAAGCTGCTGGAGGAGCGGGTGGGCAGCGTGCTCGTGAAGCGCGGCCAGCCGTGTGTCGCGACCACCTCGGGCGCGCTGCTGTGCCGCCATACCGAACGCGTGCTGTTGCTGGAAGCGGAACTCACCGGCCGGCTGCCGGCGCTGCCCGGCGCGCTGGTGGAACCGTGGCCGGCGCTGCGCGTGGCGGTCAACGACGATAGCGTGGGCACCTGGTTTATCGACGCGGTGGCGCAATTCTGCGTCGAACGGGAGATGCTGCTCGATCTGGTGATCGACGACCAGGACCACACCGCGCAGCGGATTCGCGACGGCAGCGTGCAAGGCGCGGTCACCACGCAAGCCGAGCCGGTGCAGGGCTGCCGCTCGACACGCCTCGGACGGATGCGCTATCTGGCGGTGTGCACGCCGGCGTTTCGCGAGCGCCATTTTGCCGACGGCGTCACGCGCGAGGCGCTGCGGCGGGCGCCTTGCGTCGATTTCAATCCAAAGGATCAGCTGCAAAAGCGCTTCATGCGCCGTATCACGCGGGCGGAATTGGACCCGCCCCTGCACTGGATTCCGCACGTCGCCGGCTTTTTGCGCGCCTGCGTGACGGGACTTGGCTGGGGCATGTGCCCGGAACGGATGATCGCGCCGCATCTGGCCAGCGGCGAGTTGGTGGACATGGTGCCCGGCAAGCATATCGACGTCGATCTCTACTGGCAGAGCTGGCGCTTGTCGATCGGCTGGCTCGACGATTTCGGCGCGGTGCTGCGCAAGCGGGCGACGGAGTTTCTCGATTGAGCGCCGCCGCTGCCGCCCCGCGCTAGCGGCGCACCGGCCACTGCTTATACTCGACGCGCACACCGCTGGCCCCCGCCCGCGCCGCGTAACGGTCGACCACCTGATGCACGTCGTGGTCGATATGATCGGCGTGGGTGGCATCGAGAATCAAGGTCGCCCCTGACGGAATCTGTCCGAGATAGTGCTTCAGCTGCGGTGTGCAGAAGAACGTCGCGCTCTTGCGCACGCTCAGCAGATAGTGGTCGCCGTCGTGCGTCAAACTCAGCACACGGCGGATGTTGCGCTCAACCACCAGCACGACGCTCAATGCGAAGCCGATCGCAATCCCGATCAGCAGATCGGTCGTCAGCACGCCCACGATGGTGCCGATAAAGGGCACGAACTGCGCGAAGCCAGCCTTGCCCATCGACACGAACAAGGTCGGCCTGACGAGTTTATAGCCGGTATGAATCAGGATCGCCGCGAGACATGCGAGTGGAATCATATTGATCACACTGGTCAACGCGAGGCAGGCGATCAGCAGCATGACGCCATGCGTCACGCACGACAGGCGGCCGCGCGCGCCGGCATGCACATTGGCCGCGCTGCGCACCACCACGGCAGTGAGCGGCAAGGCGCCGAGCATGCCGGCGAGCAGGTTGCCGACGCCTTGGGCTTTCAGCTCGCGATCAGGCGCCGCTTTTTGTTGTTTCGGGTCGATCTGCTCGAGTGCTTCGAGACTCAGCAAAGTCTCCAGACTCGCGACGATCGCGATCACCATGGCCACGCGCCATACATCGGGATTGAGCCACTGCGTGAAATCGGCGAACGTGAATGCCTGGCTCAGGGCATCCCATGAGCCGAGCGGCGGCATGGCCACGCGCTGTGTGGAGGCAAGCGCCACGTCCGCGGCGAGCATGTCGGCGAGTGCGGTCGCCGCGATGCCGAACGACACGACGGCGAGCGGCGCGGGAATCGCGCGCACGAGTCTGAAGGCGCGACATGCCGGCGTCTCCCACGCGAGGAGAATGGCCAGTGAGACGAGCGCCAGCAACGGTATGGCGGCGGATGTCTCGCCGTTGGCGAGCCCCACCGCCAGCGGCAACTGATTCACGATCAGCAGAATGCCGATTGCGGCGAGCATGCCGTTGATCACCGGCGGCGGCACGTAACTGGCCAGTTTGCCGGCCCGTAAAAAACCGAATAGCACTTGCAAGGCGCCCGCCAGCGCCAGCGCGGTCAGAAACGCGGAGAAGCTGCCAAGCGTGGCAAGCGCCTGCACGACGATCACCACGAGGCCCGCCGCGGGTCCGCTTACGCTGAGCCGCGAACCGCTCAGCAGCGCCACTACGAGCCCACCGATCACGCCCGCGAGAATGCCGGCGAACGGCGCGACGCCCGAGGCGGTCGCAATGCCGAGGCACAGCGGCAGCGCGATCAGGAATACGCTGATGCCGGCCAGCAGGTCGGTGCGCCAGGCGGATGCCGGGCATGCTTTAGGGGAAGGCGTATGAGGTGGCGTGGCGTGAGCTTGTGTCATCGTGAGAAATGCCTCGAAGCTGGGGAGTCGAACTGCGGGAGGAGGGCGGCGCTCGCAACGCAGGCGGAGCGCCGCATGAGGCGTGGCGGGATCGCGCGGCGATCGCGTCGCCGTTTCGCTTGCGCCGATCGCACGGCGCGTGCGGGTCCGGCGTTCAGCCGGCTGCCTCGTGGGCATCGGCCGTATCGCCGAGCGCCCATTGCGGGTCGGTCAGCGCCTTCAGGCGGCCGTCGTGCATCGAAAAGATCCAGCCGTGAATCTGCACGGCGCGCCGTGCGTCCTGAATCAGCGGCAGCGCGTGCAGTGTCTGCACCTGGGCCAGCACGTTGAGCTCCGCGAGCCGGTCGGCGCGTTCGTCGAAATCCTCCAGCAGACGGAGTTCCGTTGTATGCAGCGCGGCCAGCCGGCGAATCGGCTCGATGCGGCGATTGACGTTCGGCAACGCGGCAGCCGGCGGCCGCAACGCCGCTTGCACACCGCCGCAGCAATGATGGCCGCAGACGATGATGTGCTGCACGCGCAGGACGACGAGCGCATATTCGAGCACGCTCGCGAGACTGTCGTCGTGCTCGCCGACCAGATTCGCGATATTGCGGTGAACGAAGATCTCACCGGGCATGGCGCGGGTCACGGCTTCCGGCACGCGGCTGTCGGAGCAGCCGATCCACAACACATTGGGCCGCTGGTCGTTGGCAAGGCGCTGGAAGTAGGCGGGATCGCGGGTGCTGATTTCGTCGGACCAGGCGAGGTTTTCGACCAGCATGCGTTGAGGGTAGGTCATCGGTGCTCCTTGTGTCGTTGTGTCCGCTTCAGTCGTTGCTGGCCCAGTAACGCTCCAGAACCTGGTGGTGGGCGCGGTTCGCCTCGATGGTGCGCTGGCTCGGCGGATAGTCGGCCTCGGTGGTTGGAATGGTTCCCGCGCGGCGTGCCTCGATGAGCTCCTGGTGAACCTGTGCGCGTGTTTTCCAGACTTGGGGTGGCGGCGCAGCAGACGCGTTTTGTGACGATGAAAGATCGCTCGGGTTGGAGTTGCTCGATGCTAAAAGGTTATCGCTATTGGCCAGCGCTGTGGTGGACAGTGCGCTCAAGAGAAGGGTGGCTAGAGCAATCTGCTTTGATTTCATTTGTCTCTCCATAAATGATTGGCATGCCGAAGTTGTATTCCGGCATGTCAGTCATTCTGCTGTGAGAGCCATGAGGCGACGGTGATCCTCGGATGAAAATTCTGTCATGTGCCTTTATTTGTGGTGCCGTCTGCGGAGTTTCTCGCGCTGCATGGCAAGCAGCGACAGTGTGGAGGGCCGCTGCGGAAAGTGCAGGCTAAATGTGGTTCGCACGTGCGGGATGCTCTCGACGCTGCACTCGCCGCGGTGTTCGTTCATGATCGACTTGACGATGGCAAGTCCAAGGCCGGTGCCGCGTGCCGAGTTGTAGCGCGCCGGATCGACGCGATAGAAGCGGTCGAAGATTCTTTCCAGGTGCGGCTCGGCGATGCCGACGCCGCTGTCGGAGACCGATAGCTGAACGTAGCGGCGCAGCCTCGCGCAATGCAGTTCGACTGTGCTGCCGCGCGGTGCATGCGTCAATGCATTCGAAACCAGATTGCTCAGCGCGCGCTGCACGAGCAGCACGTCGCCTTCGAAGTGTGCGTCGCCCGTCACGACGATCTCCACGCCTGCGTCCGCCGCCATGCTTTCGTAGTAGCCCGCGACTCGCAACGCTTCGCTGCGTGCATCGACTCGTTGCAGCGATAAGCGGCGTTGCGCGCTGTCGGATCGGGCGAGGAACAGCATGCTGTCGATCAGACGTGACAGGCGCTGGAACTCGTCCACGCTCGACTCGATCACCGCCCGGTAGTCGTCGGCCGAACGGGGTTGTGAGAGGGCGACTTGCGCTTCGGCCAGCAGGTTGGTTAGCGGTGTACGCATGTCGTGTGCGAGGTCGGAAGAAAACTGCGTGAGACGTGTGAAGGATTCGTGCAACCGCGCCAGCATACGGTTGAAAGCGTGGCTCAATTCCTTGAGTTCACCCGGCATGTCACGTTCGGGCAACGGTCGCGTGAGACGGCTGCTGGAGATCTGTTCGGCGCGGGCAGTCAGCCGGGCCAGCGGGCGCAACCCGAAACGGGCGATCCACCAGGCCAGCAGCGCGTTGACCAGCGTGCCGATCACGCTGACGAACAACACGTTGAGCGCGTAGGCGCGCAGCAATGCCGTCTCGACGCTGCCGTCGTATTGCACCACCACCCGCACGCGCGCGCCGGATTCGCCACCGAGCGGCGCCATCGCCACCAGGAAGCGCCTGGACGTGCCTTCAACCTTCACCTGCACAGGGGCGATGCCGGCGCGCACCGCAAGCGTCTCGGCATTCGGCCAGTAGCCGTTGGTGCGAATGAGCGGTACGCCAAGTGTGTCGAATAGTGCGATGTCGAGATTCTGGTGGCCATGCAACTGTTCGTACCAGGCCTCGCGATCGGCGCGGATCGCGTCGAGTCCGGGCATTGTTTGCAGGCTCAACTGCAGGGCGGTGAGGGTTGCCGTCATCTCGCGCGCGGAGGTCGAGTCGATCCGCATTTTCAGGCCGTGATACAGCAGCACCCCGTTGAATGCAAGCAGTAAGGACGTCGATACCGCGAACAGAATCGAGAGCCGGGTCCTCAACGTGCGCGGTATGAGTGGCGCGAACGGCCTGGTGAGTCGCTTCGCTATCGACGCCAGAAAAGAGCAGGGCAAGTGCCACTTCATCGCGCTTCGCTGCAGCGTTCTTCCAGCACGTAGCCCATGCCGCGCACAGTGTGGATCAGCTTCGGTTCGTAGTTGTCGTCGACTTTGGCGCGTACGCGTCGGATCGCGGCGTCAACGACATTGGTCTCACTATCGAAATTCATGTCCCACACCTGCGATGCGATGGTGGAGCGGGACAGGATTTCGCCTTGGCGGCGCATCAACAGCCATAGCAACGCAAATTCCTTTGCAGTCAACAGGATCGTGTCGCCCTGGCGCGTAGCCTTGCGGCGCTTGAGATCGAGTGCGAGATCCGAGACGTGCAGCGAGGCGGCTTCGCGCCCATGGCCGCGCCGCAAGATCGAGCGGACGCGTGCCAGCAATTCGGCGAAATCGAAGGGCTTGACCAGATAGTCGTCGCCGCCCATTTCAAGACCTCTAACTTTGTCGTCCAGGTCGTCGCGCGCGGTGAGCAGCAGCACCGACGTGGAACGTTCGTGGCGCAGGTTTCTCAGCACGGTCCAGCCGTCCTGGCCGGGCAGCATGACGTCGAGGATGATCAGGTCGTAGTCCTCGGTCAGCGCGAGATGCTGGCCGGTCACGCCGTCTTCCACCCAGTCGGCGACAAATCCCGCTTCTGTTAGGCCCTTTCGGAGGTAGGTGCCAGTTTTCGCTTCGTCCTCGACGATCAGAATTCGCATGGTCTTTCTCCTGGTGACGCCCTCTGCGCCGCACCGCGTTAGCGGTGCGACAAGTGAGAGCCGCGCGGACAGGGCCGCGCCTCGCGCCGTGAGTGGCGCTAAATGCGAGCGGATGGGTGCACCCTTTGCGACGACGCAAGCGGATGAGTACCGGTGCCAATGAGCCGCATGCCTTGCTCGCCACGGTTGAGGCACCATGGATGCGCGCAGTGGTTCAGGTTGAGACGTGTGAGTCTGGCGATCGGGATTGAAGCTGCCGATGCGGTTGCGCGAATACGGGCGGTTGCGCTGCCGATTGCAGACAGCGCAACCGGCGAGAGACGGATCGTTTTGATGTGCTCTTTCATAGCGTCAGGCATGCATGGGATCTTCCCGAGGCGGCGACTAATTTTGAGACACTTGGTCGCGGAAATCGGGTAGGCATGTTTGTCATGGCCTACTGAACGTATGCAGTACTTATACCATGATGAGATAGAAAATAGTTTTCGCTATTTCAGGTGCGCCATGAGTTGAAAGATGGCGGATGGCTGCCGGGTCGGCGGTGTCGATCAAGTCCAGGCTGCCTGCGGAAAGCGTCAATGTGCGGTCGCCCGGCGGGGGCACGCGCTGAGGACGCGAAAATCGTGTGAGATCAGTGAGGTTGCCTTGGAGCCATTCAGCTCGCAGTGCTTGTTGCCGGATATCCAGCGATGGTGCATCAGTCTGGGCGAGTGGTGCTGCATTGCGGCAAGCAATTCGAGCGATAGCAAGCCGTGCGTGATCGGCGAACTGGGGCGATTCAACGGCGTGACGATTGCGGATGCGGGGGGCGACGCGCCACCGTTGAACAGATGAGCAGGTTGGCTCAGCCAGAACGCTAGCGAACCGATCGCGATGGCCATCAAGGCAGTCGTCAGAGAGAGCATCTCGCCTTTGCATCCACAGAACCGCATCTTGAGCGCCGACACAACCGCTTTCACCGTAGAAGCGCGCATCGCCACGGAGTGCATTGATTGAATACGTAGCATGAGGGTTCGGTTCGAAGTCGGGAGCGTTAATCGTATGAATGCCTCGCCGACATCAGGATGAGAACAACGTGACAAATTCGTCATGCGGAGCTTCGAACGTTCATTGCGTCGATGTAAATATGCGCGACGGATTTGTCATGGGGTGCTCACACTCGTGCAACGGCCTACGTTCAGGATTGGAACTCAGTCAAACGGAGAACGAATCATGACGAAGGTGCTCAATGCAGCCGGATCACCGGGTGCACGCGTCGGCGCAGCCAATGGCTCGCCGAATCGAGCGCCATGCGTGCGAAGCCGGTCAGCGTCATCACGTGGCGGCGATAAATGAGCTTGTAGACGGCAGTGGCTAGCCAGCCGTCGACGAACACCGGCTGCGTCAGCAAGCTGTTGCTCAGGCTGCCGATTGTGCCTTCGCGGCCGAAACCGACCAAGGTGCCGGCGTCGCGATAGACGAACTCCGGTAAGGGCTCGCCCGCTATCCTGCACTTCAGCGCACGCGCCAGAAACAGCGCCTGCTGGTGCGCGACCTGAGCGCGCGGCGCCAGAAACGCGTCCGCGTGTTCCGAAGAAGGGCAGGCCGCGCAATCGCCGAGGCCGAATATGTTCGCGTCGTTCGTGCATTGCAGGGTGCGGTTCACCTGCACCTGGGCGTTGCGATTCACGGCGATGCCGTCCAGCGTGCGCAACACCGGTGGCCCCGCTATGCCGGCCGTCCAGATCGCGATGTCGCTGGCGAGCGGCGCGCCTTCATTCGTCAGCACGGCATCGGCACGCACTTCGGTGACGCGCGTGGCATTCAATACGTCGACACCGAGACTGCCGAGCATTTTTTGCGCGCGCGCCGAGATCGTTTCGGACAGTGCGGGCAACACGCGCTCGCTGCTTTCGATCAGGCGGATACGGAAGTCGCGTACGGGGTCGAGTGAAAACGGGCTATAGCGGTTCAGCAGACGCACTGTGTCGCGCAACGCGGCGGCGAGTTCAACGCCTGTTGCGCCAGCGCCGATGATGTTGATCGACACCGGCGTGTCCGCCTGGGCGGTCCGCGCGCGGCGCGCATGGTTCGCGCGCAGGCAGGCGTCGAGCAGCCTGCGGCGAAACGCTTCCGCATGCGCGACCGATTCGAGCGGCAAGGCGTGTTCGGCCGCGCCAGGCACGCCGAAATATTGCGTGACGCTGCCCATTGCCAGGATCAGCGTATCGAATGCAAGCTGCCGCGACGGCAGGATTTCTCGGCCGTCGGCGTCGTGGAGCGCATTCAGGGTGATGTGCCGGCTCGTGCGATCGAGTGCGGCGAGTTCGCCCTGTTCGAATTCGAAGCCATGCCGTTGCGCCTGCACCGCGTATTGCAGTTGATGCGTGGCTGGATCGAGCTGCCCTGACGCGGCTTCATGCAGCAAGGGCTTCCAGAAATGCGTCGGCCAGCGATCCACTAGCACGATCTGCGCGAGACCGGCGCGCCCGAGCGTTCCCGACAGCCGCGTAGCGAGCCCAAGGCCGCCGACTCCGCCGCCGACGATCACGACGCGATGCGCCAGCGCTCGCGTCGATTGCTGCCCTTGCTGGGTGTGTTGCGCGGCAGAGGTTCCTTGCCGATCGTTTGCGGCCATGATCCGTATCCTCCTGAAGTTATCTGTGCTGAGCCGGTGAAGGCATTCCGGGGCAACACCCTGAATTCGTCGGCCTCATCTGTCAGGGCCAGTATAGAATCGGCTAAAACCGCAGCACAATTTAATGTTTATACAGAACATATAGGTTTTAACTTATGCTAAAAGCCGCCACGTTCCGTCAATTGAAGACCTTGCATACGGTCGCGAAGCTCGGCAGCGTGTCGCGCGCGGCCGAAGCATTGAAGCTCACGCAACCGGCGGTGTCGCTTCAGGTGCGTCTGCTCGAAGAGGCTGCGGGGGCGCCGCTGTTGCAGCGGGTGGGCCGCGGCGTGCAGTTGACCGCAGCGGGCGAGATCCTCGCGCGTTATGCGCTGGAGATCCTGGATCTATGGAATGGCGCGGCGGACGATCTCGCCGCGTTGCACGGCGAGCAGGGCGGCACGCTGCGGATCGGCGCGATCACGACCGCTGAGTACCTGATCCCCCCATTTCTGGTGCGCTTCACCGAGTTGCGCCCGCAAGTGAAGGTGCAGTTCAAGGTCGGCAATCGAGCGGACATCATCCGCATGTTGGCCACGCACGAGATCGATCTTGCGGTGATGGGCAGCGCGCCGCGCGAATTGCGCACGGCGGCAACTGCCTTTGCGAAGCATCCCATGGCGTTCGTCGCCTCGCCCGCCCATGCGCTGATGAAGAAAAAGCGCCTGTCGTTGGACGATCTGCAAACGGCGAATCTGTTCGTGCGAGAGCGGGGTTCGGGCACGCGCTCGACCGTCGAGAATCTGTTTCGGCTGGCCGGCCACAAGCTGCATATCGGCTCCGAACTCTCGAGCAACGAGGCGATCAAGCAATTGGTCGAGGCGGGTTTGGGCGTCGCGTTTCTGTCGCTGCATGCGTGCTCGCTGGAATTTCAGGCCGGCTTGCTGGCGTTGCTGCCCTTGCCCGCCAATCCGATCGAGCGCGACTGGTACGTGATGCACGTGTCCGATAAACGCCTGCCGCACGTTGCCGGGCTGTTCCGCGATTTTCTGATCGAGCACGGCATGTCCGGCGCGGTGCCGGTGCCGCTGCCGACGGTCGCCGCGGCGAAGCGGCGCCGTCAGGCGCGTGAAGCAAGTCCGGTCTGAGGCGAGGATTCTCGCTATTCGCTTCGACGTTTGCGCTCTACCAGATAGAGGGAAGTCCCCGCGCGGCCTTTGGTTACATCCGCAAAGCCTTATGGGACGGTAATTTCAGGTTACATCGCCGGAGATCGAAGTAAAGGTTGGGCGGGCGATATTTTTGCCCGTGCCGATTGTCTTTACAGTGACGTCCAGATGTCTGAGAAAAGTGGACGCCGCATCCGCGTGGCGAATGCGAACGCGGAGAAGCGCTGGACATTCCGCGCGCACCGGCTGTCGAATGGGAATTGATCGGACCGACTTCCGCGGATGTACTCGCGGAGGGTGTCGCGAGTTTGTGGTTCTGCCTGGTGGTTTTTTTACTCATTGCCTTCAGAATAAAAAAACCGCACCTTAACGGGTGCGGTTCTTGTTAAAGCAACGGTGTGATGCAGTGTGAATCAACCGCAGTACACAAAGACTTCGTGGATCGGCAGGTCGGCCAGCTTCAGCGTGCCCGCATCGCATTGCCATGCGCCGGCGGACAGCATGTCGGTCGTATCGGAGAAAGCATTGAGGGCGTGGGGCGCCTTCCAGAATGACGTCGGCGGGATCGTGCAGGGCAGGGTTCAGGCCGGAGGCGCCGGGGCCTCTAGCGTCGATGTAAAGCCTTCGGTACCGCGACGGGCGCGCTCCGCGCCCCACTGTCTGAGCTGACACAACTCATGTAAAGGACTAGTAAGCCATGCAACTGCAACACGCCAGGCAGTTTTATATCGACGGCCAATGGGTCGACCCGCAAAACCCGGCCAGCGCAGCCACGCTCGACGTGATCGATCCGTCCACGGCCACTGCGTTCGCGCAGATTTCGCTTGGCAGCGCGGCCGATGTCGACCGCGCCGTAGCCGCTGCGAAGCGTGCCTTTCCTGCCTATAGCGAGACGACGATCGCGCAGCGAATCGATCTGCTGCAAGCGATCCTCGACGTCTACCGCAAGCGCTACGACGACATGGTGCATGCGATCAGCCGCGAAATGGGCGCACCGCTGCAATATGCGAACGACGCGCAGGCGTGGACCGGCGTCGCCCATCTGGAGACGATGATCCGCACGCTCGACACGTTCGAATTCGAGTACGTGAAGAGCAGCATTCTGATCCGCAAGGAAGCGGTCGGCGTGTGCGGGTTGATCACGCCGTGGAACTGGCCGGCCTTGCAGATCGCCACCAAGGTCGTGCCCGCGCTCGGGGCCGGCTGCACGATGGTGCTCAAGCCCTCGGAACTGGCGCCGCTCTCCGGCATCATTTTCGCCGAGATCCTCGGCGAAGCGGGGGTGCCGGCCGGCGTGTTCAACCTGGTGAACGGCGAAGGCACAACGGTGGGCGAGGCGATGTCGCGTCATCCGGACATCGACATGATGTCGTTTACCGGTTCGACGCGTGCGGGCGTGCAGGTCGCGAAAGCCGCGGCGGATACCGTCAAGCGCGTGCATCAGGAACTGGGCGGCAAATCGGCCAACCTGATTCTCGAAGATGCCGATCTGAAGCAGGCCGTGATGCGCGGTACGCGTGCATGTTTCGACAACAGCGGCCAGTCGTGCGATGCGCCCACCCGCATGTTCGTGCCGCGCGCACGCCTCGCCGAGGCATTGGCGTACGCGAAGGAAGCCGCTGAAGCATTGGTCGTCGGTCCCGCGGATGCGAAGGGTATTGATCTTGGGCCTGTCATCAGCGAGCAGCAGTTCGACAAGATCCAGCGGTTGATCGGCGTGGGCATCGAAGAGGGCGCGACGCTGGTGGCCGGTGGTCCGGGCCGTCCCGAAGGCTTGAAAGAGGGCTACTTCGTGCGCCCGACGGTGTTCGGCAATGTCACGCCGGGCATGACGATCGCGCGTGAGGAGATTTTTGGACCGGTGCTGTCGATTCTCGGCTACGACTCCGAAGACGAAGCGATCGCGATGGCCAACGACAGTCTCTATGGTCTTGCGGGCTATGTGCAATCCGCGTCGATCGAGCACGCGCATGCCGTGGCGAAGCGGCTGCGTACCGGCACGATCTATCTGAACTACGCGGACTATAGTCCCGATGCGCCGTTTGGCGGCTTCAAGCAATCGGGCAATGGCCGCGAGTACGGCGAGTTCGGTCTCGAGGACTTTCTGGAGATCAAGGGCGTGGTCGGCTACGCGAGTTGAGGTGGCGTGACGGCCGGTCGGTGACGTACCTCAGTGACGTAACTTAGTGACGTAACTTAGTGATGCTCCATAGCCGCGCAAACATAACGAAAGTCATGCGGGCGGTGAGAGACATCGCCGCGCCGCCGCTTTCCGATTGCCGTTCCGAACCTGCGAGCGCCTGGTGTCATTCAGGTCGTGGAGTGACGCGACATCATCCGTTCGAAAGCCTCGACGATGCGTTGCACGTAGGGATTTTTGTAGGCGAGGCTGCCGGTTCCGCGCTCGAAGTGCGCGAGCATGGTTGCGTTCGCTTCGAAGACCAGCACCTGTCCGTCAGGCAGCACCGTGAAGTCGATGCCTCCGTAGTCGAGATCGAGCCTTCTGCCGATTGCCGCGATTGCGCCCATCACACGTTCGCCGAGCACGGCGTGCGGATTGTCGAGGAAGCGCCGCTCTTCCTCCAGCTTCCACGGATGCTGTTCCATGTCGGCGGAGTAGTAGTGCACCATCCAGTGAGGTGAAATCGCCAGATGGTAGGGAAACGGCTCCCGGTCGACAAAAATGATCCGGTATTTGCGGTAGAACCCGTCGGTGCCGCGATAGTCGCGAAACGCCGTCAGGTATGCAACCCCGCCTTGTGCCGAGCGCCACGCTTCGAGCGCGGCGCGGCTCTCGCACAGCGTCAACCCGTCGCCGCCATGCGTAGCGGCAGGACGCGCCAGGACCGGAAAGCCGATGCCGCTCTCCGCAAGCAAGGCGTCAAGCGCGGCGCGTGAAGCCGGAGCGGCATCGCTCTGCACGCACGGCGCCACCTGCACGTCCGGCAGTCCGTCGAGCAGGCTCGCAGTACGGTGCCGTTGAGTTCGGGCGACAACAGAGGGCGCATTGAGCACGGGCCGCGCAGAGCGCGAGACGAAGCGCGCGAGCCGCCCGGAGAGCGGCGCGGCGACATCCGCATCGCCAATCGCGTTGAACACGAGATCGTAGGCGGGCAACTGTTGGTCTTCTTCGTCGGCGGCGTAGTCGATCGCGTACTTGATGCGGCAGCAGGTCGCGTTGGGCAGCAGTGCATCGAACGGCACATTGCCGGCAGTGTGTGCCGCGCAGAGGATCAGCACGCGGCGCTGCTCCGCGCCGCTTCCTTCGACAAAGACGCGCTGGATCCGGTAGGCACGTTCCCGATACGCGGCGGCTTCGCTCACGTGTCCAACGCTGGCGAGGATGGCGGCCAGATTCTGGCAGGCTACCGCAACATGCGGATCGAGCGTCAGAACGAGGCGGTACCAGTACTCAGCGATTACATGATCGCCTTTCATGAGGTATCCGGTCGCGACATCGCAGAGATTCGAGGCGTTGGCGCCGGGTACCGCAGCGGCGTAGGCGTCCAGCGTGTGGGCGGCGATCAGATGCGCGACGGCGCCCAGTTCGTCGCCGTCGCTGCGCCGGGTTTCGGCGAGGGCGCGGTGACGGGCCGGATCGAGCGAGGCGCCGGCATGACCCGCTGACGCACCGGGAGACGGTGCTTTGTGGACGGCTTCGTTGTGGAGAGTCTGGGTCACGGTCGGTCGAGATAGCTGCAGGGCGACGCGCCGCTGCGCACTCGAAGCATAGCGGGCGTGTCTGCGATTCGGCTTACAGCGCCGCGTGCCAGTCCAGATGACTGAAGCGCGGGTGATCTGCGGGTGACCGTACCTCGCCGGCTTGAATACGATGAAGTGACCGGGCCCGGAGACGCCGCTCAACTAAGCCATTCGTTCACGTCATCGGGTTACGTCATTGGGTTCTGCCACTACGGTTCTGCCACTACAGCAGCAGTTCGATCGAATGAAACAGACGGCGCAGATCGGGCTCTTGCGAGCGCGCGCCTTCGTCGATCACTTCGCGCAAACAGTCGAGAAAACACGCGGCCGCCGGACTGGTCGGCGCGCCGCGCCGCGACGTGATGCTGACGATGGTTTCATCCACCGTTTCGCGCAAGGGCAGCGCCCACAGATTCTCCTTCGCGATGGTCACCTCGACGAGCGGCCACGGAAAAATGCTGAGCATGTCCGTCTGCGCGAGCAGGCCGAGCACGACCGCGAGCGAATGCGCGAGGTGGATCGTGTGCGGCACGCTCATGCCGCGTTTGCGGAACAGGTTGTCCGAGATCGACTCGCGGCTTGCGGGGTCCCAGTTCAATATCCATTCAGCGTCTTCCAGTTCGAGCAGCGTTCGGCAACCGGCTTTCGGATGATCGCGGCGCGCCACCACGGCCGAATGCGTCGAAAACAGCGGCACGTTATGAAACTCCGATTGCGGCGACGCAGGCGGTGGACGGCCAATCGAAAAATCGAGGCTGCCGTCGCGCAAGCGCGGTTGCACGACCGCCAACAGGCCCTCGAAGAATTCCAGTTGGACTTCCGGCATGCGCTGCCGGAACCGCTGCACGGTGGGCGGCAGAAACGTCAGCGCGACCCACGGCGTGACGCCGATCGACAGTTTGCCTGCCGCCGCGCCGCGCATCGCCTCGATCTCCGCCTCCGCGCGTTGCAACTGGCCAAGCACCAACCGCGCATGCACGACCAGCGCGCGGCCGAACTCCGTGAACGCGACGCCGCTCGCGCCGCGCACCAGCAACGGCGCGTGCAGATCGGCCTCCAGTTCGCGCATGGCCTTAGTGACGGCGGCCGGTGAAAGGTCGAGCGAACGGGCAGCGGCCCGGATACTGCCGGTATCTGCAATGGCCGCTAAAGTGCTGAGTTGATGCAGTTTCATCTGGAAAACCCGTAGATGGGTGGCAACTACTGGTTGCCGCCGCAACGATTCTACGCCTGCCGCTTGAATATCGGCGTCGTTATGCTGGGTTCACGCTTTCATAGACGGAGACGACATTGTGAACACCATGGCCATCCCGGCGGGCATCGCCGAACTCGAAGACGAAATGATCGCGCTGCGCCACCGCATCCACGCGCAGCCCGAACTGGCTTACGAAGAGTTCGCCACCGGCGACCTGGTTGCGGAGCGCTTGCAGGCGTGGGGCTACAGCGTGCATCGCGGGCTGGGTCAAACCGGCGTTGTTGGTCAATTGAAAGTCGGCAGCGGCACGCGCAAACTCGGCCTGCGCGCCGACATGGACGCATTGCCGATTCACGAAACTACCGGCCTGCCTTATGCGAGCGCGGTGCCTGGCAAGATGCACGCATGCGGTCACGACGGCCACACGGCGATGCTGCTGGCGGCCGCCAAGCACCTCGCACAGGAAAAGAGTTTCGACGGCACGTTGAATCTGATTTTCCAGCCCGCCGAAGAAGGTCAGGCCGGCGCGAAAAAAATGCTCGAAGACGGCCTGTTCGACAAGTTTCCGTGCGACGCGGTGTTCGCGATGCACAACATGCCGGGTTTCCCGACGGGCAAGTTCGGCTTCCTGCCGGGCTCGTTCATGGCTTCGTCGGATACGGTGATCATCAAGGTGACCGGTCGCGGCGGCCATGGCGCGATGCCGCACAAGGCGGTCGATCCGGTGGTGGTGTGCGCGCAGATCGTGCTGGCGTTGCAGTCGATCGTGTCGCGCAACATTGCGCCGCTCGATATGGCGATCATCACGGTCGGCGCGATTCACGCCGGCGAAGCGCCGAACGTGATTCCTGAAACCGCGGAGATGCGCCTGTCCGTGCGCGCGCTGAAGCCCGAGGTTCGCAACTACTTGCAGGAGCGCATCACGGCGGTCGCCTGCGGGCAGGCGGCGGTGTTCGGCGCGCGGGCGCATGTGGACTATCAGCGGCGTTATCCGGTGCTCGTCAACGATGCACAGATGACCGGTCTTGCACGGCAAGTCGCACTTGACTGGCTGGGCGAAGACGGTTTGATCGCCGACATGCAACCGTTGACCGGCAGTGAAGACTTCGCGTTCCTGCTGGAGCGTTGCCCGGGCAGCTACCTGATCATCGGCAATGGCGACGGCGAGGGAGGTTGTATGGTCCACAACCCGGGCTATGACTTCAATGACGACTGCCTTGCCACGGGCGCGGCCTACTGGGTGCGGCTCGCGCAGACGTTTCTCGTCTGACGGCGGCTGCAACAGGTCGGTCTGAGGGCACGAAGGCCGTGCGCGATGCGCGCTCACCCAGGCTGTTGCAGACCGTGTGCAGACGAAAAAAGCCGGCCACGGCAACACAAGGCCGCCGCCGCGCATCAGCAGGAAGAACACCACGGAGACACAGATGGACTATTCCGCCACACCGCAACCCGCAGGCGCTGACGCGTTGAATCTCGCCGACGCGTCGGCCATGCCGCCCGCCAAACGCACGAGTCACGCCAAAGCGATCGCTGCGATCACGCTCGGCAACGGCCTCGAGTTTTTCGATTTCACGATCTATAGCTTCTTCGCGACGATCATCGGCAAGCTGTATTTCCCGGTGGAAGGGCAGCTTGCGCAACTGATGCTGGCGGTCGGCACCTTCGGCGTGGGCTTTATCATGCGGCCGGTGGGTGGCATTGTGCTCGGTGCGTATGCTGACCGCGCCGGACGCAAGGCCGCGATGAGTCTCACGCTGTGGCTGATGACGCTCGGCTCGGCGATCATTGCGTTCGCGCCCACTTACGCGGCGATCGGCATTGCCGCGCCATTGCTGGTGATCCTTGCGCGATTGATTCAGGGGTTTGCGCTGGGCGGCGAGATCGGTGCATCGACATCGTTGCTGCTTGAATATGGCAGCGACAAGACGCGTGGATTCTACGGAAGCTGGCAATTCGTGAGTCAGGGGTTGAACACCGTATGCGGGTCGCTGCTGGGTGTTGCGCTGGCGGCGGCGCTGTCCACTGCCGCGCTGGAGAGCTGGGGCTGGCGTGTGCCGTTTGTGATCGGCATGGCGATGGGGCCGATTGGCATTTATATCCGGCGGCATCTGGACGAAACGTTGCCGGGGGTGGAAGACGGTACCGTTTCGGCGGCGCAGGCGCCTGATGCACAGCCGGTTCGCAAGCTGTTTCGCGAGCATTCGCGGGTGATTACGACGGGGGTGTTGACGACCATTGGCGGCACGGCGGCGAACTACATCGTGCTGTTTTATCTGTCTACCTACGCGATTCGGATATTGCATTTGCCGATGTCGTCGGCGCTGTGGGCCGCGTGGACCGCGGCGATCGTGACGGTGATTTGCTCGCCATTTGCGGGCGCGTTATCCGATCGCGTGGGGCGTAAACGTGTTTTGTGGATTTCGCGGGTGTTGCTGATTGTTGCCGTGTATCCGGCTTTCATCATTATTAATGCTTCGCCTACGGTGCCTGTTTTGTTGTCTGTCGTTGCGGTGCTGGCTGTGTTTGTTGCGTTTACCGCGGTGCCTAATATCGTCATGCTGCCCGAAATGTTTCCGCGCGAGATTCGCGCTACCGGGATGTCGATTGTCTATTGTTTAGGAGTTTCTATTTTTGGTGGGTTTGCGCAGTTTTTTGCTACCTGGTTGATTCAGATTTCTGGGAGTAATCTGGCGCCTGCCTGGTATTTGATTGGATGTGGGGTTGTGTCGTTGTTGCCGCTTCCGTTTATGCGGGAGACTGCTGGGAAGGCTATTGATTAAAGTTTTTTTTGCCTTTGGCGGCGGCATTGGTGGTGGTTTTGTGGCAGTGCCGGGTTTGGGGTTTTTTGCCTGCGCGGCGCTTGTTTGTCTGGTTGTCTGTTTATCTATGGTGTCGGGCTTTCATTGGCCTGGATTTTGTGCCTTTCCTTGATCTGGATTTGTGCCTTTCCTCGATTTGTTAGTGGTCTATTAGCGTTCGCCCCTGTGCGGGGCAGGCACTTACTTTCTTTGCCGCCGCAAAGAAAGTAAGCAAAGAAAGCGGCTCAAACCGCTAATGCTAAGCGGGCGCCGTGGTTTGCAAAGGGTAGTGGTGCATCTGGAATCTGTGTTCGCGCACCCTCAAGCGTTTGTGACAAGGGCGTCATACTTCCGGCGGCGCTGCGCGCGCCGAAGAGCACTTCATCAACCCCACGCTACGCTTTCGCGCCTGCACGCCTATCGCGGCGCAGTGGCTCCTCTCATGTCGGGTTTGTTGCATCTATTGCATCTATTACCTCTATTACCTCTATTACCTCTATTGCCTCTATTGCCTCTATTGCCTCTATTGCCTCTATTGCCTCTATTGCCTCTATTGCTTCTGTACCTCTGCGCTTCGGGCTTCATTCCAAGTACGAACTTTGAATTTTGAATTTAGAACAGTGTGGGCTGGTACGACTTGTTGGTAAGTCAGAGTGAAGCACTGATACTTGCGGGGCGCTGGGATACTTGGGCATTCGGGGATTCGCAGAGGGGAAGCCGATGGTCCTCGCCTCGTGTAAGCGAGGCCCCTGGTTTCCCATGCATACCTGTCCGCGACGCACGCAGTGCGGAGTGGGAGCTGATGATACCTTTGTCACTAGCGCTTGAAGGTGCGAGGGCACGGATTCCAGATGCACCACTACCTCTTGCAAACCACGGGCCCCACTTAGCATTAGCGGTTTGGGCCGCTTTCTTTGCTTACTTTCTTTGCGGCGGCAAAGAAAGTAAGTGCCTGCCCCGCATAGGGGCGAACGCTAATAAACCACTAACAAATCAAGGAAGGGCACAAAATCCAGATCAAGGAAGAGCACAAAAGCGAGATCAAGAAAAACCCAACACCGCAGGCATACAGACAACAAGCGCCGCGAAGGCAATAAAAAAACCCAACCAAAACCCAACACCACAGGCAAACCGACAATGCCGCCGCCAAAGGCAAAAAAAACCAGATCATCTAGCAGCCGACTTCCCATCAGCCACAGGCGCAGCCTCGTCAGCCGCAGCTGGATCCCGCGTTTCGGGCATCGCCGCCCAAACCAGCAAAACAGCAAGTGCGCCCGCAGCGGCGAGTCCAAAAAAGCTCACAGCATTGCCAAAATGATCCGCCACAAACCCGGCAGCAGTCGTGCTCAAAGTCGCCCCGATCCCAGCCGCCAACCCAAACAGCCCAATACAAAGGTTATACCGCCCCTTCCCGCCGGCGACATCGGCGGCAATCAACGGCAGCATCACGCCGAACACGGCCGCGCTCAGGCCGTCCAGCATCTGCACCGGCACCAGCAAATAAGGGCTGCTGATCCCGGCAAACAACAGCGCCCGGATCGGCAGCGCCGAAAAGCCAAGCAGCAAAATCGGCCGGCGTCCCCACCGCTCGGCCGAGCGCCCAACCCATGGCGACATCATCGCCACAATCGCCTGCGGCACGATAATGCACGCGGCAATCACGAGCTGCACGTTGTCGCCCATGCCGGCCGTCACTTCGCCAGCGGCGAGATTCAGCATCGCCGCATTCGACAAGTGGAACAGCACGATGCAAGCCGCAAACAGCAGCATCCGTTTGTCACGCAACAACTCGCGCAAACTCTCGCGTCGTTCGATCTGTTCAGGTGTCGGCCCGGCTTTGGGCAACTCGATCGTATCGGTGCGCTGAATCATCGTCAGCGCAATCAGCGCCGGCACGGCAAGCGCCGCCGTCAGCCAGAACACCGCGCGAGGCGAATAGTATTCGCCGAATACGCCCATCAGCCCGGCCGCGACGGCGCTGCCGATCGACGCCCAGCGCGCATTGCGTCCCAACCGGTCGCCCAGATTCGCACGCCCCACCAGGGCGAACGAGATCGCGGCCAACGCCGGCGTCAGCATGCAGCTGGCAAAGCCGTGGAACACCTCCGCGGCAATCACCGGCAACACCGTCGGGCTCGCGGCCAGCAGCACCGCGCTGAAAATGATCGCGAAGATCGCCCATGCGGCAGCGCCTTTTTTGTTGCGCAGCGCGTCGACGGCAGCGCCACCCGGCACCTGGCTCACCATCGCGCTAATGGTGCCGACAGACAGCGCCATGCCGATCTCGCCCTGAGTCCACTTGTGCGAGGCAAGGTACGACGCAATGAATGGCCCGAATCCCGTCTGCACGTTGGCGACGAAAAAATTTAGCCAATCGAGTGCGCGCAAACTGCGTGCGGTGACCAAAGTGCGGCCTATCATCGGGCCGCCCGTGTGTTGGAACCCGCAGCGACAGGGGCCGGCGCGGCAGAAGCCGCAGCGGCGGGAGCCGGCGCCGGAGCGGTCGGCGGCGCCGGCGACACCGCGCGGATCGGTTTGTCGCTGGCGTACGGCGGCGTCGCATTGATCTGCGCGTCGCTCAAATCCATCAGCGGATGCAGTTCGTTGTCTTTCGTGACGAAACGCAGCGCCGACCAGTTGGCGGCAATCGTGCGCCGCTCGGTGCTGACCATGCCGTTGACGTCGAGCACGACCGCCTGCGGCTGAGCGTTGGCGTCAATCAGCACATCGATCACACGGCCGACCTTGGCGCCGTTCGAACGCTCGACATCGGCGTCGATCAGCGGCAATTGCACGGCAGCGGACTTCGCAGCAGGAGCCGGCACGGCCGCCGCGTTGAGCGTGATCGGCGCGGTTTTCGCGGTCGGCGTGAAGCGGAAAGCGCTCCACGGGAAATTGACCTTGCGGTCGCCGACACCGAGGAAACCCTGCAGATTGACCACCATCTCGCGCGGCTTGCCGCTCGCATCCGCGATCATATCGACCGCGCGGCCCACCACCTTGCCGTCGGGTTTCTGCACTTCGCTATCGAGCAAGGCGCGCGCGTCGCTACGCTCGATCGTGCGCAGCACGATCAGCGGCGCGGGGGCAGGGGGCGGCGGCGCGGGCGTGGCGACCGGCGGCGGCGGTTCGACCTTGTGCGGCTTGACGACCGGTTTCTTAGGCTTCTTCGGCTGTTCGGGCTCGGTCGCTTCAGTCTCGACGGGTTCCGGCGCGGAGGCGGCCACAGGCGCGCTCGCGGGTTCGACGGGCATCACGGTGGCATCGACAATCGGCGCCTGCTGCGGGCCCCACAGCAGGCTGCAACCGGACAGCGCGAGCAGCGCGAACACAGCAAGAATCAGAAGACGCCAGGCAGGACGCGAAAAACCGCCGCTCATCAAGAAGGACTCCATGGGCCAGTGCGGACGGGCGCTGTGGACCGCCGCAGTTAAGTCACGCTTTAAGTCGCGTAAGGGTCAGAGTGTAACCCGCGGCGCCGGGGCGACCCGGTTTTGCAGGCTTTCTGACAGGTGTCTCCAACGCACGGTTCATGTCGCGTTGCAAGCTTCTGGCCACGATGAATGCCTGTTTTTGCGCGCCGAACCCCGCAAAACCCTTTCATAACTTGATGACAAACCGTAGGTGTAAACGCGCGGAGCGTCCCCATGGTTTGCCGTCCTTTAAACGATATAAGCATCGCGACATGTCGAGCATGCCATTCATGCGATGGGAGACATATTTGTGTTGCCCTACATTTCGAGACAGCAAAAGAAGAACGGAGCGTGCGGGTTGTCCGGACGCATCGCAAGCCGACGTTCAAACCTTGCCACACCACATTAGATCAACGCAACGAGACGAACCTGATGGCGGCCCGAATACGAGCCGTTTCAGCCCGCTGATAAAGGAGGCACTCATCATGATGGAACCCCACGCCCAACCGATTTCTGAAGTCGGCGCCGAATCATTCGACGGAAAGGGCTTTCTCGACCGCTACTTCGAAATCTCTTCACGCGGCAGTTCGCAGCGTACAGAAATCGTCGCGGGCATCACGACCTTCCTCGCGATGGTCTATTCCGTGTTCGTCGTGCCGGGCATGTTCGGCAAAGCGGGCTTCGATACCAGCGCGGTGTTCGTCGCCGTGTGCCTGACCACCGCTTTCGGCTCGCTGCTGATGGGTGTGTGGGCGCGTCTGCCGATCGCGATCGGCTGCGCGATTTCGCTGACCGCGTTTACCGCGTTCGGTCTTGTGCTCGGTAAAGGTCTGCATCCGAACGTCGCGCTCGGCGCGGTGTTCCTGATGGGTCTCGTCTTCACCGGAATCTCGGTGACCGGCGTGCGTTCGTGGATTCTGCGCAATCTGCCGACCGGCATCGCGCACGGCACGGGTATCGGCATCGGCCTGTTCCTGCTGCTGATCGCCGCGAATGATGTGGGTCTGGTCGTCAAGAATCCGGGTGCCGGTCTGCCGGTGTCGCTCGGCAATATCACGGCGTTGCCGGCGATCATGTCGGTGGCGGGTCTGGCTGCGATCTTCGGTCTGGTGCGCCGTCGCGTGCCGGGTTCGATCCTGATCGTGATCGTCGCGATCTCGGCGATTGCGCTCGTGATCGATCCGGCGGTGGCGTTCCACGGCGTGTTCGCACTGCCGTCGCTGAGCGCACCGGGCCATTCGTCGCTGATCGGTGCGATGGACATCAAGGGTGCGCTGTCGATGGCAGTCCTGCCTAGCGTGCTGGCTCTCGTGATGACCGCTGTGTTCGACGCAACCGGCACCATTCGCGCTGTCGCCGGACAAGCCGGTCAACTCGACGAAAACGGCCGCATCATCAACGGCGGCCGTGCGTTGACGGCGGATTCGCTCAGCTCGATTTTCTCTGGCCTGCTCGGTGGCGCACCGGCGGCGGCCTACATCGAATCGACGGTCGGCGTAGCAGCCGGCGCGAAGACGGGCATGGCGGCAGCGGTGGTCGGTCTGCTGTTCCTCGTGGTGATGTTCTTCTCGCCGTTGGCCAGTCTGGTGCCTTCGTATGCAACGGCTCCGGCGCTGATGTACGTGGGTCTGCTGATGCTCTCGAACGTGAGCAAGCTGCACATGGACGATATGGTCGACGCGATGTCGGGCCTGATGTGCGCTGTGTTCATCGTGCTGACCGCCAACATCGTGACGGGCATCATGCTCGGCTTCGCGACGCTGGTGATCGGCCGCGTGGTGAGCGGCGAGTATCGCAAGCTGAACGTCGGTACGGTGGCCATCGCTATCGTGCTGGTCGGCTTCTATCTCGGCGGTTGGGCGATCTGATTCTGCCGCATTGCGTTTTGCGCGATTTGTTGTAACGCGAGAGTGGCGCGGGCCTTTTTTGCCGCTTTGCTCGAACGTGTAGTCGGTTGTTCTCCACCTTGACGTGGCGTGTTGCAGGGTTTTATCTGCGATGCGCCGCGTATCTTTTTGCTGCGTCCCCTTCGCTGATTCGTTCACCGCTACTTCAGCCGCTTTCTTTCACCTGTTCGCGCGCGCTTTGAGACAAGCACGCACCGGTCCTTGACATCCTCACGCGCGTTTCTATACTTAACCTCATGGTTAAGTTTAATGAAATGCTACTCGATCGCACCTTTGCCGCGCTGTCCGATCCGACGCGGCGAGCGTTGCTCGCGCGTCTGTCCGAACTGAGCGATCTGTCGGTCAGCGAACTCGCCGAGCCTTTTGCAATGTCCTTGCCCGCGGTGATGAAACACCTCGACGTGCTGTCCGAGGCCGGTCTCATCACACGCAGCAAAACCGGGCGCACGGTGGCGTGCCGCCTGTCCGCCGGACCCATGGAGGAAGCCATGGAGTGGCTCACCCGCTATCGGCGCTTCTGGTCCGAATCACTCGATCGTCTTGCTGCTTTCGTCGAAGAGGAAACCCCATGTCCACCAAGCCCAGCCTCACCCTCCAGCGGCGCCTCGACGCCGCGCCAGCCAAAGTCTTTCGCGCCTGGACGGAGGCGGCGCAATTCATGAAGTGGATGCATCCGAACGGCGCCGAGGTGCTCCGCGCGGAAGTGGATGCGCGTGTCGACGGACGCTTCACGATGGGGTATCGCAAGCCGGACGGCCGGGAGCTGGAGGTCTACGGTCAGTATCTGGAAGTGGTGCCCGACGCCAAGCTGGTGTTCACGTGGGCATGGCGTTCGCAGCCGGAGCAGGAGTCGCTCGTCACGGTGCTATTGCGCCCAGACGGTAACGGCACGTTGCTGACGCTCACTCATGAACAGTTCATCGACGAAGAAACGCGCGATCTGCATCAGTCTGGCTGGAGCCATGGCCTCGATTCGCTGGAACGCTACTTCGCCTGACTTTGCTCTATCGAACTTGCACGACGCAGAGAAGGAGACGCACATGGACCCGCAACACCGGATCGGTACCAGGGAAGAATGGTTGGCCGCCAGCAAGGCGCTATTAGTGGAAGAGAAAGCGTACACACGCGCCGGCGATGAACTCGCCCGCAAACGTCGTGAACTGCCGTGGGTGAAGGTCGACAAGACCTATGTATTCGACACGCCGCAAGGCCGTAAGACACTCGCCGATCTGTTCGGCGGCCGCAGCCAGTTGATTGTCTATCACTTCATGCTGGGCCCGGATTGGGAAGAGGGTTGTTTCGGCTGCTCGTTCGTGTCGGATCACATGGACGGCATCCTGACGCATCTTGAACATCACGACGTATCGTACGTGGCGGTCTCGCGTGGGCCGCTCGCGAAGATCGAGGCTTTCAGGAAACGTATGGGCTGGAAGTTTCCGTGGGTGTCGTCGAGTGAGAGCGACTTTAATTTCGACTATCACGTGTCGTTCACGCCGGAGGAGATCGCCAGCAAGAAAGCGTTCTACAACTTCACCGGGCAGGATGTCGGAATCGACGAGCTGCCCGGTCACAGCGTGTTCTACAAGGACGAAGCGGGCGACGTCTATCACACCTATTCCACGTACGGACGCGGCGGCGAGCAGTTCCTCAGCGCGTACGCGCATTTCGACGTCACGCCGAAAGGACGCAACGAGAAGAAGAATATGGGCGATTGGCTCAAGCATCACGATCGCTACGAAGAGACGGCGAGCGGTTGCGCCGCATGCGGATCGTGACGCCAGCCGGCAATCAATCAGCGGGACGTCACGCCCCTTTGCGTCCCGCCTCATAAAACAGCGCAAACAACTCCGATTGCGAGTTGACATTGAGCTTCGTATAAATGTGCTTCTTGTGCGCACGCACCGTCTCGAACGAGATCGTCAGTTTCTCCGCGATGGCGCGCGTTGAAAATCCGCTTAAGGTCAGCATCGCCACCTCGACTTCGCGCGCGGTGAGTGGCGAGCGGCCGCCCGTCGACGACACCTGCTCGAAGCGCGCGGCATAGGCAGGTGCGTCCGCCGGGACGCCTGCTTCTGTCGCTGCTCCCATTGCTGTTTGTGTCACTGCCTCGTTCGAGGCCGGCTCCGGCGCGTCGAATGCCTCATACGGCAGGCGCTGCCGCAACAACGCGATCACCCATGGCGCGCAGAGCGCGAGCACCGCCAGGTCGCGCTCGCCATAGCGCTGCGTTGCGCCTAGCGAGAACGCCAGCGTATGCCGCGCGTCGATCATGTAGTTGAAGTGCACTTCATCGCCGACAATGTTTTTCCTGAAGTACCGCTGGTAGTAGTCGGTCATCGAGAAGTTGTCGGGCGCGACGTCCGCAAGCGTGACGAAGCCGGATGCGGGCTTCTCGGTCGCGGCGATATAAAACGGGTCGAGTTGATAAAGCGCCGCGAGATAGTCCTGGAACATCGCATCCACCGCGCCGTCCGGGGTGGGCGATTCGGCGCAGACGAGGGGCGCCGCGCCAGGTGTGAAGCGCAGGGCGACCCAGTTGTCGAACACGACATAGCGTTCGAGCGCGCGCGTGAGGCGAGTCCAGAATTGCGCGCTGTCGAGTGCGTCGATAACCGCGCCGATCTCGCGGTGAAAGGCCAGATCGCGCCATTCGAGTTCCATGCGTGCTCCGTTGAGGGTAACCCAGCAGGGTGATTACGGACAAAAATATGTCTGGTAATAATAGGCCCAACCTGCAAAGCGGGCGGCCCGACAACAGCCGCAATTTAACGCGAAGCAGACAGGCAAGGGCCGCAACTATATTGCATGGGGCCAGAGTAGGTGCTAAAGCGCCAACTCTGGTCGACCGCAGATTGCATGGGACCAGAGTAAGTGCTTTGCATGGGACCAGAGTAAGCGCTAAAGCGCCAACTCTGGTCGACAGCTAAAGCGCCAACTCTGGTCGACAGGAGACAGAATGCTTCAACTTGAACTGGCACAGATTCCGATTGTGGACGGTGCGACGGGCGTGGGTGGTAAAAACGTGCAACGCGTGCTGCGAACCATCGGCCAACGTGCGGCCGGAACCGATCTGATCGTGTTTCCGGAGACCACGCTGTCGGGCTTTCCGACGCGGGACACCATCGGCGACGTGGCCGAACCGATCGACGGGCCGTCGCTTACCGCGGTCCGCAATGCGGCGCGCGAAGCACGCGTAGCGGTGGCGGTGGGGCTCGCCGAGCGTGACGGCAGCCGCTTTTTCAACACCACGGTGCTGATTGACGAACGCGGCGAGATCGCGCTGCGCTATCGCAAGACGCATCTGTGGGCGTCGGACGTTGGTGTGTTCGAACCGGGCGACCGTTACGAAGTATGCAGCTTCAAGGGCCTGACCGTTGGCCTCCTGATCTGCTACGACATCGAGTTTCCCGAAACGGCGCGCGCAGTCGCCTCGCTCGGCGCCGATCTGCTGATCGTAACGAACGGCAATATGGAGCCGTTCGGGCCGGTGCATCGCCGGGCAATCGTGGCACGCGCCATGGAGAATCAGATGTTCGCGGCGCTCGTGAATCGCATCGGTTCAGGTGACGACAACCTCACATTCCCCGGCGAATCGGCGCTGATCGATCCATTCGGCGACGTGGTGTGCGACGCCGGGCAGGAAGAAACGGTCCTGCGCGCCACGCTCGATCCGGCGCGTCTTGAAGGCGCGCGCGAACACTATCGTTATCTGCATGACGCGCGCATTGCGCTCGACCTCACGACGCAGGACGGCGAGCACGGGCAACGTACGCGTGTGATCCGCCCGCGTTAAGGTGCGCGCGCTTATGTGCAGGCACGCATAAGCGCACCCAGGCGCCAATAAGCGCAAACAAGCAGTACGTCAGCAAAGAATCATCGGCGCGGCATACGCGCTTCCAGCAGGTCTGATCGACAAAGCTCGACCGGGGCGCGTTCAACACCGCCCCCGGCGACGCTCGCCCATTCGCAAGAGGAGACACCGCATGACCCCAACATCACCCACCGAACGCGCCGGGGCACCCGCCGCGCCCCAAGGCACGCATCTGAAGCGTACGCTCGGTCTGCCTTCAGTCTTGCTGTTCGGCCTCGCCTATATGGCGCCGCTGATTGTCTACGGCACCTATGGTGTGCTGGCGAGCGCCAGCAACGATACTGCCGCGCTCGCGTATCTGATTGCCCTGATCGCGATCGTGTTTACTGCGCTCAGTTACGGCAAGCTTGCGCGGCTTTTCCCGGTGGCCGGTTCAGCTTATACGTACACACGCAAAACCTTTAATCCGCATCTGGGCTTCATGATCGGCTGGGCCACCTTGCTCGATTACTTCTTCCTGCCGATGGTGATCTGGCTGATCGGCGCCGCGTATCTCAGTGCCGCGTTTCCGCACATTCCGAGCTGGATCTGGATTGTCGCGTTCATCGTGTTGACGAGTGCGCTGAACATCCTCGGCATCGAACTCGCGAACCGTTTCAACATCGTGCTGATGGTCGTGCAACTCGCGATCGTCGCGTTGTTCGTCGTGTTGTGCTGCCACTATGTGACTGCTGCGGCCGGCCCTGGCGGTCTGATTTCGGCTGAGCCGTTCTTCAAGCCGCATGTGCCGTTCTCGGCGACGATGGCGGGCGCCGCGATTGCCGCCTATTCGTATCTTGGCTTCGACGCGGTGTCGACGTTGACCGAAGAAACCATCGCCCCGGAAAAGACCATGCCGCGCGCGATCGTGCTGATCGCGCTGATCGGCGGCGCGATCTTCGTGATCGCCGCGTACACGGTGCAACTCGCGCACCCGGGTGCAGTGTTCAAGGACCCGGATTCGGCCGCCTTCGAAGTCGCGCGCAAAGTGGGCGGCGATATCTTCGTGACGGTGTTTCTGGCCGGCCTGATCCTTGCGCAGTTCGCTTCGGGCATCTCGGCGCAGGCAAGCGTGGGCCGTTTGCTGTATGCGATGGGACGCGACGAAGTATTGCCCAAGCGCATCTTCGGTTTCGTGCATCCGAAGTTCAAGACACCGGCGCTGAACATTGCGATCGCGGGCGCAGTCGGTCTGGTCGCGTTGAAGCTCGATGTGGCGACGTCGACCTCGTTCATCAACTTTGGCGCGTTCCTCGCGTTCACTGCGGTCAATCTGTGTGTGGTCCGCCAGTTTTTCAGCGCGAAGGGCAGTGCGAATGCGATGGGTATGATTGGCGGCCTGCTGTTTCCGCTGGCCGGTGCGATTGCAGATATCTGGCTGCTGGTGAGCCTCGAGAAAACCGCTCTGGTGCTTGGCGCGGTGTGGTTCGTGCTGGGGTTGTGCTATCTCGGCTGGATCACGCGCGGTTTCCGCGAGGCGCCGCCGGAGGTGGCAACGGGTGTGTAAGTTCTAAACGTTGGTTTCACGCGTTAGTGGTACCCCATTGCGGCCGCCGAACGGCGGCCGCATCGCTTTCCTTCTTCCTCGATTCAACGTTTCCATTCAAGGCGAACAGGCCACCTGCTTGTGCGCGTCCATTCCCGTCACATTTTTGGGTGAACTCGGGAGAGTCCAGTCGGCATATCCTGTAGACAAAATGCCACAACGCAAATCAATTGAATAGGTATTAAGCTTCGCTCAACAGTTTTCGATTCGCGACATTTAATTAATGGTTACTTTGGCCAGTCAATCGAATTGGGTGGGCGTTTCGTTAAACAGATCTTCCGAGTAGACTGGATTTCGATGATTGCTGGCATCGGAAATGTGAAGTCCGTACCCAACGCTTGACTTTGTGTAAGTGATTTTCGCTAAAAGGGGATGCAAATGGCAACCGCCGCTGATCAGATCGCCGCGTCGTACCCGATTCCAACCTACCGGTTCATCGTTTCGCTTGGCAGCGAAAATATCCCGTTCAATAACGTGTCCGGACTGGATATTACCTATGACACGATCGAGTACCGGGACGGCATTGGCAACTGGTTCAGAATGCCTGGGCAGCGTCAGACAGTGAACATCACGTTGCGCAAGGGAGTATTTCCCGGGGACTCTGAGTTATATGACTGGATCAACAGCATCTCGCTGAATAAAGTGGAAAAGAAGGACATCACCATCAGTCTGACCGATGATGCGGGCACCAAATTACTGCTCACCTGGAATGTTTCAAATGCTTTTCCCACCTCGCTGACCTCGCCGACACTGGATGCCACCAGCAACGAGGCGGCAGTGCAGGAGCTGAGGCTGATGGCCGACCGGGTCACGCTTCAGACGCATTGAGTGTAGCCGGGCTATCTGCATAGTCTGTGGAAGGCGCGCGTTGGCGGGTGCGACCGAAAGCGAAGCCTATTCCATGCGGATTGGCGAGGACGTCGCGATGACGGTCGGTGATATTGCACAGGGCAAGATGATAGTAAGTGTAGGGTCGGCGGCAGTACGTCCGGTTGAATTTATTATTCTCCAGTTCGCACAGCACATTGGGCAACGCTGAATGCAGCCCATTTCATTGCGCTCCAGTACCAAATTTAGTAGGAAATTGTGATGTCAATTTCTGTCAGTTATCCCGGTGTTTATATCGACGAAGACACTACCCCCGCAATTTCCATCAGTACAAGACCAACTGCTATTCCCATAATTCCCGTATTTGGTTGGGGCTATTCTGTAGTTAAATTCAATAATTATTTAGAGTTCGTTCAGTATGTTCGAGGCTTGGGGAAGGAGCTTGATTCCAATGGTTTTTGGAATGTGCGAGCATACTTCGAGTGTGGAGGCGGGGCCTGTTATGTAACGGAGCACGACTCACTGATCGGCTCTGTGCCGAAATATGACGATATCACCTTGATTGTCGCTTGCGGAAAAACCGATATTACGAGCAGTTCAGTACGGGACCTCTGCGCGCCGGGAACCGGGAGATTCGCTGTTCTTGATGGTCCATCGGACGAGATAACCGATGGCACAGCTGCGAAGGATTATGATGCCATATCGGGGGCGGCAGTTTATTACCCGGGCCTTTCGGTAAACTGGACGACTAACACCATTGCCGCCAGCGCGGTGGTGGCCGGATTATATTGTGCGGTGGATCGGACGCGCGGCGTATGGAAGGCGCCGGCAAATGTGGCCCTCCCGTCAAACTATAAGCCGATATATAAGGTGTCAGACGATTTGCAAGGGCAATATAATCGCGAGAAGGCAATCAATATGATTCGCACCCTTGATAATCGGGGTCCTGTGGTCTGGGGGGCACGTACTCTGGAAGACAGTGATGACTGGCGTTATGTTCCGGTGCGGCGCCTGTTCGATAGCGCTGAGCGGGATATAAAGACTTCCATGCAGGCAATGGTATTCGAGCCGAATAACCAGCCGACTTGGGAAAGGGTGCGTGGTGCCATCGCCAATTATCTTTACAGCCTCTGGCGAAGCGGAGCACTGCTAGGTTCGACTGAGACAGAGGCCTATTTCGTCAAAATTGGCGAGGGTATTACCATGACTCCCGAGGACGTGGCGCAGGGAAGGCTGATCATTAGCGTAGGCATGGCGGCAGTTCGTCCGGCAGAGTTTATCGTTTTGAATTTTACCCAAAGCGTAGGGCAGGGATAATGCTGGTCAGATTTGCCAACCAGATTTTACGCGCGACATCTGTCTGAAAAAGGAAAATTTCATGCCAGTTACAACCAGTTTCCCGGGTGTGTATATCGATGAAGATGCGTCGCCGTCAATCTCGGTCAGTAAATTAGCGACATCCGTGCCTGTGTTTATTGGATATTTCTCTGCTGCCGGCGGAGGGAGCCAAAAATTTAATTATAATCAATGTATTCGCATTGCGAGCTGGTTGGATTTCACGACAATTTGCTCGTCCGCAACCCTTATTTCAGTCTCGATTAAATCTACCGCTAGTCCTGCTCCAGCGGCCGTGAACGGTAAAGAGGCGAGCGGCAGCTCGGGCGATACCTATACCTATACCGATTCAGTCTCGTTCCAGCCGAACGCCGCGTACGATGTGCAAAGTTATTTTCAGAACGGCGGTGGGCCGTGTTATATCTTGCCTCTAAAATACCCCGCAGCCCAGGCTGATTATGACGCCGTGCCTTCTATAATCGATCGCGAAAATGACATAACCTTGCTGGTGCCGACTACGTCTCTTAATAATGCATTGCAGGGCGTTTTGAGTGGTATGTTGACGTCCGATAAGCGGTATTTCTATATCGCAGGTAGTTCCGATGGGTCGCCTCTCTCCTCTGCGCAGCCGGACCAGATCGCGATGTATTACCCTTACCTGACGACAAATTATTATCCATACTCCCGTTCACCGGATGCCTCCATTACTGTGTCCGGGTATATCGATGGAAATAATAAAACCGGCAATGAGGTGACGAATCTGGCTCAATTGAAGTCCGTCAATCCGGCCGAGTACAACACCGTAAGCGCAGAGATCGATCAAATGGTGTCGGCCGACCTTTCGAACACGCTGCTTCTTGCGCCAGGTGCTGCGATAGCGGGTGTTTATTGCCGCACTGATGCTACGCGTGGCGTATGGAAGGCGCCAGCCAACGTGGCGCTCAGCGGTTTCGTTGGGGCCAGTGCGATGGTTACCGACGATCAGCAGGGGGCGATGAACGATGCGGGTATTAACGTTATCCGCAACTTTAGTAACCGGGGACTGATTGTTTGGGGCGCACGAACCCTGGCGGGAACGGCAAAAAATAGCGACACCAGCTGGCGATACGTTCCGGTGCGACGACTGTTTAACAGCGCAGAGCGCGATATCAAGACGACCATGCAAACCATGGTGTTCGAGCCCAACAATGCGCCGACCTGGGAGAAGGTGCGTAGCGCTATAGAGAACTATCTGTATAGCCTATGGATACAAGGGGCATTGTTAGGGGCAACGCCGAAAGAAGCCTACTTCGTGCAAATCGGTTTGAACGTAACCATGACGGCGGATCAGATTGCACAGGGGCAGATGATCGCCACCGTGGGTATGGCTGCAGTTCGCCCCGCTGAATTTATCATCCTGCAATTTACGCAGAGCATGAGTTCGTAGCGGAGTACCGCCAAAACACCATATCACGCCCACGGTTTTACGAGCTCAATGGGAGAAGTGACTTCATGATGGGGATAAATCAACCGGATGTCACTTTCAGTGAGCAGGCGATTCCGGGGCAATCGGATCAGATCGAAAGCGCTGTGCCGCTGTTTATTGGCTATACGCAACAAGGCGCTAAATTCTCCGCCGTTCGTATAAACAGCTTCTCTGACTTTGAGCGCTTGTTCGGCGGAGCCTCAACAACCGCAGCGATCCTTTACTATGCCGTGAAACACTATTTCGACAACGGTGGCAGCGGCGGTTTTGTGCTCTCGTTGGGCGACTATAGCCCGCTGGAAAGTATCACGGCCGCGCAACTGCTCAGCGCATTCGGCGATGCCAGAATTTCCGAAGCGGTCGCGATAGAAAGCACCATCACCTTGGTAGCGATGCCTGACACGGTTTTGCTGGAAGGTGTCGGTGCAGCCAGCAGCGATTGGGCCAAAGCATGGTTTGCATTGCTGACGATTTGCCAGGTGCGGCAGGGCGTTTTTGGTCTATTCGATCCGCCCGATGCAGCGGGTAGCGCCAGTGCATGCCTGGCCAGCTTCATGGCCAACCATCCTGCCAACCCGGAATGGGGCGCCGCGTACTGGCCGCATCTCGTGACCACCTATGGTACGGACGAGCAGAATCCTGTCGTGGTGCCACCTTCCGCAGCATTGGCAGCGGTGATCGAATATACCGATCGCGAGTCGGGTGTGTGGAAAGCGCCTGCTAACGCGGCGCTGGCTCAGGTGGTCAAGCCATCCCAATCATGGCTTCAGTCAGATGGCCTGTTTCAGCCTGACGGCGCCTCGCTCAATCTGATCCGCAGCTTTCCGGGGCGAGGCACGCGCGTATGGGGATGCCGCACGCTTACACCCAATACATCCTCACCGTGGCTCTATGTGCAAACCCGCCGTTTCATCGCGTTCATCGAGGCGGAACTCAGCCGGATTGGCCGTCAGTTCGTTTTCGAAACGAATAATGCCCTCACCTGGATCAAATATCGCGGCCTGGCGCATCTCTGGTTGCGCCAACTTTGGCTGGACGGCGGTTTGCAAGGCTCGGAGGAGCAAGAAGCTTTCTATATCCAGATCGGATTAAACGAGACCATGACCGAGGAAGATGTCGTGAACGGAAAAATGATCATGAAGGTGGGGGTGGCGGTCGGCCAACCGGCCGAGTTCATCGTTATCAGTCTGGCGTTCGATACCCGTTTGAGCGTGATGCAAGCTTCAGTTAGTGCCGCGGGGGAGAGCGCAGGATGAACAGCCCAGCATTTTTCCAACCGGCGACATCTCATCGCTTCTCAGTGACATTCTGGCTCGACCGGATGCCGGTACCGAGTGTGGTCGACTCGAGTTTCCAGCGCATTGCAGGACTCAGCCGTGAGTGGAATGTCTCCGCCTACAGCGAAGGTGGTGAGAATCTACGCAATCGCTATTTCGCCGAAAAAATCCAGCACGGCTCGCTGACGCTGGAGCGTGGCGTCATGGCGCTGACTCCTTTGAGCATCATGGTCAATGCTCAGCTATTGACCGGTAAGGTCATGTATCTCGATGCGGTCATCACGCTGTTCGACGTCGATACATTGCCGCTTTGCAACTGGTTGATCACCAAGGCGTTGCCCGTCCGCTGGCATACCAGCAATCTTGATGCCACGAGCAGCCGGGTCCTGATCAATACGCTGGAACTGCGTTATCAGGAAATGATTCCGATGGGGGTGAAGCTGTGACGCTTGAGATCAGGGAATTGGTTATCCAGGCCAAAGTCGTTGGGTCGGAGGAAAACGCCGCTGCGCCGCCGCCACTCAGTTTCGCGCAGGAGCGCATTCAGGAGGAGCGTCTCGTCCAGGCGGTCACCCGGCGCATAATCGAGCAGCTACGCGATGAAGGCTGGGGCGTAAGATGAATGTACTGCACCGCAAGCCGACGAAACTCACGCTGAAAGCTTATAGCGATCGGGAAATGACGCAGTTGTCCGGGACGCTGTCGGCGATGTACAACCCTGACTCCGTTTCGCTGGACTACCAGACCGACTATCGCCCCGATCTGTTCATCAACACCACGAGGCAAAGCAATCGCTATGTGCAGACACGGCCAGGGGGGCTGACACTCGAGTTGCTGTTCGATGCCAGAATGCCCGGCAACCATACGCCGATTGATCGCCAGCTCACTCGTCTTCGCTCGCTCTGCTACAACGTCAATCCGGCAGACAGCGAGCCGCGCTATCTGCAGGTCCGGTGGGGAAAGATGCGCTGGAATGGGAGGGGCTACTTTTCTGGGCGCATGAGTTCACTGTCGATTCGATACACCCTGTTCGAACGCGATGCGACGCCATTGCGCGCGACGGCGACACTCGTGCTGACAGCGGATGGAAGCTTGACACTGCAAAGTGCCGAAGAACAGTTGAAGGCGCCTGCTAGTGCAGTCGTGAACGTGCCTGATGCGACGTCCCTCGCGCAAGTGACGAATAGCGCCGCTTCTACCCTGACCGGCGCGACGGACTATCTCGAGGTCGCTGCGGAGAACGATCTGGACAGCCTCGATGCGATCCGGCCAGGCCAGACACTGAAGGTGTCTGCTGCCGGCAAGGGGACGCGTTGATGCGACCCACTCCGCTCATCGTACTGCTGACTGGCGAGCCACCTGCACCGTTGAGGGTGTTGAAGCCGATCTGGGCCGATACCCATCACAAGGTGAATGGGATACCTGCCGGAACAGTCGTTCTGTCGGTGGCGGGGAATGCTTTGGAAACCTTGCCGTCATGTGACGAGGATATCGAACTTTGCACGCCAGGCCGATCCATAGCAATTTTACTGGTCGAGCACGGGATCGAGAGCTGCATTTTTCGCGGCGTCATTGTGCAACAGACGCTCAAAATGCGCCGCGATCGTGTCGAATTGACGCTGTCGCTGCGTCATGGGTTGCAGGCCCTGGTAAGTACGCATCGCTCGCAGGTGTTCCAGGAGCAGAACGATGCGGCCATTGCCGGGAGACTGCTGCTCGAGCAGGCGATTCCATTGCTCTCGGTGACGGGAATGGATACCGTGTACGACCAACTGGTGCAGTTTCGTTGCTCTGACTGGAATTTCCTCCGTTGCCGGCTTAATGCGAACGGAGTCTGGTTATTTCCCGCTCCGGAAGGGGTTGAGATCATGCGGCCGGTGCTCTCCGGCATTCCGTCGCACACTTTGCATCAACATGCTCGCTTAACGGGTGAAGACCCGTTGATAGAAGAAGGGTCATGGTCATTCAGTGAGCAATATCAACCTTCAGCGTTGACTGTGACGACCTGGGATGACAAGGCGCAGATCAGCCAGACCGCATTGGCCGGCGTGGCGGTACTCGGAACGCAGGCATTTAACGCGGCACAAGGTAATCGCCTGAATGCGACGTCGTGGGCGTTCAACTACAGTACGTCGCTGCGTTTCGATGCTGCGACTTCCCTGGCCACGGGGCTTCTGATGAATCTGCAGGCCGCGGGCGTTCAAGGGGAGTTTGCGGTTGAAGGTTCCATTGATTACCGGCTAGGGCAAACATTGGCGATAGAAGATTATGGCCGGTCGGTTGACGGTCACGGGATCATTACCGGGATACGTCATCGGATCAGCAAGGAAGAGGGATGGCGAACAACCGTCTCGGTGGGCAACGACGATTTCACTCGCGATGCGACGCTTGTTCCCCGTGTGACAGGTCTTCATATCGGTGTGGTTGCGCCGTTTGAAGAGGATATAAGTGGCATGAATCGCCTCCGGGTTCGTATGCCGGTACTGGGCGACATGGATAATGTCCTGTGGGCGCGCTTCTCCAGCCCGTATGCCAGCCAGATGAGCGGCTTTTGCTTCTACCCCGAAACCGGTGATGAAGTAGTGGTGGGTTTTTTCGACGAGGATCCTGGCTGTCCGGTGATTCTTGGAGCCATGCACAATCCCGTCAACCGGGCACCGATAGCCCCCTCTCAGGAAAACACCAACAAGGCATTGGTGACCAATAAAGAAGGGCGCCAGTTTCAGCTGTCCTTTGACACGCTTGCCAACGCCGTGGAACTGGCGTCGTCTGATAATAAGTTGACTTTGCGGGAAGGCGCGACCCTGGAGAGCAAGGAGGTGTTGTCGGTGAAGGCGAGCAGTATTTCCATCGAAGGCGATAAAGCGACGCTGTCCGGTAAGAGCATGGTCAATATCACCGGCGCGAAGATCGATCTCTCACATTAGCCTCTGTAATCGTGCAGTTCCCAATGCACAACCACGAGTGACTTATGGCAAACGATATTCTGACGCAGACATTCGGCCGTGGCTGGGCCTTTCCGGTCGCATTTACGCTAGCTGACGGTGTAGTGATGGCCGAAGGCGCGCAGGACGTGAATCAGAGCTTGCGCATTCTGTTCAGTACCGAACCGGGTGAGCGCGTGATGCGAGAAAACTACGGCTGCGCGTTATATGACGTGATGTTCGAGAATATCGACGGCAATCTCATCGCCGAAATCGAAACGCGGATCATCGACGGCATGCTACGTTACGAGCCTCGCGCCCATCTGACTGCGGTGCGGGTCTATCAACCCGACGCTGCGTTGAACCAGTTGCAGGTGGAGGTGACCTATTGCCTGAGGGGGAGTGATATCGAGCAGAAGATAGCCGGTCTGCTCGACGTCGGCGACGCGCAAGGCCGGTGGATGGCATGAGCTCCTTCGTGGTTGTAGACGGCACGGTACTCGTCTTCGAGCCGATGTTTGGTCAGAGGCAGGTTGTGCTTTCTGAACCCGCGTTTATATCGGGCCATGGTGAGGCGACGATTAACGAGCGCCGTGTTTGTGTCATGGGTGATGAAAAGTGCGTCCAGTGGCAAGCGCAATACTTTATCCCGGGATATGCGCCAGGCACCGGCATTGTCAGCGTTGAAGCTTTGGATGGCAGCCAGATGGCCCCGTGCGTGACCAGCGGTGCGCCCCTTATCCTGATGGGACAGCGATTGATCGCACGCTTCGCGCCAACCGTGCCGGCGACAATGAACGCTCCGCCATACAGTCCGGATCCGATAGCGCCAAGTATGGGGCACGGCCGATTCATGCCGCCGCAAACCTTGGTTAGCGCGGGGTAATTCATCGCTATTTTTTTGAACGTGACAATTAGTCATGCTTATTTAAAAGCGATTCCGTTTAGCCATGCCTGTAACATTGTGATGACGCGGAGAACGCAATGAATCGCGGGAGATTTGAATGTCAGGATTGAATGATCTGAAAGCCACGCTGGAAGAACTTGCACCGGATGCCCGATTTGTTCTGGATGGCCGATCCGACGAGTCGATTCTGAATTCGATCTATGACTACGCGAAGTTGATTCCCTTTGATGCCGACAATAGCTGGGCCGACTTTTTTTTCATGGCGGAAAATTCGCCTGGCAAGCTGGCGGAAATTCATGGCAACAGCGATCTGGCGGATGGCGCGCTATTGCCGCAGCAAGCCTTCCTGCTGGCGTTTCTAGACGTACTGAAAACGCCACGAGCGCTATTCAACCATCTCCCGGCGGCGCATCGGGAGCTGTACTACCGGGGCCAATTGGGGTTGAGTGAGCAACGCGCAAAACCGGACAGCGTGGCGCTGTCGTTTCAGTTGAGTGCTTCGTCCCGGGGGCAGTTCATTCCGGCGGGAACGTTGTTCGACGCAGGACAGGATCGGAATGGCGCGGCCATACGTTATGCGCTGGATGAGTCCCTGCTGGTCAACCGTGGTGAATGGACGGATTTGCGCTGGGTATTGCCGGGCGCGAAAGGAACTCAATTGGCGGCTACCGTTTACAGTCGCGAGGATAAGGTTGAGTTTCCACAGTACGGTCTCAGGTTATTCGACGCGTGCGACGGGCAGCGGACCGTGATGACTGGCCGCATGGTGGCGGCCGCGCTATTGGCGATGCCCGCCGGGTTGCGCACTATTACAGTGACCTTTGCTGCCGCCCTGGATGTCGAGAGCCTGACATCGGCACAGGTGAGTGGCACGGATAGCTGGCTTGACCTGGCCGTAGGCAAGGGTTCAACCACCGATTCGCTGATCTTTACTCTTCAGCCCGAAGCGGCCGCGATCGCGGCACCGCAGAATCTTGATGGCATCACCGTGGATACACCGTTGCTGAAGCTCGGACGCGACGATGGCGCCCAGGTTCCGGAGATTACGGCGCTTTCGGTGGCGGCGGCTGGAAGTGCCGAGGTGCACTACAGCACGGATTATGGTGTGGACAGGCTGGATAGTACGAGTTACCCGTTCGGTACTTCGCCCGTAGTGGGGTCGGGCTTCAATCTGATGGCGCCAGGCTGGTGCAATCGGAGCGAATCTGTCGTGCTGACTTTGACGCCGCAGTGGATTGGTTTGCCCACTGAAGGATTTCCAACATGGTATAGCGGATACGACTACACGCCTTCCAATAACAACGCCTTTATGGTGCAGCCGCTCCTGGTTTCATCAACCGGTAGTCAGCCGTTATCAAGTACGCCAGGCGTCAAGGGGGACTCGGCCCAGGCGCTATTTGAAAGCGGAACAGGAACACCGGTCCCCGCACCGCTGACTATTGCGCTTCCGCCGTTGCTAAGCGCGTCACCCACCGGGAGCAGCAATCCCTGCGACTGGCCACAATGGCTTCGCCTGGAACTCGTCAACCCGGATTTCGGGCATCAGAACTACCTCAAGCTGGCTGGGACAAAAGTACTGAACCCGCCTTATACACCTCAAATGAAGGCGTTGTCCGTGAATTACACCGTGACGGCACAGGCAGACGACTTCGTGCAGTATCTGCTGACGCCGTTTGGCTACGCCAGCGAGATCGACCCGGGGGATGTCAGTCAGTCGCAACTTTATCTGGGTTTGAGCGGTGGTAAGGCGGGAGACACGTTGTCGTTATTCTGGCAATTGGAAAGTCCACAGACGTTAAAGATCAATTGGCAGTATCTCAATCAGGACAACCAATGGGGGTCCTTGAATGACACCGTTGTGGACGGTACCAGGGGCCTATTGGGAAGTGGCCTGTGGTCGGCGCTCTTGCCTGACGATGCGAGTGCGGACGTTGCGCAAATGCCGGCGGGCCGTTACTGGGTAAGGGCGCTGATCAATCCGCCCGACTCAGGGGGCGACACCTGTGCCTACCCCTGGTTCCGCGGTATCACGGTCAACAGCATGACGGCGACATTAGACGCGCCGGAAACACTGGATCCGGGGCATTTCCTTCAGCCGCTACCGGCCGGCACAATTGCGCGGCCGGTCGCGCCGATCCCGGGAATAGAGGGTGTTGAACAACCTTGGCCATCCATCGGAGGGCAACCCGCTGAGACCCCTATTCAGTTTTTCCAACGTGTGGCGCAACGGCTTTTGCACCGGGAACGGGCATTGACGTGGCAGGACATGGCCTCCCTGTTGAAGACGCGGTATGCCAACGTGTTTGGCGTCGCGATCCCCCCGGTGGACCGCATCACCCAATTGCCGGCCCCGACAGCGCAAACGCTGCTGGTGATTCCGGTGAATGCAAAAAAAGATAATCAGGACCGGCTGCGCCCCAAGTTCAGCCAGGCTCATCTGAATGACATGGCGACCTACTTGCAAACGCTGGCCTCGTCATGGATATCCATTGTGCTGGTCAACCCGACATACCGCGACGTGCCGATTGCTTACGACGTGACATTTAACGTGAACCCTGACTACGGCTACCGCAAGTTACAGGAATTGCTGGCGCAGCACTATATGCCGTGGGCATGGGACCGGCAGAACGGCGTCACCTTGGGGGGCACGCTCGACTATTACGGCATCATCGCCTGGATCCAGCAGCAGTCGTTCGTGATCAGAGTGAATGACATGACGCTCGACGGTAAGAAGGCCTCATGTGAGGCGCAGGAGAGCGAGGTTCTGGTGCTGACCTGGGCCATTTCACCGCAGACTCATTCCAAGGCGGTAGCATGAGCAATCCGAACAAGTTACTCCCTCTTGTTAAGCAATACATCCATTTCGACACGCTGTACGGGCAAGCGAAACAGGCGATCGAGACTTATGGAGGGCGGAGCTGGACTGATACCGGCGAGCACGATCCCGGAGTCACGTTCATGGAAGGGTATTGCTATAGCGCATCCGATCTGGCGTATCGCAGTACGCTGCCACTCACGGACCTGCTTACGCCTCCGAGTGCTGATCAGATTGCCGGCGGTGGTATTTTTCCAGCGGACTTCGGTCCGCAAATGACGCTGACCAGTGGACCTATCACGCCTGAAGACTATCGCCGTGCGCTGTTGGATCTTTATGACACGACAGGCCAATATTTCTACTTTCGTAACGCGCAGTTGGTCGTTGACCCTGATGACTATACGTATTGGTATGACTCTGGCGAAAAAGAGTTCAGTTTCGTCAAACCAACTTCAACTGAGAGTAGCGCTCCAGTCGAGTTTAAGTTGCGGGGAAACTATACGCTCTACGTGGAACCTACCAGAAGCGCGCTACAGGCCCAGACGGCGGCAAAGGCCGCGCTTAACGCTTTTCTGGCCGACAATCGGAACATCGGAGAATCCGTCAGCAACGTTGTTTGGACCAGTCCACAGCAAATCAATCCGTTAGCATTGATTGAACTGGATGAGAATGTGCAAAATTTTGCCGCCATTTTTGCGGCAATATACGAAGCGACAGAAAAATTTATTTCACCATCGGCCATGCGTTACTCGGCCGCCGCGCTCATCGCGCAGGGTGAGCGTCCTGATGCTATTTATCAGGGGCCTTACATGACGAACGGCTGGATTCCTGTTTTGCCGGAGACGGTCGACTATACAAAACCCGTTACGGTTAATCTCGGGGGGCTGGCGCAGGTTTGGCTCGCGATCGATGGCGTTAAAAGTATCGTTTCGCTCAGAGAGTGGTCAAACGCAGCTAATACATGGAGCTGGACCAGTCAAAACAATTCAACCTATCCGCAGCTTTGGGGCCCCGACCCGTTGACTGAGATAGTTCAATCTGTTCAGCTCATTACTATTGGTGGCGAGTACGTAACGGCGGCGAAAGGCGATATTGAAGCTGAAATGAGCGCGGATCCGGTTATTCGGGATCCTGATGTAATATTGCCCTATGGGCGTTATCGCGACGTCGCACAATATCATCCGGCGACTGACAGCATCCCTCCGTGCTATGGCTTGCAGCAGCTCCCCCCAGGGGGGGCACAGCCGCCGTTGTATCAATTCCTGTTGCCGTTCGAGCAGATGATGGCTAATGGGTGCCGTCAACTGGCGATGCTGCCGCAGCTGCTCACGTTCAGGCGAAACGGGTACACGGTTTGGGGCGGGCAATGGCCGTACGCGCCAGGCAGTCCTGCCGACAAGGTGCATGAAAGCTATTCATCTGCCTTAAAGACTCAGATAGCGGCCAATGCTGATGATTACGATCAGGAACTGGCAATCCTCAATTATCTGTTGACGTACTTCGGTACTCAGCGTGCCGCGCAGATGCTGGACACGACTGCCGACGAATTTTTGGCGGTCGAGCAAAATTATCTTGGCAACATTTCGGAGCTGGCCTATCACCGCGATAATATCCGCCCTGACGAAGTTTCGGCACTGCAAAAACGAATTGCTTCCCGATTGGGTTTCGGTATCGATCTCTTTGACAACCCGGTGGATCTGAGCCGGTTGCCGTTTTATCTGATCGAACATCGGGCGTTGTTGCCGGTTCGGCCTTCCAGTCAATATGATGCGCCGAATTATCCCGCGGGAGTTACCTTATCGGATGATCAGAGCACGCTCACCGTGGTTCTGGATCCCGCTACCTCTGTGAGTGAGCTTCTGGTCGGGCAACTGATCGACCTGGTACTTGTGGGCGGGTTGGCGGAGCCGAAGGAGAATGGCGACTATACCTTGACGGCATTGATCGTTGGCGCGATTGATGTCGAGGGCAATTCGTTTTCCTTGTATCTACAAGACAACCCGGAGTTAGTTCTCAACATGGGGCGAATTGTCGACGCGCAAAATGCCAAGAAGCTGTATTGGAAGAACTGTCAGGCGTGGCTGCAAGATATCGATTATCCCCTAATGTATGCGGCCGATCAGGATGGCGTGCCGGCCGACGAAAGGGTGTTGGCAATTTCTGGAAAGTTTCCTTTTCCCGCCATCTTGCGTGTCGGCGACACGCTGGTAGTCAACGCGATCGAGGATCCTGTTGCGACAGGGGCGGGTGTTTCCGCGTGGGAGTTGCCTGTTACCGTCAAGGCTATTGACGGCGTGGCGGGCACCGTGACTGTTGTTAAAGCGGACGGCGCGGAACATGACTTTCCGGTTGGGACAGACGTCAGAAATTACTTCTGGTATGCAGGAAGCAGCTTTGATCGCTTCTCGTTTATTGTCAGTCTCGTGCTAAATAAAGCGATTCTTCCGCAGCAGGGCGATGCCTACACCACGGAAAGGTGGATTCGTCAGTGCGTCCAGGCGGAGATTCCAGCTTGTGTCAGTGTCGTGATTCATTGGCTCGATGATGTGAATGTCAATCCTTCCAGCCCTGTCTCCTTTCAGAATTTCTCGAGGAGCTATTCCAGTTGGCAGGCCGGGAAAACAGCCCCGAGCACGGCAACTTATCAACTGCTTTGGCAGCTCTCGCTTGGCCTGCTACCCACAAGGTTGATTGGTATCGGCACCATGGTCATTGCCAGCAGCGACCAGCGGTCTCAGGTGATTGGGCCGGACGGGACTGACTGGAATGTCGACGTGATTGCCAAAAATAGTCTGTTCCTTGTTCCGAAAAAATACGTGCCGTCATAGTCACATCTTTGCGAAGTTAGTGATGTGGCGTGATTAGCCGGTTCTAATGAATTTTTCAGATTAAGATAAGGAATGCAAATGAATACGAAAAACTCATCGAGTTCGAAAACCGGAAGTGGAACCACCGAATCTGGAAAGGATCGAGGATCCGCCGCTGAGGCTGCGAAGGACGCTAGCGCACCGGCGCAGGCAGGTGGTCCCGCGATGGCCACCGTGGTTGATGTGACTTCCGCGGACCTTAAAAGTCGGTTTGTTGCGGGCAGCATTCCGTTGCAGCAGGACTTTGGCAATTTGATCGATATCGCCGAATGCGGTCGCCGTGCTGTCGGGCAGAGTAAGGATCAGACGGATAACAATGTCGGGGCGGGGCTGGCTTTGGCTTCCGATGCCGCCAACATAGGGAAACTGTCGGTGAAGCCCGCGCCATCTGACGGGATCAAGGTAGATGATGGCGGGTTGAAAATCAGGAGAGGTGGATGTATCACCGTCGATAGCAACGGTATCGCGGTAAAGGCTGGAAACGGTATCGATGGAAGTAGTGATTATGTCTGCGTTAAGGCGGGTTACGGGATAGTAGTGGATAGCAGCGGGGTCAGTATTGATTCTAAGACCGTTCTTCCAAAAGGCATGATCATGATGTTCTGTGGCAGCACGATACCGCAGGGTTGGGTGCGGCGCGTGTCAAGGTACTTGTCGCCTCAGTCATGCAGCCAAAGGCTGTTTAAGTGTGGCGTGCGAGGCCATCGTGACGACTGACTCGCGCTCCGGATTGAGGGTGACTGCGCCGACTGGCGTCCAGTCTCGCGTGCAGCGTGACCAGCGTGCCGGGTTGCGTTCCCGCGCCCGAACATACACCTCGTGACGCGCCGCAAGAATCGCGTGATCGTCGCCGTCATGGCGCTGCGCCGGACTGACGTAGCGGATGCTGCTGTGACGGTGGTCGAAGTTGTACCAATGCACGAAGTCGGTTGCCCAGTCGCGTGCAGCATTGAGATCGGCGAAGCCCGTGTTGGGGAACTCCGGTCGGTACTTGGCCGTGCGGAACAGCGCCTCGGCAAAGGCGTTGTCGTCGCTGACGCGTGGGCGCGAGTACGAGGGCTTCACGCCAAGCCAGTGAAGCATGGCCAGCACGGTCGTGGCCTTGAGCGTGGAGCCGTTGTCTCCGTGCAGCACCGGCTTGTCCGCCAGAGTAGCGATGCCCTCGGCCAGCGCTGTGCGCCGCACCAGATGGGCAGCATGGCTGGCATCGTCGCGCTCGTGCACCTCCCATCCGACGATCTTGCGGCTGTACAGATCGAGGATCAGATACAGGTAAAACCATTGACCGGCGACCTCGGCGGGTAAATAGGTCATATCCCAGCACCAGACTTCCCGTGCTGCGCCAGCGATGTGCGTGGTCGGCGGTCGACCCGCCCTGGGTGCTTTGGCCCGGCCGCGATGTGTGGTTTGCCCATGCTCGCGCAGCACGCGGGCGAAGGTGGACTCGCTGGCGATGTACACGCCCTCATCAGCCAGCATGGGCACGATACGCGCAGGAGGCATATCGGCGAAGCGCGGCTCGTTGGCTACGCGCAGCACCTCGGCACGTTCGGCGACGCTCAGCGCATGGGCAGGTTGCGGGCGTACCGCATGAGGCCTGCCATCGCCCAATACGAGGCCCGCGCCGGTATTCCAGCGCTGCAGCGTGCGCACGTCGATGCCGGCCGTCTCGCAGGCCAGGCGTAGCCGCGCGCCGGCCTTGTGCGCGGTGTGGATATCATGAGCCAGCGACTGGCGATCTTCGAGGCCGATCATTCGTCCTCGCCCGTGCTGAAGATCGCCGCGACTTTTTTTGATAGGACCAGCAGCGCGGCCGTCTCAGCCAGCGCACGGTCCTTGCGACGCAGTTCGCGCTCGAGTTCCTTGATGCGACGCCGGTCCTGCTGGGTCTGCTGCGGGCTGGCGCGCGCCTCCTCGGGCTCGGCCAGCGCCTGTGTGGCGCTTTGCCGCCAGCAAGCCAGTTCATGCGGGTACACACCGTTGGCGCGGCACCATGCGCTCCTGGCAGCCTCATCCATCGCAGCGGTCGTCAGCACGGCGTCGAATCGGGCCACCGCTGTCCAGGCCCGCTCGCGAGCGGGCCTGGACAGCGCATCACTGCGCCAGCGCTCCAGCGTCCCCACGCCTACGCCAACCTCACGCGCAACGTCTTCCAACGTCGCGCTCTCCGGCGGCAGCAACCGCGCAACCGCTCTGTCCTTGAATGCTTGTCCGTATTTTGCCAATTCGCTTTCTCATCATCGCCCCCGGGGTTCACCGATTCTAATGGAGCGACAAGTATTCTGACGCGGGGGGGGTGGTCTGCGATGGTGGGTCTGGAACCCCCGACCTGAGGGGCCGGTTCATTCTCGGCGGTGTGGTGGCTGATGTGGGGGGCGAGAATGGAAAGTCGGTTTCGGGTGACAAGAATAATAAGGTATATAGCCAGACGTCAACGGCTGTTAAGACAGGCATTGATGTCAACATTGACGATTGTACGCTAACGATCGAACAGATTCCCTCGCATTCTCATTGGTCCGGCACCAAGCGGACCGGACCCGACGACTTATGCGACGCTTACGGCTATCACACAGAGAGTTTCAGTACCAACATGACACTTGCGGCGAACGTTTTCGAAACAATCGAACCGGGAAATTTTTACCAGGTTACCAGTTCTTCAACCGGTGGTGGGAAACCTCACTCTCATCCAATTTCGGTCACAGAGGATTCGCATGCGCACGCGGTCGATATCGTTCCGCCTTACTATATTCTGGTTTTTATTATGAAAACCTGATTCAATGCGCCGAATATATAATTGATCGCCCTGTAAGACATCGGAGTGTGGAGAGGGAATGGATGCTGCGGCGGCAATTGGTGCGTCTGTTTTGGGATGTTTGCGAATTGAAATCGTTGTTTCCTGCGAGTATTCGTCGAGAGTGATCGATTGGTGCAGGAACAGGTTGGATTGTGATTTGCGCGATACTGTTAGTCAAGGTGTTGAGAGGCTTTCTCGAGAAATTCCAACGGCTCAGCGGATCGATGACCTTGTGTTTGATCTGGGCGTTCTGTCATTGTGGGAATTCGAAACGCAATTCTGCAAAATGGTCGAGCATAAAATTTCGCGGTACATAGAAGAATCAAAATTGAATTTACGGGTCAATCCTGAATTTAGAAGCGAATGGATGGCGTCAATTGATTCAGGAGAGTCTTCGATTTCCGGTCGTAGGACGCATGCCCGGGTTTTTGCCCGGAACGATGATGAAAGGCTATTAACGCGAACAAGGGCTGATGCGCACGAAAACAGGTTGGCGATCGCCGAAGCCTGCCTTTTTTCGACGTCCAGGTTGCATCTTTGGAAAACGCTTGACCGGGGGGAGTTGCATCGTCTGTTGAATGCTTCAGATGTTCTAACGCCAGACATGCTTTTACTGAGTGCCTTGAGATATCTTCATGAAGACGCGTTTTGGGATTTGGGTAAAAATTTACTGCAGCCAGAAGTTGCAGTGCTGGCGATATCGGTGGACGGTTGTGAAAGGGCGCTAACTGAGTTGTTTGATCTGCCGCTCTCACGTTCGTTGTTGCCGTGGTTGCGTGCGCTGTGGGCCCACGAGCCGGTGCGTCGCGTAATGGAAGGCAGAGTGGCGTTTGACCGTGTAAAGGAAATACAGGGCGTGTTCGACGAAGTCAGTTTCCGGAAGGGCGAAGCGCGGAAGGCGTTCAACGACGTGCCCTCCCAGGCGAGGGAAACGCAGCGAGTGTTCGACGCGACGGGATCCCGCGAGAGTGAAATGCGGAGGGTGCTCAATGAGTCGTCTTTCCGGACACGGGAAGTTCACCCAGTACTATTGAAGCGCACCTCCGGAGGACGCCGGTGCTGGCAAGAATGCGCCGCCAGTTCGACGGAGATTCAGGTGAATAATGCGGGTCTTGTTTTGTTGTGGCCACTGCTGCCAGATCTACTCTGCCGGTTGGGCCTACGGGGGAAAGACCGCTTCATCGACGCTCAAGCCCAAACAAATGCCGCCTGCTGGCTAGACACCCTGATCTGGAACGACGATTACGCACGCGAGTGGCGCATGCCGTTCACCAAATGGCTATGCGGCTTGCCGCTCGAATGCGAAATCGAGTGGCAAGCGCCTGACGAAACAACGACCGAACAGCTGCATTGCTGGCTAGCCACGCTTCCCGAACAACTACCCGGCTGGCGCACGTTGCAGGTCCAGGACATTCGCACACTGTTTCTACAGCGCCCAGGCGAAATGCTGCTAACCGAAACCTCACTGAAACTAAAGGTACAACGGGAGCCTTTCGACATCCTGCTGAATGACTGGCCGTGGCCGCTGAATCAGGTGATGCTGCCATGGCTGGAGCAGCCGCTTATGATCGAATGGCTATGAGCAGGAATAGGTAGAAAGCGTCATTCGCTTCTACCTTTCTGCAGGGTAAAAATAAGGAATGCAAAAGTATGAGCGATCCGTATCTTTTAGAAGGCATGAGTCAGTCAGATCAGGACGGCACGGATCACTACCGCAACCTGATGCGTCACATCGAACGAATTGACTTGCTATTGCAGCACTACTATTACCGGCGAGCGGAGAGCAGCAATCGCAGCGACTTTCTGCTACCGGAACAAGAGATTGCAGCGCGCTTGAGACAACCGCTGGGCGCCCCCGCCTGGGCGGCGCCCGACCCTATGCATTCTCATCCTGGGCAAGCAGGTGCATCGCCTCAGCCGGGAGACCTCCTGACGCAGATAATCGAGCGATTCGAACTGACGGACTTCGAAAGCAACGTCTTGCTCCTCGGTTTGCTACCTCACTTTGACAGGCGTTACCACGGTCTTTTTTCCAGCTTGCAGGGCGGTCCGCAACAACGCCTCCCGACATTCGAATTGGCGCTGACGTTATTTTGCGAGTCCGCATCTGCGAGACGTGCCCAGCGAGCCAGCTTGCTGCCTGACGCGTCGTTGCTTGGCTGTCGGCTCGTGGAGTCGCAGGATAGCGATTCCGCTGACCTGGAAAGCTGGAATCAGACATCATTCAGAACGGCGACTGAAGTTTTTCACTATCTGTTGGGCAGTCGCTACTTCTCGCCGGAACTGTGGAGCTGCGTGGAGTTGTTGGAGGGGAACGGTGCGAGCGAAGGCAACTTCGCGACATTCCTATCCACGTTGCAAAATCAGTTGATCCCACCGCAGAAGGCTATTCGCCCCGTGATGATGTTGCGCGGCAACCAGGGCAGCGGAAGAGCTCAGGCCGTGGCGCAAGTGGCGCGAGCGGCAGGACGCGACGCGCTATGTCTGGATCTATCGCGCTTGCCGGAGAATGACGCTGAAGCGGAGGAAGTCTGCGCCCAGCTTTTTCGTTATGCGCGCATGTCAGCGGCTTGTGTTGTCGTGCGCTCCCTCAGCACGTTGGCGGAATCGCGCAAGCCATTGTTTGGTGGTCTGTCGCGGCAACTGGAACAGCCGGGGCTTGCGGTGGTTTGTCTGGTTGAACCGCTTTCGCCTTTAGTATGGTTGCGCAACATTCCACAGTTTTTGTTAGAGATGCCAACGCGCAGCGCGACCGCGAAAGCCGCTTTGCTCGATGAGCGGCTTGCACCGTTCGACGCGTCAGATATCGATTCAAGCGCGTTGAGCCGTTGTTTTCACTTCACGCCAGAAACGCTTCCTTCCGTCGTCAGCGAGGCAGTGTTTTATAGCCAGCAGCGCGATCCCGATCAAGGATTGAATCAGCAGGATTTGCGAAAAGCCATGCGTCTGCGTTCGCAGCAGAATTTCGGAAAATTGGCGCAACGTATCGAGCCGGGACGCAGTCTCGACGATCTCATTGTGGCCGATGAATTGCGTCAGCAATTGAAGGAAATCACCGCGGCGATCAAGCATCGGGACAGCGTTCTCGACAATGGCTTCGCTGATAAGGTGGGCTACGGCACTGGAATCAGCGCGCTGTTCTACGGCCCCTCAGGGACTGGCAAGACGATGGCTGCCGAGGTCCTGGCGGCAAGCCAGGGCGTCGATCTGATCAAGGTCGATCTATCCACGGTGGTGAACAAATACATCGGCGAAACGGAGAAGAATCTTTCACGCATTTTCGATCTTGCGGAAGCGGACGCCGGCGTACTCTTTTTCGACGAAGCGGATGCGTTGTTCGGCAAGCGCAGTGAAACCAGGGACGCGCAGGACCGTCACGCGAACATTGAAGTGTCCTACCTGCTGCAGCGACTGGAGCGGTATCCCGGGCTGGTGGTCCTGGCTACCAATAACCGCAGTCATCTGGACGATGCCTTCAGCCGCCGTTTTACTTTCATCACCCGGTTTTCGTTCCCCGACACCGCGCTGCGAGAGCGGATGTGGCGCGCTATCTGGCCGGAGAGTGTGCGGCTTGCGGCCGATGTCGACCTGGCTTTCCTCGCGGCACGCGCCCACCTGACGGGTGCCAACATTCGAAACGTCGCCCTCTTGTCAGCCTGGCTGGCGGCAGATGAGCCCGATGGGGTGGTCCGCGCGGCTCACATCGAGCTGGCGCTGAAACGGGAATTGGCCAAGATCGGACGGTTAATGCTGTAGTTTCTTGAAGAGGAGTTGTTTTATGACCGCAGCGATTCAATCCAGTACTGCAATCATCGACGTCAACAACGCATTGAACACCGCGCTCACAAACTATGTCGACGATGGGGTAAAAATCACGTTCGATCTGCCTGACCTCGATAATTTGCCGTCGGATCCGACGGTGAGTGTATTTCTCTACGAGATACACGAAGATCTACAGCTCAGGATGTCGCAGGCACGGGCTCAATCTCGTGATCCGGATAAAAACGTGGTGACGATCTCGCCGGCCTGGGTCAACGTCAGCTGCAATTACCTGATCACGTACTGGGATCCGCAGCAAACCACCAGTGGCGTCGGCAGTCCGGGAAGCGCGCCGGACAATCAGGCCATCAAGGTGATGAACCAGGTGGTGAATGCGCTGATCAACAACCGGCAGCTAGCGGGCATACCTGGCGCCTATACCCGGATGATCCCGCCGAAAGACGAGTTGAACAGTCTGGGGAATTTCTGGCAGGCCCTTGGCAATCGGCCTCGTTTGTCTTTACACGCATCGGTAACGGTGCCGGTTTCTCTGACCGACAGGAATGAAACGGCGCCGGGCGTGCTGACCACCGAGTCCAACATCGAGCAGATTTCCTGATTGCCCGACCCGGCTGGCATCGCCGGCATCGGCAGCCGACGGCTGTTTCTACAATGCCATATCGAAGGCGGGCTTAAGGAACAATTCGATCGCCATCACGATGAGGCCCATTGCGGCCGCTGACAGCGTCAACGTACCGTATTCGTCGTAGCGTGAATCGTATAGGCACGCCACGACGAAAATAATCGCCAACAGGTTGGTCAGCCAGTCGAAGTTCAGCGCCAAGTTCATCGATCAAATCCGGACTCGCGCGCGACTCGTATCGTCGAATCGCGCAATTACGTGAGCCGGATTCTAGCCAGTCGAGCTTACGGATTCGCAACGACTGTGCTTACACGTATTACGCCCCTCGCGGAACATCACATCATGTCGTGTTCGATCCAGTCGATCACCGAGGTGCGTTTCGGCTGCCAGCCGAGCAGTTTGCGGGCGCGCTCACCGCGCACGCGGCTGTTCGAACCGAGCCCGTACGAAGCCATTTCGTAACCCCATTCCTGTTGCGCTGCTTCGAGCGGCCAGTCTTGCGGCTCGCCGAGTTGCATCACGCGGGCGATCGCGGCGCTCATGTCGCGAAACGACGCCTCGCCGCTTTCGACGAAGTAGAAGGCACCCGCCGGCGTGTTCTCCAGCGCGAGGCGATAGAGTTCGGCGACGTCGTCGATATGCACGTTCGACCAGATGTTGCCGCCGCTGCCCACATGCCGCACCACGCCGCTCTTTTGCGCCTGGCGCACGAGCCGCGGCAACTGCACGCTTGCGCTGCCCGGCACGGCGCCGTGGCCGTAGATCAGCGTGTTGCACAGCACCGCCGTGCGAATGTTCCGCTGTGCCGCATCGAGCACGCGTTGATCGATGGCGACACGTGCCGCTTTATCCGCGGTGGGCTCGGGCAGGGCGTCCTCGTGATAGATGCGCGCGTTGCCCGCTTCGCCGCCCGACGCGTCGCCGACGATACTCGAGCCGCTCGTATGCAAAAACGGCTTGCCGGAACCGGCGAGACCGTCGATCAACGCTTTCACCGCGCCTTCATGGTCGCTGTTCGCGGCGTTGATGACCGCATCGGCGGCTTTTGCTTCGGCGATCAGGAGGTCGCTGTCGTCGAGCGTGCCGATGACGGGTTCGATACCGAGGCGTTGCAACTCGGCGCTGTGCTCGGGCTTGCGGATCAAACCGCGCACCTGATGGCCGGCGCGCACGAGGTGCGCCGCGATCGAACCGCCGATAAAGCCGCTGGCGCCAGTAATGAAAATCTTCAAGACGTTCTCCCTAAGGTGGAAACACCGGAAACACGATGCAATGCCTGCAGTATCCGCCGTGTTGATTCTCGCAAAAAGCGTGTTAGTCTCAAATCAATCTTGATTTGAAATCAACAATGAAGACTTCCACCGACGAGTTGCTGGTGTTCGTCACGGTGATCGACAGCGGCTCGATCACGGCGGCGGCGGAGAAATTGGGGCAGACCGTCTCCGGCGTCAGCCGCGCGCTCACGCGCCTTGAAAAGAAGCTCGACACCGCCCTGGTGCGGCGCACGACGCGCCGCCTGCAACTGACCGAAGAGGGCGAGGCGTTTCTGCGGCGGGCCCGAGCGATTCTCGATGCGATGGAAGAAGCCGAGGAATCCGTCACGCGCGGGCGCGAGCGGCCCTCGGGACGTTTGCGGGTCGATGCGGCGTCGCCGTTCATGCTTCATTGCGTGGCGCCCCATATGAAGGCGTTTTCCGCGCTGTATCCGGAGATTCGTCTGGAGCTGACCAGCAACGAGCGGATCGTCGATCTGCTCGAACAGAAGGTGGATATCGCGATCCGCATCGGCGCGTTGCAGGATTCGACCTTGCATGCGCGCGCCCTGGGCAGCAGCAAACTGAGAGTGCTCGCCAGTCCGGCGTATCTGGCCGAATACGGCGAGCCCAGGTCGGTGGAAGCGTTGCGCGCGCATCGCCTGATCGGCTTCACGGCGCCGGAGCACCTGAATCGCTGGCCATTGAAGCGGGGCGGGAAGGGCAAGTCAGAGCCGTTGAAGATCGAGCCGGCGATCACCGCATCGAGCGGCGAGACGCTGCGTCAGTTGGCGCTGTCGGGGTGGGGCATCGCCTGTCTCGCCGACTTCATGACCGGGGCCGACGTGCGCGAAGCGCGGCTGGTGCCGATTCTCGGCAACGTGTTGTTGGACGAGCGGCAACCGGTGAGCGCGGTGTATTACCAGAGCGCGTCGCTGGCGGGGCGCGTGCAGTGTTTCCTGGATTTCATTGCGGCGCGGGTAATGCTTTAGCGCATCCTTCGCCAGTAATCCGCTTAAAAGCCCGCGGCTCGTATTGAACTGACCCCGCAAAGTTGGACACCCGTCCAACGATTTGGGGTGCAGTTCATAGGAGTGCGCGGGCTTTTTACGCCGTCAGCGGGCTCTCCTATAACTCAGTAAGGGGCGTATAGGCGGGCCCTACCGCGTCGGCCGGCGCGTTGAATCTTTTTGTCCGCGTTCCGCCGACCATTTTGAACGTGTATATACAAGTTGTTTGCTGCGGAGAGCGAATGCGGTGCGGCGTGCGTGGGCACCCGAAACCCTCGTGCGGACGATATATAGGTCACGTAAGTGTCCGGCCCTAATGGAAACCCCTAGGCCCAAAGCTGCAAAAACAAGTTGTATATACAAGACGGCGACGCTAAACTTCTCTCGAATTGTATAGACAAGACAGGACAACACCATGATCAATCTGAAGCCCGGCTACCTGACCCTCCCGCAACTGCGCCAGATCGCACGCGAACACGTTGCGCTGCAACTCGATCCCGCCAGCCACGCCGCCATCGACGCCTGCGCCAAAGCCGTCGCCGATATCGCCGCGAAAGGCGAGCCGGCGTATGGCATCAACACGGGTTTCGGGCGCCTTGCCAGCACGCACATCCCGCGTGACCAGCTCGAACTGCTGCAACGCAATCTGGTACTGTCGCACGCAGTCGGCGTGGGTGAGCCGATGTCGCGTCCGGTCGTGCGCCTGCTGATCGCGCTGAAGCTGTCGAGCCTCGGCCGCGGCCACTCGGGCATCCGCCGCGAAGTAATGGAAGCACTGATCACGCTGTACAACGCCGATGTGCTGCCGGTGATTCCGGTCAAGGGTTCGGTCGGCGCATCGGGCGACCTCGCACCGCTCGCGCATATGTCGGCCACCTTGCTCGGCGTCGGCGAAGTGTTCGCGAAGGGCGAGCGCATGCCGGCCACCGAAGGCCTCGCGCTGGCCGGCCTGAAGCCGCTTACGCTGCAAGCGAAGGAAGGTCTGGCGCTGCTGAACGGCACGCAAGCTTCGACCGCACTCGCGCTCTACAACATGTTCGCAATCGAAGACCTGTATCGCACCGCGCTGGTGGCGGGCGCGTTGTCGGTGGACGCCGCAGCGGGTTCGGTCAAGCCGTTCGACGCGCGCATTCACGACCTGCGCGGCCATCAAGGTCAGATCGACGCGGCAACGGCTTACCGTTCGCTGCTGCAAGGCTCGGGCATCAATGTGTCGCATGCCGATTGCGACAAGGTGCAGGACCCGTACAGCCTGCGCTGCCAGCCGCAAGTGATGGGCGCGTGTCTGGACCAGATGCGTCACGCCGCCGACGTGCTGCTGATCGAAGCGAATGCCGTTTCCGACAATCCGCTGATTTTCCCGGACACGGGCGAAGTGCTGTCGGGCGGCAATTTCCACGCTGAGCCGGTTGCATTCGCGGCCGACAACCTCGCGCTCGCCGTTGCTGAAATCGGCGCCCTGGCCGAACGCCGCATCGCGCTCCTGATCGACGCGACGCTGTCGGGCCTGCCGCCGTTCCTCGTGCGCGACGGTGGTGTGAACTCGGGCTTCATGATCGCTCACGTGACCGCTGCGGCGCTCGCCTCCGAGAACAAGACGCTCGCGCATCCGGCTTCGGTCGATTCGCTGCCGACGTCCGCGAACCAGGAAGATCACGTTTCGATGGCGACGTTCGCCGCGCGCAAGCTTGGCGACATTGCCGAAAACGTCGCGAACATCCTGTCGATCGAGTTGCTCGCCGCCGCGCAAGGCGTTGATCTGCGCGCGCCGCACAAGACCAGCCCGAGCCTGCAGAAAGTGATGGATGCAGTGCGCAAGGACGTCGCGCATTACGAACTCGATCACTACTTCGCACCGGATATCGCGGCCGTCACGCGTCTCGTGCAAAACGGCACGATCGCGAAGCTGAGCCCGTTCTCGTTCGCGTCCGAACAGTAAGCTCGAACATCACGTTTCAAGCACGCAAATCAAGCCAATGAACGCACCGGCCTATCAGGGCATCAAGGACTTCATCCTCGGCCGCATCCATGCGGGCGAATGGGCTGAAGGCGACCAGGTGCCTTCCGAAAACGAGCTCGCACGCGAATTCAACGTCGCGCGCATGACGGTCAACCGTGCGTTGCGCGAGTTGACCTCGGAGCAGGTCCTCACGCGTGTGCAGGGCTCGGGCACGTTCGTGGCCCGGCCCAAGTACGAATCGACGCTGGTGGCGATCCGCAGCATCTCCGACGAAATCGTCGCGCGCGGTCATCGCTATCAGGCGAAGGTGCTGCACGTCGGAGCGAGCATCGCCGACGAAGCGCTCGCCGAAGAAATGCAGGTGAGCGCGGGCAGTCCGGTGTTTCATTCACGCGTGCTGCATTTCGAAAACGACGAGCCGGTGCAGCTCGAAGAGCGCTGGGTCAATCCGGCGGTTGCGCCTGAGTACGCGTTGCAGGACTTCACGAACACCACGCCGAATCAGTATCTGGTGCGCGTCGCGCCGCTGCAGCGCGTCGAGTACCGCATCGAAGCGCTGGCTGCAGATGGGGACACACGCGAGCTGCTGACGATGGATGAACTCGAACCGTGCCTCGTGCTGCACCGGCGCACATGGTCGCAAAGCCAGGTCGCTTCGGTCGCCAATCTCTGGCATCCCGGCAGCCGCTATCGCTTCACCGGACATTTCTGATTTCGCCGTTTCTGACTGATTTCACGACTCATTTTTCCGAATTCTCCCGAACATTTTCACGTATTCCGAGGGCCACCATGAACAACCCGAAACACATCGACCCGCGTCTGGACCCGACCCGCACGATCCGCGCACCGCGCGGCGCGGAAAAGACCTGCAAGACCTGGATCGCGGAAGCCGCGTACCGGATGATCCAGAACAATCTGGATCCGGAAGTCGCCGAGCATCCGCACGCGCTGGTCGTATACGGCGGTATTGGCCGTGCCGCGCGTAACTGGGACTGCTTCGATCAGATCCTCACGTCGCTGAAGGACCTGAACGAAGACGAGACGCTGTTGATTCAATCGGGTAAGCCGGTCGGCGTGTTCAAGACGCATGCGGACGCACCGCGCGTGCTGCTGGCGAATTCGAACCTGGTGCCGCATTGGGCGACGTGGGAACATTTCCACGAACTCGATCGCAAGGGCCTGATGATGTACGGCCAGATGACGGCGGGCAGCTGGATCTACATTGGCAGCCAGGGCATCGTGCAGGGCACCTACGAGACGTTCTTCTCGGTGGCGAATCAGCATTTCAACGGCGACCCTTCGGGCCGCTGGATTCTGACGGGCGGCTTGGGCGGCATGGGCGGCGCGCAACCGCTGGCCGCGACGATGGCCGGCTTCTCGATGATCGCAGTGGAATGCGACGAGACGCGCATCGACTTCCGTCTGAAGACGCGTTACGTCGACAAGAAAGCGGCGACGCTCGACGAAGCGCTCGCCATGCTTGAAGAAGCGAAGAAAGCGGGCAAGCCGGTGTCGATCGGCCTGCTCGGCAACGCGGCGGATGTGTTCGCCGAATGCGTGACGCGTGGCATCACGCCGGATTGCGTGACCGACCAGACCAGCGCGCACGATCCGATCCACGGCTACCTGCCGCAAGGCTGGAATGTCGAAGACTGGCGCGAGCGTCAGAAAACCGTGCCGGATAGCATCGTGCTGCCCGCCAAGCAGTCGATGGCCAAGCAGGTGCAGGCGATGCTGACGCTGCAGGAACGTGGCGCCGCTACGCTCGACTACGGCAACAACATCCGTCAGATGGCACTGGAAATGGGCGTGGAAAACGCGTTCGATTTCCCCGGCTTTGTGCCGGCGTATATCCGTCCGTTGTTCTGCGAAGGCAAGGGCCCGTTCCGTTGGGTCGCGCTGTCGGGCGATCCCGAAGACATCTACAAGACGGATGCGAAGGTCAAGGAACTGATCCCAGACGATCCGCATCTGCACAACTGGCTCGACATGGCGCGCGAACGCATTGCGTTCCAGGGCCTGCCGGCGCGGATCTGCTGGGTCGGCGTGAAGGATCGTTACCGTCTGGGCCAGGCGTTCAACGAAATGGTCAGGAACGGCGAGTTGAAGGCGCCGATCGTGATCGGCCGCGATCACCTCGATACCGGCTCGGTGGCAAGCCCGAATCGCGAAACCGAATCGATGAAAGACGGCTCGGACGCCGTCAGCGACTGGCCGTTGCTCAACGCACTGCTGAACACGGCAGGCGGCGCGTCGTGGGTCTCGCTGCATCATGGCGGCGGCGTCGGCATGGGCTTCAGCCAGCACTCGGGTGTCGTGATCGTCGCTGACGGCACGGATGCGGCGAAGGAGCGCCTTGGCCGTGTGCTGTTCAACGATCCGGCGACCGGTGTGATGCGTCACGCGGATGCGGGCTATGAACTCGCCCAGGAAACGGCGCGTGAGGCAGGTCTGAATCTGCCGATGCTGGGCCGTTGATCGTGGCGCTTCACAGCCCGCTTGTCGGCAGCATGGCAACCGCTTCGCTGATTCGCGGCGCCGACCTCGTGGCGGCGCCGTGGAAGAACGGCGGCGGCGTCACGCGTGAAGTCGCTGCGTTTCCCGCGGGCGCGGGGCTCGATGCTTTCGTGTGGCGCGTTAGCATCGCCGACGTGGCGCAGGCCGGGCCGTTCTCGCGTTTTGCGGGTATCGACCGCACGTTGGTGTTGTTGTCGGGCGCGGGCATGTTGCTCGACGAAACAGGCGATGCCGGCGCTCACGCCGTGAAGACGCATGCGTTGACTCAGCCGCTCGATATCGCGCGGTTTGCGGGCGAAGCGCAAATCGACGCACGCCTCGTCGACGGCGCGACGCGCGACTTCAACCTGATGGTGCGCCGTGGCGCGGCGGTGGGCGAAACCGAAGTGTGGCGCGGCACTACACAACGCGCTTTGTCCGCCGACGTGGTGCTGTTGTTCTGCGCAAGCGGTTCGGTTTCGGTCACGCTCGGTGGCGAAGCCCAACCGCAAGTGCTCGAGGCCGACGACACACTGCGCATCGACACGCCGAGTGCGCTGTCATGCACGGTCGAGGGCGAGGGCGCATTGCTCGCGATCAGCATCCGCTATATGTAATGACCGCAACGATCACGACGATTCGCGTGCGCGCTTAAATCCTGGCACAGGCCGGGTGAATGCCGGGTGAATGCCTGGTAAATGCCAGGCAAGGGCCTGGCAAAGCGCGCCGCGAACCACCACAGACACGCAACGAGCTGCAAAGAGCACGCGATGAAGCAAACCGTCTGGCATCACCTGAAACTCTGCCCCAAGGGCGATCCCCAACACACGCTGCCCGATGCCGCGATTGCCGTTGACAACGGCAAGATCGCATGGCTCGGCGCAGCTTCCGAATTACCCACCGACTACGCCGCATGGCCGCGCGAAGATCTGCACGGCGCGTGGGTGACGCCGGGTCTCGTCGATTGCCATACGCACCTGGTGTACGGCGGCCAGCGCGCGGATGAATTCGCGCAGCGCCTCGCCGGCGTTAGTTATGAGGAAATCGCGCGGCAGGGCGGCGGCATTGTCTTGACGGTGCGCGCCACGCGTGCCGCCGACGAAGACTCGCTGTTGCGCCAATCGGCCGCGCGCCTCGAACCGCTGCTCGCCGAAGGCGTCACGGCGGTCGAAATCAAATCCGGCTACGGCCTCGATCTCGCCAGCGAGCGCAAGATGCTGCGCGTCGCGCGCCAATTGGGCGAGCGCTATCCGGTATCGGTCTATACGACGTTTCTCGGTGCACACGCATTGCCACCCGAATTCGCGGGAAGGGCCGATGCGTATATCGACGAAGTCTGCAACACGATGCTGCCCACGCTCGCCGACGAAGGCCTGGTCGACGCCGTCGACGTATTTTGCGAGCGCATCGGTTTTTCGCTGGAGCAAAGCGAGCGCGTGTTCCAGGCCGCGGAGCGCTATAAATTGCCGGTGAAAATGCACGCCGAGCAGTTGTCGAACGGCGGCGGCACGGTATTGGCCGCGCGTCACCATGCGCTGTCCGCGGATCACCTTGAATTCCTCGACGAAGCCGGTGTTGCGGCGATGAAAGAGTCCGGCACCGTTGCCGTGCTGCTGCCCGGCGCGTACTACTTCATCCGCGAAACGCAATTGCCGCCTTTGGACTTGCTGCGGCGCTATCAGGTGCCGATCGCGATTTCCACCGACAGCAATCCCGGCACGTCGCCCACCACGTCGCTGCTGCTGATGATGAACATGGCGACTACGCTGTTCCGCATGACCGTGCCCGAAGTGCTGCAAGGCGTGACCTCGCATGCGGCGCGTGCGCTCGGCAAGGCGGATACACATGGTTCGCTGGAAGCAGGGCGCGCGGCGGATTTCGCGGTGTGGTCGGTGGAAACGCTTGCCGAGCTGGCTTACTGGATTGGGCGTCCGTTGTGCGCGCGAGTCGTGCGTGCGGGCGAGACTGTTTATACGCGGCGCGATTTAAGCTAGGGCCTGAGAGATGATGCAATCCAAACAATCGCTATTCGCCGATCATGCCTATTTACCCGACGGCTGGCGCCGCAATGTGCTGCTGGAATGGGACGAAAACGGCACCCTGACGTCGGTTACGCCCGATACGGCGGCTGTTCAGGACGGTGTACAAAAGGCGGCCGGCCCGGTGTTGCCTGGCATGCCGAATCTTCACTCGCATGCGTTTCAACGCGCGATGGCCGGTCTGACCGAATATCGTGCGAACGCTACCGACAACTTCTGGAGTTGGCGCGACCTGATGTACCGCTTCGCCGCGCGAATCACGCCGGAAGGGCTCGCTGCCGTCGCACAGTGGCTGTACATCGAGATGCTGAAGGCGGGCTATACGTCGGTCTGCGAATTTCATTACGTGCACCACTCGCCGGATGGCAGCCACTATGCGAACCCTGCGGAACTGGCGCAGCGCGTGGTGGATGCCGCTTCGGCGAGCGGCATCGGCATGACGATGCTGCCCGTGCTGTATCAGTACAGCGGTTTCGGCTCGCGCGCACCGCGTGAAGATCAGCAGCGTTTCATCAACACGCCGGAGGGTCTGCTCGATCTGCTTGGTACGTTGCGTGCGGCGCGTCCCGAGAATGCTGCTCTGCGTTATGGCGTAGCGCCCCATTCATTGCGCGCGGTATCGGCCGATTCGTTGCGTGCCTTGCTGAACGGCATCGATAGAAGCGCGCCGGTTCACATCCATATCGCCGAGCAAACCGCCGAGGTCGACGCCTGCCTTGAAACCGAAGGTGCGCGGCCGGTGCAGTGGCTGCTCGACCGCTTCGACGTCGATAGCCGCTGGTGCCTCGTGCACGCCACGCATGTCGATGCGAACGAAACGCTTGCGCTCGCGAAAAGCGGCGCGGTCGCCGGTCTGTGTTTGACCACCGAAGCCAATCTCGGCGACGGCATTTTTCCGGCGCACGCGTATCTCGACGCGCAAGGGCGCATCGGTGTGGGCTCGGACAGCCATATCGGCGTCGACTGGCGCTCGGAATTGCGCTTGCTCGAATACGGCCAGCGCCTCACGCGTCGGCAGCGCAATGTGCTGGCATCGTCGCAGGCTACGCACGTGGCCGATCGGTTGTTCGACGCTGCGCTCGAAGGCGGCGCGCATGCTACGGGTCGTGCGGTCGGCGCACTGCAAGCGGGCCGCCGTGCCGACTGGCTGGTGCTCGATCCGGATCATTCGAGCATCGCCGAGCACGCGCCGAACGCATGGCTCTCGGGCGTTGTATTCTGCGAGCATGGCGAGTCGCCGATTCGCGACGTCTATGCCGGCGGCGACAAGGTCGTCGACAACCGCCGCCATCGCGACGAAGAGAGCGCTTACGCGCGCTATCGCGGGGCGCTCGCCGACCTGCTCAAGTAAGGCGCTGACGCCACTCGCTGAAGCGAAATGCTCGCGTGAATGGCCGAATATATTGCCGAATGAGTTGAACCTTCGACTTTTATCGATTCATCGATTCCGGACTGATATGACTGCTTCATCTACTGCCACACCTCCGCCGGTTTTATCGCTGCATCAGGGAAGCCTGCCGTTGCTGATTTCGATCCCGCATCTGGGCACGCAAATTCCCGCCGATATCGCCGCAACGATGACGCCGGCCGCGCAGCGCACCGACGACTGCGACTGGCACCTTGATCGCCTCTACGCGTTTGCGAAGCGCATGGGCGCGTCGATCCTGGCGCCGACGTACGCGCGCTATGTGATCGACCTGAACCGTCCGCCCGATGGCGCGAACCTCTATCCGGAGCAGGACACCACCGGTTTGCTGCCGGTCGATACCTTCGACAAGGAGTCCTTGTACCTGGAAGGCCATCTGCCGACGGACGCCGAAGTCGCGCGCCGGCGCGATGTTTACTGGAAGCCCTATCACGACGCGCTGGCGCGCGAGCTCGCCGCGCTGAAGGCGAAGCACGGCAAGGTGCTGCTGTGGGAAGCGCACTCGATTCGCTCGCATGTGCCGCGTTTTTTCGAAGGACGTCTGCCGGATTTCAATTTCGGCACGTCGAATGGCGTGAGCGCGGTGGCGGGATTGGGGGAGGAATTGGCCGCCGTAGTCGAACGGCATGGCGGTTATTCCGCTGTTGCCAATGGGCGGTTCAAGGGCGGCTATATCACGCGCCAGTACGGGCAGCCGTCGCAGGGTGTGCACGCGGTACAGCTCGAGTTGTCGCAGATTACGTATATGGAGGAGCAGATGCCGTATGCGTACGACGAAACGCTGGCTGTGAAGATCGAGCCTTTGCTTGAACAACTTATGGCGACGGCGTTGGAGCGCGTTAGCGCAGCGTGACGGCGGCAGTTTGCCGGCGGCAGCCTGAGCGCGCTGCTGTGACGGATATCCCTCTCATCTTCGCCACGCGGTTCGCCGCGCTTCGCATTCCGCGAGGCCGCAACCGCGTCGGCTCACACCGCAAAGGTGTAACAGCATGTGTCCGTGATTGCATGCTGCGGTTTTCGCGCCGAACGTATAGAGCGTCGAAGGTTCCGCTAAAGGGTGAACCGCGGTGTTGAACCGCCGGGTTGACCCGCGCCGCGCCGAAGCGCAGCGGCCACAAAAAACCCCGCTTATGGCGGGGCTCTCCAACGTGCACCGTGTGGGCTGCGTAACGCTTAGTGGCAGCGACGTTCCCAGTGATGGTGGACGCGCACCTTGTGGCATTCGCGATGGTGCTCATAAGCCTGGGCGGGAGCGATCGCGCTCAGGGTGACGACGGTTGCTGCGATGGCGAGAACAATCTTCTTCATTACAAAATCCTTAATTCATGGTGGTGGTGCTAACGCTGCAGCACGCGGCGTGCCGCAACGGTTCGAAAGGATGCCACACATCGCGCGTGAAGCGCGGGAACGCTGGCCGAATGCACGGGTCAACTCAAAGCGCCTGGCATCGTGGCGGTTTATCCCCGGACAGCGGCGCGCAGTAGCGTGCCATTTCGGCACATCGAGCGTCGCAGGATACGCGTGCGGGCATTGCGCGCCAGGCGCTGAAGCGGCTACCCTTTCAGAACGATGACGTGTGTGCATCGCGTCATCCGTACATCGGGCAAAAAATGGAAGGCCCAGCGATGGAAGATTCCGACGAATTGCTGCTCCCGGTCTGGCGAGCGAACCTGGTGCTGCTAACCCGCGAGGTTGGCGCCGCGACGCGTCTGGCGCGCATGATGACCTTTTCCGCCAGCTATCTGAAATTGATGTTGTCCGGCCAGCGCGAATTCAGCGAGGAGTTCGTGCGCGGCATCGAGGCGGTCACGGGCTTGCCGAATGGCTGGATGAACGTGCCGCATACCGAGCAGGACATACCGCCCAAGGCGCGCGAAGCGATCGACAACGAACAGCCGCTTGCGCGTTTTCGCGGCACGGCGCATCCGGTGCGCAAGAAGACGGTGCTGCGCCCGCCTGAGCCGATTTTCGGCCAGGCGGGTCCGGCCAAACGCGTGGAAGAAGAGACGCTCGACGCCGAAGCGCATCGGCGTCAGGCTCACTTTCGCAAAGTTCGCGATCTGGCGATACAGGATGTGCGGCGTTTCGAGCGGCATTTGAGTCAGGCGCCGGTGGACCTTGCATCGATGCGCTCGAAAGTGGAGGACGTGATCGCCGCCGCCGATCTCGACGACCCGATTCAGGCCGACCTGGCCGGCCGGCTGGAACAGATCGAAAAGCATCGGCATTTGCTGCTCAGGCATGTGGAGCGGTTGCAGGCTTTGCTCGGGCAAATTGGGGGAGCGGATTGATGTAAGTCACGCGCCACGCGCGCAGTGACCACAATACGGATTCAGCCGAGGTGCATCTTGGGGAAAATTGCCGACACTTTGCAGCAGGCGCTCGCGCAACGCGCACCCCTCGCGAGCCTCGCCGCCGCGGCGGGGCTGAGCGAGTTCTATTTCCTGCGCACGTTCCAGCGCGTGACCGGCGTGACGCCGCATCAATATGTGCTGCGGGCACGTTTGCGAGCGGCGGCGCTGCGTCTTCACGACGACAGCGCGAAGGTCGTCGATATCGCGCTCGATTGCGGCTTCAACGATCTGTCGAATTTCAATCATGCGTTTCGCGCGGAGTTTGCGTCGAGTCCGCGTGCGTGGCGCGCGCGGGGCAGGGCGCGTCGCGCATGATCCTGTGCGCTGCGTTCATGAAGGTGGCCGCCGCGTTGGCGCTGGTTGCGTGCGCAAGCGCCGCGCAGGCTGAAGGCAGTGCCGCGAGCGGTCCGGGCAGGTCTAGCGCCTCCAGCACGTCCAGCACCTCCAGCACGTCAAGCACGTCAAGCACGTCAAGCACGTCCAGTTCCGCCAGCATCCCCAACGACGACCTTTCACCCTCGACGGTGGAGCGTGACGTCCATCTCTTCGTGATCCAGAAAGACGGCTCCGTCGAAGAACATGACGACACGGTCTTGCGGGCCAACACGACGAGCGGCGTTGACGATATCGCGCAACGCTACGTGTGGTTCAACAAGGACATCGAGCAGGTGCAATTGCTGGCTGCGGAAACGATCGACCCGAACGGCGTCGCGCATCCGGTCGGCCCCGAGGCGATCCGCGACGTGCAGGAACCCCGTTCGGCGGGCGCGCCGAGTTTCGAAGACGGGGTGTTGCGCACGGTGATCTTTCCGGGCGTCGAGCCCGGCTCGAGCGTGCATCTGGCGTTTCGCAAAACCCGCACGAAGCCTCTGCAGGCCGGCACCTTCGCGTATCTGGTCGAACCGACGCGCGACCCCGTCGAGATGCAGCGCCTGATTTTCGACCTGCCCGCCGACGTGCCGCTCTATGCCGATGCGCGCGGCTATGTCGCGCTGGCGCCGGTCACGGCAAACGGCCGCACCCGCTATGAGTTCGACTACCGGCACGGCCCGTATGCGCCGCTCGAAACGGGCGCGGTGGGCTATGCGAACTGGGGCGACCGGCTGATGGTGTCGACGGTGCCGGACTTCGCGAGTTTCGCCGCGCGTTATCGCGGCCCAGCTGCCGACGCGACGATGAGCGACCCGGCGATCGTTGAACTCGCGCAGAGCCTGACCGGAAAGGCCAGCGACCCGCGCGCGAAAGCGCAGATACTGTACGACTGGATGCGTTTGAATATTCGCTACGTCGCGCTGTTTCTCGGCGAGACGGCGGCGATCCCGCATAGGGCGATCGACATCCTGCACAACCGCTATGGCGACTGCAAGGATCACGTCGCGTTGTACAGCGCGCTATTGGCCGCGGCCGGCATCCGCAGCGAGGCCGTGCTGCTCAATCTCGGGCCGTACTATAGCTTGCCGTCCGTGCCGGGGTATGGAAGCAGCGCGATCAATCATGCAATCGTCTGGATTCCTTATCTATCGTTATTTGCCGACACCACGGCAGGCGGCGTGGGTTTTGGTTATTTGCCGCCGAGCGTGATGGACCGGCCCGTTTTGCTGGTCGACGACGGCGTGCTGGCGCGCACGCCGGCCACCCAGTGGCGCGAGCGCATGGCGCGCCTGCAGATCGACGTCGATGAGAGCGGGGCGGCCAACTACGCTTATCGCGTGGAAGATGCCGGCTATACCGCGGAGCTGGAGCGCAACACGTTCCGGCGCGCGACACGCCAGCGTACGCAGCAGATTGCCGCGAATCGTCTATTGCTGACGGGCTTGCATGGCACAGCGCAGCTGCGCGCGGGCGATTTGACTGCAACGGATGGACCGTTTTCCATATCGATGCAGGGACGGGTCGAGCACTTTGTCTGGACCGACGGCACGACGGCCGTGCCCGCCTTGACGAGCTTGTCCGGCGGAATGGCGGGGCAGGTGCAGGCGTGGCTTGCGGAGCCGGCCAGGACGCAGCCGTGGGCCTGCATCGGCGGGGAATTCGACGAGACGCTGGAAATGACGCTGCCGAGGTTTGCCCGCGTGACGGAGGTGCCCCCGGATGCCACGGTGCAGGATCGTTTCTTCGAGTTTTCTGCCCGCTACGTGTTCGATCCTGCCGCGCGGGTCTTGCAGGTCAGGCGGCACCTTCGCGCCGCGTTTGGGCATCAGATGTGCTCTGCCGATGAATTTGCCGGCGTGAAGGACGATCTTGTCCGGATCGAGCGGGATCTCGATGCCGAGGTGGTGGTGAAGGAGGTCAAATAGGCTCGTGTGGCAGCGGCAGCGGCAGCGGCATCGGCATCGGCATCGGCATCGGCGGTAAAAAAGTACCGCCGCTGCCGCGCTAACAATCACGCCGTGATGGGCAAAGGGAGACCCTTAACTTCCGCTCTTCGTCACGATAGGAACCCAGCTCCCGTTCTTGACCTGATACAGCGTGGAAGCGCCGCTCTTCAACGCCCCGGTGCTGTCGAAAGAAATCTTCCCGGTCACGCCGTCGTCATCGATCGCCTTGAGCACTGGGCGGTAGACCGCAGGCGAGTTCGATTTCGCTTGCTGCATCGCCTTGATCGCGGCCCATGCCCCGTCATACCCAAACGGTGCGTACGACAGGATATCGACCCCGAAGCGCTTCTTGAACTTCGCGGAAAAGTCCTTGCCGCCCGGCAACTGGGCCAACGGTCGGCCGTATTCCCAGGCCATTACGCCTTCGGCCGGGTCGCCGGCGAGCTTGATGAAGTCCTGGTCCATCACGCCGCCGCCCCCCACCAGTTGCGCGTTCAGCCCCAATTGCTTCATCCGCTTGGCGAAGCCGGCCGCCTGGGTATCCAGGCCGCCGAAGAAAATCAGGTCCGCGTTGGTCGCCTTGATCTTGGTGATCTGCGTGCTGAAGTCCACTGCGTGATTGTCGGTGTACTCGCGCGTCACGATGGTGCCGCCATGCGCTTTCACTGCCTTCTCGAACTCGTCGGCCTCGCCCTGGCCGAACGCCGTGCGGTCGTCGATGATCGCAATGCGTTTGGCCTTTGTCACCTCGACGGCGTAGACGCCCGCGTTGCCGGCGTTCTGCGCATCGGTGGAAATCACCATGAAGGTGTTCGCGAAGCCCCGCCCGGTAATGATCGGATTGGTCGCGGCCGGGTCGATCACCGGAATGCCGGCCTGCTCGTACACCTGCGAGGCAGGAATCGTCGTGCCCGAATTGAAGTGGCCCACGACCGCCGACACGCCAGCGTCGACCAGCTTCTGCGCGGCCTGCACGCCGACGCGCGGGTCGGCCTGGTCGTCCTCGGAGACGAGCTGGAATTGCGCGACCTTGTCGCCGATCTTGATCTTCTGCGCGTTGGCTTCTTCGATTGCAAGCCGGACACCGTTCTCCAGATCCTTCCCGTAGCCGGCGTTGGCGCCCGTCAGCGGCGCGGCGAAGCCGATCTTCACCGGCAGGTCGTCGGCGAAACTGGCCAGCGGCGCGACCGCGAAGGTGGCGCCAACAAACAGAGCAAGCGGTTTCAGCGTGTTGCGAAGACTCATGGTCTCTCTCTCCATCGACAGTTTCAGGTGTGAAAGCGGCAAGACGGTAACGCTGGATTGACGCGCACGCATTGGTTTGACTTCGCATGGCGCACGTCATCAAGGGTACGGATGATCGGTCACCATTAACAATGCTGGATTACACCGAAGGAAATCCCCCGCCTCGGAGGAAATCCGCCGCCCGGAAGGAAGTCTCCCGCCCCGAAGGAAGTCCCCTTGGGGGGCGGACGCGCCGTGGCGTTCACATATCGGTCAATCTGGCGCGAATATAGAAAGCCAATTTGCAGCCGTCTTGGCAGTTCGCGGCGCTTTGAATGAGCATTTCGGCATAGCCTGCGCAGCGCTTAGGCTGGCGGCCTGTCCGCGGCGACACGTAGGTGCGGATTGCGGCACATGCTTAAGAACGAGGGGGATGCGCGGCGCGAGCGCGCCGGCTGTGCTGCAGCAGCGCACCGCGGCATAGAAGCCGCGAATGTGCCAATGAGACGTGGGAAAACGACCAGCGAAAAACAACCTGCAGCAGGCTAGGCAAATACCTTCAATGCTCGCCTTGCTGGCGCAGCAACTCTTCGCGCAGACGCAGCAGCGGCGCCTTGGTCTCTTCGTCGGCCCAGGTGTCGAGATCGTCGATCGCGCGCTGGCAGCCGTCGAGCACCAGGTCGAGATCCACCGGCACGCTGTTGTTCAACGCGAATTCGATCGTCTCGGCGAACTGCTGGCACTCGTCCTCGCCGTACGAAATGTCGAGGTTGTCGGCGATGATTTCGGCGATATTGCTGCGTGCCTTGTCGTCGGGCGTCACCATATCGACGATGCCGCGCGCCACCGCCAGCGAATAGTAAAGCGCAATGTCGAGCCACTGTGCGGGATCGAAGTCGCTCTGGTCGAACTGGTTCTCGAAGTACTCGATCGCTTCCTGCTCGTGCGCTTCGTCCGCGTCGACGCTCATGCACAACTGTTCAAAAAATTCTTCCCGCTCGCTGCGGATATAACCGTCCATCGATGCCTCGTCTGCTGAATGCCGGATGCCGGATGCCGGATGCCGGATGCCGGTCGCCCGACGCCCGACGCCCGACGCCCGACGCCCGGACGCCCGGACGCCCGGACGCCCGGACGCCCGGACGCCCGGACGCCCGGATGCCTGAAAAATGCGGCGTAGGCGGCTGGCGGCCAGGTCCTACGCGGCACGCATTATAGGACGCCCGGCTGAAAAACGCGGCTCACGTGCCGGGTGTGGGATCGGCTGGCAACTGAAGCGGGCCGCACGGGCGCGTGTTGAACCGCGCCAGGGCACCTGGCGGCTACGCTGTCTCTTCCGCTACCCAGGCGTCGAACCATTCGCGCGGTTGCGCGATTTCGTTCTGCGCGGCCACCAGTTCCAGTTCATAGCGCCCAGCCTGCCAGGTCGCTTTGACCACTGCGTTCACGGCGGCCAGCGTGTGCTCGAAGGCCGCGCGGATCGAATCGCCCAGCAGCGTGCGCGCGACAAACACCGCGCTCGTCAGATCGCCGACGCCCACCGGCTGCCGTGCGAACGGGTAGAGCGGACGCTGCCCCATCCAGGCTTCGCGCTCGGTGACGACCACCATGTTGAACCGGTCGGCGGGGCTGTTGCGATCGAGCAGATGTTTGACCAGCATGAGCTTGGGCCCGCGGGCGATGACCTCGCGGCACGCGGCCACGGCTTCTTCGAGCGTCTCGATCTCGCGGCCCACGAGCCGCTGCAACTCGGTATGGTTCGGCGCCATGGCGTCGGCCACCGCCGGCATGGCGCGTACCAGAAATTCCTGGATGCCCGGTTCGACCTTGCAGCCGCTCGCGGCGCCCATCACCGGATCGCAGAAGTACCACGCGCGCGGATTGGCGGCCTTCACGGCCTTGACGATCTCCAGCACCGCTTGCGCCTGCTCGGGCGTGCCCAGGTAGCCGGACAGCACGGCGTCGCAGCGCGGCAGCATGCCGATCGCGCCGATTCCTTCTACAAGCTCTTCCATCTGCGATGCCTCGATCGCACTGCCGGTCCAATGACCGTACTGCGTGTGGTTCGAGAACTGGACGGTATTGAGCGGCCAGACATTGACGCCGAGCCGGCTCATCGGAAACACGGCCGCGCTGTTACCGGCGTGCCCGAAGACGACATGTGACTGGATGCTCAGAACGTTTTTCGTCATGATGTGGCCCGCGCAAACGGTGATGCGCGATCAGTGAGAACAGATGAATGGCCGCGATAACGAACCGGCCTTGGCCGGGCGCCTGAAGCGGCGTGGCTGATTCAGATAGTGCAAGAAAAATGCGCGGTCTGCATAGTCAGGAAACAATACATGAGTTTGTCACGCGCGAGTCGATCCGTCCCCGTGTTGTTGCGTCGAACCATCAAACGGGTAGGGGGATCAGGCGAGTTCGCGATACAGCGCCAGATAGCGCTCGGCCGAGGCGCCCCAGCCGAAATCCTGATGCATCGCGCGACGCTGCGTGGCTTTCCATTCGGGGCGGCGGTCATAAAGCGCAAACGCGCGGCGGATCGCGGCTGTAAGGCCCTTCGGCTCGAATCGTTCGAACACGAAGCCGGTGGCGAGATCGTCGGCGAGATTTTCGAGCGACGCGTCGACCACCGTGTCCGCCAGGCCGCCGACGCAATGCACGAGCGGCAGCGACCCATAGGCCAGCGCATACAGTTGCGTCAGCCCGCAGGGCTCGAAGCGCGACGGTACCGCGATCACGTCGCTGCCGGCGACGATCGTATGCGCGAGTGTTTCGTCGAAACCGAGTTCGACTGCCACCGATTCCGGATGCATGTGCGCGACGCGTTTCAGACCGGTTTCGAGCGCCGGGTCGCCGGTGCCGAACACCACCAGCTGGCCGCCGCGTTTGACAATTTCGGGGACCGTCTCGAGCAGCAGGTCGAGGCCCTTCTGTTCGGTTAGCCGGCTCACCACGCCAAACAGCAGCGCATCGCTTTTCTGCGCGAGGCCGAAGCGCTTCTGCAGCGCTTCCTTGCAGGCCAGTTTGCCGGCCAGACGGGTAGCCGTGTAGTGATCGTCGAGCAGCGCGTCGGTGGCGGGATTCCACACCGAGTAGTCGACGCCGTTCAGGATGCCGCTCAGATCGTGCGAGCGATGGCGCAGCAACGCGTCGAGCCCGCCACCCTGAGCGAGCGTCTGGATTTCACGGGCGTAGGTCGGGCTGACGGTGGTGATCCGGTCGCTGTAGTAGAGGCCTGCCTTGAGGAACGACAACTGCCCATAGAATTCGACGCCGTGCATGCTGAAGAAGTCGTCCGGCAACGCCAGCTGGCCGAACTGATGCGCCGGAAAGACACCCTGATACGCGAGGTTGTGCACCGTGAAGACGCTGCGCGCGAACGAGCGGCCGTGCTGCCGTTCAGCCGCTTTCAGATAGGCGGGTGCGAGTCCGGCGTGCCAGTCGTGCGCATGGACGATCTGCGGCGCCCACGCCGGGTCGAGGTGCTGCGCCAGTTGGGCGGCAACCCAGCCGAGCAGGGCGAAGCGTTGCGCATTGTCGCCGTACGGGACGTGTTCGTCGTTCAGATAGGGGTTGCCGGGCCGGTCGTACAGTGTGCCGGCGCGGATCATATAGACGATCAGGCCGTTCGACGACAGCGTGCCCTGTTCGAGCGTGACGCCCGGCGAGTCGAAACGGCGGCCCAGCTGCGCCACTGGCCGCAGGTCGGCCAAGCCCGCGACCACCGCCGGAAAGCCGGGCAGCAGCACGCGCACGTCGGCGCCGCGCTCGATCAATGCGGGCGGCAATGCGCCCGCGACGTCGGCGAGACCGCCCGTTTTGAGGAGGGGATACAGCTCGCTTGCGACGTGCAGGGCGCGAATCGTCATAGGCTCGGTCTCGTTCCTGTGAGTGCTGGTTTGCGTCGGGTCTACACGAGCGGCAAGACGGGCGGCTGGCTCCGCCAGCCCGTTCGTTTTGCCGTCCCGGCGAGGATCAATTCCCTTTTTGCCGCAGCGCCTCGGGCGTGACCAGCACGACGCCGTCGTCGGTACGATAGAAGCGTTCGGCGTCGGCCACGGGATCTTCGCCGATCACCGTGCCATCCGGAATGGTGCAGCCGCGATCTATCACCACTTTCTGCAGCCGGCAGCTCGCGCCGACGGTGACCTGCGGCAACAAGACTGCCTCATTGATATTACAGAACGAACTCACTTTGACGTTCGACGACAACACCGAGCGCGAAATCTGCGAACCGGAGATCACACAGCCGCCGCACACGATCAGATTGTTGCCGGTGCCTTGCAGGCCCTTCAGGTCGCGCACGAACTTGGCGGGCGGCAATTGCTCCTGATATGTCCAGATCGGCCAGTTGCGGTCGTACAGGTCGAGCGTCGGAATGGTGGAGGCGAGGTCCAGGTTGGCTGCCCAGTAGGCGTCGATCGTGCCGACGTCGCGCCAGTACGGCTCAACGGTCGGGTCCGACGACACGCACGACATGCTGAACGGATGTGCGATCGCCGTGCCTTGCGTGACGACTCGCGGCAGGATGTCCTTGCCGAAGTCGTGATCGGTGTCGACGCTCGAGATGTTCTCTTCGAGCAGCGAATACAGGTAATCGACACTGAATACGTAGATGCCCATGCTGGCGAGCGCCGAATCCGGCCGGCCCGGCATCGCGGGCGGATCGGCGGGTTTCTCGACGAAGCCGGTCACGCGGCGGTTTTCATCGACGGCCATCACGCCGAAGGCCACGGCGTCCATGCGCGGCACCTCGATACAGCCGACCGTGCAATCCGCGCCGCTTTCCGCGTGATCCGCGATCATGCGCGTGTAGTCCATCTTGTAGATATGGTCGCCCGCCAGCACAACCACGTATTTCGGCCGGATCGAGCGGATGATGTCGAGATTCTGGAACACGGCGTCTGCTGTGCCGCGGTACCAGTGGGCGCCTTCCACACGCTGCTGCGCCGGCCACAGATCGATGAATTCGCCGAATTCGCCGCGCAGGAAGCCCCAGCCACGCTGCAGGTGGCGCAACAGCGAGTGTGCCTTGTATTGGGTGACGACCGCGATGCGGCGGATGCCGGAGTTCAGGCAATTGGAGAGCGCGAAGTCGATGATCCGGTACTTGCCGCCGAAGTGCACCGCGGGTTTGACGCGTTTGTTGGTGAGCGGCCCGAGCCGCGTGCCCCGTCCGCCCGCAAGGACGATGGCGAGGGTGGTGCGTTGCAGATCGTTCAGCCGTGCCGGAGTTTCCATGTCTGTCTCCTTTGTCGACCGGAGTTAGCGCTTTAGCTGTCGGCCAGAGTTGGCGCTTTAGCTGTCGGCCTGAGTTAGCGCTTTAGCGCTTACTCAGGCCCCATGCAAAGCACTTACTCTGGTCCCATGCAAAGCACTTACCCCGGTCCCATGCAAGCTAGTTGCTGATTAGTGTGCCCCGGATGGTCTTGTTCTCTCGCTCTGCGTTATTGATTCGTGCGGCAGGGCGGCGCCGTCTTCGCGGGCCCGTCTTCTACTTCTAGCACTGATTTGCCACGGGCGAATAGTGTGAATTGTGCGGATGCCGCTTGTGCGGCCGACTTGCGAACGATCAACCCTTGCGCCGGATGCATCCGTGCGCCACGGCACATAGAGCGTGAGGTGAGCCGCTGCAATACGCGTGCCACACCAGCCGATGCCGCTGTCTGTCAGTTTGCGCGTGCGGCGGCAAAGTCCGGCGGCGCGTCGCAGAATGGTCCGCGCTGAACGGGGTTCGGACGTTGGCTTGCCGGCGCGCGGCCTGCACGCTTCACGCGGCACGGTCTGACGGGGCGCCGTGAGCATTGCCGGTGGGCAACCTGACGTTTGTGTACTCAGGCTAGCCAGTCGATGATCGACAAAAAAGGAAGGGCGGCCTGTGCTGAGACAGGCCGCCCTTTTTGCTATTTGTTGGCGTTATTACCTGCCGGCGCTCAACGCTTCGCGCACTTGCGCGGCGATCTCGAACGAGCGCAGCCGCGCTTTGTGATCGTAGATCTGCGCGGTCAGCATCAATTCATCCGCGCCGGTCTGATCGATGACAGACAGCAGCCCTTCCTGTACCGCATCGCGATCGCCGATCACGGAGCAGGCGAGCGAATGCGCGACGCCGTTCAACTCCATCTCCGACGCCTCGAGCTGCTCGACTGGCGGCTGCAGTTGACCGGGCGTGCCGCGCCGCAGGTTGATGAACTGCTGTTGCAGCGAAGTGAACAGACGCCGCGCTTCGTCGTTGCTATCGGCGGCGAACAGATTGACGCCGACCATGGCGTACGGCTTATCGAGCGTTGCCGACGGACGGAATTGTTCGCGATAGACCTTCAGCGCGGTGAACATGTGGTCGGGCGCGAAGTGCGACGCGAACGCGAACGGCAGACCGAGTGCCGCGGCCAGCTGGGCGCTGTACAGCGACGAGCCGAGCAGCCACAGCGGCACATACAGACCTGCGCCGGGGACCGCGCGAATGCGCTGGCCCGGCACGGGGTCGGCGAAATAGCGTTGCAACTCGACGACGTCGTCGGGGAAAGACTCCGCACTATTTTGCAGATCGCGGCGCAGCGCGCGGGCGGTGCTTTGATCGGTGCCGGGGGCACGGCCGAGGCCCAGGTCGATGCGGTTCGGGTAGAGCGAAGCGAGGGTGCCGAACTGTTCCGCGATGACGAGCGGTGCGTGGTTTGGCAGCATGACGCCGCCGGAGCCGACGCGGATTGTCTTTGTCCCCCCGGCGACGTGGCCGATCACCACTGCGGTGGCCGCGCTGGCGATGCCGGTCATGTTGTGGTGTTCTGCTAGCCAGAAGCGGCGGTAGTGCCAGTTTTCCGCGTGCTGGGCGAGGTCTAGTGTGTTTTTGAACGCGTCCGCGGGGGTGGCGCCTGCGGTGACCGGTGATAGGTCGAGGACCGAGAAGGGGATCATCTTTCTGTTCATTTGCTGTTTCGGGCGCTTTCGCGCGATGGGGCATTGTGGCAAAGGTTTTGGTTTTCTGCTGATGGGCTGGGGATGTCCACGTTCGTGGAAGGGGGTTTGGTTTATTGGCGTCGCCCCTATGCGGGGCGGGCACCTGCTTTTCTTTGCGGCGGTGATCGTGCGTCGATCAGCATTCACGTGTACGGTGGACATATTGGCGCGGTGACGCGTTCCGTCTATCCCGCCGGCAGAGGCCGCAAAACCTTTATCTCCGGCTACTCGAACGACGTGTTGCCGAGTATCTGGAATGTTTCGAGGGAGTCCTTGATCTCATGAGTTTCGCTAAAGAATTCCGTATCAGATCATTCAAAGACGTGCGCCGCGCACTGCTCGAGCGCGAGGAAATCGCGCTCGTCGACGTGCGCGAGGAGGATCCGCACGCGCGCAGTCATCCGCTGTTCGCTGCGAATCTGTCGTTGTCGCGGCTCGAACTGGACGCGCCTGTCCGCTTGCCGCGCCGCGACGTGCCGGTCGTCGTGTTCGACGACGGCGAAGGGCTTGCCGAACGCGCCGCGCGCCGTCTGAGCGAGTTGGGTTATACCAATGTCGCGCTGCTCGACGGTGGCTTGCAAGGCTGGCGCGAAGCGGGCGGTGAGCTGTTCCAGGATGTCAACGTACCGAGCAAGGCATTCGGCGAACTGGTCGAAAGCGAGTGCCATACGCCGTCACTCGGAGCGCCGCAGGTGCTGGCGCTGCTCGATCATGATGCCGATGTGGTGGTGCTCGACGCACGCCGCTTCGATGAATACCAGACCATGAATATTCCCGGCAGCGTCAGCGTGCCGGGCGCGGAGCTGGTGCTGCGCGCACGGCAGCTTGCGCCGAACCCGTCGACGCGCATCATCGTCAATTGCGCGGGCCGTACGCGCAGCATCATCGGCGCGCAGTCGCTGATCAATGCGGGCCTGCCAAATCCGGTTGCGGCGCTGCGCAACGGCACCATCGGCTGGACGCTTGCCGGTCAGGCGCTCGCGCACGGCAGTTCGCGCCGCTTCGATCCGATTGTCGACGACACACTTCGTCTCGCCGCCGCCGATTCCGCGCGTGGGGTGGCGGATCGTGCCAAGGTGGGCCGCACGTCGCGCGACGAAGCGCGCCGTTGGGCCGGCGAAGCGGTACGCACCGTCTATCGCTTCGACGTGCGCACGCCGGAAGAATACGAAGCGGGGCACGTACCCGGTTTTCGCAACGCACCCGGCGGTCAACTCGTGCAGGAGACCGACCTGTTCGCGCCGGTGCGCGGCGCGCGCGTAATCCTCGCCGACAACGATGGCGTGCGCGCGAACATGACCGCGTCGTGGCTCGCGCAGATGAACGTCGAGGTGTACGTAGTGGACGGCTTGGGCAATGCGGACTTCAGCGAAAAAGGCCCAGCGCCCGCCGCACGCTTTGCACCCACGCCGCCCGCTGTCGATGAGATCACGCCGGCCGGCCTGGTTGCTCTCCTGCAATCGCCCGGCACCGTCGTGCTGGATTTCACGACCAGCGCGAACTATGTGAAGCGCCATATTCCGGGCGCGTGGTTCGTGATTCGTGGGCAACTCGATGAAGCGCTGCGCAAGCTGCCGGATGCGCAACGTTATGTGGCGACCTGTGGCAGCAGTCTTCTTGCACGCTTCGCCGCGCCTGAGCTGGCCGCGTTGACGGGCAAGCCGGTGCAGGTGCTGAGCGGCGGCACGAGCGCGTGGATTGACACGGGCCTGGTCGTGGAAAGTGGTGAGACGCGTCTGGCATCGCCGCGCATCGATCGTTATCGTCGTCCGTATGAGGGAACCGAGAATGCGCGAGAAGCGATGAACGCGTATCTGGAATGGGAGTACGGGCTCATTGCTCAACTTGGACGCGATGGTACGCACGGTTTTCGGGTGATCTGAGTCACGCGGCTCACTACGACCGCACGGGTTTTGCTGTGTTTTGTCCGCGCCGAAGGAGAACAGCGCCAGCGCCGCGAACAGAAAATCATCTGACGATTCGGTGTAAACGCGCTCTCGTCTAAATCCGCCAATCCGTTTAGATTGGCTGCACCTGAAAGGCTTATCGGGGGACCAGGGCGGCCAAACAAGCAGCGGTCCGCCATTCCGGCGATGGCGCAAGGTCAGAGGCCAAGGTCTCTCACCGCTTCGCCCGGGACCGGATCGCTGCGCGTCGTCCGCGGTGCTTTGTTTCTGGCGGCTGTCTGGCCGCTGGTTATTTGCCGGTTCTGGCCGTATCGACCGACTTGGCGACGCTTTGCACAGCGTCGCCTTTTTGCTTGTGGCCACGGTTTTCTCAGGTTTCGCCCCCCCTGTCGCCAAGCCACGTCGCACGACGGCTTATGACCCCGTTGCCGCTCTCGCTCGCGGTTTTTTCCATGCGCGGTTATCCTGTAGTACCCCCTACACAACGGGATGCGGGCGAATTGCCGCGTCGCATCTGTACAGGAAACTCGCTGTGAGCCTCAAATTGCTTACCGTCGCGATGCTGGCCGCGTGCGTTGCACTGACCGGTTGCGACGATCAACAGAGCGACCGTGCCGTGCAAAAACTCAAGGAATTCTTCAACGCCGTCAAGCCGGATGCGCTATTACTCAGGAATATGACGCCGGGCATCACGACCGAGGCGCAGATCCGCGACCAGATGGGCAAGCCGGAGACCGAGCGCACCTTTACCGACGGCTCGAAGCGCTTTGAATATCCGCGTGGCCCGCAAGGACTGAACACGTACATGGTCGACATCGACCGTGACGGCAAATTGCAAGCTATCACGCAGGTGCTGACCGCCGACAACTTCGGGAAGATTCGCCTCGGCATGACCGAGGACGAAGTGCGCCGCCTGCTCGGCAAGCCTGGCCAGATCGCCGTGTTTCCGCTCAAGCCGGAAACCGTATGGAGCTGGAAGTGGCGCGAGGGCGGCGTGACCGAAGAAGGCATTTTCAACGTGCACTTCGATCAATATCAGAAGGTGTACACGACATCGCGCTCGGACGTGATACGTGGGCGATAGATAGGCGATAGATAGGTGATAAAAGGCAGGGAACAGATGATACATCGACGTCGATACAGCCGTATCGGGCTGGTGCTGGGGGGCGGAGCAGCACGAGGCTGGGCGCATATCGGAGCGATTCGCGCGTTACAGGATGCGGGCATCAAGCCGGACGTGGTGTGCGGCACGTCGATCGGCGCGCTGGTGGGTGCGGTCTACGCGAACGGCGACCTCGACTGGCTGGAGGAGTGGGTCTCGCGGCTCACCTGGCAGACGGTGGTGCGGCTGCTCGATCTGCGGCTGTCGGGCGGATTGCTTGGCGGGCGCAAGGTGATCCAGATATTCGCGGACAAATTCAATGGCCGCTCGATCGCCCAGTTGAACCTGCCGTTCGCGGCGGTGGCCACCGAACTCGATTCGGGGCGCGAGAGCTGGTTGCAGGACGGCAGCGTGGTTGACGCGGTGCGCGCCTCGATTGCGATTCCGGGGATTTTCACGCCGGTGTTTTACAACGGCGTGTGGCTGGTGGACGGCGGCTTGAGCAATCCGGTGCCGGTTTCGGTGGCGCGCGGCATGCGGGCGGACTGCGTGATCGCTGTCGATCTGAACAACGATATTCTGAATGGCCGCGATTTCGGCGGCGCGGTGGTCGAAACGCCCGCGCTCGATCCGGCTGCACCGCCGCCGGTTTCACTGCGCCGTAACGGCAAGCCTTGGCCACGCTGGCTTGCCCCTGCCGAAGGGAGCGCTTCCGACGATGTGCGCGTGCCGCCGGCGCCGAGTGCGCGCGTGCCGTCAATGCTGAGTTCGATCGCGCAGAGTATTGACATCATGCAGGTGCGGATTACACGGAGTCGCCTTGCTGGCGAACCGGCGGATATTCTGATTCAGCCGCGGCTGGGCGGGATGGGGATTTTTGATTTTCACCGTGCCGGGCCGGCTATTGAAGAAGGGCGTGCGGCGGTGGAGCATATGTTGCCCGCGATTCGGGCTCGGTTGGGGATTGAATGAAGTTTTGTTTGCCTTCGCGGCAAACCATCCAGGCAAAACTCCACGCCGTAGGCAAACAGCCAAACAACCACCACCGCAGGCTATCAAAAAAGCGACTCAAAACTTGCTAAATCGCGGCAGCGCTCATAGCGTGCTCTCCACCTTACAAAACGATATCCCCCACAAGACCAAGCCCTGCAAGCGCCCAGCCGCGGCAAACGGCCCATTGCTGCACCGCAGCACACTCTCGCCGCTCCTTTGAGAAATTAATTTCCGCTTGCGAGACTCCGCGCCATGCCGGATGAGTCGGGCAGGCATAACCCGACCCCATCCATGACATCCTCAATGAAACCTGGATGGAGACACGCGTGTTCCTTTACGGCTTTGGTCCGGTGTTGCTGGCCGGCACGATCCAGACGATCGAGCTGTCCGTCCTGTCGCTGGCAGCCTCCGTGCTGCTCGGCCTCGCGGGCGCGGCGGCGAAACTCTCCTTCAACCGCCCGCTCAGGGCAATCGCAACCGGCTATACGACGTTGATCCGCTCGGTGCCCGACCTCGTGCTGATGCTGCTGTTGTTCTACAGCATCCAGATCGCGGTCAACAATCTCACCGACGCACTCAATCTGCCGCAGTTCGATATCGATCCGTTCGTGGCCGGCGTGCTGACACTCGGCTTCATCTACGGCGCGTACTTCACCGAAACCTTCCGCGGCGCATTCCTCGCGGTGCCGCGCGGCCAGCTCGAGGCGGGCAGTGCGTACGGCATGAGCGGCGCGCGGGTGTTCACCCGCATTCTGTTTCCGCAGATGATGCGCTTCGCGCTGCCGGGCATCGGCAACAACTGGCAGGTGCTGGTCAAGGCCACGGCGCTGGTGTCGATCATCGGTCTCGCCGACGTCGTCAAAGCCGCCCAGGACGCCGGCAAGAGCACCTTCAACATGTTCTTCTTCATTCTGGTCGCCGCGCTGATCTATCTGGCGATCACCACTGCGTCGAACCTCGTGCTGATCTGGCTGGAAAAGCGCTATTCGATCGGCGTGCGCCACGCGGAGCTCTAAGACCATGGTCGACATTCTCAATCAATTCTGGCGCGCGTTTCTGTACTGGGACGGTCAGCGCATGTCGGGTCTGGCCGTCACGCTGTGGCTGCTGGTGGCGTCGATCGGGATCGGCTTTTTCATGGCGATTCCGCTCGCGGTGGCGCGCGTGTCGAAGAAGCGCTGGCTGTCGACGCCGGTGCGTCTCTACACTTACGTGTTTCGCGGCACGCCGTTGTATGTGCAACTGCTGCTGATCTACACCGGCATGTACAGCCTCGAATTCGTGCGCTCGCATCAGTTGCTCGACGCGTTTTTCCGCAGCGGCTTTCATTGCGCGATTCTCGCCTTCGCCCTGAACACCTGCGCATACACCACCGAGATTTTCGCCGGGGCGATCCGTTCCACTTCGCACGGCGAAGTGGAAGCGGCCCGTGCTTACGGCATGAGCTGGTTCACGATGTACCGCCGCATTGTGATACCGTCCGCGCTGCGCCGGGCGCTCCCGTTGTACAGTAACGAAGTGATCCTGATGCTGCACGCCACCACGGTCGCGTTTACGGCCACGGTGCCGGACATTCTGAAGGTGGCGCGCGATGCGAATTCGGCCACGTATCAGTCGTTCGATGCGTTCGGCCTCGCGGCGTTGATTTACCTCGTGGTGTCGTTCGCGCTGGTGGCCTTGTTCCGCCGCGCCGAGCGTCACTGGCTGGGTTACCTGGCGGTGCGCACGCACTGAGCAGGCATGTTTCGATTGAGCGGCGCGGCTCGCCCGTGCCGTCACGTAGATTGATCCGTATTTTCAAAGGGAGAGCATCTTGCTCCACACGACTCAAACCGAAGCTTGCAAGCTCGCCGTTCAGGACATTCACAAGCGCTACGGCGACAACGAAGTGCTCAAGGGCGTGTCGCTCAACGCGAATAAGGGTGACGTGATCAGCATCATCGGCGCGAGCGGATCGGGCAAGAGCACCTTCCTGCGCTGCATCAATTTTCTCGAGCGGCCGAACGCCGGGCAAATCGTCGTCGACGGCGAAAAGGTCAAGACCAAAGCCGACCGCGCCGGCAATCTGGAAGTGGCCGATCACAAGCAATTGCAACGCATCCGCACGAAGCTCGCGATGGTGTTTCAGCACTTCAACTTGTGGGCGCACATGAATGTGATCGAGAACATCGTCGAAGCACCGATTCATGTGCTCGGCTTGTCGCGTCGCGAAGCCGAAGAACGGGCGCGCGAATATCTCGAGAAGGTGGGTCTCGCGCCGCGTCTGGAAAAACAGTATCCGTCGCATCTGTCGGGCGGTCAGCAGCAGCGCGTGGCCATTGCGCGTGCGCTGGCGATGAACCCGGACGTGATGCTGTTCGACGAGCCCACCTCCGCGCTCGATCCCGAACTGGTCGGCGAAGTGCTGAAGGTGATGCAGAAGCTCGCCGAAGAAGGCCGCACGATGATCGTCGTCACGCATGAAATGGGTTTCGCGCGCAATGTGTCGAACCATGTGATGTTCCTGCACCAGGGCCGCACCGAAGAAGAGGGCTTGCCCGCTGACGTGCTCACCACGCCGCGCAGCGAACGGCTCAAGCAGTTCCTGTCCGGCAGCCTGAAGTAACGCGCGGCTCGCGTCGTCCTCTTAAGCGATGGCTCGCACGTCCAACCCGGCTCGCACCACGCAGGTCGCCATCGTCGCCTTGCCGCCGGTGTCGATGTCGGGCGTCGGGCCGATTGTCGACGCGCTCAATCTCGCCAATGAAATCGACGGCCGCGCGCTGTACCGCGTGCAGGTGTGTTCGTGGGATGGCCGCGCGGTGCCCTTGTCGGGCGGCGCGCAATGGCCGGCCGATGCCGCCTTCGGCGATGCGATTTCGTGCGACTGGCTGATCATCGTCAGCGAACGGTTCCAGCAATTCGCCGACTATCGCCTCTTTCTCGCGAGTCTTTCGCGCGTCGGGCAGCGCACGCCGCTCGTCACTGGTATTCATCACGGCGTTTGGTGGCTGGCGATGGCGGGGCAATTGTCCGGCTATCGCGTGAGCGTCAACTGGGAAACCTACCAGCAGTTCTCCGAGCAGTTCGAGCGCTCGATCGTCACCCAACAGATCTTCGAAATCGACCGTGATCGCGCCACCTGCGCGGGCGGTCAGGCAACGGTCGACTTCATGCTCGCCATGATCGGCCGCGATCACGGGCCGGAGTTGGCGGACCGGATCGCCGATACGCTGGGCGTCGGCGTGTTGCGCGCGGGTGAAGAGCGGCAGCGCATTCCGTTCGTAACCGCGCCAGGCGAGCGCCATCCGCGCCTGAACGATGCGCTGATGCTGATGGAAGCAAATATCGAAGACCCGCTGACCACCGATGAAATCGCGGGTCTCGTCGGTGTCTCGCGGCGTCAGCTGGAGCGGCTGTTTCGCCAGTATCTCGGCTCGATGCCGTCCAAATACTATCTTGGCCTGCGGCTTTCGAAAGCGCGCACCCAATTGCAGCGCACCAGCAAATCGGTGGTGCAGATCAGCCTTGCTTGCGGGTTTTCGTCGGCGGCGCACTTTTCGAATGCTTACCGCGAACGCTTTGGTGTCACGCCACGCGAGGATCGTCGTAACTGGATCGACAAGCAGACTGGCGCAGCAGCCAGTGAGCCGCGCCCGGCCGCACTGATCGAACGGCCCGATCAGGTGGAATAGGCAGGCCGGACAAGCAAGCTGAACAAGCGGCGGAAAGAGCAGCCGAACAGGCGCAATAAACGGCCGGGAAGCACGCTATTCGCGACCCGCGCGCGACCTGGGCGCCCGGAAGCTCATAGAAAGCGTCGCGTATGCGCAAGACGTATCGCGTGCGGTTTCCTACACTACGTGTATTACCTCTCACCTGTAACGAGGATTTGCCATGAACGACCTGACTGTGACACGCCAGACTTTCGACGAAGTGATGGTGCCGGTGTTTTCCCCCGCCGCCTTCGTGCCGGACCGCGGTCTTGGCTCACGCGTCTGGGATACGGAAGGCCGTGACTATATCGACTTCGCCGGCGGTATTGCCGTCACCGCGCTCGGTCATGCGCATCCTGAACTGCTGAAAGTCCTGCACGACCAGGGCGGCAAGCTGTGGCACATCGGTAACGGCTACACCAATGAACCGGTGCTGCGTCTCGCCAAACGTCTCGAAGACCTGACCTTCGCGGACCGCGCGTTCTTCGCCAACTCGGGCGCGGAAGCGAACGAAGCGGCCTTGAAGCTGGCGCGCCGCGTCGCGTTCGAACGCCATGGCGCCGACAAGGTTGAAATCATTTCGTTTACGCAGTCGTTCCATGGCCGCACGTTCTTCACCGTGAGCGTTGGCGGCCAGCCGAAGTATTCGGAAGGTTTCGGCCCGGTGCCGGCCGGCATCACCCACTTGCCGTACAACGATATCGAAGCGGCGAAGCAGGCCATCGGCGCGCAAACCTGTGCGGTGATCGTCGAGCCGATCCAGGGCGAGGGCGGCGTGATCCCGGCCGATCCGGCGTTTCTGAGGGCGCTGCGCGAAGCCTGCGATCAGCACGGCGCACTGCTGATTTTCGACGAGGTGCAAACGGGTGTGGGCCGCAGCGGTTACTTCTACGCGTATCAGGAAACCGGCGTGACGCCGGACATCCTGACCACCGCGAAGGCGCTCGGCAACGGCTTCCCGATCGGCGCGATGCTGACCACCAAGGAACTGGCTGTGCACTTCAAGGTCGGCGTGCATGGCACGACCTACGGCGGCAATCCGCTGGGCTCGGCGATCGCGGAGAAGGTGGTCGAACTGGTCAGCGATCCGCGGCTGCTGGAAGGCGTGCACTCGCGCAGCGAGGCGCTGAGGGGACAACTTGCCAAGCTCAACGAGCGCTTTGGCATCTTCGAGGAAGTGCGCGGCAAGGGTCTTTTGATCGGTGCGGAATTGACCGACGCGTTCAAGGGCCGTGCGAAGGACTTCGTCACCGCGGCCGGCAAGCACGGCGTGATCATGCTGATGGCAGGTCCGGACGTGTTGCGCTTTGTACCGTCGCTGATCATTCCGCTCGACGACATGTATGAAGGCTTCGCGCGTCTGGCGAAGGCGATCGACGAAGTGGTCGGCGCAACCGCTGAAGCCCCGGCTCGTTAATCAGGCGTCACATTCAATCAGGAACGACGATGCTCTTCGTACGCCCCAGCCGCCTCGCGGATCTCGATGCGCTCGAACATATGGCGCGCACCGCGCAACCGGTGCTGCATTCGCTGCCGCACGACCGCGGTGCGCTCGAAGCGCGCGTCGCGTTGTCGGAAGACTCATTTCGCGCGGAGGTCGATTTTCCGGGCGAGGAGTTCTATCTGTTCGTGCTCGAGGACGCGGAGAGCGGCAAGCTGATGGGCACGGCGAGCATTGTCGCCGCGGCCGGTTATTCGGACCCGTTCTACGCGTTTCGCAACGACGCGCTGATTCATGCGTCGCGCGAGTTGCACGTGAACCGCAAGATTCACGCGCTGACCATGTCGCACGAATTGACGGGCAAGAGCCGGCTGGCGGGTTTTTACATCGACCCGTCGCTGCGTGGCGACGCGGCCGCGCATCTGATGTCGCGGGCGCGAATGATGTATATCGCCGCCAATCGCAAGCGTTTCACGCCGGAAGTGTTCTCGCTGTTGCTCGGCGTGACCGACGACTCAGGCGTGTCGCCGTTCTGGGAAGCGGTGGGGCGCAAGTTCTTCGGCCGCAATTTCGCCGACATCGAAATCGAATCGGGCGGCCGCAGCCGTACCTTTATCGCCGAAGTGATGCCGACCTATCCGGTCTATGTGCCCTTGCTGCCGGAAGCGGCACAGCGCGTGCTCGGCGAGCCGGATTCGAAGGCGCTGCTCGCGTATGAGATCCACCTCGAAGAAGGCTTCGAGACGGATCGCTTCATCGATATTTTCGACGCGGGTCCGGTGTTGACCGCGCAGGTGGATCGCAGTGCCTGCGTGACGCGCAATGAAACACGGGTGGTGCGCGAAGCCGGCGCGCCGGCCGGCGGCTCGACGTATCTGATCGCGCATAACGGTGCGGACGGTGAGTTCCGCTGCGTGCTCGGACCATTGCCGGACGGTAAAGCAAGCGGCGCGTCGTTGTCGCATGCGGCGCGCGCCGCACTCGGCGTGCAGGAGGGCGACGCGGTACGCTGCGTGCCGCTGCACCAGCCGCATCAGGAAGAATCTTCGGGAGACGCACAATGATCGTCGTTCGCGTTGTGCAACGAGGCGATGTGGACGCGCTCATGCGGCTTGCGCAGGAGACCGGTCCCGGCCTCACCACCTTCAAGCCGGATCGCGATGCACTCGCGGCGCGCGTTGAACGTGCGCGCCGCACGATGGAAGACAAGGCCGAGCCGCACGAAGCCGGTTACTTCTTCGTGATGGAAGACACCAACACCGGCGACGTGGCCGGGGTATGCGGCATCGAAACCTCAGTCGGTCTGCAGCAGCCGTTCTACAACTACCGCGTGAGCACCGTCGTGCACGCGAGCCAGGATCTCGGCATCTGGACGCGCATGCGCGCGCTGAACATTTCGCATGACCTGACGGGTTACGCCGAAGTGTGTTCGCTGTTCCTGAGCCCGCGTTACCGCACGAGCGGCGTCGGCGGCTTGCTGTCGCGTTCGCGCTTCATGTTTCTTGCACAGTTCCGCGAGCGCTTTCCGCAGCGCTTGTGTGCGGAATTGCGCGGCCATTTCGATGCGGAAGGCACCTCGCCGTTCTGGCGCGCGGTCGGCTCGCATTTCTACCAGATCGATTTCAACGCGGCGGACTACCTGAGTTCGCACGGCCGCAAGGCGTTTCTTGCTGAATTGATGCCGCGTTATCCGGTGTATGTCGAACTGCTGCCGGAAGAAGCGCAAGAATGCGTCGGCCTCACGCATAGCGACACGATTCCGGCGCGCCGCATGCTCGAATCGGAAGGGCTGCGCTACGAGAATCACGTCGATATCTTCGATGCGGGCCCGGTGCTCGAATGCCATATCGCCGACTTGCGCACCGTGCGCGAAAGCGTGGTGGTGCCGGTCGAGATTGCCAATGTGCCGGCGGGCGCGCCGCAGGATGCACCGCGTTCGCTGGTATCGAATACGTCGCTCGGCGATTTTCGCGTGGGCGCGGCTGCCGGCGTGCCGCAAGACGGCGTGTTCCGCATGAGCGCCGCCGAGGCCGCGGCACTCGACGTCAAGACAGGCGACCCGGTGCGGGTGCTGCCGCTGAAACACAAATAAGGATGATCATGAGCGAGCTTTTCATCGACGGCGAATGGGCCGCCGGCACAGGACCCGCATTCGCGTCGCATAACCCGGGCACGGGCGCGACGGTGTGGGAAGGCAACAGCGCCTCGGCGGACGACGTCGATCGGGCGGTGCGCAGCGCACGCCGTGCGTTCGCGGCATGGTCGGCGCTGAGTCTCGACGAGCGGTGCGGCGTGGTGCGCCGCTTCGCTGCACTCGTGACGGAACGCAAGGAAGCGCTTGCCGAAGCGATCGGCCGGGAGACCGGCAAACCGCTGTGGGAAGCGCGCACTGAAGCGGCTTCGATGGCGGCGAAGGTCGAGATTTCGATTCAGGCCTATAACGAGCGCACCGGTGAAAAACGTTCGCCGATGGCCGACGGCACTGCCGTGCTTCGGCATCGTCCGCATGGCGTGGTCGCGGTGTTCGGGCCGTATAACTTCCCTGGCCACTTGCCGAACGGGCATATCGTGCCGGCGCTGATCGCGGGTAATGCGGTGGTGTTCAAGCCGTCCGAACTCGCGCCGGGCGTGGCGGCTGTCACCGTGCAGATCTGGCGCGATGCGGGCTTGCCCGCTGGCGTGCTGAACCTCGTGCAAGGCGAGAAAGAGACGGGCATTGCGCTTGCCAACCATCGGCAGATCGATGGCTTGTTCTTCACGGGTAGTTCGGATACCGGAACATTGCTGCACAAGCAATTCGGCGGCCGTCCGGAGATCGTGCTGGCGTTGGAGATGGGCGGCAACAATCCGCTCGTGATCGGACCCGTGGCGGATCTCGACGCCGCGGTCCACCACACGATTCAATCGGCGTTTTTGTCGGCAGGGCAGCGTTGCACCTGCGCGCGCCGTATTTTCGTACCGAACGACGCCTTCGGTGATCGCTTCGTAGAACGACTGACTGAAGTGACTTCGCGAATCAGCGTCGGCGAATACAACGCTGATCCGCAGCCGTTCATGGGCGCGGTGGTTTCCGCGCGGGCGGCTTCGCGTCTGGTCGCGGCGCAGGAGCGTCTGCTTGCCGACGGCGCAAAAGCACTGCTGACGATGGAACAGCGCGATCCGGCACTCGGCTTTGTCACGCCCGCGATTCTCGACGTGACCGCCGTGAAGAACCTGCCGGACGAAGAGCATTTCGGACCGCTGGCGCAGATCATTCGCTACAGCACGTTCGACGAAGCGCTCGACAAAGCCAACGACACCGAGTTCGGCCTCTCCGCCGGCCTGCTCGCCGACGACGAAGCACTGTGGACGCATTTCCAGCGCACCATTCGCGCGGGCGTGGTCAACTGGAACCGGCCGACCAACGGTGCATCGTCGGGTGCGCCGTTCGGTGGCCCGGGGCGGTCGGGCAATCACCGGCCGAGCGCGTACTACGCTGCCGACTACTGCGCGTATCCGATGGCGTCCGTCGAAAGCGCGCAACTGCACATGCCCGCGAGCGTCTCGCCGGGCCTTCAATTCTAAGGATCGACGATGCAAGCCACTGAAGCCAATTTCGACGGTCTCGTCGGCCCGACCCACAATTACGCAGGGCTCTCGTTCGGCAACGTCGCGTCGCAGAACAACGAGAAGTCGGTTGCCAACCCCAAAGCGGCTGCCAAGCAAGGCCTGCGCAAGATGAAGCAGTTGGCCGATCTCGGCTTTCATCAAGGCGTGTTGCCGCCGCAGGAGCGTCCTTCGATGCGCCTCTTGCGCGAGCTCGGTTTTTCGGGCGACGACGCGACGGTGATCGCACGCGTCGCCAAAGACGCGCCCGAGTTGCTGGCCGCGGCGAGTTCGGCTTCGGCGATGTGGACCGCGAACGCGGCGACGGTGAGCCCCTCGGCCGACACGCACGACGGCCGCGTGCATTTCACGCCGGCCAATCTGTGCAGCAAGCTGCATCGCGCGATCGAACATGAATCGACACGCCGCACCTTGCGCGCGATTTTCAGCGACGCCGACCGTTTCGCGGTGCATGAGGCACTCCCCGGCACACCGGCACTCGGCGACGAAGGCGCGGCGAATCACACGCGTTTTTGCTCGGAATACGGCACACGTGGCGTCGAATTCTTCGTGTATGGCCGCAGCGAATATCGCCGCGGACCGGAGCCGAAGCGTTTTCCCGCGCGTCAGACCTTTGAGGCGAGCCGCGCGGTCGCGCATCGTCACGGTCTGGCAGAAGCAGCCACAGTGTACGCACAGCAGAATCCCGACGTGATCGACGCGGGCGTGTTCCATAACGACGTGATCGCGGTCGGCAATCGCAATACGCTGTTCTGTCATCAACTGGCGTTTGTCGAACAGAATGCGGTGTATGACGAACTGCGCAGCAAACTCTCCGGGCTGAAGGCCGAGTTCAACGTGATCGAAGTGCCCGACGCGCAGGTGAGCGTGGCCGACGCGGTCACGTCGTACCTGTTCAACAGCCAGTTGCTGACGCGCCCGGACGGCAAACAGGTGCTGGTGGTGCCGCAGGAATGCCGCGAGAATGCGCGCGTGGGCGCCTATCTGGACGAGCTGACCGCGCACACCGGTCCGATCGACGACGTGCTCGTGTTCGATCTGCGCGAAAGCATGAAGAACGGCGGCGGTCCGGCATGTCTGCGTCTGCGCGTGGTGTTGAACGATGCGGAGCGCGCGGCGGTGACGCCTGGCGTGTGGATCAACGACAAGCTGTTCGGCCGCCTCGATACGTGGATCGAAAAGCACTATCGCGATCGTCTCGCACCGACCGATCTGACCGATCCGCAACTGCTCGCCGAGTCGCGCACTGCGCTCGACGAACTGACGCAGATTCTCGGTCTGGGTTCGCTGTATGACTTCCAGCGCTGAACGCGGCATGCCGGTTCCGATGCTCGACGATTTCCTTGCCTACACGTTGGCGGGGACGCAGCCTGGCGCGCAGGAAACGCAGGGTGTGTGCGCCAACGGCGGCGTGCGCTGGTCGTGGCTCGATGATGGTGTGCTGCTCATGGAGCCCGCGGTGCGGGATGAAGGCACTCGCAGCGTGCTCGTCTCTGCCGGCGTGCATGGCGATGAAACCGCGCCAATTGAACTGCTGTCGTATCTGGTGCGCGATATCGCGCTAGGCGATGCCGCGCTGACGTGCCGCTTGCTGGTGATTCTCGGCAACGTCGACGCCATGCGCGACGCGTGCCGCTATCGCGACGACGATCTGAACCGGCTCTTCAGCGGCCGTCATACGCAAGTGCCGCACAGCCACGAAGCGCCACGTGCGGCGGCGTTGGAGCGTGCGGCAATGCTGTTCTTTGCCGCGGCATCGCAAGCGCCCGGCGCCCGTTGGCACGTCGACATGCATACGGCGATCCGCCCCTCGGCTTTCGAGCAATTCGCCTTGTTGCCGCATACCGGCAAGCCGTTTTCGCGTGCAATGTTCGAGTGGCTCGGCGCAGCGCGCATTAGCGCGGTCCTGTTGCACACCACCAAGGGCAATACGTACTCGCACTTCACCGCACAGGCATGTGGTGCCGAAGCCTGTACCCTCGAACTCGGCAAGGTGCGCCCGTTCGGTCAGAACGATCTGACGCGTTTCGCCGGGGCGGACGAAGCGCTGCGCCATCTGCTAGCCGGTACAACGAACGGCAGCGTGCCCGCGGCGATGCCGCGCGTGTTCACCGTGATCGATCAGCTCACCAAGCAAAGCGATGCGTTCGAATTGCTGGTTGCCGCCGATGTGCCGAATTTCACGCCCTTTGTGAAGGACACCCTGCTCGCACGCGATGGCGAGTATCGCTATACCGTGCGTCATGACGAAGAGCGCCTCGTGTTTCCCAACGCGACGGTCAAGCCGGGTTTGCGCGCGGGTCTGCTGGTGGTGGAGACCACCCAGGAGACGCTCTCGAAGCTCGTTTAGCCGCACGCCGCTTCACATCCTTCACGCATCTCCTCTTGCCTGAACGCGACACGAATTTGCACCTTCGCCGTGCATCTGCGCAGGGTCGCGTGAAGGGCATTCTTTCCCCCGCCCGCCAGGCGTGCTTTGCCAGGCCTGTACAATCCCGCGCTCGCGGCTGTTGCGCCGCACCACACTGTCCGCATGAGTTTGAATCGCATTTTTGGCGCGGCAATCATGCTGGCCCGGATTCGGCTCCGTCTTATTCAATACCGTAGAGGAACACCCGCAATGAAAATGAATTGGCGAAACATGGCAGTACTCGCGCTGTTCGCGACGGCAACGGCAACGGTAACGGCAGGCACCGCCTCGGCCGCAGATATCAAGGAAGTGCGTTTCGGCGTCGAGGCGTCGTATGCGCCGTTCGAATCGAAGTCGCCGTCGGGCGAGCTGCAAGGTTTCGATATCGACGTCGGCAATGCCGTGTGTGCAAAGCTCAAAGCGAAGTGCGTGTGGGTCGAGAATTCGTTTGACGGCCTGATTCCGGCATTGGAAGCGCGCAAGTTCAACACGATCAACTCGGACATGACGATCACGGACCAGCGCCGCCAGGCCATCGAATTCACCGATCCGATCTACACGATCCCGAATCAGATGATCGCGAAGAAGGGCAGTGGTTTGCTGCCTACGCCGGCCTCGCTCAAGGGTAAGCACGTCGGCGTGCTGCAAGGCACGATTCAGGAAACGTATGCGAAGGCGCGCTGGGCGCCGGCGGGTGTCGACGTCGTGCCGTATCAGACGCAGGACCAGATTTACGCCGACCTCGCGTCGGGCCGTCTGGACGCCGCGTTCCAGGACGCGGAAGCGGCATCGAAGGGCTTCCTGAAGAAGCCGCAAGGCGCAGGCTTCGAATTCGCCGGGCCGGCCGTCACCGACGAGAAGCTGCTCGGCGCGGGCGTGGGTTTCGGCATCCGCAAGGGCGACAAAGCGTTGAAGGACGCGTTGAACCAGGCGCTCAAGGAACTGAAGGCGGACGGCACGATCGACCGCTTCGCAGCCAGGTACTTCGACGTGAAGGTGGTGTTGAAGTAAGGCGTGGTGTGTCTTGCCTGATTGGTTTTGCTTGATGCAAACGGCCGCTGACGCGGCCGTTTGCAATTTGGGCGGCGTGCCGTCCACGTGCGGAATCACCTTCAGCCGGAAGTTCAGCGCTTCCAGACCTTCCGCGGGACGGGCATCCAATTATTTCGAGATATTGCGCCGCCGACATGTCGGCGCGCGGCGGCCTGCGCTAGAATCGTCGGGCTCACCGCAGGTGCAAAGGGCCTCAGGCCTTGGATGCGCACGAATGGTGCAGCGAAAACCAAAATACTGCAGGAAGCGCCTGGGCGGCGCGTAGCGGGGAACCGGAATGACCACCATCGCAATCGAGAATCCGAGGCAGACGAGTGCTTCGGACGATGCGCCACTGAATGCCAGCTTCGCGCGTCAGCCGATTCTGAATCGTGACGGAATGCTGTGCGGCTATGAAATCAAAGTGCGCGCACCGGATTTGCCTGCGGGCGCCGAACCTGGCGCGGGCGCAGCATCGGCCGCAGATTTGGCCGCTGATTCGGCTGTGGATGCCGATGCCTTGCCGGGCCGCGCGCCCGAGCCGGCACAGCGCGTGGCGCGAGCCGTGATTCGCGGTTTGATGCAGGGCATTGTGCGCGGAGCGCTCACCGGCCATCCCGCTTACGTCGATGTAAACCGCGAGATGCTGTTCGACGATTCGATCCTGCATCTGCCGGCTGACCGTTTCATGTTCGAATTGCCGCCGTCGATCGAGGCCGACGATGCGCTAGTTGCCCGTATCGTTCAATTGCACGGGCGGCGCTATCGTTTCGTACTCGACGAAGTAACGCAGCCCAATGAAACGTTTGCGAAGCTGCTGCCCTTTGCGGAAGTCGTCAAGATCGATTTCACTCGCGCGCCGAAAGCGCTGTTACCCAAATTGACGAGCGTGCTCAAGTCAGCGGGCAAGCTGCTGATCGCGCTGGGTCTCGATGCGCCGGCCGATCTTGAAGCGGCGCATGATCTCGGCTTCGACCGTTTTCAGGGCTACTTCTTCGCGCGTCCGCAGACCTCGGCGACGCGGCGCGTCAGTGCGCCGCGGCATGCATTGCTGAATCTGTTGCAGCTGTTGTCGGGCGACCCGACTGTCGCGCAACTCGAAGCTGAGCTCAAGCTGAATCCGGTGCTGGTCATGCATCTGATGAAGCTCGCGAATTCGAGCGGCCTCGCAGTCGGCCACAAGGTTACAACGCTGCGCGAAGCGATCAACGCGACCGGCACGAATCGGATCGCGCGCTGGACGCAACTGCTGCTGTATGCGGACGGCCGCAAGGTTGCGCTCGAGGACGATCCTCTGCTGCAACTGGCGGCGACCCGGGCGCGTTTCATGGAACTGGCGATTGAACGCTTGCCTGAAGCCGGCCGTGACGAAGCCGATGCGGCGTTTCTGACCGGCGTGTTTTCGTTTGTCGATGCGGTGTTCGGCGGCTCGCTCGAAAGCACGTTGAATGTGCTGACGCTATCGCGGCCGATTCAGGCCGGCATCTTGCATCGGCAAGGCGTGCTGGGGTTGCTGCTGACGGCGATCGAAGCGCTCGAGCGCGGGGCGTGGGACGAGATCGGTGCCTTGTGCGCGCGCTTGCAGCCGTTGACAGTGGAAGAGATCGCGGAGTTGGGGTTGGAGGCGGGGGCTTGGGCTGGGGTGGGGGATCGGAGTGCGGAGGGGTTGGAGCGGATTGAGGATTGAGGGGGTGTCGGTTGGCGAGTTGCTGGCTGATGTGCGTTGAACCACGGGTGCGAATGTCGCGGCGCAAATGGATGTGGTCTTTTCCCCCGATGTCAATTGAGAGGCACAGGCGGTTTATTTCAAAACGGCGAAGCACGGCTTCGCCGTTTTTGCGTTTACCGGCTACCTACTTGAACGAGCTTTGCCGTGCTATGCCTGAAGTCGCTGTCGCCCGCTTGAATTCTGACACCACCATCAGAAGTGGCCGATAGCGCGCCTTGGTCTGATGCGATAGATTCTGGGCCAATTCTTTCGATTTGAAAGAATTGGTTGCCATCACTTTGACACTTCTATCGCATTCATGGCTGCTTCTGTCGACTATAACGGCGCTGCTGACGCTTTCCAGATAACGTTTTCGACCGGCTATCGGGTCAGATTTTTCATCGTCAATCTTCTTTTGTTGGTCTTGGCGCTGTTTGTACTGATCGCGACGCTTATCGTGGCGATAAGAGGCGGCGGACTATTTGGCGCTCGCTGGTTCTGGTTGCCTGCCGCGCTCGGCGTGGGTGCGCTTGTTCTTCGCAGGATCTTGATCGCTGGTCTAACGGCGCCGCCGATCATCATCGATCGTTCTGGCAATGTTCGCCGCGGCTTCCAGCACGTGCAATTCAGAGACCGGCCCGCTGCGATTCTCACGGGGCCTGCGGCAGAGCCTGATAAACCGATTGGCTTCCAGCGCCGTGGGGTGAGGCTCAATTCATCGATCACTCTGGTTGGACCATACGGAGCGCGCTTTGTCATCTATACGGCGAAGAATGTTCACACTGTCCGCCATATCTTTGGTGGCGTTCGTGAATGGACGGGCGCCACAAACCGCGTTGTGCCACAAACGAGTGTGCCGGCAGGACGCCCATTGCTGTTCGGACTAGTCGCAGTGGGGATTGTGTCGATTGTCGGCTTACTTGTGCTCGTTTCCGATTACCTGCTTTTTTACCCCGCTTACATAGGTGTCTGGGCACTCGGCGCCAGCGTATTAGCGACTGCGTGCTTGATTCAGTTTGCGGTGATAGTGAGGCGTCGCAACTGGCCGGTCCAAGCGTTGAGAGTGCCACGTGTTCTGCGAGCGGCACATACGCTACTTGCGGGGCTGTCCATCTCCTGCTTCGCTGCAATGTTCTTTCACCTCGCTAACCTGATCGAGTTTCGCTGGACGCCGGGGCAGCTACGCACTGTCCAGACCTTCGTTTTGCGGACAAAAACATCGACGAGAGGATGCGGAAACCCGGTGTACCTGCTGGAGCCGACACTCAAGCGCGAAATCCGTTTCTGCGGCACCAGTTCGCGGAACGATTGGCAGGCAGGGCAGCGGGTGGAGATCGACGAATACGTCAATAAGTTTGGTGTGCGGCTGATTGGCATGCGGGCTTTGAATGTTGAGTAGAGAGCGGCTGGGATGGGAGTGGCGAAGGGTGCCTTTCCAAAACTGGCGCCTCGCGAAAGAGGCGCAATGGACTTTTTAGTTTGGTTCTTCGTCGACGTACTTTGTTGGGGTGTCGGGGCGGTTGGGTTGAAGATCTTATCTTTTGGAAAACTAAGGGTTTCCAGGTTGGAGCCAGACTGGGTTGCCGGATTTGGAGCTGTCGCTATAACCGTTACGTTAGCTTCCGTGATTTATATGATCAAAGGGGAGTGATCTGCAAATTGCAAGTCGCATCAAATGTCGGGTTGAGCGGCGTGGGCATCTTGACTCCGTACCACGCGCGTACATGGGGAAATAGGATTTCGCTATGTCATCCCGTTGTGGGTATTGCGGTTGGTGGAGGGTAAGTATGTTGATGAGCGACTCCTCAGTACGAGCATAACCTGGTGCGCGGGGTAATCGACGCGAATCTGCGGATAAGTGCCAGGCGAGGTTGCGTGATTTTTACGTTGTATTGCCGGTTGGCTGTTTTTTGCGAAAAATTGAGAGGTCAATGTGAATGGGTGTGCTGAAGTCGACGTTTCGAGAAGAAAATTAATTGTTGGGGTGGTTGCATTTGGGTTTGTTGTTGGTTGCAAAAAAGAAAGTGAGTTGAAAAGCACGCCGTTCTGGTTGCCATTTAATTTGGATAAATCTGGAAGTTTTTTGGAATGCGAGTTTTCCATTGAAAAAAAGGGTTTCTATGACGTAAGTTTGGAGTATTTTTTTGACAAAAAAAATTCCAGGTGATCGTGACCGCGTTTGGGCGCTGGTCGGTGGGCCGGGAGGAGAAATATCAGGTGGACGTGCTAATCGAGGGGCTCCATTATTAATAAATGTCGAGCTGGATAGGGTGGCCGGCACGGGATGGGAGTCAATTTCTAATAAAAGCGTTGATAGGCCTAAGCTTTCATCATGGGGTGCAGATAAGCTTGACGCCACGCTGGTTGTAGTTGAACTCGAGCCGGGAGTCTATCGGGTAAAAGTATTGAGCATGCTGGATGCCCCGGATTTGGCGCATGTAAGAGCTCAGATTTTGGTTAGCAAAGCATATTTTGGTAAATAATCGGATAATCCATGTAATATTTGACTATTAATATCTCGAGCCCTGGGACCGAGTTGGCTGACGGGACGGTTTCCACAGTTGGGCATATGTGGTACCAGCTTCATGACGGCGATGGTATCCACTCCACCAATCCGGACAATTCGAGTGCCTACTTCGACTTTAACGGCAGCGGCAGCCGTACGAATACCGGCTGGATCAGCGCGGGCGACGGATTCCTCGTTCTCGACCGTAACCCCAACGGCACGATCGACTCAGGCGCGGAACTGTTCAGCAATTTCACACCGCGAACCGCAATGACGCGATCCGGTCGTCGCGCAGGTAACGACGCAATCGATGAAGCCAGCGACCTGTACGGCAACGACACCGATGTAGTGGAACTCAATGTGGTGAGTGCATACATATGCATCAGTAAAGCAGATTTAGTCTTAATCGCGGCCTGTTAAATTAAGAATTTAAGAGAATATTCCATACTTTTATCATGTAGTTCGAGGCCACGCATCATTGGATCTATATTTTATGTAGAAATTTGTAAACCCATTATATTTCGTTTTGCTTTCATTGAAATTTTGGTGTAATTTTATGACTTCCGTGATGACCGACTGACGATTGGTGCGATATGTGTGTTGCCGAAAAGTTTTATGTGATAACGCGTGAATACTATTTTCATAAAAACGATACCGATTAACTCAGAATATGGATCCTTGCCGGAGGATCGGTGAAAATTGCTGCAGAACAATGGGCCGTTCATGGAGCTCATCCGGAAATGCGGCTATCAATTGTAAGTCGTGCCTTGTCCTTCTCAGGCTGGGATTTTTCTTGTGCGATACCGACTAACACAAGAAATACCTATAGTCCGTGCATTTGGTATCAAAGCGAATTTTCCTTTTTCTTTGTTGTTGGGGACGGCCGGTACAATTGTTTTGTATTTTTGAGTTTTGGGATCTTGCGTAATGAGTCTGAAAAATGATGGCAATAAGCATGGAAGATTTCGACAAGGCGGCTGGCTCCGAAATGCTGAAGGATGCGGCGACGTATTTTGGGACCGAAGTGTCCAGAATAGTTAATGCTCGATCTGCATGGATTATCACTCCCGAAAATTAGATGCTTTCTCAATTTGATTGCGCAGTTAAATACTGCCAATCGTAGAGAAGTAGGGCATTTTGAACCGGATTATTGATTTTTATGATTTAAATTTATTCGATTGTTCTACGTAGGATTTTTATCGGAAATGGCTTTATCGTTGCCTGTATAGATAAAGGGGTGAGAGAAATTTTATGTATTCGGTGCCCACTAATATTGCGAATTCCGGTGCGCCATTGGCTAATGGAGGGACTTCCTCTGTAGGGCATAAGTGGCATGAGCTGAGAGCGATGCGGGGTCGTCAAATAGCTATGGATTCGCTCCATCAGCGAGCCATCACGGAAAAACCGTTGCTATCGACGACACGTAATTTTCGCTGACACTATGATTTCAAAATTATTTAATTTTGCCATCCTGACGGTAGCGGTGTTTTATTACGGAAGTGGGCCGGTAAGAGTTCTTCTTTATGCGGCGCCTGAGCACAGTATGTTGACATATTCGGCTGGCATTGTTGATATAAGGAAAATATATCGAGGCGCGGAATACGTGACGTTAAGGGAGCAATCAGGGCTGCATAAATATCACTGTGGCTACTATTTATGGGGGCTGGGCGTTGGTTTTTGTCCTTTTGAAATTAGAGGGGGGGATAAAATAAATGGAAAGGATGTGGTAATCGGTTGGTATGAGCAAAGAAGCGGATTTTGGGGTGTTTCGCAAAAGCAAATATTTGAGGTCTCTGCGAATGGAGGGGCTGTATTGAGTTTCGATAGTTCGGTGAAGTACTACGAAAAACAAAATAGCAAGGCGACCTGCTCATTTCTGCTGGTGTGCATCGTGATTGGGTATTTTTTTGTGTTGAGAAGAATTTTCGTTTATAGAAAATAATCGCTCTGTTCGTTGGGTAATAAGATATGAATGTTGCAAGCATTGATCACATTGGAATTGCTATTGGGCAGTTGGCTAACGGTCAAAATGCCGTTCAGGTCGGAAGATCGATCGGGGGGCATATGAAGGGCAGGAAAGAGGAAATCTACAAGCGTCGATTGCAGTTCTGCAGTTTGTCGACGGGATTATGGGCTCAGTTGGTAAATCGCTCTTTCCGCTTGCAACCAACGCGGGCACAATTTCTTGATTCGGGCCCGTTGTTGGCGTTGCCGCACTTGTAAATGACGTCTACAGCATTGCACTGGAAGTTCCGAGCGGGAAGGTATCCACTGCTAATCTGTATGCTGCTATAGGAGATGTTTTGAGAACATAAAAGATCAGATTTTAGTTAGTAAAGCATAGTAATCAGATAGACCTATGCCATCTTTGACTATTGATGGGTATATGGCCTCGTGGATGGGGTGGGTACGTTGACGGGCTCCTGTCCAAGGTTCGAGTGTAATCAGATGTGCGCGGGTAGTTCGAGCGGATCTGGAGGCAGGTGCGAGGCGAGGTTACGTGATTTTTAAGTTGCATTGCCGGTTGGCTGGTTTTTGCGAAAAATTGAGAGGTCAATGTGAATGGATGTGCTGCAGTCGACGTTTCGAGAAGAAAATTGATTGTTGGGGTGGTCGCATTTGGTTTTGTTGTTGGTTGCAAAAAAGAAGGTGAGTTGAAAAGCACTCCGTTCTGGTTGCCATTCAATTTGGATAAATCTGGAATTTTTTTGGAATGTGAATTTTCTATCAAAAATAAAGGTTTCTATGCCGTAATTTTGGAGTATTTTTTTGACCAGAAAATTCCGGGTGACCGTGCCCGTGTTTGGGCGTTGGTCGGTGGGCCGGGTGAAGAAATAGTAGGCGGACGTACTAATCGAGGTGCTCCATTATCATTAAAAGTCGAGCTGAACAGGATGGTCGGCAAGGGGTTGGAATCCATTTCTAAGCAAAACGTTGATAGGCCGAGGCTTTCTTCTTGGGGTGCAGATACGCTTGATGCCAGGCTACTTGTACTTGAACTCGAGCCGGGACTCTATCGATTAAAGATTTTGAACATGCTGGATGCTCCAGATTTTGAGAATGTAAGAGCCAAGATTTTGGTTAGTAAAGCATATCTTGGTAAGTGATCAGATAGACCTATGCCATCTTTGACTATTGATGGGTATATGGGCTAGTGGATGGGGTGGGTACGTTGACGGGCTCCTGTCCAAGGTTCGAGTGTAATCAGATGTGCGCGGGTAGTTCGCGCGGATCTGGAGGTGGGTGCGAGGCGTGGTTACGTGATTTTTAAGTTGCATTGCCGGTTGGCTGGTTTTTGCGAAAAATTGCGAGGTCAATGTGAATGGGTGTGCTGAAGTCGACGTTTCGAGAAGAAAATTAATTGTTGGCATGGTTGCATTTGGGTTTTTTGTTGGTTGTAAAAAAGAAAGCGAGTTAAAAACCATTCCGTTCTGGTTGCCATTCAATTTGGATAAATCTGGAAGTTTTTTGGAATGTGAGTTTTCCATTGAAAAAAAAGGTTTCTATGATGTAAGTTTGGAGTATTTTTTTGACAAAAAAATTCCAGGTGACCGTGGCCGCGTTTGGGGGCTGGTCGGTGGGCCGATTGAAGAAGTAATAGGTAAACGTATTAATCGAGGAGCTCCGTTATTAATAAATGTCGAGATGGATCGGGTGGTCGACACGGGATGGGAGTCCATTTCTAATAAAAGCGTTGATAGGCCCAGGCTTTCATCTTGGGGTGCAGATACGCTTGACGCCACGCTAGTTGTAGTTGAACTCGAGCCGGGAGTCTATCGAGTAAAAGTCTTGAACATGCTGGATGCCCCGGATTTGGCGCATGTAAGAGCCCAGATTTTGGTTAGTAAAGCATATTTTGGTAAGTAATCGGATAATCCTATGCCATATTTGACTATTAATATTTCGAGCCCTGGGACCGAGTTGGCTGACGGGACGGTTTCCACAGTTGGGCATATGTGGTACCAGCTTCATGACGGCAATGGGAATTCTACGAGCTACGGTTTTGCTCCACGAAAGGAAGAGTCCGGTCAGCCTTTTTCAAAAGGTAAGGTTTACAACGACGATAGTTCGAACTATCAAACCAGGAAGTATGCAACAACGATAGAAATTAGTGACTGCGACACGAAGTTGCTTGCAGGAGCTGTTCCCGCTTCAACATGAGGGAACCGCCCGTGTCACCGGGCGAGTCTAGGAGTCTGAATAAAGAGCGACTCTGACAATGTAACGAAGCATCGCAAGATGCGGGGTATCAATCGCGAGAGGCGTACCCTTCTGGCAGCCACACGCCGGATGAGTGCTAGACAGTCGGCATGGCGAACACATGTGAATCTGCGATAAAGGTCGTTATTCTAAACAAGCGGAAGTGGCTACTGCGCTTGAGCCAAAATGGCAATGGAGGTGGGAAGAGCGTCTTCACTTATACGCTCTCGTGACCCATACGCCTCCCGGTCGACAGCAGGCGCCTAACCCGACATGCTTTCGCAAGCGGAACGTGGAAATCCCGTATCGCTCCCCTCGGGGACAGCAAGCCGCAAGGCTTGCCCATGGCGATGCGGGCGAAGGATTGAGGACAAAGCGAACGCCATCCTGTAATCGGATGGATAGGGGTTGCAACATCATCCCACGCGAAAGCGGGCAAACTTCCTCGTGGTCTCTCATCACAAGAGAGTAGGTAGAACCATCTTAACGGAAGGGAAGCAAATGGACGCAGCAACACCAGCGTGTGCGCCTTCCGGCGTGGCATGGGACGGCATCAGTTGGGCCGATGTCCAGCGTCAGGTAAGACGGCTGCAAGCGCGTATTGTGAAGTGGACACAGGCCGGCAGGCACAACAAGGTGAAAGCCTTGCAATGGCTGCTGACCCACTCGTTCAGCGGCAAGGCATTAGCCGTCAAGCGGGTGACTGAAAACAAAGGCAAGAACACCCCTGGTGTCGACAAGGTCATCTGGAAAACACCGGGGGCAAAGACCAACGCGATTGCGTCGTTGAAGAGACGGGGTTACTCGGCTCTTCCGCTTCGGAGGGTAATGATACCGAAGAAGAACGGGAAAATGAGGCCGCTCGGCATACCCGTGATGCGCTGCAGGGCGATGCAAGCATTGCATCTGCTTGCTCTGGAGCCGGTTGCGGAAACCACTGCCGACCCGAACTCGTATGGGTTCAGGCCGGAGCGCTCAACAGCCGACGCGGGGGAACAATGCTTCATCGCCCTCGCGAGAAAGACAAGCGCGCAGTGGGTGCTGGAAGCCGACATCAAGGCCTGTTACGACGAAATCAGCCATCCATGGATGGTCGCTAACATCCCCACGGACAAGGTGATCCTGCAGAAGTGGCTCAAGGCGGGATATGTGTATCAGGACGAACTCTTCCCGACCGATGCCGGGGTCCCTCAAGGGGGAATTATTTCACCGGTAGTGGCCAACATGACGTTGGATGGTCTCGAAGCGATGCTGGCAGAGAAGTTTCCGAAGGCAAAGCGGACAGGCCTGAAAATGCACATGGTGCGGTACGCGGACGACTTCATCATCACTGGCCACTCGAAAGAGTGGCTGGAGCACGAGGTCAAACCCGCGGTGGTCGCATTTCTGGCGGAACGTGGGCTCGTCCTGTCGCCGGAAAAGACCAAGGTAACGCACATCGACGAAGGGTTTGACTTCCTCGGATGGAATATCCGCAAGTACAACGGCAAGCTGTTGATGAAACCGTCGAAAGCGAACGTCAAAGCGCATCTTGACAAGATCCGGGAAGTCATCAAAGGCAACAAGACGGCCAAACAAGCAAACTTGATACGCCTGCTCAACCCGATTTTGCGGGGCTGGGCGAACTATCACCGCCATGTGGTCGCCAAGGAAACCTTTGCTCGGGTTGATACATATGTCTGGTCAATGCTGTGGCAATGGGCGGTTCGACGGCATCCAGAGAAAGGCGCCCGCTGGGTCAAAGATAAATACTTCAAAACCCAAGGCACCCGCAACTGGGTATTTGCCACAACCGAAAAACAAGAGGATGGGGGGAAGAAGGAGCTTGTCCTGCTGAAAGCGGCGGACACGCCGATACAGCGGCATGTCAAGATCAAGGCCGGGGCTAACCCGCACGACCCACAGTGGGAACCATACTTCGAGACCCGATGGGGCAAGAGGATGATGAACCTGCCAAGGGGCCGCGCGAAGCTCTACCGGGTCTGGCTGAGGCAGGATGGCCTGTGTCCGACCTGTCAGGAACCGATCGCAATAGGAACCCCTTGGGTCACCCGCTTCATTGTGAAAAGAACCGACGGTGGGTCGATTGCAGCGGGCAACATTCAACTGCACCATCCCGGTTGTCATGGAATTCAAAAGTACGCCGGAAATAAGTTGTGAAAGCGGGTGTCGAAAGATGCCTTGGCAGAGGCTTGAGCTGTATGCAGGGAAACTTGCACGTACAGTTCTTAGGGGGCTAGGTGCGGGCAACCGCGCCTGGCTACCCGGCGAGTCAGTATCAGGCGATGGAGAGATTCGGTGATGAGCCGGGCGACTATGGGTTCGATATGAACTACAACGGCCTAACCAACAGTTGCATCGACTTCACTTGGGCGGCTCTCAAAGAAGGCGGTTTGAATCCGAGTGGGTTCGAGGGCGGACTCTTGCCGACACTGAACATTATTAACGTCGAGTTCATGCGAAACACGCAGAACGGAGGATGGCTTTCGAACGTGATCAAGAATCTCGACATATTCAAGCTTCCCTTCGGAATTGGCGATTACTTCAAGTTTTTCATCCTAAGTGCCGGCATGGTCGACCCGTTGATCCTCGACATCGACGGCGACGGTATCCACACCACCAATCCGGACAATTCGAATGCCTACTTCGATTTCGACGGCAGCGGCAGCCGTACGCACACCGGCTGGATCAGTGCGGGCGACGGATTCCTTGTTCTCGACCGTAACCACAACGGCACGATCGACTCTGGCGCGGAACTGTTCAGCAACTTCACACCGCTCACAAACGGCACGCTCGCGGCGAACGGCTTTGACGCACTCCGCGAGTTCGACCTGAACAAAGATGGCGTCATCGACCACAACGACGCAATCTGGTCGTCGCTCAGAATCTGGCGCGATGCCAACGGCGACGGCACCTCACAATCGGGCGAACTGCTGAGCCTCGACGAACTCGGGATCATCTCGATCAATCTGAGTAAAGACGCCACGATCCGCACGCTCGAAAACGGCAACATGGTGCGAGGCTCCGGCTCGTTCGTGCAGATGGTCGATGGTGTGCCTGTCGAGCGGGACATGCAGGAAATCTGGTTCGGTCAGGATACGCTGCATCAGAAATTCGACACGGCGATCCCGCTGCGTGATGACGTGGTTGCAATGCCATATGTACAGGGCGCGGGCAATGTGCGTGATCTATGGCAAGCCGCGAGTCTCGATACTGCAGAGGGCGTAGCGTTGCGCACGCTCCTCGATCAAATAACGCAAGCAAAGACCGCTGTAGAACAGCAGGCGTTGATCGAGCCGTTGCTCAAGGCATGGGCCGCGACATCCGGCATGACGACGTCCCAGTCACTGACAGAATCTGGTAAACGCACAATCACTGGATCTGCCAACGATGTCGACTGGATTAGCCGCCTCACCGTCCTCGAAAAGATGTCCGGCACGATGCTCGGCGCCAATGCAAGCGGGACTGTCAATCTGTCGGGCACGCGCGGGCAGTATGTGTCGAAGGCGTGGTCGACGCTGGTCGAGTCGGTCTACAAAGCTATCGCGATGCAGACGGTCTGGATGCCGTATCTCGACGCGATTGGGTACGACGTCAATGAGGCAGGTCAAGTCCACGCCGACTTCAACGGCATGATGTCGAAGCTGAAAGCGGCGGAAAGCGTGATCGGCGCAACGGATGTCGCGTTCATACTGGCCGGACTGACGAGAGCATTTGGTGTGAACTGGTTGCTGCAAGGGTTCGACGTTGGCGTGGAACTCCGCACCTATGTCGAGGCACATCAGAGCGACGCGATGCGCGAAGTGCTTGGTCAACTGGGCGTCGTGTTCGGCGATGGCACACTGAACGGTAAGTCCACTGGCTCGTCGGGCAGCATCCTCATCGGGTTCACGGGTAAGGACGTGCTAAACGGCGGTGACGGCGACGACATCCTGCTGGGCGGCGACGGCAACGATACGCTTTACGGTGGCGCTGGCGATGACGTGCTTGATGGCGGCGCAGGTGATGACCTGTTGGTCGGCGGTACGGGCAGCGACACCTATCTGTTTGGACGGCGCTCGGGTAACGACACGATCGATGAGGTGTATGACCTGTACGGCAACGATACCGATGTGGTTCTATTCGATGCGGATATCCGCCCGCAGGATGTCACGGTGCGCCGCGACGGTCAGGGTTACGATCTGTTGCTGACCATCTCGGGTACGAACAACGTGCTGCGCGTCAAGACTCAGTTCTTCCAGTCTGGCGGTAGTTCGGTTTTCGGCTACGGCATCGAACAGTTCAAATTCGCGGACGGCACGATCTGGACCAAGCAGGACGTCGCCCTGATGGCATTGCAGGGCACGCCGGGCAACGACGTTCTGGTTGGCTACAACGGCGACGACGTACTCGATGGCGGCGCAGGCAACGACCTGCTGATAGGTGGCGCTGGCAGCGACACGTATCTGCTCGGCCGCCATTCCGGCAATGACACGATCGAGGAAGCGTACGACCCGAACGGCAAGGATACCGACGTCGTGCTGTTCGACGCCGACATCCGTCCGGAAGACGTTACCGTGCGTCGCGACGGTCAGGGTTATGACCTGTTGCTGACCATCTCGGGTTCGAACAACGTGCTGCGCGTCAAGAGTCAGTTCTTCCAGTCTGGCGGCAGTTCGGTTTTCGGCTACGGCATCGAACAGTTCAGGTTCGCGGACGGCACGATCTGGACCAAGCAGGACGTCGCCCTGATGGCATTGCAGGGCACGCCGGGCAACGACGTTCTGGTTGGCTACAACGGCGACGACGTACTCGATGGCGGCGCAGGCAACGACCTGCTGATAGGTGGCGCTGGCAGCGACACGTATCTGTTCGGCCGCCATTCCGGCAACGACACGATCGAGGAAGCGTACGACCCGAACGGCAAGGACACTGACGTCGTGCTGTTCGACGCGGACATCAAACCAGGCGACGTCACCGTGCGTCGCGACGGTCAGGGTTATGATCTGTTGCTGACCATCTCGTGTTCGAACAATGTGCTGCGCGTCAAGAGTCAGTTTTTCCAGTCTGGCGGCAGTTCGGTTTTCGGCTACGGCATCGAACAGTTCAGGTTCGCCGACGGCACGAACTGGACCAAGCAGGACGTCGCCCTGATGGCAATGCAAGGCACGCCGGGCAACGACGTTCTGGTTGGCTACAACGGCGACGACGTGCTTGACGGTGGCGCAGGCAACGACTTACTGATCGGGGGCACCGGCAGCGACACGTATCTGTTCGGCCGCCACTCCGGCAACGACACGATCGAGGAAGCCTACGACCCGAACGGCAAGGATACCGACGTCGTGCTGTTTGACGCGGACATCAAACCAGGTGACGTCACCGTGCGTCGCGACAGTAACAGTTCGGACCTTCTGGTCACGCTGTTGGGTTCCGGCAATGTACTGCGAGTCAAGATGCAGTTCTACGAGAGCGGTTCGACGCTGCCGTACGGAATTGAACAGTTCCGTTTCGCCGACGGCACCACATGGGATAAAGCTACGATCAACGCAAAGGCGCTAGCGGCGCAGCCTAAGCTCATGTCGTCGATGCGAACCTTCGAGCCGGATCCAATCGACACATCGGCATATATCGAAAGCAAACTCGACCTGCTGATCCAGACAATGGCGAGCATCGCGCCGCCGTCGCTATCTGACTCGGCATGGCAGCAAGGCGCAACGCAAGCGCTGACACCGCCGGTAGCGGTGAACTGTTTCTAGTCCGCTTCGCCACCATCAGGTCGCGCGACGCTTACGTCACGCGACCTGCTTACCCGCAGCCGTAGCACGCAGAAAGCAATACCTCAATGCAACCCGATGCCGTCCTGAATACCCCGCGTAGCGAACATACGCAGCAGTCTCCGCTCAATTCCGACGCTCCCTCCATCGACACAGGCATCTTCTGCCTCGTCATGCTGGCCCGCTATCACGGCATCGCGGCGGATCCGGATCAACTGGCGCACGAGTTCAAGCCTGGATCGGAGCCACTCAAAACAACACAACTCCTGCTTGCCGCAAAATCGCTCGGGCTTAACGCGAAGCACACAAAAGTCCGCTGGGATCGTCTGGATCGGCTCGCACTGCCTGCTGTCGCCATCGATCAGGCCGGCGACTTTTTTGTTATCGGTCGCATAGAAAAGAACAAGGCGGTGATCCAGCGTCCCGATGCCGCGCAGCCCGTCTCTATCCACATCGAAGTATTAAAAGGCGATTGGTCCGGAGAAGTGATCCTGTTCGCCTCACGCGCGTCGTTGCTCGGCGAGCTGACGAAGTTCGACTTCACCTGGTTTATTCCGGCGTTAATCAAGTACCGGCGTCTTCTGTGCGAGGTGCTTGTTGTCTCGTTCTTTATCCAGGTCCTCGCGCTGATCACGCCGCTGTTCTTCCAGGTCGTGATGGACAAGGTCCTGGTGCATCACGGACTGACCACGCTCGACGTGATCGCCGTCGGACTCACGATCGTCGTGCTATTCGATGTCGCGCTAACCGCGTTGCGCAGCTACGTATTCGCGCATACCACGAGCCGGATCGACGTCGAACTCGGGGCGAGTCTGTTCCGCCATCTGCTCAAATTGCCGCTTGCGTATTTCCAGGCGCGGCGTGTCGGCGATTCAGTCGCGCGCGTTCGCGAACTGGAGAACATTCGCGCGTTTCTGACCGGTAACGCAATCACGCTTGTGATGGATCTGTTGTTCTCATTCGTCTTCATCGCGGTGATGCTGTTCTACAGTGGTTGGCTCACGCTGATCGTGCTTGTTTCGTTACCGTGTTATGTACTGCTTTCGGTAGTTTGCACGCCAGTACTCCGCCGGCGACTAAATGAGAAATTTGCTCGCAGTGCAGAGAATCAGTCGTTTCTCGTCGAAACGATCAGCGGTATCGACACAGTCAAATCGATGGCGGTTGAGCCGCAGTGGACGCGTCAATGGGACAACCAGCTTGCAGCCTATATCGGTGCGACTTTTCGTGCCTCAACCGTCGGCATTTGGGCAAGCGGTGGCGTTAGCCTGGTGAACAAGCTCGTCACTGTCGCGCTGATGTGGGTCGGGGCGCGGCTCGTGATCGACAGCAAGCTCACGGTCGGTGAGTTGATCGCATTCAACATGCTGGCCGGTCAGGTTGCGGGGCCGATCATGCGGCTCGCCCAGTTGTGGACCGATTTCCAGCAAACGGGCATTTCAGTCGCGCGTCTAGGCGACATCTTGAACAGCCGCACGGAAGCGGCCGGTGCGAAGAGCGCGCTGCCTGCCGTCAAAGGTCGTATCGAACTGGAGAATGTCGTATTCCGCTATCGGGCGGACGGTCCGGCCATTCTCAGCGGCGTGAACCTGTCGATCGCAGCGGGCGAGGTGATTGGCATCGTCGGGCAGTCGGGATCGGGCAAGAGCACGCTGACCAGGCTGGTGCAGCGGCTCTATACGCCGGAAGGCGGTCGTATCACGATCGACGGGCAAGACCTCGCGCTGATCGACACGACCTCGTTGCGGCGCCAGGTCGGCGTTGTATCGCAAGAGAACGTGCTATTCAGCAGGAGCATTCGCGACAACATCGCGCTGACCGATCCCGGTGCGCCGCTCGATGCGGTGATACATGCCGCAAAACTGGCCGGTGCGCATGAGTTTATTGTTGGCCTGCCGGAAGGATATGACACAGCGGTCGGCGAACATGGCTCGACGCTCTCGGGCGGCCAGCGGCAGCGCATCGCAATTGCCCGCGCACTGATGCGTGAGCCACGCATTCTGATCTTCGACGAAGCGACCAGCGCGCTCGACTACGAGTCGGAGCGCATCGTGCAGGACAATATGCGGGCAATCTGCCGTGGGCGCACGGTGTTGGTGATTGCTCATCGTTTATCCGCGGTACGGCGTGCCGACCGGATCATTGTGATGGAGCGCGGGACGATCATCGAGCAAGGCCCGCACGACGTTCTTGTTGGTGCAAAGGGTGCCTACGCAAAGCTTTGGCATTTGCAGGCGGGAGTATGACGATCCGTGCTCTGCTGTGGCTAGGGGCCACCCGGGATCTGGCGCGCCAGTATCTGAAAGTGTGGCGCGCGGCATGGCAGGCGCGCGAGCGGAACGCCCCGTTGTGGTCAGCCGGCGAATCTGAGTTTCTCCCTGCCGCACTGGAGTTGCAACGCCGGCCAGTTTCACCGTTGCCACGCGTTGCAATGGCGACAATCGTTTCGCTATTGCTGATTGCCTTGCTTTGGGCAGTCTTCGGCAAGATCGATATTGTCGCGACCGCACAAGGAAAAATCGTCCCGGACGGCCGCGCGAAAATTATCCAGTCGATAGAAACGGCGAAAGTTACCGCGATACATGTCAGCGACGGCAAGCTCGTAAAGGCGGGTGATGTCCTCGTCGAACTGGACTCGACGGCGTCGTCAGCGGATCGTTTGCGTTTGCGCGACGACTGGGCGGAAAGCTGGCTCAGCGCCGCTCGCGCTCGTGCGTTGCTCGCAGGCATCGATAGCGGCTCGACTCAACGCATCGACGTCGGCGCGAACACGCAGGTGCCGGCTGAACTATTGCCGCCTGTGGCTCGCGTTGAACAGGAGCAACGCTTCCTCGATGGCGAACTTGCTGAGTTTCGTTCGAAGCTCGCGCGCCTGGACGCGGAAATTGCACGCAATGCGGCCGAGCTCCAAACGGTCGGCGCGGTGATCCACCGGTTACAAAGCACGTTGCAAATTGCCCGCGCCCGCGAAGCGGATTTCAACGAGCTCGCTGCGAAGAATTACGTTTCACGTCATGAGTATCTGGAGAAACAGCAGGTGCGCATCGAGCAGGAAGGCGAGTTGGCCGCGCAGAAAAGCCGCATCGGCGAGATAGGCGCAGCGATCGTGAGCGCTCGGCGTCAGCGCGAAGAACTCGTTGCTTCGACCCGCCGTGCGACGCTCGAAAATCTTGGAACCGCGACGCAAAAAGCGGCCGAGCTTCGCCAGGAATACATCAAGGCGGACGCGCATGATCGCTTTATGACACTGAAGGCGCCGGTCGACGGTGCCGTCCAGCAGCTTGCTGTGCACACGGTTGGTGGCGTCGTGACGGCTGCCCAGCCTTTGATGGTCATTGTCCCGAACGAACGTCCCGCTGAGATCGAGGCGTTCCTGGAGAACAAGGACATCGGGTTTGTCGCCGTGGGACAACCCGCTGCCGCGAAGCTTGAAACGTTTCTCTATACCCGCTACGGCACGCTGCCGGCTGAGGTGGTTAGCGTGTCGCACGACGCCATCGAAGATGAAAAACGCGGGCTGATCTACGCGGTGAGGGTGAAACTGCATCAGTCGAGCATGATGATCGACGGTCAGCGTGTGGCGCTCAGTCCCGGCATGGCAGCGAGCGTCGAGATTAAAACGGGCAAGCGCAGATTGATCGAATATTTTCTGAGCCCTTTGCTGACGAGGGTCGAAGAGAGTCTGCATGAGCGATAGTCAGCATCAATCCGTACGGCGCAGGTGGCTTGCCTTGCGTGGCCTCCTTGCCGTTGCCGCCGTGATCCTGCCAATTGGGGTAGGCGCACAGGCCGGGACAGGCGGTTTTGATCCGCTCGGCACTCGACTCGAAATCACTGTGCCGCCAGTCGCTTTAAGCGTTTCGGAAGTCACGGGGGTGGCGGCTTGCGAATTTGGCTTGCCGAGCGAGCCGCTGAGACTTGAAGACGTGGCGGCGCGCGCATTGTGCCGCAATCCGCTCACCCGTCGTGCATTGGCCAGCGCGCAGGTTCAAGCCGCGCGTTTGGGCGAAGCGCGGGCCGCTCAATGGCCGACGCTCACGGGGAATCTGAATGGCTCGCTCAATCGCGGAAGCATGGCTTCAGCAAACGCATTGGCGGCGCAGGAGTCGTACAACGGCACGGCACGAGCGGCCGAGTTGGCATTCGAGTGGGTCGTGTTCGATTTCGGTGCGCGTTCGGCGGAAGTCAGGAAGGCGCGCGAATTGATGACCGCGGCGAATCAATCGTTCAATGGTGTGGTGCTCGACGTGCTCTATACGAGCACCCACGATTATTTCGCCGCTGTGACCGCACGAGCGCAGGCCGAAGCCGCGCATGAAGCGCAAACCAACGCGGCGCAAAGTCTCGCGGCCGCGCACGCTCGGACGCGCTCCGGCGTTGCATCGGTCGCTGACGAATTGCAGGCCCGCACGGCGCATGATCAGGCAATGCTGGGCGTCGTCAAGGCGAATAGCGCGCTGCACGAAGCGACCGGTACGTTGGCGATCGATATGGGGTTAAGTCCCGATGTGCCGATCGTGCTGGCGGATGCGTCGGCAGCCATGCAAGGAACCGCGCCGCAATTGGACGCGATCAGGACGCTATTGGATCAGGCGGTCGACAATCATCCCCGTCTGCTGGCGGCGCGTGCCGAACTGCGCGCCTCGGAGGCTTCGGAGGACAGCTTGCGAGCGCAAGCTTTGCCGAGCGTTCGACTCCAGGCTGGGAGCTCGGTCAGCAATAGGCCAACGGCATCGATTGGACCAACTGGAGGGGTGTCCTCGACGTCGCGCAGTAGTTATGTCGGTGTTCGAGTCACGATCCCGCTTTTCGAAGGCTTCGGTTCGACTTATCGGATTCGCGAGGCGAGGGCACAAACGGAGCTTCAACAGGCGAACCTCGCCGAGACCGAACAGCAAGTCGCGCTGAACGTCTGGAAAAGCTACGAGGCAGTGCGGGCGGGTGCACAAGCCGTGAAGCAGGCCGAGGCCTTGCAGGAAAACGCCGCCTTGGCGTTCGACGCCGTTCAGGCGCGCTATAAAGCCGGAGTGGCGAGCATCATTGAACTGTTGCACGCGCAAGATGCGCTCGTTGCCGCAAGGCATCAAAGCATCGCAACCCAATCCGACTGGTTCGTCGCGCGCCTGAGTCTGGCGGCGAGCCTCGGCAAACTCGACTTAGGGCAAATACAAAACCGGTGACGGTGAAGCACCGTGATCAACGATCACGCCACGTCTTCACGTCGTCTCCATTTCCTGCATCTGCCCCAAGCCAAAAAAACGTCCTAACTCCTTTGCCAGTTCATTCAACGCGCTCATTTCCTTCTGCGATATCCGGCGCGGCTCCTGGGTATGCGACCAGTCGCCGTATAACAGCGCCACCGTCTGATCGGTTTCGTCGACGACCGGCAGCAGCACGAAGGCGCGGGCATCGTCGAACGAGCGGCGGAACCATTCCGGTAATCGCGCGACCATCTTCGGGTCGCGTGCGTTCTCGATGAAGATGCCGACCGAGTTCGCTATCGCGAGATGAAACACGTCGGGCTCGAACGCGGTGTTGAAGGTCAGCTTCGGCAGCGCCGCGTCGATCTTCGGACCGAGTCCGAGGCGCGCCTTGAAGGTGCCGTTGCTATGCTTCACGAACACCACCGTGCGCGCAAAGCCGAGTGCCGCCAGCACGGTTTCCGCGGCCAGCGCCAGTGCCGGCGCGAGCGCGCTGCCGTCCGGCAGACTGCGCAGATCGCCCACCCCCGCGGCGATGCGCGCTTCCGGATCGAGCGCCTCGCGCGCAATCGCGTCCGCATTGGCGCGCAACTCGACGATCTCGCGCATCACGCCGTCGCCGCCTTCCTCGCGGGCGAGCGCAACGCTCATCTGATGCAGCACGTCAGGATCGGTATTCAGGGCATGGCTGTATCCCTGCGCCAGTTCGGCGATGCGCTCCTCGCGCTGCCAGTCCGGCATGTTCTGCTGGGTCAGCACGTCGGCAACAGCCGTCGAATAGTTGGTGATGGCGCGCAGCCACTGCACCTGACGCGGCTGTTCGACATCCAGCGGATCGAACTCGCCCATGCCGGAGCGGATCATATCGGGCAAGCGCCAGCGTACCGCCGCTTCGGCGCCGATTTCGTCGAACGTGACACCGAGCACCAGCACGCAGGCATCGGCTTCGAGTGTGCCGTCTTCGATATGGCAGCGGATCTGATCCCACTCGGCGTCGAGATAGAACACCACCAGCAGCTTGCCGATCTGCCGCATCAGCGTGCAGACCACCGCTTCTTCGCCGGCGCGCAGATCGCCGCGCTCGGTCAGCTTGCGCGCGACGCAGCCCGACAGCAGCGTGCGGTTCAATTCGAGTTTCGCGTCGATGCGGCGCGGCGCGCTGTGATGAAAGTGGTCGACGATTTTCAGGCCGACCACCAGATGGCCGACCGCGTCCATGCCGAGCACCATCAGTGCGCGCGACACGGTGGTGATGTTGCCGCCAAACGCCATGTACATGGCCGAGTTGGCCAGCCGCAGCACTTTTTGCGTCAATGCGAAATCCGATAACACGACCTGCACGAGGCCGGTGAAGTCGAGGTCGTCGTTGTTCATCGCCGCCATGGTGGTGCGCAACGACTGCGACAGCATAGGGAAATCGCCGCGCTCGCTCATTCGCGTCCAGAGCCGGTCGAGCACTGCGGCCTTTACCATGTGAGTCCCGCCAAAGCCATACATGTTCCAATGAGTGCCACGCCGGCGTTAGGCCGGCATCTTGCGCTGTGCACGAGGTTCGCCTGCATCGCTATGCGGTGTGCAGGTGGAGCGTGCGCGCTTCGAAACGCTGCGCGAGTTCGTCGGAAGGCAACGCCTTGCAGACGAGCCAACCCTGAATGTGGTCGCAGCCCATCTCGGTGAGCAGGGTGCGCTGTGCTTCTGTTTCGACGCCCTCGGCAACCAGTTCGAGATCGAGTGTTTGCGCCAGTCCGACGACCGCGCTAACGATGGCTTGATCGTTTCGGGAGGTTAGCAGATTCTCGACAAAACTCCTGTCGATCTTGAGCTTGGCCAAGGGGAATCGTTGCAGGTAAGCCAGGCTTGAATAGCCGGTGCCGAAATCGTCGACGGCAAAGCGGATGCCCATCGCAGTCAGTTCTTCGAGCAGGACTTTGGCATGCGCCGGGTCGTGCATCAGCAGGCTTTCGGTGATCTCGAACACAAGGCGGCGCGGATCGATGCCCGTCAACTCGATCGCTTCGCGCACGCTGTCCTTGAAACGCGGATCGCGGAACTGCTGCGGCGACACGTTGACGGCCACGTATTGCAATGAGATGCCCTGCGCGTCCCACTGGATCAACTGCATGCAGGCGACCTTCAACACCCAGTTGCCGAGGAAGTTGATCAGGCCGATCGATTCCGCGAGCGGAATGAACATCGAAGGGGGAACCAGGCCATGCACGGGATGCGACCAGCGCATCAACGCTTCGACGCCGACGACACCGTGCGTGCGACTGCTCGTGATCGGCTGGAAGTGCAGCGAGAACTCGCCGTTGCGCACGCCGTCGTAGAGGTCGGCCTCGAGCTTCAGGCGCTCGGCGTCGGCGGGGTTGTCGTCCGGTACGTAGAAGGCGAGCGTGTTGCCGCCGGCCGCCTTGGCCTGCAGCAAGGCATGGTCGGCCCAGCGCAGCAGGTGCGTGTCGTGGGCGGCGTTGTCGTTGGCGTGGCGCACATCGGGGTAGAGCGCAATGCCGATGCTCGCCGACAGATGCACCTGCTGGCCGCTAAAAACATACGGCTGCTGGATCGCGGTCAACAGGCGGCGCGCCAGCGTTTCGGCCGCGGCGGCCGCGTCGGTGCGGCTCGCGGCAGGCTTCACGAGGATCGCGAACTCGTCGCTCGCGACCCGCGCCACCGTCTCGCTCGGGCTCGTCATATTCAATAGACGCCGCGCGGTGTCGCGCAACATCTCGTCGCCGGCATCGTAGCCGAGCGCGCGGTTCACGCGCTGATAGTCGTCGAGGTCGAGCAGCAGGAGCGCGGCCGGCGTGCCGTGGACGTCGGCTTGCCGTTGCGCGTCGAGCAGCGCGGGGATCAGCGCCGGCTGATTGGCCAGGTTCGTCAGGCGGTCGAGGTGCAGCGCCTGGGTCAGGCGTTCCTCGGTGGCGCGCCAGGCCGACACGTCGAAGCCGGCGATCGCATAGCCGTCGGCACCGTTGGGGCTGCTGCGCACCACGCGCAGCTCGACCGTGACCGGATAGGTCAGCGACTTGATGAGACCGAGCGTGGCTTTCTCGACATTGCCCGTAGCGGTGGCGCGCGTCAGCAGCGCGTCGAGGCGCGACACGTCGGCGGGCGCCACGAGATCGTGCAGCGTAATGGTCTCGAGATACTCGCGGTGATAGCCGATGAAGCGCAGGCTGGCGTCGGAAACATAAAGGAAGCGCAGTTCCTGGTCGACGCGCGCCAGCAGGTCGACGGCGCCGACCACCTGTTCCAGCTGCGCAGTGCGGCTTGCGCCTGCCTGCGGCTTGCTGTGGGCACGCCGGCCGAACGCGCGAAACCGGTCGATGACCGTGCGCAAGGAGCCCCGGCGGGGCGCGGTGATCCTGTTCGCTTCCATGTTTGTCGCTGGCAACCTGTATTCGTCTGCAGGCGGGGCGGCTCGCTGCCCGCCGGGTCCGGGCGGTCAAGCGGTATCAGGCCGCCCCATCAGAACAAGATAACGACTCGCGCGGGGAAATCTTTAGCGCGTGCTGCAAAAAACGCATGGCAAGGGGGGGGCGGCGCAGCCGGGCACCGCCGCGGGAGCGATTCGGTTAAAGTGCAGCGGCTTCGCATCCGTTAATAGGTCAAACCCGTTGTGCAGTGCCGGCTATGACGTCGCTGCGTAGCTTTCCGAACACTTGCACCGATGATCCATGTCTGAACGTCACTTTGTCTGGGCCACCCCCCGGCACGCCGAGGCGCTTGAACAGTGCGCCGCAGATGCCGACCCGGCGTCTGGAGCACAGTTCGTCTATCTGGGCCGCCAGCCGATTCTCGACCGCGACGGCGCGCTCAATGCTTATGAATTGCTGTTTCGAGCCGGCTCGCATAACTACGCCGAGGTCAGCGACGACGCCCAGGCAACGGCGCAGGTCGTGGCTCGCGCGATCGGCGGGATCGGCGTGGCGGCCGTACTCGGCCAGCACCGCGGCTTCGTCAATATTGACCGCGCGCTGCTCTTTAACGACATCGTCCACCTGATGCCACCCGAGCGCTTCGTGCTCGAGATCCTGGAAACCGTCAAGTTCGATGTGCATCTGGCCCGCCGGCTGACCGAATTGCGCCGCGCGGGCTTCCAGGTGGCCCTCGACGATGTCAGTGGACTGTCGGACGAACTGCTCGCCGTGCTGCCGCACGCCGACATCGTCAAAATCGACTTCCTGCAGGCCGAGCGGTCCGCGCTTGATCAATTGGCGTCGACGGTACGCAGCCATGGCAAGACACTGATCGCGGAGAAGATCGAGACGCGCGAAGACTTTGCACTGGCTCGCGACCTCGGCTTCGATCTGTTCCAGGGATACTTCTTCGCGCGGCCGCAGGTGCTGGCCGCGCCGCGCAACCGCTCGCCGCGCCCCGGCCTGCTGCGTTTGCTGGCGCTGCTGTCGCGCGATGCCGGGATTTTCGAGCTCGAAGCGGAGCTCAAGCTGAACCCGAGCGTGGTGGTGCAACTGCTGCGCCTCGTCAATTCGAGCGCGTTCGGGCTGGGGCGCAATATTGCCTCGCTGCGCGAGGCCATTATTGCCACCGGCACGCGGCAGATCGCGCGCTGGGCGCAGCTGCTGCTGTACGCGGACAGTGGCGATCTGCCGTGGCGGGCCGATCCGCTGGTGCAGCTGGCCGGTACGCGCTCGCGCTTCATGGAATTGGCTGCAAGCTGGCTGCGGCCATCCGATGACGAATTTGCCGATGCCGCTTTCATGACCGGCATTTTTTCTCTGGTGCACGTGGTGCTCGGCAGCACGCCCGCGGCTGTCCTGGAGAAACTTGGGCTGGCGCAGCAGATTCGTGACGCGATCGTCACGCGCGGCGGCGCGCTCGGCACCTTGTTGCGAATTGCCGAAGCGGCCGGCGAGGGGGGCGATGCCACCTCGATCGCAGCCGGCCCCGATGCGCCGCCCGGCTTCGCGGCGCTCACGCCCGAGGTGCTGGCGGAGCTGAACCTGTCCGCTGCGGCGTGGTTCGGCGCGCATATCGAAGAAGTGGCCGCCTGAGGCCTGAGCGGCGCTGCGTCAGGTCGTGCCGCTGCAGGCGCGGGTTCGCGGATGTATCCTTTTCGCATGCATCCTTTAGGCAGGTTCTTACGTACCTGATCTGTACGTGATCCAATGGCGCGTCGAGGTTGCCGGCGTTCCGCTGAACGCCGCGACCTTCAGCTGATTGCGCCCACAGAGCGCATTACCGTTTCGAGGGACTGCAGATGAAGAGAAGACTCATACCGGTGGCACTGGCCGCCGTCTTGTCGGTGGGATTCGCGATGCATTCGCTGACGGCCGCGGCCACGCTCAAGCCGGGCGATGCCGCGCCACCGTTCACCGCACAGGCTTCGCTGGGCGGCAAGACCTACACGTATTCGCTCTCCGACGAACTGAAGAAAGGGCCGGTGGTGCTGTATTTCTATCCGGCGGCCTTCACGAAAGGCTGCACGATCGAAGCGCACGAGTTTGCCGAAGCCGTCGACGAGTACAAGAAATATGGCGCGACGGTGATCGGCGTGTCGCACGACAACATCGGCACGTTGACGAAGTTTTCGGTGAGCGAATGCCGCAGCAAATTCCCGGTGGCGGCCGATGCCGACGCGAAGGTGATCGGCGCATATGATGCCGGCTTGCCGATGTATAGCTCGATGGCCAACCGGGTGTCGTACGTGATCGCACCGGACGGCAAGGTCATTTACGAGTACACGAGCCTGTCGCCGGAGAAGCACGTCGAGAACACGCTGAAGGCGGTGAAGGAATGGGCGCAGACGCATAAGCAGCCGTAACAGCTTGCTTCGCGCGGCTGTGCGGTTTTTGCAATGGTTTTTTGCCACGAGGTTTCGCGTTGCTCGTGCTAGCCTGAGTTTTTTTGCCGGGTGGACTTGCGATGCCGATTATTGTTGCACTCATTGCGCTGATCGCACTGGTGTATGGTGCAGTGCGCGCGTTTTATGCCTTGCAGGCGGCTTTTGGCTTGGCCGTTGCTGTTGGGGTCGCCGTTCTTGCCGGTTTGCTTTTGATTGCTGCGGTTGTTTATTGGTGGCGCCGCCGGAAGGAAGTGGCTTCCAATATTAGCGATGGCGATTGGACTCATGAGCTTAAGGGAACCTGGGGTTCGGTCCGGCTTGCTGCCGGTAAGCGGCTATGTGAGATTCGCCTTGGCGGCGAGCAGGGCGCTTATATCTTTGCCGATCTGCTTGGCGCTGAGGTGCAGGGCCATGATGCTCGATGGCAGGTCGCTTTGAAGGTCAAAGACGCTAAACATCAGGTTTGGGTTTTGCCCATGCTGGGCGAGCGGCAGGCTAAGCAGTGGAGGCGGGTTTTTTTGCTTGCTGTTGAACAGAGGCTCTGAGGGTAGCTGGCTGCGCCGTCCTTTGTTTGTCTGTTGGCCTGCGGCGTTGGGCTTTGCTTGGGTTTTTTGCCTGCTCGGTGCGTTTTGTCTGTGCGCTTATTTCAAAAGATCAGTTCTGCAAGCGAGTGAAGGTACGCGAATGCAGACCAAATAAAACGTCGGTGTATTGCAGTTGCAGCAGTGATAGCAAGGGCTCCCGCCACGCCGAGGCAAAAAAATCAAGAAGCCGCCATGCCAGCTCTGCGAGCCTTCCTCGACTCCCACCGCACCCGAATCCGATCCATATAGAGATACACCACCGGCGTGGTATAGAGCGTCAGCATCTGACTGACAATCAACCCACCCACAATGGCAATCCCCAACGGAGCCCGCAGCTCCGCCCCTTCCCCGCGCCCAAAGGCCAGCGGCAACGCCCCAAGAAGGGCCGCGCAAGTCGTCATCATGATCGGCCGGAACCGCAGCAGACAAGCCTGATAAATGGCATCCCGCGACGACATCCCCAGCCGGGAGGCTTCAATCGCAAAGTCCACCATCATGATCGCGTTCTTCTTCACGATGCCAATCAGCAAGATCACCCCAATCAGCGCGATGATGCTGAACTCCGTCTTGAACAACAGCAAAGCCAGCAACGCCCCCACGCCCGCGGACGGCAGTGTGGACAAAATCGTCAGCGGATGGATATAACTCTCGTACAGCATCCCCAGCACGATATACACCGCCGCCAACGCGGCCAGAATCAGAATCGGCTGGTCGGACATCGACTGCTGGAACGCCTGAGCGGTCCCCTGAAAACTGCCGTGTATCGTCCCCGGCATGCCGATCTGCGCCATCGTGTCGTATATCGCCTGCGTCGCCGTCGATAGAGACACACCCGGCGGCAGATTGAACGAAATCGTCGAGGCCACAAACTGGCTCTGGTGATTCACCGACAACGGCGTATTCCCCGGGCTGAAGCTCGCGATCGCCGACAACGGCACCATTGTTTCTTTCGAGGTCGACACCGCCGCGCCCGACGAAGCACTCGATTTGCCGCTCGCCGCAATCGAATTGATCGCCTGATTGCGCGCGGAATCGGCGGCGATACTCGCCGCGCTCGACGCAGTCGTACCCGCCGTGCCGCCAATCGTCGCGCTCGTGCTGGCGGGCGCGGTCGTCTGCGCGGTAACCGTGCCGGCCGGCGCGTTGGTGGTCTGCGCGCCGCTCGCGCTGCCGCCCGAGGTGCTGATGTAAATCTGTTTCAGCATGTCCGGACTCTGCCAGTACTTCGGCGCCACTTCCATTACGACGTGATACTGGTTCAGCGGGTTGTAGATCGTCGATACCTGGCGCTGGCCGAAGGCGTCATACAAGGTGTTGTCGATCTGCGCCGGCTTGATGCCGAGGCGCGCGGCGGTGGCGCGGTCGATCGTCACCATCGCCTCGAGGCCGCCTTGCTGCTGGTCGGAATTCACGTCGGCAAGTTCGGGGCGTGCTTGCAGCGCCTCAGTGAGCTTCGGTCCCCACAGATACAGATCGGGCGTCGAATCGGCCAGCAGCGTGAACTGATACTGCGCGTTCGATTGCCGGCCGCCGACGCGAATGTCCTGCACCGCCTGCAGGAAGGTCCGCGCACCGGCCACGTCGCCGAGCGGGGCGCGCAGTTGCTGGATCACCTGGTCGGCGGATAGCTTGCGCTCGCTCTTCGGCTTCAGCGTCACGAACATGAAGCCGGAATTGGTCTGACGGCCGCCGGTGAACCCGGCCACGCTGTTCACCGCCGGGTTCTTGCCGACGATCTCCATCATCTGGGAGAACTTTCCCTTCATCGCCTGGAACGAGGTGGCCTGGTCGGCCTGAATGCCGCCGACTAGCCGCCCGGTGTCCTGCTGTGGAAAGAAGCCCTTCGGTACGATGATGTACAGCCAGATGTTCAGGCCGATGGTCGCGAGCAGAATCGTCACGATCAGGCGCGGATGCAGCAGCGCCCAGCCGAGGGTGCGCTCATAACCGCGCTGCATCGACGTGAAGCCGCGTTCGAGCCAGCGTCCAAAGCGTCCTTCTTCTGTCTTTTCGTGCGGCTCGCGCAGCAGGCGCGAACACATCATCGGCGTCAAGGTCAGCGAGACGAGCAACGACACGCCGATCGCCAGCGACAGCGTCAGCGCGAACTCGCGGAACAGCCGCCCGACAATGCCGCCCATCAGCAGAATCGGCAGGAATACGGCGACCAGCGAAATACTGATCGACAGCACCGTGAAGCCGACTTCGCGAGCGCCGAGAAAGGCGGCCTTCATGCGCGGCACGCCGTTTTCTATATGCCGTGAGATGTTTTCCAGCACCACGATCGCATCGTCGACCACGAAGCCGGTTGCGATCGTCAACGCCATCAGCGACAGGTTGTCGATCGAAAAGCCCAGCATATACATTGCGCCGAACGTGCCGATGATCGAGATCGGCACGGCCACGCTCGGAATCAGCGTGGCGCGCCAGTTGCGCAGGAACAGGAACACCACCATTACCACCAGCGCTACGGCGATCATCAGCGTGTGCTCGGTATCCTTCAGCGACGCACGGATCGTCGTGGAACGGTCACCGGCCGACGCGATGTCGACGTCTCCGGGCAGCGACGCGTGCAACTGCGGCAGCATCGCCATCACGCGGTCGATGGTGTCGATGATGTTTGCGCCCGGCTGGCGGTACAGAATCACCAGCACCGAACGCTTGCCGTTGAAGAGGCCGAGGTTGCGCAGGTCTTCGACCGAATCGACTACTTCCGACACGTCGGACAGCTTCACCGCCGCGCCATTGCGGTACGCGATGACCAGATCTTTGTACTGCGACGCCTTGCTCGCCTGGTCATTGGTATAGATCTGCACGCGGTTCGGGCCGAACTCGATCGAGCCCTTCGGGCTGTTCGCATTGGCCGCTGCAAGCGCCGCGCGCACGTCTTCGAGACCGATGCCGTAGTGGGACAGGGCATTGGGTTCCAGTTCGACGCGCACCGCCGGATTGGCCGAACCGCTCACATCCACTTCGCCGACGCCGTCCACCTGCGAGAGCGATTGCTGCAGCACGGTGGCCGCGGAGTCGTACAACTGGCCGGCGGTGAGCGTCTTCGACGTGAGCGCCAGGATCAGGATCGGCGCGTCGGCCGGGTTCACCTTGTGATATGTCGGATTGCTGCGCAGGCTCGCCGGCAGATCGGCGCGCGCGGCGTTGATGGCCGCTTGCACGTCGCGCGCGGCGCCGTCGATGTCGCGGTTCAGGCCGAACTGCAGCGTAATGCGCGTCGAGCCGACCGAGCTCTGCGAGGTCATTTCGGTGACGTCGGCGATCGAGCCGAGATGCCGTTCGAGCGGGCTCGCGACGCTGGTCGCCACCGTGTCCGGGCTCGCGCCCGGCAACGTGGCCTGCACCGAAATGGTCGGAAAGTCGACCTGCGGCAGCGGCGCGACCGGCAGCTTGGTGAACGCAAAAATCCCGGCCAGCGCGATGCCGAGCGCCAACAGTGTGGTGGCGACCGGGCGGGAGATAAACGGACGCGACAGGTTCATCGCTCAGGTCCCTGCATCGGTGGCGGGCGGCACGGGCTTGCCGCGATTGAAGCGCTCGCGCGCGCGGCGGGCGAGCGCGTCGAAGCCGAGATAGATCACCGGCGTTGTAAATAGCGTGAGCAGCTGACTGACGATCAGGCCGCCGGCAATCGCGATACCGAGCGGGCGGCGCAACTCCGAGCCTGCGCCGGTGCCGAGCATCAGCGGCAGGGCGCCGAGCAGGGCGGCGAGCGTGGTCATCAGGATCGGCCGGAAGCGCAGCAGACACGCCTGATAGATGGCTTCGCGCGGCGGCTTGCCTTCCTCGCGCTCGGCGTAGAGCGCGAAGTCGATCATCATGATGGCGTTCTTCTTCACGATACCGATCAGCAGCACGATGCCGATGATGCCGATGATGTCCAGATCGTGCCCGGTCATCAACAGCGCAAGCAGCGCACCGACGCCCGCCGAGGGCAGCGTCGACAGAATCGTGATCGGGTGAATAAAGCTTTCGTACAGCACGCCGAGCACGATATACATCGTGACGATCGCCGCCAGGATCAGGAACAGCTCGTTCGACAACGACGCCTGGAACGCCAGCGCCGCACCCTGGAAGCGCGTCTGGAACGACGCCGGCAAGGCGATATCCTTCTCCGCCTGATCGATCGCTTTCACCGCTGCGCCGAGCGACGAACCCGGTGCGAGGTTGAACGAGACGGTGGTGGCCGGGAACTGGCTCAAATGCGTGACCAGCAGTGGCGCGGGTTGCTCGATGAACTTCGCGATCGACGACAACGGCACCTGGCCGCCCGACGAGGTGGAAGAGGGCAGGTAGATCGAATTCAGCGATTCCGTGTAGTGCTGCATCTGCGGCTGCGCTTCCAGAATCACGCGGTACTGGTTCGACTGCGTGAAAATGGTCGAGATGATGCGCTGGCCGAAGGCGTCATACAACGCGCTGTCGACGGTGGCGGGCGTGATGCCGTAACGCGACGCGGTGGCGCGGTCGATTTCGATGTAGACCGACTGGCCGTTGTCCTGCAAGTCGGTGGCCACGTTCGCCAGTTCCGGCGACTGCTTCAGCCGGTCGACCAGCTTCGGCACCCATGTGGTGAATTCGCTGATGTTCGGGTCGGTCAGCATGAACTGATACTGTGTCGGGCTGACGGTGGAATCGATCGTCAGATCCTGCACCGGCTGCATGTACAGCGAGGCGCCCGGAATATGCGCGACGTCCTGCTGCAACTGGCGGATCACGTCGCTCGCGGTGTTGCTGCGGTCGTCGCGCGGCTTCAGGTTGATCAGCATGCGGCCACTGTTCAGCGTGATGTTGCTGCCGTCCACGCCGATGAACGAGGTGAGGCTTTCCACGTCCGGGTTCTTCAGGATCTGCGCGGCGAGTTCCTGCTGACGCTCGGCCATCGACGCATACGACACCGACTGCGGGGCCTGCGTGATCGCCTGGATCACGCCGGTGTCCTGCACCGGGAAGAAGCCCTTCGGAATGAACACGTACAGCACGCCGGTCAGCACCAGCGTGAGCGCCGCGACGAACAGCGTGGCGCGTTGCCGGTTCAGCACCCAGGTGAGCGCGACCGCGTAGCGGGCGATCACCCAGTCGATAAACTGATGGGCTTTGGCTTCGAATCGGTGGCTCTCATGCGGCGGCGAGTGGCGCAGGAGCTTCGCGCACATCATTGGCACGAGCGTGAGCGAGACCACGGCCGAAATCACGATCGTCACGGCCAGGGTGATCGCGAATTCGTGGAACAGCCGCCCGACCACGTCGCCCATGAAGAGCAGCGGAATCAGCACGGCGATCAGCGAGACCGTCAGCGAAATGATCGTAAAGCCGATCTGTTTCGAGCCCTTCAGCGCGGCCTCCATGGGAGACTCGCCTTCTTCGATATAGCGCGCGATGTTCTCGATCATCACGATTGCATCGTCGACCACGAAGCCGGTCGCGATGGTCAACGCCATCAGCGACAGGTTATCCAGCGAGAAACCGCACAGGTACATCACGGCAAGCGTGCCGATCAGCGACAGCGGCACCGACAGGCTCGGGATGATGGTGGCGTAGATGTTGGCGAGGAACAGGTACATCACCAGCACCACCAGCACGACCGACATCAGCAATTCGAACTGCACGTCGCGCACGGACGCGCGGATCGTGGTGGTCCGGTCGGTGACGATCTCCACCTCGAGCGCGGCGGGCAGCGACTGTTGCAGCTGCGGCAGCAGCGTCTTGATGCTGTCGACCACCTGGATCACGTTCGCGCCCGGCTGGCGCTGCACGTTCAGGATGATGGCCGGCGTGTTGTTGACCCATGCGCCGAGCTTGGTGTTCTCCGCGCCCTGCACGATGGTGGCGACGTCCGTCAGCATGACCGGACGGCCGCCCTTGTACGCAACCACGGCGCTCTTGTAAGCGTCGGCGTCGGTCAGCTGATCGTTCGCGTTGATCGTGTAGTTGCGCGTTGGGCCGTCGAAGTTGCCCTTCGGCGTGTTGACGTTCAGGTTCGAAATCGTGGTGCGCAGATCGTCCAGATTCAGACCGTACGCGGCGAGCGCGCGCGGGTTCGCCTGAATCCGCACGGCCGGGCGTTGACCGCCTGACACGCTCACGAGACCCACACCCGCCACCTGCGAAATCTTCTGCGCGAGACGCGTGTCGGCCAGATCCTGCACCTGCGTGAGCGGCAGCGTTTTCGAGGTGATCGCGAGGGTGATGATCGGCGCGTCGGCGGGATTGACCTTGGCGTAAATCGGCGGCGCGGGCAGGTCGGACGGCAGCAGGTTGCCCGCCGCATTGATCGCTGCCTGGACTTCCTGCTCGGCGATATCGAGCGGCAGATCGAGGCTGAACTGCAGCGTGATGATCGACGAGCCGGCCGAGCTTTGCGACGACATCTGATTCAACGACGGCATCTGCCCGAACTGGCGTTCGAGCGGCGCGGTGACCGAGGAGGTCATCACGTCCGGGCTCGCGCCCGGATAGAAGGTCTGCACCTGGATCGTCGGATAGTCGACCTCGGGCAGCGCGGAGAGCGGCAGGAAGCGCAGCGCGACGAGACCGACCAGCATGATCGCCGCCATCAGCAGCGCAGTGCCGACGGGGCGCAGAATAAAGACGCGGGATGGATTCATGCGGTAGTCGCCGTGCCTTTATTGCGAGGCTTGCGCCGCGTGTTTGCCGTGATGTCCGTGGGCGCCGGAGGCACCCGATGCGGCTGCCGCGCCACTCGCCCCGGCGCCCGAAGCGCCGCGCGGCCTGTCGGCCGGAATCGTGATCTTCGCGCCTTCCTTCAGCCGGTCCGAACCGTCGATCACGACGCGCTCGCCGACCTGCAGGCCGGATTTGATGCTGGTGCGTTCGCCGTCCACCGGGCCCACCTTGACCGCACGCACCGTCACCGTGTTGTCGGGCTTCACGACGTACACGAACGAGCCCATCGAGCCGTTCAGCACAGCCGGCGTCGGCACGATCACCGCGTCCTTGATCGTATCCACGAGGAGGCGTGTATTCACGAACTGATTCGGGAACAGCAGGTTCTTGTCGTTCTGGAAGTTCGCGCGCAGCTTGACCGTGCCGGTGGTCGTGTCGATCTGGTTATCCAGGGTTTCGAGCGAACCGCCCTCGAGCGAGATGGTGTTGCTGCGGTCGTACGCGGTGACCGAGAGTTTCGCGCCCGTTTGAGTCTGCTGGAGGATCTGCTGCAAGTTGTCTTCGGAGGTGGTGAAGATCACGCTGATCGGCTGCAACTGCGTAATCACGACGAGGCCGTTAGTCAGGCTCGGCGTCACGTAGTTGCCCGGATCGACCTGGCGCAAACCGACGCGCCCCGACACCGGCGCGGTGATGCGCGCATAGACGAGATCGAGTTTGAAGGTATCGATGTTCGCCTGGTCTGACTTCACCGTGCCTTCATATTGCCGCACGAGCGAGGCTTGCGTGTCGACCTGCTGGCTGGCGATCGAGTCTTGCGCGAGCAGCGTCTGATAGCGCTTCAGGTCGAGGCGGGCGGTTTGCAGCAACGCCTGGTCGCGCGCGAGGGTGCCTTGCGCGTTTTCCAGCGAAATCTGATAGGGGCGCGGGTCGATCTGGGCAAGCACGTCGCCCTTCTTGACCATCTGGCCTTCCTTGAAATACACGTCCTGCAGCACGCCGCTCAACTGCGGCAGCACGGTGACGTTGGCGAGCGGCGTGACCGTGCCGAGCGCGGTCAGCACGACCGGCATCTCACCCTGTCTGGCGGTCGCCACGTGAACGGGCTGCGGCATGCTGGCGAGGCCGCCGCCACGGCCCGCGCGACCGCTGCTCGCGCCACTCGCACCGGCCGCCGGGCTTGCGCCGCCAGGCCCGCCCCACGGATGCCAGCGCCACAATACGATCCCGAAGATGAGCAGCGCCGCCACGATCAGGGCGATGTTGCGGCCGCGATGGCGTTTGGCCGTGGCCGGCGCGGTGCCGGGGGCACCACCAGGCCTTCCGGTGGAGGACGGTTGCGAACCCGGTAGGGAAACCGGAGCGGCAGGGCGTGAAGTTTCCGAAAGCTTTTGTTGTTCGTCCATCAGTTCGGTCAGGTGGCTGGCTTTGATGTGAGCCGTTCGTGCGGTTGCGCCGCTTCGACAGTTCGGCGGGCCGGCACGCAGGCGGCATGACAGGCGGTTTCGACCGCGGACGCGCCGCGAATGTTCAGCGCGATGCTACCCGAGGCGCGGGACACAGATGTTAGCTCAACGCGCCATCGTGACAGGTCGGCGGGACGTTATCGAAGGGTGATAGCGGCAAGCCGGGCGAGCGCCCCGCGACGGGAATGCATGATCCTACGTTGCGGGTGTTGTAACAGTCCACCCATGTATTTTTCTGTTGATTACAAAAGTTACAGTGCGGATGGAGGACGGGTTGAAAATGCCGTGGCCGCCGATCGGCGAGCGTCTCTCGCGTTTTCAGTTGTCCAGGCGGCGCCCAGGCGTGCCGCCGATCTCGAGAACGATCTTACTGATGCATTCGAGCAGCGCCGGCGCCGCGTGCGATATCAGCCAATCGCGCGGGCACTGACCCGCGGAGCCGCCGCAAGTGACGGCATAGCGCTCGCCCGAGGGGCCGATGAACCCTGACGCGATGGCGTTCAGGCCCTCGTGCCATTCGCCCGCGGTGATCGCAAAGCCTTGCTCCGCGGTTTCCCGTAACGCGCAGGCCAGACGGCTGCTGACATGGCCCCAATCGTCACCTTCGGCGGCCTGCAAGCCGGAGAGCAACTTTTCGCGTTCCGGTTCGGTAAGAGCCGACAGATAGGCGCGGCCGACTGCGGTGCGGCTAAGGTTCATGCGCGAGCCGATTTCGAGGCGCGACACGAGCACCGCCGAACGTGGCCGGATTGCGTCGATCACCACCATGTCGAGGCGGTCGCGTACGGCCAGATGCACGGACAACGCGGTGCGTTCGGCGAGTTCGATGAGGAAGGGGCGCGCTCGGGCCCGAATGTCGAAGTTGCGTAGAAAGCCGTTGCTCAACTCCAGTACCGAGGAAGTCAGCACGAATCGCTCGCTGTCGGGCAAGCGGAACAGGAAACCTGCGCCGACCAGCGTGGCGGTAATCCGCGAGACGGTAGGCTTCGGAATGCCGGTTAGCTCTGTCAACTCGCGGTTGCTGAGCGGCGCGTCCGCTGCGGCGATCGAACGCAGCACGGTCAAGCCGCGTGCCAGCGCGGTGACTTCGTCGCCCGAGCCGTCTTTATCTTTGGCTGGGACTGTGTCAGTTCGGGAGGGCGTTGGTCGGTTCATATCGTTTTTTTGGAACTACATTTCAGTTTTTGTCCGCTTGCCTGCCAGCAAGCGTTCCGCAAAAGCTCGGCGGTAGTCCCAAAATGGGGAGTGAGCCCCATTTTTCATCTGAAGATTCATTGTATCGGAATATTTTGCCGCAACGAATGCAGCTTCTTTATATTTTGCTTGACTTAGTCAGCATAACCGTAAAAAATGGAACTTCATTTCGAAAGACGGTTTCAGGTTCTGCTTTTTGAAATTCCGAACCAACCGTGGTCCGCGGAGTGTCTGGTCGAGTGCCTTAACAGTCCCCCGTAACAGTCCCCGCAGCGTCCTTCTCGAGTCCGGCGTCCAACATCGCGCGCCCGTTCAACTTTCGAATACCGTCTCTCAGGTTCTAGCACGGCCCTCGGAATGGCTAGAACTTTTTAAGGCGTCACGGAAACGTGACGCCTTTTTTTTGTGCTATTGGCACACAACAAAGTTTGCACCAATCGATAACGACGCGTTAACACACAACATAGTCTGCTCCAACGGTAAAATACGTGATGCGGTGCAGCATTTGTCAAGGAAAGAGCTATCAGAGCGCCCGATGCTTCCAGCATAAGAACACAACGCCGGGTCCGTCGGCCGGGAGTGCCTTTTACATCTGGCGTAAACTTGACTCTGGACGGGCAGAAGAGGGCGGCGGTGAGAGTCCTGCGGCGTTGGCCCGCAGGTCCGGTTCGTATCGTTCGTTCCTGGTTTCCACGTTCGAGCCTGATAAGGGCGGTTGAGCATATCGCCCACGTCCTGCAAACCACCACCTCGTGTGTTGGGAGGCGAAATGACGAAGGTACCTGACGACTTTCCGCATGATGTCGCGCCAGCCGCGCTCGCCGGGGCACAGCCGAAGCTGGCGGCGCGCATGATCGACGGCCAGTTTGTCGTCGGACTGACCGAAGAAGAGCGATTGGACCGATGGCAGATATGTGAGGACCTGGCACTGCAACTGATGGTGCCCGCCCGGAAGGACGCCGCAAAGTACCCGCAGAAGACTCACGATGTGGTGCTTGGGCGCATCGGGGACGCTATCGTGGGCAAGGACTGGTGCAGTGTAGTCGAAATGAACTGGATCATTGCCCGGTTGCGCGAACTGCTTCGATGGTGATCCCTCATCGGCTACCGGGCGTGTGTCGAAAGCCGGCTCAGATTCACCGGACATTTTCATCCATCTGGCCGCGAAGTAATCCGGCGACACTGATGTCTTCGTCGAGGGCGTCCCAATGCAGACCCGCGCCTGAGGCGGAGATGCGGAATCCGTCGCGTTGTCCAGGCGTTGCCGCGGCCAGTCGCGGGAAACACCGTAGTGGAATTTTGAGCCTGCGGCCGTCGCCCAGGACGACGGTGAAGCTGATTTCGTCAAACAGCGGGTCTGTTGCGAACGGTGTCATCACGATACCTTCTGCAGTTTCGTCGGTAGTGTCGCAGTAAAGCTCTGCGGCAAGATTCGCCACTCCATATTGTTGACGGGCGCGCAATGGCAAAAACGAAGAAGACACTGCCTCCATGCATCGGCACGGTGCTCAAACGCCTGCACTACCCCGTGAATGTGATGTTGTTGTGCGTGCGGTGGCACGTGGCCTACTCACTGAGTCTGCGCAATCTCGAAGAATGAAATGAACGCGTCCCGCCCGTGAGCGTGGGAGCAAAAGAAGGTGGATCCTCACGGGCCAACGGCATCGATGTGCCCACGCGGAAAATATGAGTTTTCCTAGGCCTGTCAACCGTCTGCGTGGACTCGCAGGTGCCTTTCATCATCTGGCAGCGGAGCGCGGTCATCATGCCATTGCAACTCCCACGGTGTGGCACACGTCAACGTCGATTCGTAAGCTGTCTGGAGATTCCCCGTCGAGCAAAGCACGGCCACCATGCAGACCACTCAGGTGCCATCGGAAACGATATCTGAATGCATATTTCGCTTATATATTAGACTGCGGGCCGGCATCGTTCACTGATTCAGCGCATCGGCGACCATGAAGGATAGGTTCGCCGTCAGCTTGGCGGATGCCGCTTGCCTGGTGTTTTGTCATAAGCAAACGGCATGTATGCCAGCGCGCTTCCCTTGCGTCTCCCCAGACAGTCACCTGGAGGACGAGGAGAGCCCGGAATAACAATGGCCGCTGCCTGCTTCCTCGCTACGGCAGCATTTCCGGGGAGGCGGGACAGCGATATTGGGTGGGACTGTCGGTGCCAATCTCCTGGTTCCACACCCACAACCACGCACTCACATACGCTCCGTACGCCGAATCGGAAACCATGGGGTCTGCATCAAAGCACACCATGCCACGCGCATATGAACATTGTCTGCGCGCACTCGCGACGTAATGAAGGTTGCATTCCCGTAACCCCCAGAAGTCGATGCACATCTGCGCCGTCAGTCCGTCGTTCCGCATCTCTTGTAGTTGGTCGCTAAAATCCTTCTCGCGCTGATACGGGCGACTCTCCGGTTCCGCACTCCAATCTATTAAATCCGGGTCTTTGTCGACCCACATCCAAGCGCTGACATACGCGCCGCACTCTGACGCGTACACCAGCGGTGCCGGGTCGAAGCTTATGGCGCCCGTTCCGCGGTTGTACAGGCGCTCAGCAGCCGCGATAAACGGGCTACCCTCATACTGTTTTCCGAAAAAGTCCAGAAAATCACTGGGTTTGAACCCGTTGTTCGCCATATGGGAAAGCTGAGATTCAAAATCGGACAGGCTACGGAAACCCAGTGCATGACATTCGACAACACCGCCTTGCAGCATTGGTATCCGTTCAAGACGGGTCGATGGCTTTACGAAGGATAAGTTCATTGAATGTTGGAGATGGTTAGGAAAATTTCGTGAGTAAGCTTTGTTTGTATAGCGCCATTTTTTATTCCCTCGCGTCATCCCCGCTAAACCGAAAACCAACGGGTTAGATAGCGTGCGAAGTTTCGCAAGACTTTTACGATCCTCTGCTGTCGAGAGGCGATCGTCCGGCGCCTTTCTCGCACAGCAGGAACTGATGTCCCTTGTAAAGGGAGTCGGTGACCGGTGCGCAGGATATTTGATTAGCGGCCAGGACTTTTGCGCCTACGGTCTGCCAGAGGGAGCGATTGCCGTCGTTGATCCTCTGGTCAAGTGGAAAGGCGGCGATGTAATTGCAACAACCTCCAGCGGACATCTTGATTTCCGTCGCGTGCCGCGAAACGGCCGTTTGCGGGCCGACCAGACCGTCCTTGGCGTGGTCATCGCGACCATCAGCGTTTTGCGCCCCTCGTAAACAGTTTTCCTGACAGCGGTCTCGAGATACAGAATGCCAATACCTGATTACGCGTTCCGTGAGCCTCGCGGGATGCGCCGCTGTCTACGCGAACTCCAATGGAAACTTCGACTTTGAGGACGGACTGGTTGCCGCGAACTCTGTCGCGCAGAATTGCGGCGACGGTGGAATGCCAGGCCAACAATGTGCGCAGCGTACAGACGAGCACGTATTCTGACCTGCGCGAATTCAGGCGCAGCTTATCCGTTGCGGGCTTGAGTCCGGGGACGTCCGATGGCAGGTTCGGGCGGCAACACAACATCGTTGCCGTCCGTGCCTGACCGGGAAAACTGCGCCGGCTACTTCTTTGCGATTGCCGCGACCAGCGCGGTACCGATTCGGGTCACCAATCCAGTAACGAGTGCATTTCCCATGAGCATGGCACGCGTGATGTCTGACACGCCTTCACGGTCGGTGAAGCCGCGAGGGAAGTGATGCAGTTCCTCCAGTTCCTCGGGTACGAGTCGGCGAAGCAGGCCGGACGCCTCCCGGATTACGTGCTTGGTCCTGGTCGCGCTTGCGCCGCCCTCCGATGTGATAATCGTTCTGGCCGGCCGGTCGAGCCTGTCCGGGTAGGGCATCGCGCCTTCCGAATAGGTATATGAGAAGCCATTCTTGTCCCGCGGAATACTTTTCGCACCCTTCGCCAGACGCCATCGCTCTTCAGCCTCGCCGCGGACATAGAAACTGGTCGGCACAAGCGATGTTTTGCTGATGACGTCACCGAGCGTTCGGGCCGAGGAGGAACCGGTGAATCCGGCATAATCATCCGGGACATCGGTGGTGACGCGGCAGGACCAGACCTGCCCTTCAGCCATGAAACCTGCGTTCGCGAACCTCGATTTGCCGTTTGACAGGGGCGCATACCTCAATTGCTGCGCAAATGGTTCATTGCGGATTGTCATGCAGGGGTTGACGGCATCGAGCGGCGTTACCAGTGTGCATGGAAAGGCTGCCGTCAGTACGGCCTGCCTGTGCCACTCGGTGTCCGTTGCCAGTTCCTTCATCATGCGTCTGTAGACGCCGGTCGACTGGTGGTACGCGACGATGAAAATGCGGCGTCGGCTTTGCGGGAAGCCGTATTCAGCGGCATTGACAACCCGCCACTCCACCGCATAGCCCAGTCCGTAGAGCGTCGACAGGACCATGGAGAAATCGCGTCCGCGGCAGGATGCGGGCGACGAGAGCAGGCGGTCCACATTTTCGAGCACGACAAATTTCACAGGTTGTCCATCGTCAATACACTGCCGGAGCAGGGTCGCGATTGACCACCACAGCACGCCCTTTCTTCCGTCGAGTCCCTTCGAGTGGGAAAGCGGCTTTGCCACCGAATAGTCCTGGCAGGGAAAGCCGCCGACGACCACGTCCGGTGCTGCAACGCGGATAGTCCGTTGACCTTCTTCTGACGCCAGGACCGTGGCGATGTCTTCGTTCAGATGCACGCCATCGGGCCAATGACTCCGGTAAACGTTACTGGCGTGCTGGACTTTCCGCGCGGGCTCGTACTGGTTGCTCAGGGTGATAACAAATGGACTGGCGTGTACCGCCTCCAGCCCCAGTCTGAATCCGCCGACCCCGGCGAACAGTTCAACGACATTGAGTTGGGCATTTCTTGATTCTTCTAACGGCATCTTGATTCCTGATTTGATGTAGGAACCAAGTACAGCTAAAGACTTTTAGCCGAGACCTTGCCGGATCGGGCCAGGGCGTTTTTCCTGTGGATTTTTCTGGGTAAGCCGGAATGGGGCAGCTGGATTTTGGACAGACTGCCGGCGCCGGCGGCAAGGTCCGCCACGTCATGGTGTGCAGTCTTCAGGGGGCGCGCCCGGAAGGATTGTTGCTCACGAAATGCATGACGCCGAATCGGCGGAACTGGCAGCGTTGCTGATGCGACGTGCCAGTCTGGCTGAGGAGCTGGCAGGACGTCCTCTGGTGCTGCACTCAGATAACGGCAGCCCGATGAAGGGCGCGACGATGCTCGCCACCCTGGAAAACAAGGGGGTCGTGAAGTCTGGCTCAATCCCGAGCGAATGCAACCGATAGAACTAAAGCAGTCCGCATGAAGTGACGCGACAAGTACATTGACAACCGCCGAGCGGTAGTTCCAGTGATTTGTCGAGCAAGCGCTCAGCCACGCATACAAGGCGCGCTTCGGCAACGCTTTACAATGAACAAGTCGTGAGCGTCGGACGAGTCCGCCAGGAGCCGTGTCCGTTTTCAGTTTTTGATTTGTTAATAGGGGTCCGTCGTTGGGTTAATCAACCCGCGAATGTACGCCTTTAAATCAGCGCATCGTTCTCCAGGGTGAGCGGAATTTGAGCAAACTTCAGGGCGTGGAGTGGGAAGTACTGGCCTCGCGAATAATGCGAGGCCTTTTGGCGCGCCGGGGCTGGGACTATCGGCGCCTGGCTGAGGCGCTGACGGGGTCCGGGCACGACCTGTCACACAAGGCGGTCGACCACAAAATTCAGCGCGGCAGTTTCGAGTGCGCCTTCTTCCTTCACTCGATGCACATAATTGGGGCTAGCCATCCGCCGCAGTGGAGAAAGGCACTCAGGACCGCGGGAAACTGGAATATTCGGGCTTCCCATGTGCTGCGATACGAAATGGCGCGATGGCCCGGCGTGGACTGGCAAGAGCTCAGTCACCGGCTGGCCACTATTGGCGTTGCGGTCACTGATGACTTCCTGCAGCAGAAAGTGTCGGCCGGCTCATACCCTTTGACCCTGCTACTCCAGTACGCTTCGGTTTTTTGGGTCGAGGGTATCGAGATGCTTGTCGACCGGGACGACTTGCGAGCGGCATGTCGTCCCATCTCGCCTCCGCCAGCATACCTTCCGTTCGACGACGAAATTTCGTCTTGATTTCCTGAGAGGCCGCCGTATAGTTACCAACGGAGAGGCGCGGGTTGAATCACCCGCAACTGGGGGCTTGGGTATGTCCGTCAGAAGTCTGCCGCAGCTTGCCTTGCTGGCTTTCCACCGAGCCGTCGGTACATTGACAGTCAAGTGGATGAGCCAGGCAGGCGTGCTTTCCACGGCTGACGATTTACGAGATTCTGTCTCTCACCAGCGCAGAACCGTTCCGTCGAAGCGACGGCTTGCCAGGGGCTACATCATGTTCCACACCGGAATGATGATGTCGAGGCGCGCGGGAGCCGCGGGCCTCCTGAGCCTGTACGCTCGTTTCTGCGCCAGAGCGATGCAGTCCCGCGGCGTTCCGGCTATCAGCGTGCTCATCACTACGGCAGGCGCCGGGAGAAGTCGCGGCAACGCCACGACGACGGTTCCGGAAGGCGCAGCCGAAAGGCTCGCGCCCCGGTCTCGACGGCGGCCAATGCTCGAAGCGCACTGGAACCGCCGCAACAAGCTCATCCACGGACTGAACATGCTTCCCCCACTCAGGCTGTAGGAAAGCCAAAGGCCCAGAATCGTGGAGGGAACGCGCAGTCGAAGCCAGTTAGTAACAGGTCTGCTCTTGGTCTATTACATCGCGCCCAACACAGGCGTCACACGTACCGCTGTCGATTTGTTCCCGGAGGCTGACAATGCCTATCTGGTCCACGCTTCCAGTTGAGGTTGAGCCCGAGGTGCGCCTGGAGAGCTGGGCGGTCATCGAGACCGAACCCGAATTTCATCAGCAGCATTTAATTGGCATCAGGACCGATAGCAGGTCTGCACGAATCAGCTCAGCGCTGAGGAGCTTCGACCAACACGCCATGCTTCGTGTGACGTCAACGGGCCGCCGATACCAACTGACGGTTCGCCAGGTTGGACTGCGGATACGCAATACGTCCTGCTGAACTGGTGCCGGACTAACAACGTCGCGACGATTTCTGATGTCACGCTCGAGTACGTCCACAGTGCAGAGATGACGAGCCCGAACGGAGGTATCCAGCGATGACTCAACCTGACGAACGAACAAGGCACTCGGTGACGCACGCGAGCTGCTGCGCATTGTGTACGCATCCGAGAAACCCATCATGTGGGGTCTCGTCAGAACTCGCGCGATGATGATTCTGCGTCGTTACCCGCGAGACGAGGAGTTGTCGAATCGGCGGCGGCTTTGCCAAACGTTTGGGCCGCGCCGCTGCAAGTGAAGGATGCTTTTCCACCAGGCTGGCAGAGCGATAGGCAGGTCATCAACGACTTCAACTCTATCGTTTCCGGCTCGTAAGCGCAGCTGATTTTGGAGTTGTCACAAGGAGCCGCTCGTGATGAGGGTCGAGTTAAGGATGTCGGGGCCAGAAAATCTCGCGGTTGTGCTGCATTGGTTCGTGCACCGAGACGAAGCGGGTTGGATTCTCACCATCAGCGATGTGGGCGACCGCATACGCTCAGTGCCGGTGGAAGTCTACGTCGACCCAATAACCAATCCAGTAGCAGCGGCAGCCGAACTATGGCCGGTAATGCGCACGCTAGGCATCGGATTGGACTTTGCCTGTGCCGGTCCCCGGCACCTCCAGTCAGAGATTCGGGTCAAGGATGCCGCCCGGCTATTCTGGTCCCAAGCTACCACCTGGATATGGCAGGACTCGCGCGCCGTTGCATATCGCTCACATCCCACCATCCGCCGCAGAACGATGTCAATCCCACTTGCTCCGCCTGAAGAACTTGCTCAGGCCTGCTACGACTTTGACGCGGCTTTCGCGACACAATGATTGCAGGTGTCCATAGTTGGCCGCTCTCATCTGGGAGCGACGGCGTGATGTCAACGTCATAGTTTCCTCAAAGGATTTACGGCGAAGCGTTACCGGGAGAACATAACGATAACCGTCGGCGGAGCATATTGCGGCCGCGCCCGCAATAAGCGGGACTTCTTGGGATGCTCACCAAAGGAAAAGGGTCGCGATTACGCTGTGCAATCTGTCCTGACTTGTCCTGTCAGGCACTATCTGGTCAACATCGACCTGCACACATCCGCGTTTGCGCATCGGACCGTTTGAGCGCTGCAATCGACGCCTGGACGTAAAGAACAGCGAGGGGCGCTTTGGCATGGTTTCTCCCGGAGGTCGACAGAACAGAAGGTACTAGATCTAGCAAAGGAACGACGATGACACGGACTGCGAGTGGTGCCAACGGGTCTTCGCATCGCGATGCTCGCGTGCTAAAGAATCTCCACATCGCCGCCGTCGCTGCCTGCTTGTTTGACCCTGCAGCAGCTCTTGCGCTTCTTGACGTTCCAGATGCGGAACTCGGTCGACTTCTGAAAATTCGTCTGATGGAAATCGCTGGTCTGTCGACAGCGTTGAACATCGACGTCCATTCGATTCGTGGTCGCAACCGAAGCAAGTCAAGTCGGAAAACGCGCAGTTCCATTCGCGGGGCAGTTGAACGTCATGTTTTGGTGGCCGCCGGGAAGTTGCTGCGCACGTCCAATTTTCTTGCGGCTTCGGGAGCTACGGAGCAAAAGCTCAGCAAAGATGTCGCCGCCCGCCGCATCTTCACAGTCGACCTTGAAGGTGAGCCCTATTACCCTGCGTTTTTTTTAGTAAAGCAGCTCAGCAGCAAAGATTTGGCGAAGGTAGTGCGTCGACTGGATGACCAGAGCGGTTGGAGCAAGTGGGAGTTTTTTACGTCGCCCAACGCATTGCTCGACCATCGCACACCGCTGCAAGGGCTCATGCAGAAGGAAGTGAAGCCCGTATTGCGCGCCGCTGACGCCCTTGTTCAAAAGGGGTAGAGTTTTTCCCCGCTGAGATACGCGGTCATGCACCATCCTGGATGTCTTGCAGGCACGCTTCGCTTTCGCGATTGAAGACTGTTGGAGATTCGCAATCTGCAAAGCGCGAGAAGCGGACATCGTTACATTCACCGGTTCCGTGACGTCAGCGTGAGAATACCTTGAGACTCGTATCTGCGTTCGCTTTCGTCTCTCGGTAGACGAAGTTCTGGAATGGTCAGTAAACGGCGCTCGCCCTAGGGTTGGAGTGGCCCCGCGACAGGCTTAGCCAGGGTGCCACGGCATAGGTACGTAACGCGCTTGAAACTGGGCTTACGACAGGTCTTGCCCGGTCGCAAAATCGGTTTTCCTGTGCACGCCAGGTCCATCGGGCATCTCGGGCGCCGCCTGGCGATCCATTGCGAGGCTCGTCGTGACGGGCTCGCAATCCAGCAATGAGCGCTGTCGGTTCAGTTCGTATCGTGACTAGTCAACCGGGGCGTGTCCCCATATCCGAGATATCAACCAGGTCTGTCTTGCCGGAGGGGAAGAGCACCGTGCCATCAGCAAGCTCAGTCTGGGGCAGCCTGAAGTGCAGTGGATCCCACTCATGTGCGGAGGCGTTTGAATGTTTCCAGTCCTGGTGAAGCCGATACAGGTCGGCCCAATGGGCGAACTGATGAAGTACGAGTCGGCTCGTCTCGTTGCCGACATGGAGCACGGGAAGTTCACAGCGAAACCGGCGAAACGCCTTGACGGCGATATCGCGCTCGAACCACACCGCGTTGTTGGGCAGAGTCCAGATTGCCATCGGCACGGGTCTCCCGGAACTGTTTGTCAGTCGATGTTCGAGCGAGCCAGGCTTGTCGAGAAGTTCCGGATTCCGGAGGAACCATGCGTCATCAATACGTACTACAACACACCGTCGCTCGGCAGTCTTATTGCGCAGCGCGGGGGGGCAGAGCTTCCCGGGCGATGATAACGCATGTCGACTGTAACGTTAATCCATGGCGAACTTCACTCAGAACCGGCGTGGATTCGTCGGTCTCCCAGGATGGTGCTGACTTTACCGGCGCGTTTTCTGTGTTGATGTAGTGCGCTTGCCGACCTCGCAGTATTCTGAGCGTCTCGCGGGCAACGGTGTCGCTCGCATATTCGCCGAAACCCGTGCCGCCGCCTCGCCAGGAAAAATCTGATTTGATGGAAGCGCTGGCGTCGACGTACGGACCGGCGATGTCAGCGTTGCCGTCATCTTCGTCTTCATTTTCGCTGTAATAGACGCAGAGGTCGTCGCGGTACCGGTTACCTCTGTTTTTCACCTCGGCACGAACGAGCGAAAGCTGGCGTTCATGGGGGACGGCCAGTATCGTTTCGCGCCGAATGGGCGCCATATCAGGTATAGCACCGCTTTTTATCGCTTTCCTCCAAACACAGCCGCTAAGTCTGATTGGACTTCACAGGTTGCGGCGAGGATAGGCCGAGGAGCAATGTCAATGCTGCCTGGTTGGTTCTTGCTGGCTGCAAGGACGGCCAGGCGCTGACTGCCGAGATGTCGCTTGCCTGAGAACTGCCGGGCTGACATAAGATTCTTCTGCCCCGCTGTCCAACAGTGAGGCAGCAAAGCCACAGCGGGCTTCTAGCGGAAGACCGGATGGGGGTACCACGCCGGCTTTCCGATGCGACGCCGAATCATTTTCCAGACCTCGTCGGCAAGCGAATGAAGCTGGTTTTCATCCACCGCGTCACCGATGCGTAGCATGCGCACAATCAGGGCGAGCGCCTCTCCAGCCGTTATCGGACTGGAAACCAGAAGACGTCGCAAAGGTTGTCCGAGGCGGTCCCATTGATATTCGACTTTTCTCATCCAGCTGACACATCGGTCGACCGCGCAGAAGAAGGCATCCCGCTCCGCTTCGAGGGCCTCGCCTTCTTCGCGGGTTTCGGCCGGTATCCAGTCCCACCGCCAGACAATGTCAACGTTTGACCAGAAGTGAGGGTCGGTGCCGTCGTCAAGCCGCGCCATGATGTGAGTCGCGTAGGCGAGCGCTTCAGAGTAAGGCATCCCGACCTCGTACGTCACCCGAAACGGCATCGGCCCTTGCGACTCATCGGAGGATGGTTCGTCGCACACCATGCAAGATGCGCGAAGAGGAGCATAGAGTTGGTCCTCGGCGGCGAGGCAATCGAGAAACAGTTGCACCACCCGGGCTGCCAGCTTTCCCCGATATGAATTACTGTCCTGCCGAAGAACGTATTTGTAGTCCTCAAGTGTCGGCCGGCCGTACTTTCCATCGAAGAGTTCGTGCGCGATTTCATTCTCCATCATGAAATGCTGCTCCTGATGATGTTCGGTAGCCCTTGCTCGAAGCTGATGAAGCACGTCGAGGCTTTCCCTGAATTCCGCAAGTCGTTGCTGCTTTTTCAACGAGTCGGCCAGCGAAGGATTCTGCTGCTCAACCATCCAGACGACCACTTCCGATTCTACGGGAAACGTTCCATGGCTAAGGCTGGCATCACTTTCACGCAGCAGCTCGATTGCGTAACGAAGGGACTGGTCAATCAGAGAATCGGATGAGACGGCGGCAACGTAATTGGAAGTCAATTTTTTCTCCTCAAAAGGTCAAGAAAGTAAGCGGCGTTCTTAATATAGAAATGTTTTTTATTCTTGCTTCGACCTTGCCGTGTAAGGTTTTTTGAGGAGAAACCTCGATAAGCCGAGTGGCGACATCGTTCAATGATGCTCCCTAAGGGGAATCCAGAGATGCGACCTTGAACATTGGAATGACAATCCCGATAGGCGCAAGGGCATACAGCCGTGTCCAAGGTGGTGACTATCTTGCCGATCGCATCACCCACAGACGCCCCTGCGACACAGACCGGCCAGCGTTCGTTATAGCGAACTTCCCGGGGAATCAGAGCACTCCGCGGTCGCCTTGCTGGCAGTCTTTGAACCTTGAACGGTATAACGAGCTAACGCTCGGGCGGACACAAGCTTCAAAAGTTGAGCTTCGATGCTTCAGCAATCGCAACGCTCACCCGAGCGTGTCTCAAAACGGAACAGGTTCCTCATAGTCCGGGTCCAAGGTCAAGTCGTCGAGAAGCGAAGCGAACAGACGAAGTCGCTTGATTGCCTTCGCTGGTTTACCATTCGGGAGCTGTGCGATGCCATCGCGAACCGGCAAAGATTTGCGCTGGTTGTTGAAGTCGCGCAGTGCATCGTCGATTCGGACAGCATCGATAAGGCTTGTGAACCGATGCATGGCCAAAGCACAGACCTTCGTGCCGATAAACAGCACGGGCAATTCACCGTCTGTGTTGCGGATTTTCTCCATCACCCTTGACGCATCAACGAGAATAGTGCCGGATGCGAACTCGAGAACTGGAATCTGGTCGCCTTTTGTCTGTTGGAGGATAGCAACCGTCGGGCACTCGAAAGTGACCGGAAAAGTCTCAAACCACTCGTCAGGAACGGTCACCGCTAAACAGTGCCTGTCTGGCACGGCGGTCGTCAAATCCGGCGGAAGGAAGGAGTCGTACCGGGAGTTTTTAACCCAGTAGGCCGTTTCGTGGGCGTGCAGACTCCGTCGAATCTGCTCGATTTGCTCAGTGGTCTGCGCCGTGTATAGCGCGCCAGTGGCTCGCGCCTCAAATTTGCGCAGTCGAACCTTCAATGCAAAATCTAACATCTTCACGAACGCTGAACGGCAAAGCTTCGATTCAAACGGGTCGTCAAAGCCACGTCTACCAAGCGCGGTGGATCTGAACCACCTTTGCCGCGCTTCCTCGATGAGGAAATCGAACTTGAGGGTCTTTGCCTCGTCAACAATCGTCTGCACCTCTGTAGCAACCAGTCGCATCACAGATAGAAACGCTGGTGCTTCCTCGTTGAAGTTCGTTTCGATACTGTCATGCCATTCGCAAGACTCGGCGATTTTCCAGTCTCGACGACGAAGAAATTCTAGCGCATAGGGCGGTGTAAGGTTTCTCCAGGCGGCCGTATAATTCTCGCTCACCGATGCCACCATATTGACCTCAACTTCAAGGCGCTCGAGAAGTTTGCGGACGGGAATATCCTCCGGGATTTCTGCGCCGTCGTACCATTCAACTAGACAGGTTTCAGTGTCATACCGTTCGTGCATATCGTTGCTCCCTGTAAAAAAAAGTATAGGAGCGGTTTTTAGCGCACTGGCGATAGTTTTTTTGGGAAGGCGCGTTCTTGAGCGGTGATACCGCGTTGCCAGTCGATGGGCACACCGAGCCGCCGTATTAGGCGGTAACCGACGCGGTCAGGAACGGGAAGGCAGACTGTCGGCATGGCATCTCGACCAGGACGCGTTCGAGACGAGAACTTCACTTATCTGGAGTTTCACGACATTCAAGCAGACTGACGACAGTTGGCGGGACGACCAGGCGAATGGGTTCGTTTAGCGGGCGGGGTGGACAAGGGAAGTGAGGCGGGGTCGTTCACGGTTTAGACCGGTTGTCGGCCTTAGCGGTCGCTAGCATGACCATCTGCCAACGGCAGCTATAGTCAGTATTGCCGACGACGGAGCCGGCGACTAGCTCGAAAGTGGGAGCCGCATCTTCACGACACACAAAATTTAGCTATTGCCCGTTTCGAGTTGCGCGGTCGCCTTCGACGTTAGCATCGTTACGGCATTCATAAGCTCCTTCCTTGGTATTGCCATACCAACGCTGCCCTTTAAAGTGATACACGCCCGTTTTGGTATTGACCCATACAACAGTATCTTTCGGGCAATGCTGCCTGGCTTCTTGCTCGTTTTGGAAATGCGGGACGGATTGTCCGTAGACCACTTCCAGTGGCAGCAGAGATGACGCCAATAGGAAAATGGCATAATAAGCAGATTTTGTTAGAATTCTCTTCATACGATCCCCTCTAATAATTTGCTTTGATGGAGGCATACGAACTCGCACATCTGCCTACTGCGATCGTCATCGAGGATTTCTCGCCCTTTGCTGTATCCGTGCTGCGCCATGATACCGATAGCTGTCATCGACCGACCCGGTCTCGATAAGCCAGTAAAAATCCAAGCCCGCATGCGATGTCGCAGCGTTGCATGAATCCTACCGTCTTGATAGCGGCTGGCTTACTTCTCCCAAAACGGAATATGATAGCCGTTTCCGTACTCTTCATTTCCAACGCGAATGCACGTCACCGTCTGTCCGCTCGGAAGTTTGCAATTACTAACGGAAAGACGGCCACCGTGACTGCTTAAAATATCGACTGTGCGTTGAAGTTCGGCTCTTTGGTTTTCGAGGCGACTTATCGAATGCGCAGTGAGTTCGTACCAAAGCGCCATAGTCATCGCGGTAACGACCAGCGCGGGAGCGAAGATAAACAAGCCCGCCTGCCTCGCAGCACGCCGAAATGCCTGCGCTGCCTCGTCAGCCTGAACATTCGCGTCCTTAATGCGTTTCGTAAGTATCTCAGCCGCAACGTCCACTGCTTCTCTAAGGTCTTTATTGACTTCCGCAGAAACACTGGCAGGCAGTCGCCTCCCTTGCTCAGCGAGATCATTCGACACGCGGTTCATCGTCTTAATCGCGTCTCGCGTCAGCTTTTGGTCGCGAAGCGCGGCCTCCAGCAATGTCGAAAGTACGTCATGGGCATATGCGACATCGTCAGAGGCTGAATGATGGTCCATCTCGTCCAAGTTCCAAAGTTTTCGACAATCCTCTATGCTTCAATGCTCGGTTATCCGTGTGGTTGCCGGAAGAGTCGGAGGGGTATTCAACCCAATAACGGCTGTGCTTCAGATTTTTTTAGCTGTTGCAGCGAAGGGCGAAACTGTAAGTTCGCGGGTGCGGAAAGTGGCCGTCCCGTTGCCCGATTTCGTTATGGTTGGCAACCGGCGTATTACTGACGTAAAACGCAGCTACGCCCGCCGTCGGTTATGGCCGAACCATACTCGACGGACGTCTGGGAATCCGATGCGCTCCAGTCCTTCGCGTTGCGGGTTCGAAGGTCGGGCGATCGACAACAACCTGCCCGCTTCGCCCGAAATGAGTTGCGACAGAAGGCGTTCGCACGAGCGCTTGCGTACATCTGATTGTGCGGCCAGCGTCGACCACACTAGAGTTCAGTCTGTTCTGAGATCTCCAGCGCGTCGTCGACTTCGATGCCAAGGTACCTGATCGTGCTTTCGAGTGTGCCGTAGACTGTCGGATCAAGTCCTGCTGCGCCCACCCATCGACCTATCATCCGGGCGTCCTGCAGGGTCGAAAGACGCGGGGAGGCCGACAGTCGACTCGGGCAGAGGTACTACTCCGATCGTAGCGCGGCCTTGTCGAGCCACGCTCGAACTGCCGACCGGGTCGGCTCAGTCAACACAAATTGCACTGGACGCAGGTTCTTTCGCTCAACGACTTGCGCCCGCGCTGCGACCTGATTGACGTGGGGTGACATTGCGGACGCGCAGCCTGACGCGGTCACAGCCACGTAGTTGGCGTTCGATTGCGAGGTTGAATAAGGCAAGATCGCGGACAGCGAGAGCGTTCCGGAGGTGAATACGGATGGCCCAAACGTCTTTGGGTCTGAGCGGCGGCTTCTGGCCGACCGGCTTGCTTTTTTCCACACTTCGCGGGATTGTTCGGTCTTCATGGCACACCCCCGCAAGAGAGATGGGAGTTCTATTGTGAAACTGCGCCCGCACCATTACTGTTCGCAATCGCGCCGATCATTGCCCGCCAACCTCAGCGCATTCCCCATCATCCTGACTCAACGACTCATACGCATCGAAACATGCCTAGATGAATGGCAGAGGCGTTACGGCCTTTTGCTCACGCTCGGCGATAAAGGCGGCGCGTCGGCTGCACGCCGGTTTGCTGTCGTTCGCAAACCAAAGTCGGCGAATGGCGCTTCTCACTGTTAATGAGTGGGTCTTCCCGACCCGATAGCGGGGTTTCGGCCGACGGAGTCGTATAGCGTTCCGCAGCGGTGGCTGTCAGTTGGGTCGCTCAATCCAATCAATACTATCAGCCCAGAACGGACAACCAAACGGCTGCAAGATAGTGCGGCGCCAACGCTGCGACGCCTAATCCAACACGAATGTAAGTCGGCGTAAATTCTGCTACAGTGGCGCGCGCAGGGTGCGTCTAAACCAACGCGCCGTTATCCGCTGTAGCTCATATGCCGACAAAAAATGAGGGTAGTCGTATCGACTGCCACGAGTACGAACAGGGGAAGAAAAGATGTGGCACGACATCGAGGCAGAGGTTGACCTACTCAATTTTGGTTTGGTAGCAAATGCGGCTGCAAATTTGATCAAAGACGCTGGCGATACGCCGGTCACCATCGGTATCTCCGGCGGATGGGGTGCTGGGAAATCGACTCTCGTAAAGCTCGTTCAAGCGCAGTTGGAACAAGGCGCAGGAAAAGACAATGAGAACTCTCCCTACATCCTCATGGAGTTCAACGCGTGGCTGTATCAAGGCTACGAAGACGCTCGTCAGGCGCTACTCCAAGCGGTCTCAGACCGCCTTGTCGAAGAGGCAACGAGGCGCAAAAAGTTCGTCGACAAAGCAATAGATTTCGCCAAGCGTGTCAAGCTGCTGAAGTTTGGACGAATCGTCGCGCCAGTAGTTGCACATGTTGCCGTCGGCACTGTCGCAGCGGGCCCTCTCGGAGCGTTGTTCGGAGCGGTGAGCGGTCTTGTGCAAGGGTTGTCCGATGAAGAAAAGCGCACGGAAAACCTAAAGGCAGTTCAAGAAGCGTATGCAGAGCTCTCACCGGAGCTCAAGGAAGTGATTGGGGAAAAAAAGGAAGCGTCCCTGCCCAAGGAAATTGAGGGACTGCGTACGGCATTTGCCGCCCTCCTTAAAGAGCTCGATGTCCGTCTGGTGGTCCTTGTAGACGATCTCGATCGATGCCTCCCTACCACCGCCATCGGCACATTGGAAGCAATGCGCTTATTGCTGCATGTCCAACGGACCGCCTTTCTGATTGCCGCCGACGAAAGCATGATTCGTGGCGCGGTCCGGGCGCATTTCAAGGGCGTAGAAATCGAAGAGGGTCTCGTCACCAGTTACTTCGACAAGCTCATCCAGATTCCGTTGCGCGTCCCGCGTCTTGGCATCAATGAGGTCAAGGCATATCTCGCGCTCCTGCTGACGGACCTCGCCGCGCGCAAAGGAAAGCTTCCAAGAGAGGCCCATTCGATCGGGCAAGCAGCGGTGCTCAAGCTGCTGAAGAAGTCGTGGTCAAAGGGTATAACGCGCGAGCTTCTTGATGATGCGTTCGCACCGCAAAAAGCGGCCGTAGCCAAAGAATTGGATATCGCCGACCAGCTAGCGCCGCTGCTAGTGACTTCAGCTGAGATTGCTGGCAATCCGCGTCTCATTAAGCGATTCCTGAACAACCTTATGATTCGGCAGACCATCGCCGAAGAGATGGAGATGCCGCTCGCTCTGGAAGAGTTGGTCAAGGTTCAGTTGTTCGAACGTTGCGCATCGACCGCCGCATTCGAATTCCTCACCAAAGCGGTAGCCGCAAATCCAGAAGGCAACGCCGAATTTCTGACCGCGCTAGAGGACGCTGCACAAAAGGCCGAAAAGTACGAGCCACCACACCCATCGTGGACCGGCCAATTCTACGAGCAGTGGCTCAAGCTCGCTCCGCGTTTGGCAGGCAAGAACTTACAGCCAATCTTGCATCTCAGCCGTGACCGCAGTTTGGGGTTGGCAGCCTACGACGAACTGTCTGCTGAAGCCAAGAAAGTCTTGGAAGCTGCCATGGAGGCGACTGAGCGGTCGGCAATGCTTGTCAAACAACTCACGGCCCTCGGCGAAGGAGATGTCTCTCGAATACTCAACCGCGCGATCCGCAAAGGTCGCGAAAACCAGTGGGAGTTCGAAGACATCGTGCGGTGCCTTCATTGCACCGAGGCCCATCCGGCGATGGGGCTTCAACTCGCACCAGCGCTCTACGAGGTTCCGGGCAACAAGCGCAGTGTGGCGCTCATGCCTCTGCTCAAGTCGCTTCCTTGGGCGGCCGCTCTGTTGCAAGATTGGGAAGGCGACCCAGAGACGGACGAGAGGACGCGCAAGTACCTGCAGAAGCAGAAGAAGGACGCAAAGTAATGGGAACCTCCACATCCAGTACGGGACCGAGCAGTGGTGTTAGCTTGGACCCGCCTTGGCTAGACGACGTAGTTGGCGAGATTGGCAGCGGCAGCACGGTGGTACCGAACGACGGAGACCCTCCTGCTCCTCCCTCAGCCCCCAACGGGGACGCTCCGCCAAATCGATACGGTGATGCACGCCGCGAGTTCGGGAAGTTCGCCAGAACGGGCGATACGCGACATCTGCGAAATGCTGTAGCGCATTACTCGCGTCGAGGTAGCGGCGGTGCCAGTGCCACTGCCGGCCGCATGCGCGCTTCAACCAGCGCGGGTGCAGCGCTGTTCTCGTTCCTGAACGCTGTCAGCCAAGGCACGACTGGCGAGGTCCGCAAATGGGTCGATGATCTGCGAGCAAGCAACCCGTCGGCGGAAGACGTGGTGGACGTCATTGTTCGGGAACTGGCCCCTCCCGGCGGTAGCGCAGACGAAGAGTCATTCCGCGACGCTATGGACTTAGCCGTGTCCGAGCTCATAAAAGACGACCCAACCATTGACCCTTTGAGTATGGGAGTCGACGACATTTGGGAACTGTTGAAGGGCTTCTTAGCCATCGAAACGGGCAATCGGCTCTGCTTCGACCTGGGTCCTATCTTCGAAGGCTCCCAACTTGAACCGCGAACAGTCGTCTTGCGGGAAAAAGAGATGCGCCGTTTTCTAAAAAACGAAATTGGAGCGCATGTCGACATGCTGCGAGGTAGCGTTGCCAATCCATCGCGCTCCCAACTCGACAGCATCCTGCAGGATGCACTGAAGATGACCTTCGAACTGTTTGAGGCTGACCTATGACGAAGGTCTTCTGCGCGCCCAAGGACAGGATTCCTGAAGACCGCCGCGCTGACACGACGTACTTCTCGATGTACGCACATGACGGGCTGCTTGATGTGAGCACCGTTGGAACATCGCTCATTGATGAGATCAAGAAAGCGGGCTTGGTGCCGGGTACAGCAAGTTGGGACTTTTTGACTCTGGCCTTGGCGGTCAACGCTGCGGACCATGCGGTAGAGCGCAATCTATCGGCCGACGGCTGGACGAGGTCCATCGAACTTGAAGTGACCCTCTATGAGCCTGCGCCCTTCGTGCATTTGACTGCTGCGATCGAGCAGGCGCTGCGCTTCTTGACGGGCGACTTCTGGCGGTTGAGCTTCGTCGACGGCGGATATCCGCCACCGATCTCCAGACAAGCCGTGGTACATGACGCGGACTGCGTATCGCTTCTGTCGGGCGGACTCGACAGCCTGATTGGGGCTCTAGACCTAACCGCTCAAGGCAAGCGCCCTATTTTTGTCTCGCACATCGCTAAGGGGGACTCGGAAACTCAAGTCCTGTATGCGAAAACACTCGGTGGCGGTCAGCGCCACCTGCAGTGGAATCAGAACATTTGGCTTAAGCCGAAACGGGATGGAGAAGGCTCAACGCGTGGTCGGTCTATCGTCTTCTTCGCTTTCGCAGCTCTTGCGGCCGACAGCCACGCACGGGCGACGGGCGTTAATTCCGTCGACATCTTCGTGCCGGAGAACGGCCTTATCAGCCTCAACGTACCGTTGACAGCCGGCCGGATTGGGAGCTTGAGTACCAAGACTACGCACCCAGTGTTCATGCAGCGACTACAGGCTCTCTGGGCTCAACTGGAGATTCCTGCGACTTTGCAACTCCCCTATGCGACAAAGACCAAGGGAGAGATGATGGACGAGTGCCTCGACCCAGATCGACTGAAGGAATTGGCGGGAATGTCAACAAGCTGTGGTCGCTATGCTGTGTTCGCATTGCGGCACTGTGGTCGTTGCTTGCCGTGCATGGTTCGCCGGTCAGCGTTTCTGAGATCGCGTATCCCGGATACCACTGCCGTGTACGTCCATCCCGATTTGAAGGCTGCACAGCCCGAAAAGGGCGCAAACGACGTTGCGGCGGTGGCCATTGCCGTGGCCAAGATGGAAGACGAAGGAATTCGCGTCTTCACGGCAGGGCAGTTTGTCTTCGCGGAGACATCTCGTCGCGCTGCCTTCGAAGGAGTTGTCGAGCGCGGACTGCAGGAACTGGGGGTCTTGCTGCTCGCGCACAAGGTCCTATGATCGACTTCCATTCCCATCTTGACCTGTATCCTGACGGCCTTGCATTGGCACGTGAGGTAAACCTCAGGAACGACTTCACCCTCGTTGTGACGACGAGTCCGCGTGCGTATTACGCGACGTCGCGCGTGTTCAGCGAGCTGGCGAACATCCACGTCGGACTCGGTCTTCATCCCGAGGTTGCCGAAGCAAAGGCTACGGAATTGGACGCATTGGTGGCTGGTATCAAGGGGGCTCGATTCGTTGGCGAGGTGGGGCTGGACGGGTCGCCGAGATTCCGAAGGTCCCTCGATCTCCAGGGACGCATCTTCCGCGCGGTACTCGGGGAATGCGGTCAACAAGGGGGCCGAATTATCAGCATTCACTCGCGCGGGGCGGCGCAGCGGACCATCGACGCCTTGGCGACAGCTGGTGATGTAGGCGTTCCGGTGCTGCACTGGTTTTCTGGAGGGATAGCTGAACTTCGGGCAGCGTCGCGACTTGGCTGTTGGTTCAGTGTGGGACCTGTCATGCTAGCGAGTGAGAAGGGTCGCGGCCTCTTGAGTCACATGTCGTTGGACCGTGTTCTCCCCGAGACCGACGGGCCTTTCACCTCTGAACGAGGGCTTGCTCTGATGCCATGGGATGCTTGGAGCATTTGCTCGACCCTTTCAGAGGTGTGGGCGATGCCCCACGAAGCCGTCCAGGAGCAGTTGCGAAGCAATCTCCGGCGATTGCTCTCCGATAAAGCCTGACTGATTGTCGCGATGACGCCTTCTTGTACATCTTGTACAGTTTCTCGTCTGCCGCAGTCTGATTACGTCCGACTCCATGCCTCGTAGCCATTCCCGACAACAGCATTGTTCACAAATGTAGTTACACTAACTGCGCGCTCAAGGTTTCCGACGGTTCGCCAACGTGACGCTCCAATTCAAGGATAGCTTGAACGTCATCATCGGCCCGAACTACGGCGGCAAGACGGCCGTAGTAGACGCGCTACGAGTGCACCCATCTGCAAGTGATGAAGGGAGTCTTAGGCTGACTGTACTCGATCTGCATCACCTGAAGATCGGCGCACGAAGCACACATGCAACAAGAATTGGCGTAAAAGAACAATGAGACGCTGTAAATCAACGACCAAATCCGGACGTCGCTGCCTCAACCAGCCTTTGGCAGAAAGCGATTTTTGTAGGATCCATCATTCTGATTTATCGGCAAGCGGGGCGATCGCCGTTGGTGCGGGCGCCTTGCTTGGGAACAGCATCGCTCCCGGGGTAGGTGGCTTGTTGCTCGGTGGAATCGCAGCTCAATTGGCCCGGACGCTGCTCAAGAGGGAAAACGAGACAAAGACGCGCGTATTCGTGAGCTTTGACTTCGACAACGACCGAGTGCTAAAAGACTTTATTCTTGGACAGGCCAAGCTGCAGGACTCTCCGTTCGAGGTCGCCGACTACTCCCTAAAGGAGGCGGCGCCTGAGCGCGACTGGGAAAATAAGGCGCGTGCGGCAATTAGCCGTGCCAACATCGTCGTTGTTATGGTTGGACCCAAGACGCACAAGGCGCAAGGCGTTCTCAAGGAGGTGGCGATGGCGCGTGTAGCGGGCGTCAAGATTGTACAGGTCATCGGGTATAAGGACGGTGACTACACCGCGGTGCCGAATGCCGGCCGGCTGTACGCATGGAACTGGGAAAACCTCAAGAAGCTGTTGGGCTAAAAGATCGAACGGAGTGCGTTCGCGTGGCTAGGTGGCTGGGCAATGCAACATGGTCGTCACTATTCTGCTGATCGGCTCGCCAAGCTATCAGTGCCGCGAATATGGCTTCGTACTGCGCGACCGACAGCATCATAAACATGCTAATTGCATCATTTCCCTACTATCCCGTCCCTAGAGGGTGTTAGGAACTTTGAGTTAGACCTGGTATCCTGGCGGAATGAAAAACCGCAGGCCATACCCAACGGATGTGTCGGATGAAGAGTGGTACTTCGCCGCTCCGTACCTGACCTTGATGAACAAAGACGCGCCGCAGCGCCGCTACGAACTGCGCGAGATGTTCAACGCGCTGCGCTGGATCGTACGTGCGGGTGCGCCGTGGCGTTTGTTGCCCAATGATTTTCCACCGTGGGAACTGGTCTACCAGCAGACGCAACGCTGGATTCAGGCAGGCTGTTTCGAGGCGATGGTGAATGACCTGCGTTCGATCATCCGGATCGCACAGGAGCGCCGTGGTCAACCCAGCGCGGTCATTCTCGACGGGCGGACCCTGCAGTCGACATGCGAGAGTGGGCCTCGCGCCGGTTACGACGGCTACAAACGCAAACGCGGCAGTAAGGTCCACATGGCGGTTGATACTTTGGGGCAGTTGCTTGCTGTGCATGTTACGCCGGCCAACGAACAGGAACGCGCGCAGGTCGGAGAACTGGCGCGTCAGGTTCAGCAGGCCACGGGCCAGACGGTCAAGGTGGCGTTCGCCGATCAGGGATATACCGGCGAAGAGCCTGCGCAGGCGGCACTCGACGAAGGGATTGAGCTTCAGGTAATCAAGCTGCCGGAGGCGAAGAAGGGCTTCGTGCTGTTGCCGCGCCGCTGGGTGGTCGAGCGCAGCTTCGGCTGGCTCAACCGGTTCCGACGACTGGCCAGAGACTACGAACGATTGCCCGAAACCTTGGCTGGTTTGCATTTCGTCGTATTCTCCGTGCTTATGCTTGTTCACTTTGCAACCCTTAACAAAAGTGCCTAACACCCTCTAGTTGATATAAAGAGTGGATTGGGGGCAAAATTCTTCGATCGGCAAATGTTACACTCGCTTCGAGCCGAAAAGTGCAAACATGTCTGATTTTCGCAGGAAGCGGAGTATCAACCTCGGCCTAATGAAAGCAATTAATAGAGGAACATGTGCAAAGAGACCAAATAAAACTAGTGGAGACCCTGTCTAAAGAGCTCGAAGAAGGAAACCTCGCAATATTCGCTGGCGCGGGATTTTCCCGCGGGGCAGGATACGTCGATTGGAAAACGTTGCTAAAGCCGATTGCAGACGATCTCGATCTTGATGTGGAAAAGGAATGGGATCTTGTCACATTGGCGCAGTACCACACAAACGTCAATCACACAAATCGAGCAAAGCTCAACCAGCTTCTGGTGACGGAATTCTCTACGGATCTCGCGCCGACGGATAATCATCGCATTCTTGCTAGGCTACCGATCTATACGTTCTGGACAACAAATTACGACAAGCTTATCGAATCGTCTCTTGAGTCGAACGGAAAAATTCCTGACGTCAAGTACACGGTCAAGCAGCTGGCGACGACGCGTCGCCATCGAGACGCCATTGTCTACAAGATGCACGGTGACGCCGACCACGCATCGGAAGCTGTGCTGATTCGCGATGACTACGAGCGCTACCACCTTGCAATGCAGCCGTTCATTACTGCACTGAGCGGCGACTTGGTGTCGAAGACCTTCTTGTTCTTGGGGTTCAGTTTCACCGACCCGAATCTTGAATACATCCTCAGCCGTGTCCGAATCCAGTATGGAAAGGACCAACGGCAGCACCATTGCATTCTGCGGCGCGTAAGCCAAGATGCGGGCGAAAGCAAAGCCGACTTCGAGTATAGGCAGCGGAAAGAGAAGCTGTTCGAAGGAGAGCTGTTGCGCGTTGGCATTAAGACGACCTACGTTGACGAGTATGGTGAGATAACGACTATCCTGAAAGCTGTTGAGGACAAGCACAAACGGCGAACGATTTTTGTCTCGGGAGCTGCGCACGATTACTCGCCGTGGACTCAGGCCGAGGCGGAGAAGTTTGTGTACAACCTGAGTCGCGAAATCAGCAAGGCAGACTTCCGGGTCATCTCGGGGTTTGGTCTCGGTGTCGGCAGTGCGGTCATCACGGGCGTCCTTGAGCAGACCATCATGAACGGAGGGCGCCTCGGCAGTGAGCAGTTGGTTCTGCGACCGTTTCCCCAGACTCAGTCTGGAACTCGGCCGCTCCGAGAACTGTGGCGAGAGTATCGCCATACGATGATTGACCATGCTGGCATCGCCATCTTCCTATTTGGGAACAAGCTGCAAGGCGATATCGTTGTCGAGTCGAACGGAATGCGCGAGGAATTCGACATTGCTCGCGAGAAAGGTGTCTTCGTTATCCCTGTCGGTATTACCGGCTCGATAACCCGAAAGTTTTGGGAAGAGGTGCTGGCAGCTTTTGATCCAACCACGCATCAGAACGGCGCTCAAATACTGCCGCTCCTGCAGGCTCTTGGCGACGACAAGACGGATTTCGACGCCGCCACGGAGATTGTGTTGAAACTTCTACGAATCATCTAGGGACAAAAATGGCAAGAAAAGTCTTCTTTAGCTTCAAGTATGACGATGTTCAGCGTGCCATGAATGTGCGCAATAGTAACGTCATCACGGGTGCAATCAAGTCGGGGTTCATCGATAAGGCGGACTTTGAAGAGGTCGAGCGCAAGGGCGACAATGCCATCAAAGCATGGATTGACAAGCAGCTCGAGGGCACGACAGTCACGGTGGTGCTGGTCGGCGCGAATACGAACAAGAGTCGATGGGTCAAGTACGAGATTGACCAGAGTATCGCTCGGGGAAATGGAATCCTGACCATCGATGTTAGCAAGATCAAAGGTCTGGACGGGAACACCACTGAGTGCTGCAGCCTGCGCGTCAAGGGGTACAACCACTACCTGTGGAACAACGGCAACGGTAGGGATAACCTCGGTAAGTGGGTCGAGGACGCAGCTGTAGCCGCAGGCAAATAGTTGGCAGTTGTGCTCGGGTCGCCGGTTTCAGCGGCCCACCCCAATATGGTCGGTCGGACTGGAGGGCGGGAGTGTGAGCTCGCTCATACGGGAAGCTGCCGGTCGGCTGTTCGATGCCCGGCACTGACAGCAATCCGCCACCTTGCTGACGTAGAACCCAGCCCGCCCTGACGTCGGCTAAGGCCGAGGACCTGCCGGCAGCCGGACAGCGAAGGGCCGCCGTGCGTTTGCAAGGGTCCCCTCTGTTCATTTCAGTCCGGTCGCCAAGGCGTGGCGGCTGGGGTGGGAGGAGAAAGTCCCCGGCCTCGGATCCAGACCGGGGTGGCCGGACGCTCATCACGGGGTCCGGCCTGAGCTGGAAAAGTCGGTATCGGCGCGCCCGGCGCGTCCGGCATGCGCGGGTGCCTTGCCGTTCACCGATGGCGCAGGTGACTGGGCTGTTATCGCCAGTTCGTCACCGAGGCGGGCTGCGGCTACCGGGCAGGGCGCGATGCGGGCTCACGGGTCGAAGCCGGCCGCGCTGGCAGACGCCGGAACGCCGCGCCAACCTGGCGGGCGCGTCTGGCCTCGTCCCCGTGCAGGTAAGTCGAGGTCGTCGCAATCGACGCATGACGCAGGTTGTCGCGCACCGCGACGAGTTCGACCCCCGCGTTGAGCGCGTGGGTCGCGTGCGTATGCCGCAGCCAGTGCGGGCTCGCGTGCCGCAGTTTCCCGGCGAGCGCCGGGTCGCGCGCTTCGATGCGCCCGGCCGCCGCCTCAAAAAATGCCCCCAGCACCTGCCGCAGCCGCGTCGCGCTGATGCCGGCGCCCGGGCGGCCCGGTGCCTCCGGCGGCCGCGCATCGTCTGCTTTCACGAGGGCACCGACCAGCGGCGTGGCCGGCTGCCAGCGCGAACGCGTGACCGGCAGGCCGCGTGCTTTCAGATACGACCGCAGCGCCTCGCGTGCGAGCGGCGGCAGCGCCACCTTGCCGGGCTCCGCGCCCTTGCCGGTCACCTGCAACCATGCATCGTCGCGCGCATCGGTCGCGATGTCGCCGAGCGTCGCGCTCACGAGCTCATGCGCGCGCAGTCCCGTCGCATAGCTGAAATCGAGCAGGAAGCGCAGGCGCTGCGCGGCCGGTGCGCTCCAGCCAGACCACCCGGTTGACCATTCCAGCCCGTCGGCGAGGGCGCGGACGGTCCGCCATTCGGCGTCGGTGAGACTGCGGGCTGCGTCTAACGGACCGTGACTGCTGGCGCCGCGCACCCGGATGCCGGCAAACGGATTGGCCAGCACATAGCACTGCTCGATGAGCCAGCGGAACAGCGCGCGGATGACCGATAGCGCATACGCCGCCGAGCGGGGCGACAGGCCGTGCGCAAACGGGCGCCATCCGGCGGAGCGGCGCGAGCAGGGCGGTCCGGTCCAGCGCCCGCGCGGCGCCGGCCGTCGCAGGAACGCGCGGTAGGCGATTGCATCGTCGGTCGTGAGCGATGACAGCGGCTGCTGCCATTCGACAATCGCCCACAGCATCAGCCGCTCGGCTTCCTTGCGGTACGCGCGCTGCGTGTCGGCCGACTCATGCAGGGCGAGCCACGACTGGATGGCCCCGTAATCATTGGTGGCGCCCAGCAGGCAGGCTTCACGCGGAGCACGGAAGCGGCCGCGTGAGCCGTCAAGGTCTTCCGGCAGGACGAGGTGTTCCCATGGGACGACCAGGGTCTGCTGTTCATCCGGCGCGGGCTGCGTCGCCTCTACCAGCTGCCGCGCGTGAGCAGTAAGGCGCGGGTGCGCAGCAAAGAACGTCTCGATGGTCCGGGCGCCGGTCACACCGAGCCCCGGGATGCTGCGCCACCAGCGCCGCCGCCGCGGCACCCGCAGCGTCAGTTCGGCGGGCGTGCGGATGTGCTGCGCGTGCAGCGCGCGGACGGCGCGCGGCGCCAGCCACCTCGAAATGTCATCGGTCAGTCGCGGCTGCGGGATGGGCGCGGTACGCAGGATGTCGATCGCGTGGACGACCGCAGTCGCGTACCGGGTCCGGCTGGCCGTCTCATGGTCGAACAGCTGCGCAAGGTCGTCGCGCTGCCGGGAACGTGCAAACGTGACCACCGTGCGGCGGATCCGGCCAATCAGGCTGCGGGACGACTGGCCGTCGATGCGGAGGTGGGGGAGGTAGTGCGTGACGGCGGCGCGCGCGGTGAGACCCTCGTACCAGGCGCGCAGCGCAGCGAGTGACGCAAGGTCAGGGAAGGGAGGCGCAGCGGGGTCGGTGACATCGGCCCCGGCCGGGATGCCGGGGGAGGGGCGGCCTCGCCCGGAGCGGGGCGGCGGCGTTTTCATATGGGGAAGTTTAGGTCAGCGATGATGCTCTTGCGATAAAGCTATTTATCGCAAACGACCTATCGGGTCATGCACCCTGGCGGCGGGTCACGCGGCACCGCACGGGCCCAGGGCGACGGGGTCGGCGTGCCCGTCAGTGGGTTTCACGTGGGTCTCAGGTGGGTCGTCAGGCGGGGCGTGCGGGTGCGCGGGGCCGGGGCCGGACCGCCGCCCGGTCGGCTGCCGCAGTCGTGAAAAAACTGGTTGGCAGCCCGAACGGATTGGCGATGGCCCGACAGGGGCACCCCAAGGGCAACCGGGGGCGGGGGATGAAAGGGATGCCGGAACCGGGCGGCGGCCACGGGCCCACCCGCACGGCGCCTCCTCACCCGTGGACGACCTTTGGGGGACGGGCGCGGCCGCCCCCTGTCATGCAGGCTTCGTGGGTGCGCAGCGGCACCGGGGTGAGGCACCGCGGTGACCCGTTGGAGGCCGCCGCCTGAAGCGAGCCCGCCGCCGCCTGGCCGGGGCGGACAGGCCGGGGCGCCCGCGTCAGGGTTTTTTGCCGACAGTGTTTTCTGCCGATCCGCGCTGGGCCTGCTTCAGTTTGTTGGCCGCCAGGTCGCGCCGCCGGCGGGATTCCGCACGCGTCCCGGGCCGGTTCAGGAGGCGGTCGAACGCGTGGACCTGGATCCATCGGGCCGCGCCCCGTCGCGGGTGCTGCACCCTGCGGCTGAACACCCGGAAAGACGCGGCCGCGAAGCCAATGGCGAGAACCGGAATTGCCAGGACAACGGCTGCATGCACGGCATTGATGCTCATCACCGGCCCCCAGGCCTGAAGCACGCCAGGCTGGCTGCGACGCCACGGTAATTCGATGCTCTGTTGCGTCGTCCAGCCCCACGCGGCCATGGTAGCACGCGCGGTGACGGCTGCCCCGGAGGCCGAGCACACCAGGAAGCCGACCGGGAGTGGGGTATGACGCGGCCTTCGCCGCGCAGATGCGTCTCAAAGCCAGCGCGGCAATGAAGGGGTCGATAGTTGGGGCTATCTACCCCTTCATTTGCGGACACTGGCCGTTATATGGACCGGATGACGTCGCCGGATGGCATCCTGGCGTGATGACGCGGTGCGCCGACCGTGACCTGAGGACGCGGGACTGGATTTGTGACCGCAGCCGCGAAGCGCGCGGCCACGCGCAATAGAAGACTTTGAAAACGCAGAGACGTGCCCGGCGGTCTGCGGCGGTCGACCCTCGGGGAAGACTGGCTCCGGCGCAGAACCCGGGCGTTGACGTTTCGCGGTCAGCGTCCTCGACCGTGCCCAGGACAGATTCCCCTGGCGACTTCACCCGGTGCGTGCCCGGCACGACAGGACGACGGGCCTGTCGCGGACCACATGCCGCTGTGTGCCGATTGCGCGAAGGCGCGCCGATCGGGTAGGGTGACGAGATTTCAACCACAACGAGGAAGTCACAATGAACAAGCAGGAACTGGTGGATGCGGTCGCCGCGAAGACCGGAGACAGCAAGGCCGCGACGGGCGAGACGATTGACGCGGTGATCGCAGCCATCACCGGTGCGCTGACGAACGGAAAGACGGTGCAACTGATCGGCTTCGGCTCGTTTTCCACCGGTGCGCGTGCCGCGCGGGTCGGTCGCAACCCGGCCACCGGCGCCGAGATCCAGATCCCTGCGGCGAAGACCGTCAAGTTCACGGCGGGCAAGGCATTCAAGGATGCGGTGAACGGCGGCTGAGAGCGGGCGAACCGTCGGCAGGCTTCCTGCCGGCGGTACTCAGCGGGGCACGTCGACCCCACCGTTGGCTGGCGTCAGGGAGCGGGCGTGATTGTGCAAAGAGCCTGGACCTGGGCAAGTCGGCCAGGTAGCATCGGTAGCGAGATGCTGCGACGTGCCGCGGCCCCTTCGATTCGCTGCACATCTATAAAGATAGCTGTATGGAAAAGAAACGATCGCCGAGCAGGCGGGAGCCGCTGTGTCCACCGATCGGTGCGCTGCTGCGCTACCGGACGCGCATCGTGCGCGTGATTGCAGAAGCGCTTGGGCAGCGCGCGATGATCGTATCTCTCGATACGACGGGCAGGACCTTCGTCAGCACCGTCAAGTGGATCAGTCTGCGCGATCTCGGCGCTCAGCTTTTCTGAAGCTGGATCTCTTCGCGGGCGATCGGTCGGTCATTCGGGCATGGCTGCGGATCAAATACTTCGACTCTCCAGCTTCGATATGCCCGCCGGTGCCCGAACGTAGCAAGTGCCTGCTTATTCCATCGCGCTGGATGCGGAAATTTGCTACTCGTATACTGGCGCTGACATCGGGAAAGGAAAGAGTATGCAGCGCGTAGTTGTCCGGCGGTCTTCAGTTCACGGTAAAGGCGTGTTCGCCAAGTACGCGCTCGCGGCGGGCGAGCGCGTGCTTGAGTACAAGGGTGAAATCACCTCGTGGCGAAGTGCGGTGCGCCGTCATCGGCGCGAAGGCATCGCAGGCCATACGTTTCTTTTCGGCCTGTCGGATGGGCGGGTGATCGACGGCAGCCGTGGCGGCAACAGCGCGCGCTGGCTCAATCACGCGTGCGCGCCCAACTGCGAAACCATTGAAGACGGTGATCGCATCTTCATCCACACGCTCCGCTCGATCGGGGCCGGTGAAGAATTGTTCATTGAATATCTGCTTGCCACTGACGATCCGCTGGATGAGGACGTCCGGGCGCAGTACGCGTGCCGGTGCGCCGCGGCGGACTGTCGTCACTCGATGCTGGCGGACGCAGCGTGAACAGAGGGGCGGAGGAGCCAGTTGGCAGCATCGCTATCCCGAAAAGCGCCGGCAGCCCGACGCGGGAGAATGAGGGATTTGTCCGGATCGGCATGGATGTGGTTTTCCATCTCGATGTGCTGAAGTCACCGTTGCTAAAGGGCGATGCATCCGACCGTGCGCCTGGCGCAAATGCGAAGAAACAGATGTCGCTGGAGCTTGACGATTGGTGGTGAGGTCGACGCCAGCGCGTATCTCGACAGCTATAGGGGAGCGGCCTTATGCAGAAGCGGAAGTTCGCAGGAAAGATAGCAGGGAAGGTGAATCTGCCGGAACTGCTGGACCAGCTTGAACTGGCATTGGCGGCGACGCCGGCTCGCACGTCCGTTTGTCGGGCGCTATCGGATCTATACCAGCGGCTCGGTTCGGCTAGCGGGGAAACTGCTCCACGTGCAAGTCGATCTGCGTCGCTGCGGCGTCGGCTCCAATCCGGCCTCGAATCTTTGCCACTGTTTTCGTAATCGCCGCTGGATCGGGCGACCCTATGATCGTTGGGAATAACCCAAGAGCATTCAGCGGCCTCCGCGAATCGTACGCGGCAAGTCTCCCGCAGCGGACCGAGTTCGGCCAGTTTGAGACATTCAACCCGACCTTCACGCGGACGTTCGAACGTCGGCTCCGCCCAAACAACGGACCTACGCGCGCGATCACGTCAATCGACGCTCGCCTCCTTGTGCAGCCATCGCCATGTTGGTGGCGTCGGTGTCCGCCAACATCACGAGCAGCGTCGGGTTCCGTATCGCGATAGACCGGGGAATTGGCGGTCACCTGGCTGAAGGCGGCGGGCATTAAAGGGTGGCAAACCTGCCCGAGCACGGGCTCGGCGCCACCCCATGGAACGCACCATAGAGAGAAAGCACAATTCAATGTGCGATTCGACTAGCGGAAGCCGTAGACCAAGACCTTTTTACCCTCAAAGCTCACTTGCACACCTAACTGGCAATTCGATGAGCACGTCGTGCCGTCGGCGGTCGGCCCGGCGGACGGTACGGTCTCCGTGGCGATAATCGCTTTGACGACCGTCCCGTCGTCAGCGACCACCATTTCCAAGTCAAGCACGACGCCGGCCGGCACGGGGCCGCCAGTGTACGTGATTTGCATGGTACCGGTGCAATCGGCGTTCACCGCGTAGGAGCCGCTCTGATTCGGATTGAATGCAGTCTGCCCGCCTTTCGGGACCCCGTTCATATTCCCCTGCCCCTTACTTAGCGTGTTGATGACGGGCAATTTATTTGACGAAGAGCCCCGCCGGTCTTGGATTGGCGGGGCTTTTACTTTTTCGAAAATATTTTCCACTTGCATAACGCGGCGAAGACCCCGTCCAGCGGGGCTATAGGGGCTGACGTGGGAGCGGTGCTTGCACGGTGTTTGAAGCGAGTTTATGCCCAGTTTTGGCGGCCCTGCGACGAGTGCGCATGGGTTGCGCCAACGAGTTGCCGTGCGGAAAGGCGTCCCATTCGGGCGCTGAGGCGGAAATGCCGGCCTGTTTTTAAATTTTTGGGCCGGTAAGTATAAAAAATGCCGAGGATTTTGGTCCTCGGCATCGAATCAGCCCCGCCAGGCAAGGCTCCCGTCAACACGCTAAGTAAGGGGCAGGTCATATTCCCGAAGTCGGTCCGTGCAAAATGACCTGCGCCATCGAACGTCACGATGGCGACGTCATTCAGGATGGACGGGGTGGCGAACGGATGCAGAACGCTACCTGTTGTTGTTGCCTCCAGCAATCCAAGAACTTCCCCCTGGGCGCTAAACCCATACGGTCCCTTTAACGTTGCGTTCGAGCAAAGGCCGCCGTGGCCGTCGGCCTGCGCGGCACCTTCACTGATCCCGCGCAAGCCGGGCGAGCGCGTAAAGACCGACCGGCGTGATGCCATCAAGCTGGCGCGCTCGCTGCGCGCCGACGACCTGTCGGCCGTGTACGTGCCCGGCATTGAAGACGAGGCATTCCGGGATCTCGCCCGCGCGTGGGCGGCTGCCCGCGAGGATCTGCGACGTGCACGGCATCGACTGAAGTCGTTCCTGCTCGCGCATGGCGTCCGTTATACCGGTAGCGCAAACTGGGGCGAGGCGCACCGTCGCTGGCTGGGCCGCTGTTCGTTTCCCAGCGCCTGGCAGCACCTTGCCTTTGACGAACACCGGCGCACGATCGAGGACCGGCTTGCGCAGTGCGCCCGTCTCGAAACAGCCCTACGCGAAGCGGTGATCTCCTGGCGCTTCTATCCGGTAGTGCTGGCCCTGCAGGCCATGCGGGGCGTCCAGTTCGTTACCGCCGTCGGGATGATTTCAGAAGTGGGCGACCTGTCCCGCTTCGAACACCCGCGTCAGCTGATGGCCTGGCTCGGCGTAACGCCATCCGAGCATTCATCGGGAGGCAAACGCCGCCAGGGCAGCATTACCAAAACCGGCAACAGCTACGCCCGAAGACTGCTGGTCGAAGCGGCCTGGAGTTACCGCCATCCTGCCCGCGTCAGCCCGGAAATCCAGGCCCGTCTCGAAGGTCTGCCCAAGGCCATCATCGACCGCGCCTGGGACGCCCAGGTGCGGCTGTGCCGACGATTCCCCCGGCTGACCGCGCGAGGCAAGCCCATCAACATCACGATCGTGGCTATTGCCCGCGAACTGGCGGCGTTCATCTGGGACATCAGTCGACTGGCCATGGCGCTTGCAATACCTCGCAGCGAACCGCCCGCGGCCTGTGTGTGATTTCCCGAACAACGGAAGGAGTTTCCTGAAGGCGGCGCAGCCCGGCATCCGAGCAACCCGCGATGGTATTACGCAACGGGCATCACCAACTTGCGGCGGAAGTTAGCGGCAGGCTCATGAGGCGGACCTCTGTAATGCGGTATCCAACCCGCGGATGTCAGATCCTATGAAGCGAGTCCCTCGCCAAGCTGACGCCTAAAATCAGCATGCTGAGGTTTGCTCACAGGAGAACATCATGCTTACCGATCAGGCATACACAGGTAGTGGTGACGGACTGGTGCTGGCAGTGTCGCTGGAACTGGCGGCGGCCAAATGGAAAGTCGCGTTTCACGACGGCCGGCGCGAGAAGCCGGCCGTCCACACCGTTGGACAGCCGCAGGCTGCGGCGCGCCTGCAGGCAGTGCTGGACCTGATCGAGACCCACAAGGAAAGATGGTCATTACCGACAGATGTACGGGTTGTCGTGAGCTATGAGGCCGGGCAGGACGCGTTCTGGATCTGGCGCGCGTTACGGGCTCGACACGTCGACTGCTACGTCATTGATCCGGCCAGCATTCCGGTCGAACGCCACCAGCGGCGCGCCAAGACCGATCGGCTCGATGTCATCAAGCTGGTCATCAATTTGCGCGCGTGGCTGCGCGGCGAGCGCGATCGCATGCATGTGATTCGCGTACCGTTACCGGAGGACGAGGCATCGCGCCACTTGATGCGAGAGCGCGGGCAACTACAGAAGGAAATCCTGCAGCACCAAGATCGCATGCGCAAGCTGCTGGCCACCCTCGGCTGCTGGGATGCTGTCGATCACCGGGCATTCGCGGACCGACTCGAGCGCGACGAAGTACGCTGCCACGACGGTGCGCCGTTACCGCGCGAGCTGTATGAGCGGTTACGGCGTGAGTGCGATCGGCTGGCCCTCGTCGAACAGCAACTTGCGGTGTTGGAGAGCACGCGAAAGACAAACGTACCAGCAGTCGCGCGCCAGCGTTGCGATGCGCTGGCGCGGCTGAAGGGTATAGGCGAAGTAGGCGCCTCGCGCCTTGCGCTCGAGCTCTTCTGGCGGAACTTCAACAATCGCCGCGAAGTCGGCTCGTGCGTCGGGCTGGTGCCTCAGCCATACGACAGCGGCGAAAGCCAGATCGATCAAGGGATCAGCAAACAGTCAAACCGGCGGGTACGCGCGCTGCTGATCGAGATTGCATGGACGTGGCTGCGCTACCAGCCCGGCAGCGCACTAACAAAATGGTTTGACCAACGCACACAGGGCACGGGGCCGAACCGACGTGCGCGACGTATCGCTATCGTCGCGGTGGCGAGACGTCTTGCCATTGCACTGTGGCGCTATCTGAAAGACGGAGTCATTCCCGAAGGCGCGGATCTTAAGAACGTTTAGGCATACTTATGTCTACCTGATAGGATGTAGAGGTTTTTCTTGGCATTTTATTTGCGTAGCAAACACGGTTGGAGTGAACATGCCCGTGATCACGCTGGGTTGCTGAAGCAACCGAATATTTTCAGATGGGGCATGTTCCCGGAAGAGATTCCGGCGTAACGCGCATGCAGGATAAGGCTGGCGACACGCCAGCGGATAGAAGGTGGTGACTGCGACACGAAGTTGCTTGCAGGAGCTGTTCCCGCTTCAACATGAGGGAACCGCCCGTGTCACCGGGCGAGTCTAGGAGTCTGAATAAAGAGCGACTCTGACAATGTAACGAAGCATCGCAAGATGCGGGGTATCAATCGCGAGAGGCGTACCCTTCTGGCAGCCACACGCCGGATGAGTGCTAGACAGTCGGCATGGCGAACACATGTGAATCTGCGATAAAGGTCGTTATTCTAAACAAGCGGAAGTGGCTACTGCGCTTGAGCCAAAATGGCAATGGAGGTGGGAAGAGCGTCTTCACTTATACGCTCTCGTGACCCATACGCCTCCCGGTCGACAGCAGGCGCCTAACCCGACATGCTTTCGCAAGCGGAACGTGGAAATCCCGTATCGCTCCCCTCGGGGACAGCAAGCCGCAAGGCTTGCCCATGGCGATGCGGGCGAAGGATTGAGGACAAAGCGAACGCCATCCTGTAATCGGATGGATAGGGGTTGCAACATCATCCCACGCGAAAGCGGGCAAACTTCCTCGTGGTCTCTCATCACAAGAGAGTAGGTAGAACCATCTTAACGGAAGGGAAGCAAATGGACGCAGCAACACCAGCGTGTGCGCCTTCCGGCGTGGCATGGGACGGCATCAGTTGGGCCGATGTCCAGCGTCAGGTAAGACGGCTGCAAGCGCGTATTGTGAAGTGGACACAGGCCGGCAGGCACAACAAGGTGAAAGCCTTGCAATGGCTGCTGACCCACTCGTTCAGCGGCAAGGCATTAGCCGTCAAGCGGGTGACTGAAAACAAAGGCAAGAACACCCCTGGTGTCGACAAGGTCATCTGGAAAACACCGGGGGCAAAGACCAACGCGATTGCGTCGTTGAAGAGACGGGGTTACTCGGCTCTTCCGCTTCGGAGGGTAATGATACCGAAGAAGAACGGGAAAATGAGGCCGCTCGGCATACCCGTGATGCGCTGCAGGGCGATGCAAGCATTGCATCTGCTTGCTCTGGAGCCGGTTGCGGAAACCACTGCCGACCCGAACTCGTATGGGTTCAGGCCGGAGCGCTCAACAGCCGACGCGGGGGAACAATGCTTCATCGCCCTCGCGAGAAAGACAAGCGCGCAGTGGGTGCTGGAAGCCGACATCAAGGCCTGTTACGACGAAATCAGCCATCCATGGATGGTCGCTAACATCCCCACGGACAAGGTGATCCTGCAGAAGTGGCTCAAGGCGGGATATGTGTATCAGGACGAACTCTTCCCGACCGATGCCGGGGTCCCTCAAGGGGGAATTATTTCACCGGTAGTGGCCAACATGACGTTGGATGGTCTCGAAGCGATGCTGGCAGAGAAGTTTCCGAAGGCAAAGCGGACAGGCCTGAAAATGCACATGGTGCGGTACGCGGACGACTTCATCATCACTGGCCACTCGAAAGAGTGGCTGGAGCACGAGGTCAAACCCGCGGTGGTCGCATTTCTGGCGGAACGTGGGCTCGTCCTGTCGCCGGAAAAGACCAAGGTAACGCACATCGACGAAGGGTTTGACTTCCTCGGATGGAATATCCGCAAGTACAACGGCAAGCTGTTGATGAAACCGTCGAAAGCGAACGTCAAAGCGCATCTTGACAAGATCCGGGAAGTCATCAAAGGCAACAAGACGGCCAAACAAGCAAACTTGATACGCCTGCTCAACCCGATTTTGCGGGGCTGGGCGAACTATCACCGCCATGTGGTCGCCAAGGAAACCTTTGCTCGGGTTGATACATATGTCTGGTCAATGCTGTGGCAATGGGCGGTTCGACGGCATCCAGAGAAAGGCGCCCGCTGGGTCAAAGATAAATACTTCAAAACCCAAGGCACCCGCAACTGGGTATTTGCCACAACCGAAAAACAAGAGGATGGGGGGAAGAAGGAGCTTGTCCTGCTGAAAGCGGCGGACACGCCGATACAGCGGCATGTCAAGATCAAGGCCGGGGCTAACCCGCACGACCCACAGTGGGAACCATACTTCGAGACCCGATGGGGCAAGAGGATGATGAACCTGCCAAGGGGCCGCGCGAAGCTCTACCGGGTCTGGCTGAGGCAGGATGGCCTGTGTCCGACCTGTCAGGAACCGATCGCAATAGGAACCCCTTGGGTCACCCGCTTCATTGTGAAAAGAACCGACGGTGGGTCGATTGCAGCGGGCAACATTCAACTGCACCATCCCGGTTGTCATGGAATTCAAAAGTACGCCGGAAATAAGTTGTGAAAGCGGGTGTCGAAAGATGCCTTGGCAGAGGCTTGAGCTGTATGCAGGGAAACTTGCACGTACAGTTCTTAGGGGGCTAGGTGCGGGCAACCGCGCCTGGCTACCCGGCGATGCTGGTTCATCTCACGAGCGCAAGGGCGACTTCAGACGGAGGCTACGCCGGAGACACGGTATGAAGATACCGGCGAAAGCGATCTTGACAAAATCTCGCTCATAGAAGTGTGATCCACCGTCGAGACTTACTGCTGCGCCGCCCTCAGGAAATTCATGCGTCGATGCAACCTGGAAACCAACTTCGCGATTGACACCCAAAGTCATATCAATACCAGCCCACTGCGCAACTGATGACGCCGCCCGGGAAGCGATGGCGGTGATAGAGCGGCTTCGAGTTCTTCCTCGCCTCACTTTACCAGCACATCCAGCTACCGTGACAATGCCGAGCGCACTCATGCACGCATGGCGGGCCGGCTTCTGCAAGCTGTGTATCCGGCTCGAATGAAGTCTCGATACTCATGTGGCCGTGCTCGCAACAGAGGCAATCCAATCTCCATAGCTCACAAGCTTGGGTGATCTGATCGTTTTGGTAAATATTGAAAGTCGAGGCAAACGCTCACCCTCGCTGGCGACGTACCTTCGCATGCTTGATTTTGCTTCGGCGTAGCGCAGCGGGTGATGTTCCGAACCAGCGGGAACAGGCCCTTGTCATTGCCGACTGTTCCGAGTAACCAAGAATCTCCGTCACGCGCCCCAAAGAAATTTCCGTCTCGACCAAATAGCGAAGCATCTCTTCACGACGCACTTCGTCCCGTACGACCTCGAAGCTCGTACCCTCATCCTCCAACCGGCGCTGCAGGGTTCGAGGGTGAATTGCGAGCATTTGTGCAACGTCCTCTTTGTTTCTATGGGCCGCTCCGAGTGTCCTCGACAACAGTTGGCGAACCTGATGGCTAACCGTATCGCCAGGCGTACCGTAACGATTTCTCAGGTACTCCTCGGCAATCTCCCGTATCGCGTGGTTGGTTGAACTCAAACGCTTGTTGAGCATACTGCGCTCAAGATGTAGCCCAGCTATCGGTTGTTCAAACGATACCTTGCAACCAAAAAACTGCCTGTAAATTGACTCTGCGGCGTGCGGCTTGTGCGGCAGTGCCACCCCGAGAATCCCCTGCGAACCGTTGTTCAATAGAACCACCATCTGATAGAAATCCGCCAAAGCCAAATCGATGGTTTGCCGATGGGCGGTTGGACGTTCAAGCTGAATTTCCAAGGAGGCTTCAACTGCGTGATCGACTAAACGACTTTTCTCGTTGATCGACAGGCGTATGCCCGGGCTATGAATGAAGAGGTACTGCTTGATCAGGTTCAGTGCCTCCCGGACAGTGGCTGCGCTTTGCACAACTACCGCAACCTGCCCGAGAACGGTGATGTCCTGATTGTGTGAAAGCCTCAGCCCGAAGTCATCGCACTGCGTCGCTGTCGCACTCTCCTCGAGCAGCTGTACGACCGATCTCAGGCGAAGCAATGCGTCCTCATCCTCGAGCTGTTCGAGGGAAATGCGAAAGCGCCGGAGCAGGTTGGTAGGGTCTTCACCTAGGGAGCGCATCAGATCGACATATCCCCTGAGACCACTGGCACGAACGAAGGTAGGCATGTCTCAGAATGTCAAAGATATGTCTTTGTTTGTCAAGAATTTCCGGCTGTCACCTTGAGATACTAAATCAACATTTCGACGACGTGGAGAGCGTTCCAGTGGCGACGAAATCGGCGATCAAGCCGCCGCACCGTGCGTGATCTGATACTGCAGTGGCATCAATCAAAATTGAAAGGAGACACATCATGAGCGACACGCGTCTGCAATCGTTGCCGACCACTAATGAGCACGTTGACGTACTCATTATCGGTGCGGGAATTTCTGGAATTGGGGCGGCGTACCACCTGCGTCAGCAGTTTCCCAATCGCAGTTTCAAGATACTCGAAGCGTTGGAGGGCTTCGGCGGCACGTGGTGGACACACCGTTATCCTGGCGCGCGTTCCGACAGTGACCTCCATACCTATGGCTATCGCTTCAAGCCGTGGCCGGGCCGGTCGATTGCCACATCAGATGAGATTCGGAACTATCTCAACGATATCATCAGCGAAAACAATCTCGACCAGCACATCTGCTATCAGCATAAGGTGACTTCAGCGAGCTGGTCTTCGCAAGAGAATCGTTGGGCCGTGGACGTGACTCGAGTGGACACTGGGGAAACGTTGCGTTTGACGACCAACTTCCTGTGGATATGCCAAGGCTATTACAACCATCAGAAAGGCTATACACCCGAGTGGCCGACGTTGAATCGCTACAAGGGTATTGTGATCCATCCGCAGCATTGGCCTGAAGACCTCGATTACACCGGGAAAAAGATCGTCGTTATTGGTTCGGGTGCAACCGCTGCAACCCTGATTCCATCGCTCGCCGGGACTGCCGGGCACGTCACGATGCTTCAGCGTTCACCGACCTTCTTCGCCACGCAACCGTGGGAGCATGAGCTAGCAGCACCCCTGCGTGCACTGAAGGTTCCAGAAGAGTGGACCCACGATATTCTTCGGCGTGCTCATATCGCCAAGATTGAAGACCTTGCCAAAATGTCGTTCGAGCAGCCAGATGAGCTTCGCAAACTTCTCATCGACGGTGTGCGCGCCCATCTTCCCGAAGACTTCGACGTCGACACTCATTTCAATCCCAGCTATCGCCCGTGGCAACAGCGAGTCGCATCGGTTCCGGATGGCGATTTGTTCGCGGCTATCCGCGGTGGTCAAGCGTCGGTGGTAACGGATTCGATCGAGTGCTTCACGGAGACGGGCATCACGCTTTCGTCAGGGAAGGCCATCGAAGCGGACATCATCGTTACTGCGACTGGCCTTGAACTCAGTCTATTTGGTGGCGTCAATTTCAGCGTCGACGGCGAGCCGGTGGACTTTACCAAACGAGTCACGTATCGCGGTTTGATGATCAGTGGCGTGCCGAACATGTCGTATATGTTTGGTTATCTACGATTCAGCTGGACCCTGCGGGTCGACATGGTCAGCGACTTCGTGTGCCGACTGCTCGCCCATATGGACACGCGGGAGGCCACAACAGTGGTGCCGACACTCCGTCCAGAAGACGAGGATATGCCGCTGCTGCCGTGGGCCAATCCGGAGAATTTCAACGCAGGCTATTTCATGCGCGCCCAGGAGATGATGTTCAGGCAGGGGGATCGTGAACCGTGGGTCCATATGCGCGAGTACTACGAGGAGCGTGACACCCTTCCGGTCACCAGCGTTGATGACGGGGTTCTCATTTATGACTGAATCAAGGTGTCGCGATATCTCGGAGAATCCTATGTCAGTTGATCAAAATATAGCCGCTGTTCTCGCGTCAGTCGTCGAAGCTGGCGGCAAGAAAATTCACGAAAGCACCCCTATTGAGGCTCGTTCAGGCTATCGTGCCTTGACCTTCGACTCGAGGACTCAGGAGCAGGTGGTTCCGGTGGGGAGCGTCCAAGACATCTCGGTTCCTGGTGCGGTCGGCCAGTTACGAGCACGTGTCTATCGCCCGGAAGGCGAAGGACCGTTTCCCACGATCGCTTTCTTCCACGGAGGAGGCTTTGTCATCGGTGACCTCGACACCCACGACAACATGAGCCGTGACGTCTGTCGCGGAAGCCGGGCGGTGGTCGTCGCCGTCGACTACCGGCTTGCGCCCGAGCACAGATTCCCGGCCGCCGTTGATGACGCCGTGGCAGCTACGAAGTGGGTGGCCGAGAATGCGCAGCGCCTTGGCGGCAATGATACCGTCGCTGTCGCTGGAGATAGTGCAGGTGGCAACCTGTCAGCTGTTGTTGCGCAGCAGCTCAAAGCGGATGGCATTCCACTGGCGGGTCAATTCCTTATTTATCCGGCGGTTGCTCAGCCGGACGCAGTTTATCCATCGCGGGCGGAGAATGGCGCTGGCTACTTTCTCGAGACGGAGTCGATTGAGTGGTTCTACAGCCACTATATCGGCGAACAGTGCAATGCAAAGGATTCGCGGCTCGCACCGCTGCACGCATCGCAACTCTCTGGGCTGCCACCGGCGGTCATCGTGACCGCGGAATTCGATCCCCTGAGGGACGAGGGCGAGGCCTACGGACATGCATTGCGCGATGCCGGCGTATGGGCGGAAGTCAAAAGATGCGAGGGGATGATACACGGATTCTTTGACATGGGGAGATGGTCGCCGGCTGCGCAAGAGGCCATTGAGGAGAACTGCAAACGCTTCGGAGATGTGCTTCGAGAGAGCTGACTGTGCGGCGGTAATAGAGTGAAAACGGCAGAATGTTTTGTACGTACATTCTGTTCCGGTTTCTCGCCCGGAGGACGGTCAAATTTCTCAGGGTTTGAGCATTGGTCCAGCGCCATGGGTAGACAAGTCAGTAACCAGTTGCGTTGAGTTGAAGAATCGTAGAGGTTTGCTGCTTGCTGCTGCTTGAACCGGAAGCCGACCGTCGGTGTGTCCGCGCGATTTAACGCGATGTGCATTGCCGGATTTACACAATACGACTATCAAGAGTCGATTGACCGAACATACAAGGAGACATAGATGCAAAGCGATCTGACCGAGCTGACGCCTTCGGCGTACACGTATCCTTTGCTGATAAAGCGCCTTTTGCACACACCGTTGATGCATGCGCCAAATCAAGAGGTCGTGTATCGTGACCGGGTACGTATGACGTATTCGAAGGTGTATGAGAGGATCGCGCAGCTTGCCAACGGTCTGACGAAGCTCGGTGTCGAGATGGGGACGACCGTAGCCGTGATGGATTGGGACAGCCATCGATACCTTGAGTGCTACTTCGCGGTCCCTATGATGGGGGCGGTTCTGCAAACGGTGAACGTGCGGCTGTCTCAGGCAGAAATAGCTTACACGCTCAACCACGCTGGCGCCGAAATTCTTCTTGTCCACACCGACTTCTTGCCGGTCGTGGAAGCAATCAAGGACAAACTGGAGTCGGTGCGTCAGTTTGTTTGGATATCCGACGAAGGTGATGAACGATCTCCGCATACCATTCCGTTTTCCGGGGAATATGAGGGCCTACTCGCGTCAAGTTCCAGTAGCTACGACTTCCCTGATTTCGACGAGAACACGCGAGCGACCACGTTCTATACTACCGGCACCACTGGCATGCCCAAAGGCGTCTATTTTTCACATCGGCAGTTGGTGCTACACACGATCTCCGTGATGGCGGCGCTATCCAGTCCTGAGTCCGAACAGCGGTTCCACCGCGGTGATGTCTACATGCCGCTCACTCCGATGTTTCATGTCCACGCGTGGGGTATGCCATATATCGCTACGGTGCTAGGCGTCAAACAGGTCTATCCCGGACGATATATCCCGGACCAGATCGTGAAACTCGTGCGAGACGAGGGCGTTACGTTTTCGCATTGTGTGGGCACTATCTTGCACATGTTGCTAAATTGCGCCGAGGGAAAAGAGGCCGACTTCAGCGAGTGGAAGGTCGTCATTGGAGGCGGCGCATTGACGCAGGGATTGGCACGCGCCGCACTTGACCGAGGAATTGATGTCTTTACTGGGTATGGGATGTCTGAGACTTGTCCCATCCTGACCCTCGCTCAATCGAAGCCTGGGTACGCGTCTCTCGAAATCGAGGACCAAGTGGCGATACGATGTAAGACAGGATTGCCTGTTCCACTCGTCGAGTTGCGTATCGTCGACGAGAATATGCAGGATGTTGCTCAGGACGGCAGCGCGAGTGGGGAGGTGGTCGTGCGTGCACCTTGGTTGACTCAGGGTTATCTGAAGAATCCGGACGCTTCCGAGCAATTGTGGGAAGGTGGCTATCTCCATACTCAGGACATCGCCCGTATCGACCGAGCCGGTTATTTGCAGGTAACAGATCGTATTAAGGACGTGATTAAGTCGGGCGGCGAGTGGGTTTCGTCGCTGGAAGTCGAAGGTCTGATTTCTCAACATCCGGGCGTGGCCGAAGTGGCTGTGATCGGGGTCAAGGACGAAAAGTGGGGAGAGCGGCCTGCGGCCTTAGTGGTTCGGAAGATGGATGGCACAGTGTTCGTCTCTGAGGAAGAGATTCGGCAACACGTTCTCACGTTTAGCGAGAAGGGGACTATTTCGAAATATGCGGTGCCACAGACCATCAAGTTTGTTGATGCGCTCGAGAAGACCAGTGTTGGGAAATTGAACAAGAAGTGGCTGCGAGAAAAGTTCGCTGAAACAGATTCAGGTGGTTGAATGTTCTGCAAAAAGATTGGCAGCTGGCGAACCAAAGAAAGGATACCTCTTGGCGTCGGGAGCGACGCCACAAGTTAGCTCTGTTTAGCTTTGCAGAAGTTGAATGCGGTCCGCCTGCGTTACGCGGATGTTTTTTCTTCTTCGGCCGAACCAGTTGTCGATGCGACACCACTTTAAACATCGTTGATAACGGGCTGATTCAACTGAGCGAGCCACCGCCATCTTGACGTAAAGCTCCTCGTTGGGCGAACCGTGTTCCCTCAAGTCAACACCGGCCAGACCGCAGAGAATGTCGGGCGGCATCCGTCCTGCCGGAGAACGGCTGGTTGGCAGTGGTCAGAAGACTGCGTCGCTCGTATCGCTCCGCAATCAATTCGAACAGTACTCTCGTCTCAGGCTACCGCCGGGCATTTGCGCCGCGTGCAACGGGAGCCCGAGCGGAACCGAGAATATTTCCAGCACGAGCCCGTTCGATATGCCGCATGAGTCCATTGGTTTCATGCCCACTCAATAGCTGTTCGGTCGGGCGATCTCGCGCTATTCTACAGTGGTCCAACTTTACAGTTCGCTGTGAACATCTCCACGAACGAAGCACTAAATGCCTCAGGAGACAACGTATGAGACCCAAACCAACAATGGAGTGGAGCACTTTGGGCGTGGCCCCCGCCGACAAGACGGATGCGTGGGAGTCGGTCTTAAGCAATAGCTATCGAGACTGGCACGTGCCTTGCCGGCTACCCGCGACGTTTTACGCGAATGTAAAAAGGCACGACTTCGGCGGTGCTGAACTTGTCGAAACAGTCTGCGACCCGTGCTCGGGACAGCGGCTGCGTGCCCAGATGCGACGTGACGACGAGCTCTTCGTCGGTATTCAACTGACCACTGAGGGCAGGGAACGATTCAAGATCGGCGACACCGGTGCGGAGGCGGTCTCCGGGGACTTATTGGTGTGGAGGACGGATCTGGCAGTGCAGTTCGAAGTTTTGGAACGCCTGCACAAGATGACGCTGATGGTACCTTGGTCGTTGCTGCGCGAACGTATGCCTGAACGAAAGTCTCCACCCGTCGGTGGCAAAATTGAGAGCCGAACAGGCGTCGGCTGTTTGCTGGCGGTTCACCTGCTGGCTCTGTCCAATCAAATCACGACGCTAGATTCGAGGCTCAAAGGTTCGGTGAGCCGTTCAACGCTTGAATTTATAGGCATTGCGTTATCGGACCTGCAGCCATCCGCGTCATTTGACGCAAGCGCGTCTATGCTCAGTCGCGTCCACGACTATGTCCTCGATCACTTGCAGGATGAGGACCTGACGCCAGCGAGGATTGCTGAAGCAAACCGAATCTCGTTGCGATATCTGCATATGCTGTTTCATCACAGCGGTGCAACTGTCAGCGGCTGGATACAGGATAAGCGGCTATCCAAATGCAGGGACGCGCTGACCGACAGTGCGTACAGCCGCCAGCGCATAGCGGACATAGCCTACCGGTGGGGATTCAGCTCGACGAGTCACTTCAGCCGGGCGTTCAAAGAAAAGTTTGGCATGTCGCCAGGTGACGTCCGAAAAATGGCCGGAATCGTGAAGCATTCCGATTGAGCAAACGGGGGCCACATCTGCCCGCTTCGACCAGTCCTCTAAGCGTGACTATGGCGGCTCCCTCATCACACTGATGACGGGACGCCGAAGAGGGACGCCTACAAGTGGAAAAGCGCGTCTGGCCGTCCGCGCAGTTTGCGTTGCCTGTGAGTCCACTTTCGCGTGGTGTCGGACCGCTGCCCTATGCGGACCGCTGAACCGTCAGTGTCGGTGTACGCGGGACGACCGCCCTCTTGGGGAAGCCTTTTAAGCGATCCTGAAAATCTCCAAGGCATCGAGATAGAAAGCGGAATACTGTATCGACTGGTCCTGGAACGAAAAAATAGGCTGAAGCGTCATCACGCTAGATACATTAGCCGCTTCCCGGCACCTCTTGGAGTGCACTGCCAGTCAACTCGGTTTGCACTGACAGGCAACCGCCTTCATCGGCTTCTAAGCTATCGTTGTCTCCACCGACAAACCCCGCTGAACTCGAGACCGAGCGTACGGAAACAGGAGACGACAGTGGAAAGCGAACCGAAAGTCCACGGGGAGGCATTGCAACTCGATGACACCCTTGGAAGTCATGCCCCGACGCACTCGCAAAGCGGCATCCGCTGAAAAATGCTCCACGGATCCCCGGCATACGCGTCGCGTGGCGCGAAGCTCGTGGGAAGCGGAATCCACCAGGAATCCAATCGCGGCAGACTCGAAGACACCCCCCCAGTTGCCTATGGTCGGGGCAACCAGACACGACCGTGCCGGGGTGTCGCGTCACCAGCGAGCCCCCGAGCACTTACGTGCTCGAAGACGTCATGCCGGACAGTGTGGCCTGCGTTCATTTTCGAAGGAGACGAATGTGCAAACCGACATAGAGTTCAAGACCCAGGACGGTACCACTTTGAGGGGGTGGCATTACGTACCGACCCAGAGCAAGGAAAGATTTCCGACCATCGTGATGGCCCACGGCTTCTCGGCGGTGAAGGAGATGTATCTCGATCAATACGCCGAGGCCTTCGCCCGCGCCGGCTTCGCCTCGCTGGTCTATGACCATCGCAACCTCGGCGCGAGTGACGGCACGCCCAGACAGGAGGTCGATCCACTGCAGCAGGTTCGCGACTACCGGGATGCCATCACGTTCACGGAGTCGCTGAGCCAGACCGACCCGGCGAGGATAGGGGTCTTCGGCTCGAGCTATAGCGGCGGCCACGTGCTGGTCGTGTCGGCGGTCGACCGCCGGGTGAAGTGTGTGGTCTCGCAGGTACCGTTGGTCACGGGCTACAGCAATGTGCGGCGGTTGGTTCGTGCCGACCTTCTCGCCGGCATGCAGGCAATGTTCGACCAAGACCGGCGCGCCCGCTACCTCGGCGAGCCTCCAGCCATGATGCCGGTTGTCTCCGAGGACCTGAGCGGCCCCGCCGTCATGCCGATGGCCGACGCTTGGGAATGGTTCACCGAGACGCACAAACTGCGTGCACCGTCGTGGAAGAACGAAGTCACGCTGCGCTCGGTCGAGATGTTGGCGGAGTACGAGCCGGGCGCGCAGATTGCGTTCATCAGCCCGACGCCGCTGCTGATGATCGTTGCCCTGCGCGACAATTGCGCGGTAGCCGACGAAGCGCTGGTCGCTTATGAGAGGGCGTTGCAGCCGAAGAAGCTGGTGACGTTGGCCGGCGGACACTTCGATCCGTACGTGGGTGATTTCGCTGCGGCAAGCGGGGCCGCCTGCGACTGGTTCAAGCAACACCTTACGCCAGCTTGACGGTCTGAGTTTGGGGTTACACGGTCGCGTAATCCCCGATTGGAGCAAGGAGAGGAGAAGCATGGCTTACGACATTTACAAGCTAATCAAGGTAGAGATACGAGGGAAGGTCGCCTACGCGACAATCGACAACCCTCCGGTCAATTTAATAACCGCGGAGCTAATGGGTGAACTCACTCGGCTCTCCGCCCAACTGGAAGCCGACGAAGATCTTCTGGTGGTTGTGCTCAGGAGCGCAAATCCGGATTTTTTCCTCTCCCACTTCGACGTCAATGCGATTCTCCAGTTCCCGGTTGATGCTCCTGCGCGCCGCGAGGATTACTTCAATGCGTTCTTTCACGACGTGTGCGAACGCTTTCGCCTGATGAACAAGGTCACGATTGCACAACTCGAGGGACGCGTAGGTGGCGGCGGGAGCGAGCTGTCGATGTCGTGTGATATGTGTTTCGGTGTGCGTGGCAAGACATTCGTGAACCAGATGGAGGTCGCGCTCGGTATCCTGCCTGGCGGCACGGGCACTCAGCGCCTTCCGCGCCTCATTGGTCGCAACCGCGCGGTCGAAGTGATCTTGGGCGGCGCCGATCTGGACGCCGACACCGCTGAACGCTGGGGCTACCTCAACCGCACCTTCGGACCAGGGCAGATCGGGCCCTATGTCGAATGGCTGGCGCACCGCATCGCCTCGTTCCCGGCCGAAGCCGTTCGGCTGGCCAAGCAGGCGATCGACTCTGCCGACAAGCCGATAGCTGACGGCTTCAGAGACGAGAGCTATCTGTTTCAGCAACTGATCCGTACCGAAGGTGGGCGGCGCAATATGCGCAAGTTCCTGGAGATTGGTGGCCAGACCCGCGATGGCGAGCTGAGGATTCAGGAGTTGAACGGGCTTTTGGGAGGACTGGATTGATCTCGATTCGTTGCTCCCGAATGTGTCGATCCGCCGGCGCTTGAGCTCAACCGAGGCCATGCGCGTTTTGCGATCGTAGGTCGAGAGGTGGTCTTATGCTGATGTTCGCTAATACTGCTAGCCGCGTTCATTGATTGCGCTAGCATAATCAATGGACGTTATTGAGCCCCCATGAATCCAGTGGGCTCAGGCGGCATATCGAACGGGTTCAAGATGGAAATATTTGTGGATCCGCTCGGGCTACCGTTGCACGCTGCGCAAATGCCGGGCGGTGGCCCTTACCAGTTGCAGTTTGGTGCTTGCCGGAGCCAGCCTCGTGACAGTCGGTTAAATCGCCAAATCAGGTATCGGAACCAAGTCAAAGGAAAAGCATTATGAGCACGGAGCAAAAAACACCGGAAGTCAGGATGACCATCGACGATCACGTGTGCCTGATTTCGCTGGACAACGCAGCAAAAAAAAACGCCATCACCCCTGAATTGCTCGACCAGCTTTCAAAACATCTTACGACGTTTGATGACGACGACGACTTGTGGGTTGCTGTACTCGATCCGGCGGGGGAACATACCACCGCGGGTTTAGATATGCCCAAATTCTTTGGGCCAGAAGCCACGGCCAAGCCGATCCCCCCGGACCAAGTAGACCCGTTCGGGCTGGCGCGTCGATGCAAGAAGCCGGTTGTGTCCGTCGTGCACGGCATCACCTACACGATCGGCATCGAAATGATGCTCGCGAGCGACATCGTGATTGCGGCTGACACGGCAAAGTTCTGTCAACTCGAGTCCAAGCGGGGTATTGCGCCGCTTGGTGGTGCGCACTTCCGTTATGTGGAGCGTGCCGGTTGGGGTAATGCGATGTACCACCTGTTTCTGTGCGACGAATTCGGGGCGCAGGAGGCTCTACGGATTGGCTTTGTTCAAGAAGTATTGCCGTATGGACAACATCGCGAGCGGGCGATCGAGATCGCGCGACTCATCTGCAAATGTGCACCAATCGGCTTGCGTACAACCAAAGGAGCGGCGTTGATCTACGCCCGTGACGGCGAGGAGAAGGCAATCGCCGCCATTCCCGCCATGCAGGAGACAGTGTTCGCCACTGAGGACTTTAAAGAAGGAATCCGATCATTTAGGGGTCGTCTCAGAATTCGGAAAAAATCGTACGCTAAGCCACTTGCAGGGGGCGTAGCTGTGATCTTCGGCGATAAATGGCGGGAAAACTCCAGCGCTATTTGACGCATAACGTCAGACCGGCTCTGCCTTTCGCCTTACTCGCATGATGGATTGCCGCGTTGTGGCGTAATCGCGCGCGAGCTGAGAGACGGATTCGCCCGCTGCCAAACGCTGCATGACTTCGGCCTGCTGCATAGCCGTCAACGCCGGAGGGCGTCCCATTACCGTTCCTTCTGCACGGGCGCGCACGATCCCGGCGTGAGTACGTTCGATCAGCAAGTCACGCTCGAACTCTGCAACTGCGATGAGAACGCCCATGGTCATCTTCCCGGCGGCACTTGTCAGGTCCACGCCTCCAAGAGCGAGACAATGGACGCGAATGTCATCAATCGCGAGGCGCTCTACCGTCGAGCGTACGTCCATCGCATTACGGCCGAGGCGATCAAGCTTCGTGACAATGAGCACATCGCCTGGTTCAAGTCGATCCAGCAGACGAGTGAATTGTGGACGCTCGCTGGCCGTGACGCTGCCGCTAATGTTTTCGGTGACAATGCGTCGCTTATCTACCGCAAAGCCAGCCGCCGCTATTTCGCGTACTTGGTTTTCGGTGTTTTGATCTGTGGTGCTGACGCGGGCATAAATGAAATTTCGCGACATCCGGCTCTCTAATATGTACGAAACCGACGTACGATTATTGAATACCGTACGGTACTACGAAACACTTACTTTCGTACATATGTGACAGGGGATGTACCGAACCGATCGGTTTCGTACATGTTCATGGGACCGAATTCGGCCAAAAGCGGTCCCCCGCATCCCAATCTGGAACGTCAGCTTACAGATGTGGAAAAGCCGCTCAATATGGAAAACATTCTGGCGTTGTCGCTGGCTTCTCTTGCCTCAACGAGTCGACGGCACGGACGCCAGGATTCGCGCGGCACGTTCGGCTACCGGTCGATCAATCATCTCGCCCTCATGCGCGACCGCCGAGCCACCACTGGCACCAAATTTTGCGAGAACATTACGCGCCCACTCTATTTCCGCGGTAGAAGGACAGAACGTTGCGTTCACTGCGAGAACCTGGGCCGGATGAATGCAAAGCTTCCCGCCGAATCCAAAGCGTTTCGCGCGTGCTGCATGCTCTGAGATGCGAGCTTGGTCCCTCAATTCCAGGCTTACGCCGTCCACCGGAGCAGGGAGCCCGGCGAGGCGCGATTCAAGGACAAACATGGTGCGCACCGCAGCCAGTTCCATTTCGTCGTCACTGACTGTGATGCTCGCATCGACGCCGAAATCTACGTTGCCGAAAGCAAAACGGTGAAGTCCCTTGACGGTTGCCATATCGCGCAGACCCAGCACCCCAGCGACCGTCTCGACTAACGCGTAGAGTGCGTGCCGACCATCGATGCGCCTGGCTACATCGCGCACCGTATCAGGCTCGGACTTTGGGCACATGATCGTGACCGAAGACGGTAACTCTGACACGAAGCTCAGATCCTCATCGTGCCACTGGGCTTCTGGCCCGTTGATACGAACGATGATCTCAGCACTTTCTGCGTGATCCGAAGAAAGCCAACGGAAGATTGCTTCGCGTGCGGCGGCTTTGTTTTGAGGCGCAACGGCATCCTCCAGGTCGACGATGACGCCACTTGCGCCTGTGGCGACTGCCTTGTCGAAGCGATCGAAACGATCCCCGGGTACGAACAGCAAGCTGCTGACTGATGGGCGAATGATTGTGGTATTCACATGTCCTCCAGATGGGCGGTGGCCTGCATTGCGATCGCACCTCTGCTGTCAACGGCGCGCATGTTAAGGCGGCTGCCGTCATCTGGATCGCACCACGCCTGCAGTTCCAAAGTCTCGTTGACGAACAACGGACTCAGGCCCTTGAACTCGAACGCGCTCAATTTCGATTGAGGCTTACAGTCCTGGGCAAAGTTTTGCAGGAGGGTGGCCGTCAGCGGGCCGTGAACGACAAGATCTCTGTAGCCTTCGACGTCGCGGGCGTACGACTGATCGTAGTGAATGCGGTGTCCGTTGAATGTCAGCGCGGAGTAGCGAAAGAGCATTGTGTTGTCAGGCGTCAGGCGCTCGCGCCATTGCACGGGCGCATCGGGCGCTGCGACTACGTTTGCGGGCCGTGATATTGGCTGGACGGCCTCCCGATACACAATGTCCTGTTCCTCGACAATGTAATCCACCGGTTTTCCCTTGCAATTGATCGCGATGCGGTGCTCGACGGTCACGAAGCAAAGGCGGCCGGCTCGCCCCTCCTTGTTGGTGATGTGCAGAATGCGGCTGGAACGTGTGGCTTCTGCGCAGATCGGGAGCTCCGACAGGTAGCGAATCCGGCTCCCGGCCCACATACGGCGTGGCAGAGGTACTGGCGGCAAGAAGCTCGATGCTTCGCGGATCGGGTGCCCGTCCTCGCCCAGTGAACTACGTCGTGCAACCGGATTGAAAAATAACCAATGCCAACCCGGCGGCAACCGCTTGCCTTCGGCATGCTCGATCGTAAAATCGAGGGTCGCGGCAAGCGCCGAGACTGCCGACGGATCGATGCGCTGTCGCAAGACTTCGGTCCGGTGGGTCCAGCCGGGAAAAAGGTTATCCATATCCATTCTCGAGCTCTGGGTCGGGGCGTCACTGAAGAGAACTGTATTCATGATTTGGCCAACTTGGTCGGTGGGAGTGTCACCGCTTTCTTTGCTCGTGAGCGGGCCGCAAGAAGCACGACTCCTCCGAATACACCCGAGATTCCCAGCGCGATGAACGAAGGGCCGAAGCTCGTCGAAATGGATTTGGTGTAGCCCACCAGCAATGGCCCCAGAAACTGACCGAGAAAGCTGCCGCCGCCGACGACCACGCCGACCGCGGGAATCGCTTTCCGAAGCGGCAGGATTTCCGTCAGGTAAGAGGAGATAAGCGGTGTCGGCATTTTCAGCATGAATCCGATAGTCAGAATCAGGGCGATCTGGAGATACAGGAGGTGCGCGGGCGTCATTGCCAGTGCGATCAGCACGGCGCCGGAGATGATCATCGGGATCGCGGCGTGCCAGCGACGCTCCTGGCCATGCTTATCCGATCGACTCGTGATGTAGTAGATACCCAGCATCGACATGACGAACGGTGCGCCAGATAGCACGCCAACCATCATCCCGCTGATCCTGTTATCGGATTTGAAGATCGTCGGAAGCCACAGCGTCAGGCCGTACAGGATGATCTGGCTACAGGCGAATCCGATCATCAGCATCCAGACCGATGGCTCCTTGAAGATCGTGAGCCATGAATCGACGTTTGTGTCTTTGTACGCGGCCTGCTCTTCGGCCAGGTGGGACTCGATCTTTTCGCGATCTGGCGTGGACAGCCAGCGCGCGGCATCGAGGCGTCGCGGAATCGCATAGAACCACGCGACGCAGAAGAGCCACGCGGGCAATCCCTCGACGATCATCATTACGCGCCAGTTGTAGTGCGCAAGCACGGCGGCCGATATCGGCCCGGCGAGGAACCCACCGGCAGCGACACTGAGGTTCCAGATTCCGAATGCACGGCCCCGCTCCGACTTGATGAACCACTGGGCCAGCAGCATCGACGAAGCGGCGTAGATCGGACCTTCGGCCAGACCAAGGAGAAACCGGATCGCGAGCAGCTCCTGGAAAGTCCGGGCGAGTCCAGTCAGGATCGCGATGCCGCCGAAGAGGATCAAACAGATCCCGATAAGGCGACGCGGCCCCACCCGAAGCGCGAGATAGCCGGCAAGCAACTGGGTCACGATATAGCCCCACGCGAAGGCGCCGCCGATCCAGCCTGCCTGCACCGAACTCAGATCCAGCTCTTTCGTGATGTACGGAAGAGCCATGCCGACGTTGACACGATCGAAGAAGGAAATCATGTACATCAGAAACACCGCCGGCATGATGATCAACCAGCGCTTCTTCGCCGTATCCGTCTCAGGTATTGCAGTATTCGAGTCCATATCGATATCTCCTCCAATGTGCGTCGTCAGTGCGTCGCTGGTATGTAGTGGGGTTGTTAGCTTGCCGTCGGATCAAGCTCGGGACCGGCAACCACGCCGGCATCGTGCAGCCGCCCGATTTCCGCGCTGCCGAGGCTCAGCACTTCGCTCAGCACTTCATCTGTGTGCGTGCCCAACCAGGGCGCGGGTTTCGTCGGCTTGCGCTCCATGGTCGAGGCCCGCACCGTCGCCCCCGCACTGAGGTGTTCGCCGATACCCGGCGTGACCATGCGCTCGAACACTGGATTGGTGAGGTTGACGCGTGGATCGTTGGCAAGCAGATCGGTCACCGTCCGGTATTGGCCCCAGCAGACCTTGTGCTCATCGAGCGCCATCGCTGCTTCCCGAAGGCTTCGCCTCGCGAACCACGGCTCGATCAGGTCCGCGATCGCGTTGCGGCCCTCGAAGCGCTGCGCTTCATCGGAGAAATCGAGGTCCATGCGCGCCTGCAAAGCGGCGACGGATTCGCCTAGGTCGCAGCAGCGGACAAGCGCCTTCCATTGACCGCTGGAAATCGCCGCTACCATGATGCGAATACCGTCCACGGTTCCGAAGTCCCGTCCGAACGCGCCGTACAGGTGATTGCCGATCGATGGCCGGTCCTGTTGCAGCAATTCCGCTTCAGCCAAAAGGCCGAGATGAGACAGCGTGCTGAATGCCATATCTGATAGCGCGAGTTTCAACTCCGCGCCCGCGCCGAGGCGACGGCGGTGGTCGACCGCTGCCGCCACGGCAAACGCCGCCTGATACGCGCACGCGATGTCCCAAGCCGGCAGGACGTGATTCACCGGCTTCTCCGGCGATCCGCCGCCGGTGACCGCGGGATAGCCCGTCGCGCAGTTGACCGTGTAGTCCACCGCAGTGCTGCCATCGCCGTTGCCTTGAATCGTGCACGTGATTACGTCGGAACGACGGCTGGCGAGCAGGTCGTGCCGGAGCCACGGCGTGCCGATATTGGTAAGCAATACGCCTGCCTCGGGGCCGGGCGCGGTCACGAGCGCCTGGATCAGCTCGCGTCCTTCCGGTGTACGCAGGTCGATTGCCACCGAGCGCTTGCCCTTGTTCAGCGCGGTCCAGTACAGGCTCCGGCCCCGCCCCTCGTGATGGGGCATGCGCGGCATCCGTCCATAATCAATGCCGCCGCCGATCATGTCGATACGGATGACGTCAGCGCCGAACTGGGCGAGCGCCAGGCCGGCCAGCGGCGCCGCGATAAACGCGGAACTCTCGATGATCCGCAACGGTTTAAAAAATGGATAAGTCATATCGTTTCACCTGATTCGGAATGCGAACTATGTAGGAATCGCACGTGCGACGCGGCGCATATTGATTTATCGGAATGTCGGCGTGCGCTTCTCGAGGAAGGCTGTCACGCCTTCGTTTGCGTCCGAGGAGCAGAAGATCTGGTCGCTGGCGGTCAACGACTGGCCAACCAGCGCGGCCTCGGAAGTGTCGAAGCAGGCGTTGATCAGAAGTTTCGCTGCCCGCATCGCGCTTTCCGGCTGCTTCGCGAGCGAGGCAGCGAGCGCTTCGGCCGAAGTCAACGCTGTGCCTCGTTCCACGACTTCCGTCACGAGGCCCCAATCGAGCGCGGTACGGGCATCGATCGGTTCGCCCAGCAGAATCATCCTTTTCGCGCGCGCCTCGCCAATCTTGCGGGCGATACGGAACGTCCCGCCGCTGCTTGGGAACAGGCCGAGCTTGATCTCAGGTAGACACAGGCGAACGTGATCCTCTGCGACGATCATGTCACAGCATGCGGCGATCTCGAGGCCACCCCCGTAGGTGTAGCCGTTGAGCGCGGCAATCGTGGGTTTGGGAAAGCAGCGGAGCAACTCGAACACCTTGTTCTGGAAAATCAGTTTCTTCTCCAGAACGGCGCCCGGCGTCAGCAGGTCCTTTATCTCCGTGATGTCGGAGCCCGCGCAAAAGGCGCGGTCGCCGGCGCCCGTCAGTACGAGCGCGCGCACTTCGTTGTCGCGCTCCAGGTCACGCAGCGCTGCATATAGTTCGCGCGTCAGCGGCGCCGACACGACGTTCATGGGAGGATTGGCGAGCGTGATGACCGCATGGCGTCCATGGCGGTCCACCCGGATTTTGGGAGATGCGTTCATCGTGCATCTCCCGAAAGGCTGACGTCTCGAAGCGTTACGCCTCGTCGTCCGCGACCCGGAAGCGTGCCGACTGTGTATAGCGGCTGCGCGGGTAATAGCTCACCGTGACCTGCACGAGCGACTGGTTCGCGTCGTAATAGAAGCGCGTGATCTGCAGCGCGGCTTCGCCCACTGGTGCCTGTAGCACCTCGGCCAGTTCTTCGTCCAGCACCGTTGCGGTCACGTCCTGACGGATTTCGCTCACCCGCAGATTGAACATTTTTTCGATGTTCTGATAGACAGGACTGTTCGACACGGCCGGCTTGACCTGCGCGGCCGCGAAGCGTGGCGGCACGTAGATCCGCACATAGCTCATCGGCAGATCCGAACCGGGCGTCTTCCGCAGGAAGGTCGCTTCCGACATCAGCAGACCCGGCTTGCACTCGATCTGCTCGGCAAGCGGTCCATCCACGACGACCTCTCGGATCGCGAGCGCATGCATCTCCGTGTTGCCGACGAACTGCAGCAGGTCTTCCGTCGAATTCACCGCGTTGAAGCGCCCCTGTTTCTGCATGGGCTCCCGCACGATAGTCCCGATGCCCGGATACGAGGAAATCAGTCCCTTGTCCCGCAGCATCCGCAAGGCAAAGCGTACCGTCTGCCGGCTGACGCCATAGCGCTCGGTCAGTTCCTTTTCCGACGGCAACGTGCTCGCCGGCAGGTATTTGCCCTCGTGGATCTCGCGGGAAAGAATGTCCGCGAGCGTAGAGTACAGAGGTTGTTGGCCCGCGCTGCGTGCCAGGCGCTCCGGTACTACTGCTGCTGTATTTATCGCCATGAGATTCTGTCTGAGAGGCGCCGCGACGAACTGATCGACCGTCGATCGGCTCCGCGCGCACCGAATGACCGTATATTCGCTCATTTTCGGTGTGCGGTTGCGAGAACGCAACCAGTGGCTGTTTATAGGGAGTCATCTGTTGCTCCTGAGAAGGTGATGCCATATCGCTGCAATTCAGCCTCGGAATAACCCAGGTGATCGATCAGAACCTCGCGGTTGTGCGCGCCCAAAGCTGGCCCCGCGGAGTCGATGCGGCCGGGGGTGGCCGACAGCCGGCCCACCACGTTCTGCATCCCGATCGCCTGTCCGAGTTCGATATCCGGCACGTGGCAGATGTTTTCTCGCGCCTTTATCTGAGCATCCTCGAAGATCATGGAGACATCGTTGACCGGCGCGATGGTCGCCCCAAGTTTCTCTGAGCGGTCCATGATGACGGTCAGATCCATGCGTCCGATAGCGGCTTGAATTTCTGCGTCGAGCGCCTTGTCGTGGTCGAGTCGCGCCCGGTTATTGGAGAAGCGCAGGTCTGCAACGAGGTCCGGCCGTTCAATCAGGTCACAGATACGTTCGAACGCAGCCTGGGAACTGCCGGCGATCGCGATCCACTTGTGATCCTGCGTCTGATACGTGTTCCGGGGCGCCGTGAAGGGGAGCCGACTGCCGTTGCGTTCCTGGATCTGACCGAGTTGGTCGTAGTTCACGACGTGCGGTCCGAGCAGGGTTAGCAAGGTTTCGTAAATGGCGAGATCGACGACCTGACCTTGCCCCGTGCGGCGCTTTTCGTTTAGCGCGACCATCGTCAGAAAGGCCGCCATCATCCCGGTGCTGGCGTCGCCCAGTGCAAATCCGGGCAGCAGTGGCGGCTGGTCGGGATTGCCGCTGATGTAGGCGTAGCCCGCGTACGCTTCGGCCAATGTTCCAAACCCCGGTCGAAACCGGTAGGGACCCGTCTGACCAAAACCCGTAATGCGCACCATGATCAATCCGGGATTGATCTCCTTGAGAACGTCATAGCCAAGCCCCCACTTCTCGAGCGTACCCGTCCGGTAATTCTCGATGATGATGTCGACGTCCTTGACGAGCCGCTTGACGGCTTCCACACCAATTTCCGTCTTCAGGTCCAGTGTGACCGAACGCTTACCGCGATTGATGACCTTGTAGTACAGGCCGACCCCGTCCTTGCTCTCGCCCCAGCGCCGGATCTCGTCGCCGACCCCGGGCCGTTCCACCTTGAGTACGTCTGCGCCGTGATCGGCTAGAAACATCGAGCACATCGGCGCCGCCAGGAAATTGGAAATGTCGAGAACGCGTACACCTTCGAGTGCTCGGGAGGTCTTCGGAGAGAGATCGTCAGTTTTCACGTTAAATGTCCGCCTGTTAGAATGTACGTACAGGTTAGGCTTCGCGACGCCCGCTCGAAAGTAGTGAAAACCCGAGGCGGGTTTACCTGCGACATCCCGCCATCGAGGCAGGGAGCAGAATCGCGTTCTCGGTGAAAACTTGTGGGTTTACAGTGTCGGGCGAGTTGGAACTTTCGATCCCACAGCCCTAGATTGATATAGACCTGGACGTCACGGCTGCATCCATTAGTTTTTTACGACGCCAGATGCGGACACCGTCATGCCGGCTGCTCAGGACATCAAAATTGGCGAAATTAAGATCGCTCGGGCGGGATAGGGGCGTTCGGACACGTTTTGTTTGCTGTTGATAATCGGTCCGACAGTCGGGGCTCGGCAGATTGGATTCTCCTTGCCGCGAATGACCGTTATCGAGTGAACTTCGGCTTTGCCCCTCGCGTGGTCGAAGGACAGAAACGGGTCGGCTACGGTCAACCGTGTCGGCCATTTCTGACGTTGGAGAGCTGTCAGCGCGGTGTGGGCAGGTTGCTCCCGCCTACGGCCCCCGGTCTCACGATTTCTGTTTTCCCAGTCTCACCAAAAGCGCCCCAGTCTCACTAAATCCGTTTCCCTGCAGAGATGCAGGGAAACGGATTTAGTGAGACCTGCGCTGCCGCCTAATCAACGACTTGCTCACAAATTCGCTCGCACGTCAGTCGACACGGGAAGCGAAGTCGTTGGATCGGCCGGATTTGCGACGCGAATTAGTTGGACTGGCCGGACGGTAGGATCCGTTCGTTGTGCGCCGGTTGCGAAGGGCTGAGTACGGCCCACAAGTTGACACTCGCCAGCCGCCGTAACGAGACGTCTGGATGGCCGGTACATCCACGTAGGAGTCGCCCGAGGATCGGGGTGAACCACGCCCGTCATAATGCGATTATCAACGGTGCGGTTTCTGGTGACGGGGCATCGCGCCTTTTCACTTGTGAAAAGGCCAACGGTCATTGCCCGTTGCTTGCGGCCGTTGCCCTCGTTGATCACGGCGCGGTGCGATCCTTTCAACGTCGACGCCTTTCGCCGTTGCGCTTCAACCCTTCAAATCGATCGCAGGAAGGCTGCGGACACGCCCTGTTGGAGGTCGGATGAGAGGTTCCGCGAACGCGCTATCTCCTTGGTGAGCTGCATGACCGTGCGGCAAGCAAGCGTCATTTCGCCGTGGGGAGACATAGCAAGCGCAATGAAGCGAGGCACTGGAGGGTCGACCACCATCGACGACTGCAACCGACATTCCTTTTCAAGATTGGCAATCGCGTAAGGTCCGAGCAACGCATAGATTCCGCCATCTGCCACGATATGCGCCTGTAGACTCAAAGAGTCGGCTTCTGCCGCGAAGTTAAGGGAGACCCGTTGTTCACCAGCAATTTGTTCGAGCCGGTCGCGCCAGCTGTTGGGGCGGCAGAAAGAGACCAATGGAATCCCGTCGAGCTTTGAAAAAGCAATTTCGGATTGCTTTGTCAAAGGATCGCCTTCTGCGCTGACCAGGTAGGTCGCCGCCTCAACCAGATACTCGTCACCGTTTCTCGGCGTCGGGCTGTTTCGGAAAAGGATTGCGAGATCAACATTGCCGTTTTCCAGCCACGTTTCCAGCAACGCACCTTGACCTTCGCGCACCTGTAGTTGCACCAGGGGATAACGCTCTCGAAGGCGGTGGTAAAGCGTGCTGACAAGCGGATGGGCGGTTGAGGGCAAGATTCCAATTCTGACAACGCCGATCGGCTCTCCCGCAGTACTGCGGATGTCGTTCGACAATTGCTCCGTACTCGCAAGCCACGCCCTTACGCGCGGGGCGATACGCGCCCCCAGCTCGGTCAATACCACTCCTCGCCCGGTCCGCTGAAACAAACGGCCGCCGCAGTATTGCTCAAGCTCAACAATCTGGCGGCTGATGTGAGGCTGACTTGTCCCGTAAGCAACGGCAGCCTTGCTCAAACTCCCGAGCTCCGCGGCATCGATGAATAACTTCCAGGCAGCGTAATCCACCGCAAGGTCCCCAACGAGATATATCAGATCAGTATAGCTGAAATGTCCGATTTGGCAGTTCTCGCATGGGTTGTCCCTCCCTACACTGCAACGCATGCACCGTTGTTCCAGCTTTAAGCGTAACGAGCAGCGGGCTCTCCTCTTCGGAAAGAGGAGCCAAAAGCTCACATTTGGATGGAGACGTTATGAAAGCGATCGATTTGCGCGGCCTGGTCCCGGCACCCATTACCCCCTTCACCCGCGACGGAGCGGTGGACCACGCAGCAATTCAAAGGCTGGGCTCCTGGCTCGGCAGCATCGACGGCGTTAAAGGTCTGACGGTACTCGGCCACGCAGGCGAAGGCACGTTCCTCACGCAGAAAGAACAGGCTGAGGTCATCCAAAGCTTCGTGAAGTCCGTTCACGGCAAGATTCCAGTCATCGCCGGCATCACACTGGAAGGCACTGAAGTGGCTGTCGAAGAAGCGAAGCGTGCCGTGGAAGCCGGCGCGTCGGCCGGTCTGGTGTACCCGTCGCACGGCTGGCTGCGCTTCGGTTACCAGAAGGGCGCACCGCAAGACCGCTACCGCGCCATCTACGAAGGCAGCGGCCTGCCCCTGATTCTTTTCCAGTATCCGGATGCCACCAAGGCGACCTACAACCTTGAAACGCAACTGGAAATCGCCGCACAGCCGGGCGTCTTCGCGATGAAGAACGGCGTGCGCAACATGCGTCGCTGGGACGTTGAGATTCCCATCATCCGTCGCGAGCGTCCGGAACTGCAAATCCTGACCTGCCACGACGAGTATCTGCTCCATACGATGTTTGACGTCGACGGTGCGCTCGTCGGCTACGGCGGCCTGGCTCCCGAGCCGCTCATCGAACTGATCAAAGCGGGCAAGGCGAAAGACTACCAGGCCGCTCGCGCGATCCATGATCGCCTGCTGCCCGTGACACGCAATGTGTACCACCGTGGCTCGCACATGGAAGGCACCGTTGCACTCAAGCACGGCCTCGTGGCCCGCGGCATCCTCGAGCACGCCACGGTGCGCTCGCCGTTGCTGCCGCTCGCGGAAGGCGCGGACGTTGAGATCGCAGACGCGCTTCGTTCGGCCGGCCTCGTCGACTGACGCGGCAGCGGCGAACCCAAAGCCGGATGACGATAGTGAAGCGATGCCCCCGCTTCGCTATCAGCGTTGAGCAGTAACGGCGACGCGCGAAACCTCGTGCCGCGCGTCGTCCATAACAGGATCGGGAAACGACCAAAAAAGCTTCGACGTCGCGACACAATAAGAAAGAAACGCGATCGGTGCTTGAAAACAAGAAGAAAACCGAGGGCCCATAAAATGCAGCTTTTCAGGAGACAGCATGAACACCCCTTCGACCGCCTACGGCGTCGGCCTTGGTCGATCCCCGAGCGAAGCGCGCCCCGTGAGCGAGCAATTGCGTGCGGCGAACCTGCTGTTCCGCATCGAGAACGTGCCGTTCTGCAAGTGGCACACCAAGGCACGTATCGTCATGGGCAGCGCGACCCTCTTTGACGCATTCGACGCACTTTCGCTTGCTTTTGTACTGCCTGTGCTAGTGGGTCTCTGGCATCTTTCTCCCGGGAAGATCGGCGTGCTGATCGCCGCCGGCTATCTCGGCCAGGTCGTAGGCGCGTTGGTCTTCGGTTGGCTTGCCGAGCGCCTTGGGCGGGTGCCGAGCGCCACAATAACTGTCGGTGTCATGTCGGCAATGAGCGTCGTATGCGCCTTCACCGGCAGCCTCCATATGCTGTTTTTGATGCGCTTCCTGCAAGGCATCGGCGTGGGGGGAGAAGTGCCCGTGGCGGCCACGTACATCAACGAGCTGTCTCAAGCGCATGGCCGAGGACGTTTCTTCATCCTGTACGAACTCATTTTCCCGCTGGGTCTCCTCGCGGCCGCGCAGCTCGGTGCTTTCATCGTCCCCCGCTTCGGTTGGGAATATATGTTTCTGATCGGCGGCATTCCCGGCATCGCCGTAACGATCCTGATCGCACGCCTTCCAGAATCGCCGCGCTGGCTCATTTCACGTGGGCGTTTCGATAAAGCTGAACGCATCATCGAGCGGCTGGAGGCAAGCACGACGAAGCGCACCCTTGATACTCAGACGCAAAAGACCGAGGTTGACGAGCGCGTGGTGGGCCTTCTGAACGGACTCCAGTCGAAGCAGAAGGGAACGTGGAAGGAGCTTTTCTCGCCGTTCTACAGAGGACGCACCGTTGTCGTGTGGTTGCTTTGGGCGAGCTCTTATTTCGTGGCCAATGGCATCAACAACTGGCTGCCGAGTCTCTACAAGACTGTCTACCATCTACCTCTGCAAGAGTCGCTTCACATGGCGTCCATCTCGAACGTCCTGAGTACGTGCGGGGTGCTGGCTTGCGCGTTGCTGATTGATCGAGTCGGGCGCCGCCGCTGGGCAATGGCTTGCTTCATCATCAGTGGAATCCTGCTCGCCGTTCTGGGCATTAATGGCGCTGGCAGCGCATGGTCTGTGATGTTCCTGGGATCGTCGGCCTATGCTGTGATGGCAACCGCAACGGTCCTTCTGTATCTTTACACCCCTGAAATCTATCCGACCCGGATGCGCGCCATCGGTACTGGTCTTGCGACTTCCTGGTTGCGCGCAGCGTCTGCTGCTGCGCCAGCGATCGTCGGCGTCGTATTAACAGGGAAAGGCATCGCTGCGGTATTCATCATGTTTGCCGTGGTCAGCGGGGTGGGCTTCTTCGTCGCCGGGAGAATGGTGGAGACGACCAATCGCGCTCTCGAAGAGATCTCCCCGTAGTCACTGGATTCGCTATGGCTCCTTGCCCTGATATGACTCAAGGGAAGGAGCTTCCAGCTCGTAACACCTTCGATTTCAACGCGACAGCTCGCGATTAGCGACAGCTTCTCCAAGGCAGTCTATTAGTAGTCCTGACTCGATGAATGTCGTTTCAACAAAATTAATGGAGACAACCGAAATGAAAAAGGCACAAGGGGTAACGGGGCGCCGTTCTGTGGGGAAAGTCGTTGGCACGCTCGGAGTTACGACGATTTTCTGTTCCGCTTTAGCATTGACTTCTGTCGCCGCACACGCAGATAGCGGCTCGCAGGTCCAACTTTATGGGCTTATCGGCACCTATGTCGGCAGTGTCAAACGTAGTGACACGCCGCAAGCTACGGCACTGATGGGAAGCGGCGGACTTACCACTTCGTTCTGGGGAATCGGCGGCAAGGAAGATCTTGGCGGCGGCGTCAGCGCCATCTTCGCCCTCGAGAGCTTCTTTCAACCCCAAAACGGGGCGCAGGGTCGCAGCTCGGCGGACCCTTTCTGGTCACGCAACGCGTACGTCGGCTTCACTAGCGACTTCGGCCGATTGACCTTCGGGCGGCAAAGGAATCCGACCTATACGGAAGAGTCCCTCGTCAATCCGTTCGGATCATCGACCGTCTTTTCTCCGCTCGTCCTCCAGACGTTCGTCACCAATTATGGAGGCACGATCATCGGAGATACGGTGTGGAATAACACCGCCGAGTACACGACCCCGAACTTTAAGGGTTTCGGCGCAACGGTAATCTATGGCCTTGGCGGCGTCGCGGGTTCGCCCGGCATCGGTAATCTTGGCGTTCACTTGAATTATCAGGGTCACGGTCTCACGGCAGTGCTGTCCGGCCAGCGCGTGCGCTACACCGCAGCAGGGCCGGTGGGCGCGCAGTACGCCTACCTCGCGGGCGCAGCATACGATTTCAAGGTCGTGACGCTCTACGGGGCGTGGGCGATGACAAGTGACGTCAGTACCCCTACAGGCAGCCACACCTACGAGGCGGGTTTGTCGATCCCCTTCTCACCTGCCGACTTCCTGCTTGCAGAGTGGGCGCGTACGCAACGGTCCGGGCCTACCCCTGCGACCAACAGCCTTCGCAACACTGCCTCTCTCGGTTACGACCATCTTCTGTCCAAGCGGACGGACATTTACGCGATTTACTCTTTCGACAAGCTGAGCGCCCACCCCACCGGCAACACATTTGCCGTCGGCATTCGGCACACGTTCTAGGAAGCGTTAGCCCTTTTGTCGTCGCTTCCTTTCTTTGAAAAGCTCGGCGGCAGACCGGTTACGGGCCGGTCATATACCTGGCGAGCCACCGATTTTGATACCCACTATTGACGAGGCCTGGCGGGAGGCCACCCGCGATAGCTCCCGTTATCAAGGGAGCAGTTTCTTAGGCATTGGTAGCGTCAAAGAAGGCGAGTCGATCAACTGTACCATCGCCGTGTCGTCGCGATCCGTCCTTGCCTTTCCGCGACCGTTGTACCTGGCAAGCAGCCGCAGACCGTCGTCCGGATCGTACGGCCGAGAAGGGTCGATCGCGGTCCTTGGGGACGTCACCCCGAGAACGCATCGCGCAAAGCCGTCAGCACCGTCCATTCGCACCAGATAGCGCTGAAATTTTCCCGCCATCTATCGCCGAAGATAACACGCCCGGATGAGACCGGTGGATCTTCTCGAAAACCTAAGTTTTCAAGAAAAAGGAGACTTCATGCCACGCCGTTCGATCCTGTCCGCCGCCGAGCGGGAAAGCCTGCTGACATTGCCCGATACCGAAGACGAATTGATCCGGCATTACACGTTCAGCGAGACTGACCTGTCGTTGATTCGCCTGCGGCGCGGCGATGCGAACCGGCTGGGGGTTGCTGTGCAATTGTGCTTGCTGCGCTTTCCAGGCCAAGGGCTGCTGCCCGATACCACGGTGCCGGCGTCCCTGCTGCAATGGATTGGTCGGCAACTGCGTACCGATCCGGCGTGCTGGTCAAAGTATGCCGGGCGCGAGGAAACCCGGCGTGAGCATCTGCTTGAGTTGCGCGCATACCTTGGCATGGAACCGTTCGGCTTGACACACTACCGGCAGACCGTCCATGCCGCCACCGAACAGGCCTTGCAGACGGACAAGGGTATCGTGCTGGCTACCCGTGTCCTCGACTCGCTTCGCCACCGGCACATCATGATCCCGGCGCTGGATGTCATCGAGCGCATTTGCTCCGAAGCCATCACCCGTGCCAATCGGCGCATCTATGCGTCGTTGTCCGAGCCTTTGTTGGACGCGCACCGCCGTCGCCTCGACGACCTGCTGAAACGTCGCGAAAACGGCAAGACGACCTGGCTGGCCTGGCTGCGTCAGTCGCCCGTCAAACCGAATTCGCGCCACATGCTCGAACACATCGAACGCCTCAAAGCTTGGCAGGCACTCGAACTGCCCGCCGGCATCGAGCGGCTGGTTCACCAGAACCGGCTGCTCAAGATCGCCCGAGAGGGCGGCCAGATGACGCCTGCCGACCTAGCTAAGTTCGAACCGCAGCGACGCTACGCGACTCTCGTGGCGCTGACCATCGAGGGCATGGCTACCGTAACCGACGAAATCATCGACCTGCACGACCGCATCCTGGGCAAGCTGTTCAACGCCGCCAAGAACAAGCATCAGCAGCAATTCCAGGCGTCCGGCAAAGCCATCAACGCCAAGGTGCGCCTGTATGGGCGCATCGGCCAGGCGCTGATAGATGCCAAGCAATCTGGCCGTGACCCGTTCGCCGCCATCGAGGCTGTCATGTCCTGGGATGCCTTCGCCGAGAGCGTCACAGAGGCACAGAAGCTCGCTCAGCCCGAGGACTTCGATTTTCTGCACCGTATCGGCGAGAGCTATGCCACGTTGCACCGCTATGCGCCGGAATTCCTCGACGTGCTCAAGCTGCGGGCCGCGGCCGCCGCCAAAGGCGTGCTCGATGGCATTGAGGTGCTCCGCAGCATGAATGCCGACAACGCCCGCAAGGTGCCCGCCGATGCAACGACCGGCTTCATCAAGAAGCGCTGGGAAAAGTTGGTGAAGACCGATACCGGCATCGACCGGCGCTACTACGAGCTGTGTGCCCTGTCTGAGTTGAAAAACTCGCTGCGCTCAGGTGACATCTGGGTGCAAGGGTCGCGCCAGTTCAAGGACTTCGAGGACTACCTGCTGCCAACCGTGAAGTTCGCCAGCCTCAAGCAGTCCAGCGAATTGCCGCTGGCCGTTGCCACCGACGGCGACCAGTACCTGCATGACCGGCTGGCGCTGCTGAAAGCGCAGCTTGCCACGGTCAACCGCATGGCACTCGCCAACGAACTGCCGGACGCCATCGTCACCGAGTCCGGCTTGAAGATCACGCCGCTGGATGCCGCGGTGCCCGACAACGCACAGGCGCTGATCGACCAGACGGCCATGATCCTGCCGCACGTCAAGATCACCGAATTGTTGCTCGAAGTCGATGAGTGGACGTGCTTCACCCGTCACTTTCCGCACCTGAAATCGGGCGACCTGGCCAAGGACAAGAATCTCTTGCTGACCACCATTCTGGCCGATGCGATCAATCTGGGCCTGACTAAAATGGCTGAATCGTGCCCCGGCACGACCTACGCCAAGCTCGCGTGGCTGCAAGGTTGGCACATCCGCGACGAAACCTATTCAACGGCGCTGGCGGAGCTGGTGAATGCCCAATTCCGGCACCCGTTCGCCGGGCACTGGGGTGACGGCACTGCGTCCTCATCGGACGGCCAGAACTTCAGAGCAGGTGGCAAAGCAGAAAGCACTGGTCATATCAACCCGAAGTACGGAAGCAGCCCAGGACGGACTTTCTACACCCACATCTCCGACCAGTACGCGCCGTTTCACACCAAGGTGGTCAATGTCGGCGTGCGCGACTCGACCTATGTGCTCGACGGCCTGCTGTACCACGAGTCCGACTTGCGCATTGAGGAACACTACACCGACACGGCTGGCTTCACCGATCATGTCTTCGGCTTGATGCATCTGCTGGGCTTCCGCTTCGCACCGCGCATCCGTGATCTGGGCGACACCAAGCTCTACATCCCCAAGGGCGAAGCCACCTATGACGCCCTCAAGCCGATGATCGGCGGCACGTTCAACATCAAGCACGTCCGCGCCCATTGGGACGAAATCCTGCGGCTGGCCACCTCGATCAAGCAGGGCACGGTGACGGCCTCGCTGATGCTGCGCAAGCTCGGCAGCTACCCACGCCAGAACGGCCTGGCTGTCGCCTTGCGCGAGCTGGGCCGCATCGAGCGCACGCTGTTCATCTTGGACTGGCTACAAAGCGTGGAACTGCGCCGCCGCGTCCATGGCGGGCTGAACAAGGGCGAGGCCCGCAACGCGCTAGCCCGCGCCGTGTTCTTCAACCGCCTAGGCGAAATCCGTGATCGCAGTTTCGAGCAGCAGCGCTACCGGGCGAGCGGCCTCAATCTGGTGACGGCGGCCATCGTGTTGTGGAACACGGTCTACTTGGAGCGGGCGGCGAATGCGTTGCGTGGTAACGGCAACGGCGTCGATGACGGACTGTTGCAATACCTGTCACCGCTGGGTTGGGAGCACATCAACCTGACCGGCGATTACCTCTGGCGCGGAAGCACCAGGATCGGAGCGGGCAAGTTCACGCCGCTACGCCCCCTGCAAGCAGCTTAGCGTACGATTTTTCCCGAATTCTGAGCCGCCCCCAATCAGAAGGCCCTGGCATAGAGGTAGTCCATTTGCACGGGTATTGGCATGGCGCCGATACGCTGCACGTGCCAGCACAAATCGGGCAAGATAGACCTCAGCTGAAGCGTTCGCTTGAGAGGCTATTACAGAATCGGACGTTGGTCGTAATGGGCTGCGGAGGATGGGACGATATTTTCATGTCAAGCCTCGCCGGTTTGGTGACGGACCCGGGACTGAACCCGGACGTGCTTTGGGCCTTCTACGAATCCGATCCAGGGCGAATCGCTGAGAAATACGACCACGTGTTAGCCAAGCTTGCTCCAGCCGTCGCGCGCTCACGCGTTCAATTCTACACAGGTGTCGATCTTCATACGTTCTTTCCTGGCTTGTGGGATCGCTTAAAGGCTTCAACTGACGCCGATAACCAGCAACACGTTAACGATTTGATGGAGCGACTTCAGGACTTGGATCCTGAGCTGCGAAAGAAAGTATTGGAACAGACGGATCCCTCATTGCTGCAGCGGGTGGAGGAGATCAGGGCGGAGCACGACGCGCTTGAGATGCAACTCCAAGGCGCGCGCGATGCGTCACGAGGCCGGGTTGCGGAACTCGAAGCGCAGGCAGCGCATCTCGCGTCCAACCTGGAGCAAGCGCAATCAGCGCTGACATCGACGCGGCTCGCTCTCATGAGTGCCGCTGTGAAGGATGTGTCGTGGCTGACCGCGATTCGGACTCGCATGATGCCGGCACAACCTGGTCGAGTGCCGTTCCATCACTCGAAGGAAGTTGCCCTGCGCGGTTACAAGGCGGCAGCTGGCGGCCAGCGCGTCGTCCCGGTGTTGCGAGAAGTTACGTGGTCCCTCGTGCCCGATACCGAGAACGGGCTTCATCGCGGCTACAAAGCGGCAACCATATTGAGAGGTGAACACTTCGTACCGGGGGTTGTCGTCACGTACCGTCGCCACAACGAAGATGGGGTTACTTCTGAGAGTGACCATCTTCATTGGCAGCTACCATCTATTTACTTCGGCGACTACCTGGAGCTCGCATCGAGCGACAATGAACCGGAAGCGCAACTGAACTGGCGTGGATATGAGTTTCAGGTCAGGAACCCAGAGGGACACGTTTCGGAATGGATTCGCTTCGCGTACGCTTTTGACGATGTTTCTCTCGAGAAGATAAGAGCCGAGTCCTTTCAGCAGGGTGTCACTTTGCTGAATGCGGGAAAGCCATCTGACGCAGTAGAGCCTCTTCGAAAGGCGTACGTGTTCTCTGATCGAATGCTCGGAATGCACGCGGACGAAACATTTAGCAAAATGTTGGTGTGGCAGCAAGCGCTAGACGACGCTTCACTGTCGAAACTACGTTTTCGCGTCGGCGATGCGCTTAAAGTCACGTCGGGCCCTCATGCCGGAGTCACAGGTTCCGTCGAAAAGCTTATGCTTCGACATCTTCATGCCTATGTCGTCAGGCCGGGAACCGGAGGAGAGTTGATTCAGGTCTCCGATGCGCAGGTCGACAGGGGCGTTACTGTTGATGCTCGATAATTCTGGGAGTGGGTGAAAGTTGGGGGAGCGCGGGTGTAGCTGGAAGCCGTTAAAAAGTCTGGGAGACGAGCGCGCAGCGGGGTATCGTATCCCTAACGACGAGACCAGGAGCCACCATGCGATGCACGATCGTTCTTGAGTTCGATAACGGCGATGGGAGTGTGGTAAAGCGGGTTGAGGTCATGCGGTTGCACAGGCCCATCGAAGACCAGACGCCCGGAGACGTGGGACTGTCACTCAGTGAAGGCAAGTCTTTGCTCAATTGTGTGCAGCAGGAGTTCGTTGTCGAGCAGATCGAACGTTTTTTTGCCTCGCGTAGATCCTGTGTGGATTGCGGCGTCCAGCGTCGCCTGCATGATAATCATTGCTCGGAGATGAAGACCGCGCTAGGAAAGGTTTACTATTGCCGCGAACGATGGAAGGCCTGCAATTGCGGTGCTGACGGCGCAAGATATGTTTCTCCGCTCAAGAACTACCTGACGGAGGCAAGTACCGGTGAACTGAGATGGCTGCACGTGGAGCTTGGCGCCACGATGCCCTACCGGCAAGCCAAGGCCGTCATGGACCTTCTGCTACCCACCTCAGGTCGCGACAATCATGTAACCATTCGCAACCACACCGTGGCCATCGGAAAATCGATACAGCACGCACGGCCGGTGCGTCGGTGGTGCGAGACGGAAAAACCGATTGCGGAGCTTGGCATTGACGTCGGCTATGTCCGTCGCGCACGTTGCAATCGCAAGGGTTCGGGCAAGGAAAATCGCGCAGAAGCCGGGAACCGGTCGTCGTCGATCGCAGTCGTCGTTGCTGCTTTGGGCCAAGCCGGTAAGCAGCCACGAGTGTGGGCTTCCGCGATGCCGCGCACCAGGCGACTGAATCAAGAAATGACACGATTCCTCGAGGACAGCGGATACGGGGATCCTAATGAAGTCGTTGTCCTGACTGACGGAGCTTGGGACCTGGCCGGCGTCGCTAATGATCTCCCATACGATAACGAGTGGATTCTCGATTGGGCACACATCGGGCGGATGTTGCGACGCGTTGAGCAGGCTATCGCGCCTCTGGCATATGGGCGACTCACGGACAGTGGATCAGCGTTTGAACTGTGGGATCTGTTTGTCCGCTTCCGCCACTACGTTTGGGTCGGACGCATAGCGGCCTGGCAGCAGTTTGAAGCTAGACTCGCTCACTTGCTTGATCTACGTGAGACACGAGATCCGGCAGTGAGCAGCCAAGTCAGGAAAGCGAGCTATAGCCTCTCGAATGTGGTCACGTATCTCGACAGCAACGCTGAGTCGCTGATCGACTATCGCACATGGCAATGTGCGGGAGGGCGGATCTCCACCGGCTTCGTCGAATCGTCAATTAACCGAATCGTTGGCCGTCGAATGTGCAAGAGCCAGCATATGCGCTGGAGTCGCGTGGGGGCACACAGTGTCGTGCAATTGCGCGTCGCGTTGTTGAACCAGGAATTCCACGAACTCGCACGACGACAGTTTCCGTGGATTGGACAGCGACGTGTTACGTGGCCTTGGCAACGAACATCCCAGCCTTTTTAACGGCTTCCGCCAACACCATCGAAGATCAGGGTTGCAAAAATGGGGTGGACCATAGATTTTGCACGCTCTCTTTGACAGCTGAGATCCGTTCACCGAACATGACCACGAGCCCGAGGAGAAGTCAGTTTTTTTGAATTAAATCGCATACAAATCGAATTGAGCGTCAACTGGGCCGCATATAGAATGCCTCGAATCAGCTCAGCGGAGCCACCCACCGGTCGAGAGAGGTCAACATGGAAGTCGCTCAAACGTTGGAAATCAGAACGCCGAACAATCCTACACGGATAACCCCCGATTCAAGGTCGGTTAGAATCCCCATCACGCTCGCATTCGGCACATCGACATTGACAGGGGCGTCCTGGAGCAGTTCTTCGGTGAGACGAAGGACGTGAGCATCCAGCACCTCGAGTACGTTCCCTATATGCGCCTCATATTGGCAAAAGAGCTCAATCAATTGCTTGGCGACCAGTTCCCGGATGCTGTGCGCGAGATTCTTCGCTACCGCAAGTCGGGCGCCTGACCGTCAGCGTCAAGGGTGTGACCAACCGCGACGAGGATTACGTGAAGTTCGGCACTGCAATGGGGCACCTTGTCGGTCCGACAAACCATGATGCGATGTCCGGCATCCGCTCCTCGTCTGTCAACTGCAGATCGATAAGCAAAGGGCACCGAAGCCGCTGATTTGTGCTCCGTTCGCATTCCGAACTCCGCAAAGTACGATGTCGGGCTAATATTGCGGTGCTGGCTGCACGCCCACAAACGACTCAGTTGCTTGTCTGTGCAAGAACCTCACTTAGTGATTTGGAGTGTTCGCGGGAGAACGTCGTCATGCATCGTAAAGTCCCATCCACAGCGGCGCTGTCCGCATTCGAGTCGGCGGCGCGCCATCAAAGCTTTACCAAGGCCGCGGACGAACTGGCCGTCACACAAAGTGCCATCTGCCGCCAGATAGGCGGCCTGGAGGATTTCCTCGGACTGAAACTTTTTCGACGCACCCGACGTGGCGTTGTCCTCACGGAGGCGGGCCTGGCCTACAGCCTGAAGGTCGGCGCCCACCTCAACGAGATCGAGCGTGACACGCTCGACCTGATGGCCACGGGCGGGCAGGGCGCGACGCTTGAACTGGCGGTGGTGCCGACGTTTGCAACCAAGTGGCTTTTGCCGCGCATACCGTCATTCACGGTGGAGCACCCTGATATCACCATCAACATGACTGCACGGACCGGGCCGTTTCTGTTCGACGATACGGTATTCGATGCGGCGATTCATGCCGGCACCACAGCGTGGGCCGGAACGGAAGTCCAGTTTTTCATGCACGAAACACTGATTGCCGTATCAAGCCCGAAACTTATCGCACCGCGAACCGCGCTTCGTCGTTCGGATTGGGGACGCTACCCCTTGCTTCAGCAGCGCACTCGCCCCTACGCATGGCGAGACTGGTTCGCCTCGCAAGGTATGGAGGTGAAGGGGGAGATGTCTGGCCCACGTCTTGAATTGTTTTCGATGCTTGCCGAAGCCGCAGCCTCCTGCATGGGAATTGCCTTGATACCGCGCCTGCTTATCGAGGATGAATTGCGGCGCGGTGTGCTGACGCAGGTTTGCTCTTACGAATACCAGAGTGACCGCTCTTACTACCTCATTTACCCGGAGTCGAAAGTGCACAACCGGGGATTGGCTGCTTTTCGGGAGTGGATCGGTGCGCAGGCACAGCCGTGCAACACGCAGGTAAAGCATCTGGCAAGCATCGTCGAAGCAGAGCCGCTTGCCGCAGGAAAGAGTCCTCGCAGATCACCATGACAGGCGCCAAAGAAAATTGACGACGCGACGAGCATCCAAACCCGAGAGGGCTGTGGAATCCAGCTGAACGTTGCAGGCCCAAGCAGCATGTTCGGACCGCAGCAGCGAACCAGTACGGAGGTACGTTGGTTCGGCGAGTGATGACTCAAAATTTGAGCCGCAGACGTTGCTGCACAAGTCGGCTCCTGGAGCCGATTTTCCGTCTCCTTCAATCCACTTTCTCACCACCCGCCTCGAGTGCGATCGCACGCAGACTTGACACGGCCGGCGACGAATCGTTGCGTCTTAGCACCAGATACAGGTCGGAGACGTCCACGACTTCGTAAAGCTCGCGAAATGCGAGCCCCGGCAACTTAATAGTCCTGATGCTGTCCGGAACAACGGCAACGCCGTGCCCAGAAGCAACGTGGACCAGCGCGGTGAGAAAGTCCTTCGTATGAAATTCGGTGTTACGAGTAAATCCTGCCTGCTGACCAATCGTCAGGAGGTGGCGTGTCCTTATCAAAATGAGGCGCAGTACAGAAGTCTGTAGCCAGTTCACGCGTGCGAATTTCCCCTTTGGCAGCAAGGACGTGCTTCTCTGGTAACGCTACAACGAGCTTCTCTCGCAGCAGCAAGATTCTGTCCACTTCGCCAACATTTCCGGCTACCGTTCTCACAATGCAGGCGTCGAGTTCACGGTGCCGTAACAACTGAACCTGCGCGGGACTCTCGAGCGAGTGTAGTGTTGTACGCACCTACGGATACCGTTCGCCGTGTTTCGAGAGCAGTTGCTGAACGACCCCTGCGCATGCGGCCGATATAACGTATCCGACCTCAAGCGCCGACTTGCCCTCGTCCGGCCATCGTTGCGATGCGCCTTGCGTTTTCGGCTGCCGCAAGCGTATTCCTCGCTTCATTAAGAAAAAGGACGCCTGCAGCGGAGAGGGTCACCGATCTCTTCGTTCGGTTAACCAGCTTACGCCGAGTTCGCGTTCCAGCGTCTGGATTTGCATGCTCAAGGCAGACGGAGCAATGTCGAGCATCTCTGCCGCCTTGCCGAAATGCAATTTCTCCGCGAGCGTCACGAAATATCGAAGCTGCCTCAGTTCCATTACAGTGGTTCTGTATCTTTCGGCTTGCCCCGCGTGTGCCCGCTCACGCAGTGCGCGGCCAGATCAGATTACCGGGAGGCGGTGGCGACCGTGCCGTCGCTTGCCACCGGCCGCCATTCAGCAAGTTCGGCCGTATCGCTGCCTAGCTGCGTGCCGCGTCGCTCGCGGCCGAGGAGGATCAACGCCGAGATAACCAAGGATACGGTGCCGGCCACGATCGCCATCCCCATGCCGTAGTCGTCGCCGTGGCGATGGGCAATGTCTGCCTGAATAGTCGCGTTCGCCGAGGCGAGGAGATTGCCCAGCTGATACACGAGCCCTGGGAACGTCGCGCGCACGTCAGGCGGCGACATCTCGTTCAGGTACGCCGGAATCACGCCCCACGCCCCTTGCACGGAAATCTGCATCAGGAAGGCCCCGATTGCCAGCGCGACGCTGCCGCTTGCGAAGGCCCACAGCGGCAGCACCGGCAGCGCGAGTAGCGCCGCAGCGGCGATCGCCTTGCGACGGCCGATCTTCTCCGAGAGCGAGCCGAAAACAATGCCTCCTACGATAGCGCCGATGTTGTAGACGACCGCAATCACGCTAACCGTGTGCGTCGACAACTTGTGCTGCATTAGCAGGAAGGTCGGATAAAGATCTTGCGTGCCGTGACTGAAAAAATTGAAAGCCGTCATCAGCACGATCATGTAGATAGCGAGCTTCCAGTCACGCACCAGCACAGCGAGGATGCCAGGTCGCGCCGTGGTGCGGCCGCGTTCCCACGCCGGCGATTCGGGCACATTGCGGCGGATGAAAAGCACCAGCAGAGCGGGCAGCACGCCGACCATGAACATTCCGCGCCAGCCGATCAAGTCGTGCAGCAGTCCGAACACAAGGGCGGCGAGCAAATAGCCTGAAGGATAGCCGGCCTGCAGAATTCCCGACATCACGCCACGCGATTTCGGCGGAATCGACTCCATCGTGAGCGCCGAGCCAACGCCCCATTCGCCGCCCATCGCCACGCCGAACACGCTGCGCAGAATGAGTAGCATCGTCAGGCTCGAGGCAAATCCCGAAGCGAGGTTTATTAGCGAGAACAGCACGATGTTGCCCACCAACACGGGCCGACGTCCGAAGCGGTCCGCCAAGCGGCCGAAGATCAAAGCGCCGATCGGACGCAAAGCAAGCGTTAGTGCAATCGCAATTGTGACGCTTGAGATTTCGGTATTAAAGGTTTTGGCGATGTCTTTCAGGACAAAAACCATCAGGAAGAAGTCGAAGGCGTCGAGTGTCCAGCCGAGATAACTGGCGAGCGCGACGCTGCGTTGTTGCTTGGTCCATGCCATGTGAGTGTCTCCTGCATAATGGATTAATTGGTATTCAACGCGGCATAGTGTGTCGCGGCGCACGGGCGCGATTGTCAGGCGCGACATGCTGCGCCAGTCGATTCAGGCCACGCGCCGAACAGCCAGGCCCTGCCGTCAGACTGGGCACTAGTCCGTGACGCGGAGTGCCGATGCTCAAGGGCCCTGTTGATCGCAACGTTCATAGGTACGGGCTGCTCGTCGGATCGCGCCCGCGATATCGTCGTCCTGCCGATCTAATCTAGCGGTCCCAGCTGAACGCCACAAACGATTTGTTTGCACGTACCTGTGCAAAAAGCTCACTTCGTCATTTGGAGATCTTCGGGAAAGATCCTCGAGCATTGGTTGAAAGAAAACGGGCGCCTCTTGCCCGACGCGTTGGCGTTGCTGGCCGCCATACACATTGACGAGGAGAGGACAACCGTACACGTTTCGACAGCGGACCACGTAACGCCCGGGGGAAGGGCATCGTAAGAATGCGCACTGGTACGCCCTACGCGAGCGGTACCGAGTTGAATACGGGGTCGACGTTGGCGACGAGCTCGCGGCTCTCGAGGTTATCGCGGTCGTATATGCCGCATGAGTTCCGCTCCATGTGCACTTGCAGCTGTTCGCCGCTCTTCGGCCGGATTTGCGCGCGAGCGCCAACCTTCGCGCACGGCGGTTTGGTCTCCTCGAAGTACCCGTACACTTAGAACCCGTAACAAAATGAATAAGGGGGTTGTTTACTCTCGATGAATGCTGTTAACCTTTTCATTGTTTCGACGACGAAAAGGACATGGCTAAACCCATACTCGACGACGAACTTTGGGCACTCATCGAACCGTTGCTGCCCCCTCCCAAACCAAGGCGAAGCCGTTATCCAGGGCGCAAACCGCTCGATGATCGTGCGTTGCTCACGGGCATCCTGTTCATCCTGCAGACGGGCCTGCGCTGGGACCTGCTGCCGCGTGAGATGGGCTGCGGCAGCGGCATGAGTTGCTGGCGCCGTCTGCGGGACTGGCAGGCTGCCGGCGTCTGGGACCGACTGCATGAAGTCCTGCTCGCAAAGCTGCGCGCGGCTGACCAGATTTGACTGGTCCCGTGTCGTCGTCGATTCCTCCTCGATCCGCGCAGTGGGCGCAGGTCAAAAACGGGACCGAATCCCACGGACCGCGCGCGACCCGGTTCAAAGCACCACCTCATCACTGAAGCGCAGGGCATCCCGCTCGCGGTAATCCTCACGGGCGCCAACCGTAACGACGTTACCCAGCTTCACCCACTGGTTGACGCCATCCCGCCCATTGCTGGCAAGCGCGGCCGGCCGCTCTCGAAGCCCCGCATTGTTCAGGGCGACCGGGGCTACGATCACGACAAATATTGCCGTCCGCTACACGCAGCCGGCATCGTGACTGAAATCGCCCGACGCGGCGAGCCACACGGCAGCGGACTGGGCAAAACACGCTGGGTTGTCGAGCGGACCATTTCATGGCTCCATAACTTTCGACGACTGCGCATCCGCTTCGAACGTCTTGCATTCATCCATGAAGCCTTCATGAAAATCGCCTGCTGCATCATCTGCTGGCGAAAACTGAAGAACTCATTTTGTTAACGCTTGTTAGAGGCCAGTTCAAAAACCCCTGAGGGGGCTGTTTACTTTCTCGGAAAGCTGTTAACCTTGGATGTCTGAACAACGGAACCAAAGGGATGGAAGCGCCGATCATTGATGACGAATTGTGGACACTGATCGAACCGTTACTGCCGCCGCCCAAGCCCCGGCGCAAAGAGCATCCTGGTCGCCCACGCGTATTGGATCGGGCGGCGTTGAATGGCATCCTGTTCGTGTTGAAAACCGGTCTGCGATGGAACCACCTGCCGACCGTATTGGGCTTTGGCTCCGGCGCGACCTGCTGGCGACGACTGAACGACTGGCGCAAAGCAGGAGTATGGGATCGGCTGCACGAACTGCTGCTCGACAAGTTGCGCGAGGCCGGGCAGATCGATCTTTCATACGCTGCCGTCGATTCCTCGTCGGTACGAGCCGTTGGGGCGGGCGAAAAACTGGCCCGAACCCCACGGATCGCTCGCGACCCGGTTCCAAGCACCACATCCTCGTAGACGCCAATTGCGTTCCCATCAGCGCCATCCTGACCGGCGCGAACCGCAACGACGTCACCCAGTTGCTGCCGCTCGTCGACGCGATTCCCCCGATTCGCGGCGCGCGCGGCCGACCACTTCAGAGACCCAAGGTCATCTATGCCGATCGTGGTTACGATTCCGATCCGCATCGTCAACGATTGCGCGAACGCGGCATCAAACCGGTAATCGCAAGGCGCCGCACTGAACATGGCAGTGGTCTGGGCAAATTCCGTTGGGTCGTTGAACGGACTCACTCGTGGCTCCACAACTTCCGTCGTCTTCGCATACGCTTCGATCGTCGAGCTGACATTCACGAAGCATTCTTGAAATTCGGCTGCGCCCTCGTTTGCTGGAATATCTTCAGGCGTACGGAGCAGCCTTTTTGAACTGGCCTCTAAGGCTGGTTGCTGTCACGACGTCGCGAGAATTTTGCCCCCCCGCTTCGAATCGCGTACCGACATTATTCCCGATGGCAACCATCATGAACATCGAACTCAACACGATCGAGCAGCAGATTCGCCCCTGGATACGTGCTGAACCTGCTGTCGCTCGTCAAGGGTGGGCATACCGTTCCAGCGATTTACGGTGCATTGCATTCGCTGACTTGGATTTTCTGCTTTCCTACTCAGATCTGATGTATCCCAACAACGCCGTGTTACTGAGTACAGCCGGGAATCACGCGCGCTGGCTCAGGAAAGCATAGACCGGCACTACGACACGATCCCATGACCACACTCAAAAAAATGCCGCTGATCGAACTCAGTGCCAAAGATCTGCCTGCTTTCTGCCCGACCCCGCAGATGCCGCGCTGGAGCGACCATCCGCGTGTATTTCTCGACGTCACTCACGGCGAGACGCGCTGCCCTTACTGCGGCACGCGTTACAAGTTGCTCGGAGGAGAGGTGGTCAGAGGCCACTAGCTTTTCGGCCCTGAACAATTCGCTTCTCGTTGCGCCGACGTCATACCATAACGTTGGTGGCGATGTTGCGGGCGAACAAAACCGCGAGAACGGAGACCCAAAGAAGCCGCGGATTCCTCACGATTATCCGGAGGTTGTGGCCGGCGCTGAACGGCACCAAGTGCAGCGGATCGCCGAGCGTGCCTTTGAGCCAGCTTCGATTTAGTTGTCCGTTTGTTTTCATGTGGCCGATGGCCGGCTCGATTGCGCTGCGCCGTCTGTTCCAGCGCTTCAGTCAGCGTGTGACCGTCGTGCGGATTGCCCGGCATTGAGCGCATGCCAACTACCCGTCCTTCCTTTTGGCTCGTCATGGTCGACACCTTCACGCCATATAAGGTCGCCCCCGGTTTGCCAGGTCACCTCTGATTTCCGGATCTTGACGTGACGCCTACCTGAGTGGACTTCTGTTAGCCGTTCACGGGCGGGCACGAGTGCACCACCAACACACGATCGATCACCTTGTGCCTTGAAACGTCGCTACAGATAGCGAAAAATAGAACCATCGAGCCGAGACTAATATGCGCAACGTAACGGAGAAAAAAACTGCCAAGCCGGTCACTGAGCCCGCCAAGCGCAGTCGCGGGCGGCCGCGAAAGCCGGATGCCTTGACCGCGGCGCAGCGGCAGGCCGCGTACCGGCAGCGAAAGCGCGAGGCCTCAATTAACGTGATAGTAACGGAAAATTGCGATCTCGGGCATCAGGTGCAGAGCTCGGGCGCCGAGCTGGATCAGACTTCGGCCGCCGCAGAATCGCATGAGCGTCAGCTTTCGGTGCGGTGACCAGCTCGAACAGGCCGAGGCCGAAATTGAGCACCCTGAAGGCCGCGATAGCCGGTAACGAAAGTGCATTGGGCCTCGAGGTGATGCTCAAACTGCTTGCAACGGCGTCCGCGCGCAAGCCTCTCATGGCCGACCACTAGCCATTCGCGAATCTGACGTCGGGAACAACTGCGTGGCCAGTGCATCGGGCGTCTCGGATGAACAGGGTGGCCGCCGCGCTTGCAGGCAATCTGACCTAGGATCCAGTTAAGCCGAGAGCCGGCTTTGGGGCCGGGCAGGAGGTAGATTTCCGTCGACGAGCGGTTCGACTCGTCGCGCTGAACTTCTTTCGATCGGACTGGCTCAGCGGCGGCTTCGTCCTCCGCCAGGTGCATCGTCTTGCTGGTAGCGACTGCCCGGAGCGCCCGGCATTCTCGGGCACGCTTGATATCGGACAGCAACCGTACGAGATGTCGCGTTTTGGCTTTCATCTCTTCCCTCCTGCCGCCGTGCACAACAAGCGGACGAAACTATATGAACCTTAGTCCGTCGAGGCTGGCCATTCAAGGAAACACACCGTTTCGCCGCACGCGTTCATGTAAATAGCAACGGCACGGCAACGCCCACGCGTGGGCGTTGGCGATCCGGTCGCGGGATCATTTTTTGGTTTCAGCAGTCACTGTCACGTTGACGGTTTGAGGACACAGTAGGCGTGTGGAACACTCTCCTTTCTCAGAAAGCAGACGGATCTTGGGTGAGCCGGGTGAAACGCTGCCACGCAGAAGAGCGTTCGGCGAGCTGTTTGCGGTTAAACCTTGTCAATTGCTACGTCACCCGGCCTGAAACGCGATCGCATGGGCGAATGAGCGAACTACTCAACGAGTCAGACTGTGATCGACCGGCATAGTGGTACGTCAGGCCCTCTTACGTGGTCGAGATGGTCGCGTAAGATTGTGCGATGAAGAAGACAAAATCGCTCTATCACGCTCATCGCCTTCCCGACGCAGTCAATAGCTGCGTCGTGCGCCAGTAGTTCCGGCTCCAGCCTCGACTTCGTGACATCGAACAGTTACTGTTCAAGCGTGGAGTGGCTAACAGTTAAGAAACGGCTCGGCGCTGGCGTGATAAATCCGGTGGGGGTCCGCGCATCGCGTAAGTCGGTGCGTCGCAAGCCCGGCTCGACTTGGTATCGCGACGAGATATTTGTGAGGTTGCGCGGCGAGCCTTACCTGCTGTGGCGATCAGTTGATCAGCACGGTGCCGAACTCGGTACCCCGCTGCATAAGCGTCACGACAAGGCTGCAACCCGGCGGTTTTCCAAGCCCGTGTTCGCCTCTTGTCCCGAAGTGCCGCGGAAGGTTGTGACTGAACAGCGGCACAGCTACTCGGCGGCAAAGGCAGAGATCCCTTGTGTTGATTTGCAGCGAATTCTCGCCCGGTGGGGGTGCGGCTAAATACTTGGACTGGTTTATGCTGCCATTCCCAGGCTCTCCCGGTATTCGAGCGGGCTGAGAGCGCCTAGCGAGACCTTGATCCGCTTTGCGTTATACCAGCGGATGTAAGAGTCAAGTACCTCAATGAATTGGTCAACGGTCGTAGCCCGCCAGTCCCGGGGATGGAACCACTCCGTTTTGAGCCGACCGAAGAAGCCTTCGCAGGCCGCGTTATCGGGTGAGCATCCTTTGCGTGACATCGAGCGAACCAGCCCGGCATCGCGCATCCGTGAGAGCCATCCGGGCCAGCGATAGTGCGCCCCGCGATCAGAGTGGACCACAGGCCGTTTATTGCTGTTGGCTACCGTCTTGATGCCCTCATCAAGCATGGTATTCACGAGTTCGGCATCCGGCCGCGTGCCGATTGTCCAGCTCACCACGAGACCATCGAAGCAGTCGATCAACGGAGACAGATACACCTTGCCGGCTGGGATCTGGAATTCGGTAATGTCGGTGAGCCACTTCTCGTTCGGGGCTCCTGCACGGAAGTCACGATTGATGACGTTCTCCGGCGCTGGGCTTATTTCTCCGCCGTAGGAGCGGTAGCGACGTCGTGTGGCCGTGGCAGCGGCCAGCCCTCCCTGCCTCATCAAACGTCGCACCACTTTCTCCGAAATAATGACTTTCTGCCTGCCCAGTGCCGCGCGTATCCGACGATAGCCATAACAGCGGTGATTGACTTCAAAGATGTCTGCGATGACTCGACGAGCGCCAGCATACTTGTCGGCCACGAGCAGACGCGCACGATGATAGAAGTAGGAACTACGAGCTAGCCCCAATACGGCTAACAGCTCTGACAACGTGTAGGTGTTTTTCAGGGCATCAACCAGCATCGTTTTCTCCCGGTTGCTCAGGAGTTGCGGGACGATGCCCATTCCTTTTTTTATCAGTTCGTTCGCCTTCTTCAGGATGTCGTGCTCGAGCTGCAGTTGCCGGACGTCGCGTCGAAGCGATTCGACCTGCTGTTCCAGTTTCGCACGCTCACTGTCCGGTGCTGGCTTCTTCTGGCGTTTCATGGATGCTGGGGCTTCACGACCGAGTAGCTGGTTCTTCCAATTGTAAAGCGTCGGCCTGCTCACGCCTGTTTTCTGGGCAAGCAGGCGCGCGCTTTCCTCTCTGGTGCACAGCTCGATGACTGCCGCCTGCTTCACCGCCGGCGATTTCGGAATGCTGCCAGTTGCTCTGCCGACAATGCGTTTTCCAATTTCGGGATGCAGCTCTTCGATCCAGGCGGCGAGCGTCCCGCGACTCGGATATCCCAACGCCCTCAAGGTCGCAGCGGCACAACGGTCATGATCTAAGTAATGATCGACGGCCACCTTCTTCCGTTGGGCCGAATATATCGGCCTGGAACGAACATAGCCGATCCGTAAATCATGACATCGTTCGTATTCAAGATGCCACGATTTCAGAGAATTTTTTGTCGGATAACCCAGCTGTCGGATGGTCGCCCCAACGCGCTTTCCCAACTTCAAATAGAGCCGAACCGCTCGCATGCGGTCTTCGTACGAGTACATGAACTACCTCCAGGTAGTCCAAGTTTTCGTCCGCACCTCCGGTATGTGCACTGAATTCTGACCCACCCGTTGGACCGAGTTTCGGGTCATTCGAGGGGTATCTGGGATTTTTTTTTTACTTCTTCCGCTGACTCGTGTCGTTTCTGAAGCGATAGCGATCTTTACCTGTTTCTACAACGTGGCAGTGGTTCGTGAGCCGCTCGGACAGCGCTGTAGGAGCAGCGTGCTGTTGTGGCAACGGGCGACGCATAACCGCTATTTAACACACGTCTGCGCAAGATTTTGATAGCCTTAATCGCGGCAGAGGACGAGGATCTAACGACAGGAGGACGTCGCCATGCTGAGGTGGATCGCAAACTGGGCTGTGAATCGCGCACTCACCCCGGAGAAACAGGCCGAAAAAGCGTTGCGAGAATTGCGTCTGGAGCTTTTCCAAGCGGAGCAGCGAATACTCGATGCGCAGATGCATGCGGAGTACTACCGTACCCGCTTAGATTTTTGCGAGGAGGTCATAAAAAACGGTATCGAGCAGGTGGCCGACAAGCGAAAAGGTCAACAGGATGCGTCACAAGCGCTGCGGTCAGCGCTCAAGCTCACGGCGGCTCAATAGTGATGCGGTCAGAGGGGTTCGATCCGTACAACGTGCGCAGGACGTGATGAGGGGCACCCATAGACGGCGACGTTGCCGCATGTGTTCGGTCTGCCTACGCCGAACGACCGCGTGGAACACGCTATGTACCCGCATTGTCTCTGTGCCGATACAGACCGCGTGGAAGTCCAAATTGTACTATTAAATCGCGCGCGAGCAGTACTTCGTCGGCGGGAAAGCTGCCTCAAGCTACATCCGAGAGCGCCAAGTCGCATCCGGAACGGGTGGCTGGTAGCTGTCGGCCAGATTCGGTCATTCGAAGAAGCATCGTGATGGTCTGCTTGCGTGACAACGTGAGATGGTCGCGATGCCACTATGAGCTATCGTGTTGATTTGCAAGGATTGCCAACGCGTCGCGCTCCCGCACTCTGGCATGTTGTCATACCTGGGTTGAAGGAATGTTCGGGATCGGTAATGTAGTACTTTCGATTTCGGGCTTTGGAAAAGGAGAGGCCGGAAAATCTGTTTGCTTCATGACATGGATAATTTTGCCAAGGACGATGTTCGCACCCGGATCCAGCCGTACTATACGATTGCCGAGTTTGCCAGAGATCCAGAACAGCTTTGCATTGGGAATTGCGGCCAGCGCGCCAGATGTCACCGGTCCGACGTCGAGCTCTGAATTTCTTCGGGCAATAAAGTGTTGAGTGTGTGGATAGTTTCAGGAGGCGCTATGGCAGCCCACCTCGGTTATGGAGCAGCGATTCCTTCCACTGAGTTTCGATTTGCCTCCACAGACGGATTGCGCATCGCGTGCGTCCGGTGGGATAGCCGCGGCCCTGTGCACGGAGTGGTCCAGATTGCCCACGGTATGGGTGAGCATATCGGGCGGAATACTGGCGTTATCGAAGCGCTGGTTTCAGCAGGCTTGAAGGTCTATGGCAACGATCACCGCGGACACGGCCGCACTGCGCCCTCCAGCGCGCATTTCGGAAATTTCGGTGACGGCGGCTTTGATTTACTAGTGGATGACATGATTAAGGCAGTATGACTTTCCGTGAGGCAGTGGCTGGCCCGCCGTGAGAAACCCAACGCGGGTTAGCATTTCTGCCAGAGCCGCACGGTGTGGACAGCGCCACACCCGGCGATTTCCGGCACGGAGGCCAGCATGGAACACGATAGCACGGTGTACGTTGGACTGGATGTTCACAAGGAGTCGATCACGCTCGCCTACGCGATCGGCATGGGCGAGGTGGAACTACTGGGCAAGACCGGTACGACGAAGGCCGATATCGATCACCTGTGCAAACGCGTGCAGTCAAAGGGGCGACATGTGCGCGTTGTCTACGAGGCCGGTCCATGCGGTTACGGCCTTTACCGACAGCTTGTCCAGAAGGGGTTCGACTGCATGGTGTGCGCACCGTCGCTGATTCCGAAGAAGCCTGGAGAGCGGGTGAAGACGGACCGGCGTGACGCGATCAAACTGGTGCGCGCGCTACGCGCGGGTGACCTGTCGGCCGTGTACGTGCCGGGTGTCGAAGACGAGGCGTTCAGGGATCTGGCCCGTGCGTGGGCCGCGGCCAAAGACGATCTGAAGCAGGCGCGCCAGCGGCTGAAGTCGTTCCTGCTCCTGCACGGCGTGCGCTATACCGGCAGCGCTAATTGGGGTCCCGCACACCGACACTGGCTGAGCCAGTACTCGTTTGGAAACGGGTGGCAGCAACTGGCGTTTGAGGAGCATCGACGCACCATCGAGGACCGGCTCGCGCAATGTGATCGTCTTGAAGCGGCGTTGCGCGAAGCCGTGGTCAACTGGCGGTTCTATCCGGCTGTACTGGCGCTGCAGACGATGCGCGGCGTGCAGTTCACCACCGCGGTGGGCATACTCGCCGAGCTGGGAGACCTGAGCCGCTTCGAGCATCCACGCCAGTTGATGGCCTGGCTGGGCGTGACACCGTCAGAACACTCCTCGGGTGACCGGCGTCGTCAGGGCAGCATTACCAAAACGGGCAATAGCTACGCCCGAAAGCTGCTGGTCGAGGCTGCCTGGAGCTACCGGTACCCGGCACGCGTGAGCCCGCAGATCCAGCGCCGGCACGAACGCATCCCCAAACCCATCATTGATCGCGCCTGGGATGCCCAGGTTCGACTGTGCCGGCGATTTCGCAAACTGGCAGCACGCGGCAAGAGCGTGAACATCGCGGTGGTCGCGGTTGCCCGGGAACTGGCCGGTTTCATATGGGACATCAACCGGCTGGCCATGTCGCTCGCCATACCGCGGACTCCACAGGCAGCGTAAGCGCACGAACATTGAACGTCTAACGAACATCTGGATGAGTTTCCTGAAGGCGGCGTAGCCCGGTACCCGAGCAACCCGCGGCTCAACTTCGCAACGGGCCCCACCCGATTTGCGGCTTAAGAAAGCGGCAGGCTCATGAGACGGACCTCTGTAATGCGGTAACCAACCCGCGGATATCAGTGTGATCCACCGTCGAGACTTACTGCTACGTCGCCCTCAGGAAATTCACGCATCCTATGGATGCAAAATGAAAACCGATCCCGATTGACACGGAAAGTCATATCAGTTGAGTCATATCGCCAAGGAAGAAAACCCCGATCTGCCATTCATCCTGCTGGGGCACAGTATGGGTTCCTTTGCGGCGCAACAGTATGCAATCTCTCACAGCCGGGAGATTGACGGACTCGCCCTTTCTGGGTCAGGCGCTCTTGATGGACTTGCACGTCTGGCGAGTCTGGCGCCAGCAGGAACCAACATTCTGAACACACCCTTCGAGCCGGCGCGCACCCCCTTCGATTGGCTGAGCCGTGATAGCGCTGTTGTCGACGCATTCATCAACGACCAACTTTGCTTTGCGGAACTTCAGCCGATGGCGCATGCATCTTTTTTGGCGAATGCACCACTACTGTCTGATCCGGACAGCCTGCGCACAATACGCGACGACTTGCCGATCTATCTGTCTTCGGGCAGCGAAGATCCAGTAGGCCAGCAACTCAAAGGGGTCCGACTGCTGATTGACCGCTATCACAAAGCGGGTGTATGCGGAATCACCTACGACTTCTACCCCGGTGGACGACACGAAATGCTCAATGAGATCAACTTCGATGAAGTCCGGGCATGCCTGCTTGGGTGGATCTCTCATATCGCGAAGTAATAGCTTAGAGTCACTAACAAAACTGTTCTACGAAGCGCGAGCAGATAACGCCGCAAGCAAGTGTGAGCAACGCGAAATGAGTATCGAGACCCCGTTCGAGCGGATAGGCAGTTTGCCGAAGCCGGCAAGCCATGCATGGCTGCGTTCGACAACCCAGCGATGACGGCCGAGCTTTTCGCTGCTTTCGATACCACAGCGAGCGATACGTGCCGTAATGCAGCGTCGGTTCAACGACTCGCGGCAATGCGCGTAGTCGTACCCCTTGTCAGCATGCACCCTGTCCGGGCGCTGTCGTGGCCGTCCGGGTATGCCCGGCACCGGTGGTATCGCGTCAAGCACCGCATCGAGTACTTTGGAGTCCTGCCAATTGGCGCCCGTATTCACGAGCGCCAGCGGGATGCCCTGACGGTCTTCCGCGATATGCCGCTTGCTGTCGAGCTTGCCCCGGTCGTTTGGGTTCGGCCCTGTCTGCTCGCCCCCCGGGGACCGGGTACGCTCGCACCATCGATGCTCAGGCGGCTCCAGTCAATCGTGTCGTATCCGCGCAGTCGCGCAAGTAACGCGAGATGCAGGCGCTTCCACACGCCGTCGTTCTGCCAGTCGCGAAGCTGCCAACGCTGGTCGCGATGGCCTACAAGTACAGCGTCGGCCAGCCGTTCGTGTATCCGCAGAACAACCTTTCGTACAGCGCGAACTTCATGCACATGATGTTCTCCAATCCGTGCGAAGAGTACAAGGTCAACGACGTGCTGGTGCGCGCGCTCGACCGTATCCTGATCCTGCACGCAGACCACGAACAGAATGCCTCGACCTCGACGGTTCGTCTGGCGGGTTCGTCGGGCGCTAACCCGTTCGCATGTATCGCGGCCGGTATCGCTTGCTTGTGGGGCCCGGCGCACGGTGGTGCGAACGAAGCCGCACTGAACATGCTGGAAGAAATTGGCTCGGTCGTGGGCCGCCGCGATGGCGTAAAGCGTCTGAGACACGATACGCTCCGCGAAGTCAGGGTCAGGGTCTGCCCCTCCGCAGCCGCACCCGTTTGGAGGCGGTAATCTTGAATAGGAGTTCGGAGAGTCGGTGCAAGCGGCGTGGTTTGCCGGAGCGCTTTGGTCGGTGGCACACGATCTATACGCGGATGAACCGTTGGTCCAAAAGCTGTGTGCTGGATCGTGTATTTACCGAACTGCAGCGTACGCAGATCCTTCGTATCAGGATCGAAGCAGTTCCGCTGGATAGCACGATCGTAAAGGTGCATCCAGATGGTACCGGCGCATTAAAAAAACGGACCCCAGTCTAACGGCAAGTACCGAACCGAATGGACCACCAGGATTCATATCGTTGCCGCGGATGCTCGAACAGCCATAACGTTTGCGCTCTCGCCCGGACAAGCAGGGGGCGGTCCCGAGGGCAGAGCCTTGTTCCAAAGCCTCGGACCGCCCAATCGGCCACTGCACCTGCTGATGGACAAGGCGTACGAATGTCCCTTGCTTTAGGATGACAGGTTTTGCGAGCAAGTCTTAAGAACGCTTTTGGATGTGCTCCGGAGAAGGTGGCGTTTTCTTGCGAGACCGAGTCAGTCGATACCGCTGGAAAAGAAAAGAGCTCCCGTGCAGCTAAGGGGGCAAGGCGGGGTCGGGAAGACCTCCGAGGAGACGACGATGCCTGACGAACTCGCCATGAATCGGATCGGATCATCGGCATAAGTTAATCGTAGCGCTTTCCGAATATCGGTATTGTAGAGCATTGCTTACCTATCATGTTCGTGCGGAAGATTGTTCAGTGAATCTGAAGAGTACTCGATGATGTGCATTTTCAATAGGCATCGGCTCTGGCAACACTTATCCACCATGCACGGTGTACGTCAATGGCCCGCCGTGGGAAGAATGTAGTCGGGGAGTGGATTCGCCCCTGCGTAACCGGACACTCGGTCACGCTTAGGCTGGTGAATTTGCTAGCCGGCGAAACTCGCGTGGTGAGCGGTATTTCAGGGCGCTGTGCGGATACAACGCGTTGTAGCGGTCAAATGCGATGGCCAGGTTGTGCGATGCCGTTCCCGCGTCCGGCTTGGGCATCCACGGGACGTAGTCTCTCTTTATTGTTTCGACGAAGCTTTCGGCCATACCGTTGGTCGGCGGACTTCTGACGGGCGTCGCGATGGGTTTCGACCTCGCTTTTTTCGACAACGTCAGCGTCTCATAGGCAATGTAGCAGCAACGGCTGTCGCTGAGCACGGCCACTCGATTACGTTGTCGGCGCTTCAGCGCACCAGCGAAACGGTTTTCCAGAGCCTGAAGCAGGACATCACGCGCCATGTCATCAGTATAACCTCCCGCCGTCGCCGCCCAGCTTATGGCCTCCCGGTCGCGGCAGTCCAGTGCAAAGATGACGCGCAACGGCGAGCCGTCACAAAACGGAATTCGAAGCCGTCGGAGCACCAGCGCGCATTGCGGCGCTCCACTGCGGCCTCGCCGTCATGCCGGCACGTTGACTCGGCATGGCGAGGGCAGCGTCGAGCAGCAGACCGTGGATATGCATGATCAAATAAGACCGTTTTTGCATTAATGCGAGGTTGTCCCTGTGCGTTCCGAGTCCTGGTCAGACTTTACCCAGTTGTACAGCGTCTGCACGACCACGCCCAGAGTGGCTGCCACTGCCGCGATGCTTTGCCCGGCCTTGACGAGTCGCAACGCTTCCAGCTTGACTTCAGGCGTGTACAGTCCCCGCGTTGCCTTGCCTGTCATCGTTTCTTCTCCTTGCTTGAGTTTACCTGCACAGCAAGGGATTCGTTTTTCGGGGGGCAAGCTCAGTTGCAAAGCCTCTCGGCAAATTCGACGCAGTTTCAGCGCGCGTGTAGATTGGACATTGAGTTCACCGGATTCTGAGAGCATCTCCGTGAGTACCTGCCGTTAGTCGACTTCGCTTCCGGCGCGGAGCAGGTTTTCCGCAAGACGAAGGGATAGGTACGCAAGTTGAACGCGGCTAAGCCAATGAATTTCGTCTGATTGGGTGCGTTGCCAAACTTCGAATAGTTTGACGATATCGTCAATTGAAAGCCACTGTTTGGTTTGAATGTTTCTCGCAAGATGGGCCGCAGTGAACACCGTTATCAATTCGACGTGTAGATCAAGAGCTGTATATCCACCACAGGGATCGATGCCCCAATTGGATAACGAAGATGGCAATGCCACCCGACGACCGAGGTGTGCTTTGCATTTGTCGCACAAATAGTTCTCTGTCTCAGAGGCCGGCTTGCCCTGCTCCCCATGCGTCTCATTTTTCACATGTCGCAGGTCTCTTTGCAGTGTTGGAGGCAGCACATGATTGACCATTAGACAGCATGCGTCGCAAAGATTCATCTCGGCTCCTTCTGGCGCTCAGTCTTAGAAGGGACATGCTGTGCGCAGCATGCATCGACATTTTGGCGCTCGCGGGCAGCGACAATGATGCGTCGTGGAGGGTAGCGTGTGGTATGTGACATTTAAAGAGAAAGTAGTAGAGTTTAATGGTTTTGTTACTGAGGCGTTTTAACGACCAAATATCGCCCTTGCTAACGATCTAGATTGCCTTCCAATTGAAGAGTGCGCGATAATAGTTTGTCTTGCTATTCGGTTGTTGCGCTTGAAGCGAAAAGTAGGCGGGAGTCCGACAGCGCCGATGACAGTCGAAAACAGGAGAAGATGATCTCCTTGATTGAAGAATAAAATGGAGCAAACTAAGGGCGGATGGTGACTTGACCGGCACCACGGGAGCTGAGGGGCGCGGTGGCCATCTTCAATATTGCCGCCCTTGGCCATTGGCGTCACCGTTCATCAAGCGTTGCCCTCAGGCCGTCTGCTGAGGTGGGTTCCATGAGTTTTTTCATTGCGCTTTGTTCAATCTGACGGATGCGTTCTCGAGAAAGCTCGAACTGTTGGCCTAACTCGTCAAGCGAATAGCTTTTAGGCACGTCAATGCCAAAGCGCAGGCGGATGACTTTTGCTTCGCGATATGTAAGGGTATCAAGGGCATTTCGTACTACTGCACGCATGTTCTCATACTGCACAATGTCGACTGGAGAGTGACCCTCTGGCTGTGCGAGTACGTCGCCCAAAATGGTCCCGCCTTCTTCGCCAATCGGAGTCTCCATCGAGAGTGGCTCCTTTACGGTGTCAATCATTTTGCGTACCTTGTCTTCGGCCATGCCCGTATGTTCTGCCAATGTCGCTGCATCGGCATGTCTACCGGTGTGGTGCAATATCTCTACGGAAGTGCGGTGGAGCTTTGCTATTGAGTCAACCATATGAACTGGCACGCGAATCGTGCGACCCTGATCTGCGAGTGCTCGAGTTATTCCTTGGCGTATCCACCACGTGGCGTAGGTCGAGAATTTCCAACCGCGACGATACTCAAACTTGTCGACAGCTTTCATAAGTCCAATATTGCCCTCTTGAATGATGTCTGAAATTGGCAGTCCGCGATTTGCGTACTTTTTAGCAATTGATATCACCAGACGTAGATTAGCCACGGTCATTTCGTGCTTTGCCCGTTGCATCTGACGATCGGCCGTCGTCATTGCGCGATGTGCTGCTTTTAGATCAGGCAGGGGTGAGGCGACGCGGGAGCATATTGCAATCAGCTGTTTTTGTTGAGATTGTAGCTCGGGGAGCACGCTGGCGACGGCGTTGCTGTATGGGAGTGACGCGTTGGCAAGGTTACCCCCCCACGCGAGGTTGGTCGCATTATCCGGAAACTGAGCGATGAATTCACTGCGAGGCATCTTGGACAGGTCGACGAGCAATCGGAATATATTGCGCTCGGAGTTCCGCGTTTCAGCGACTATTGAACTCATGTTGGCGCATAGGCGTTCAATGGTCTTCACGGTTAGCCGCAATCTCCCCAGTTCGTTGCGCACGGCGTTCCTTGCACAGCGGTACGCGTCGGAATCGACGCCTTGCGTTGTATAAGCTAGGTCCATGGCGTCGAAGTGTCGAGCGAGGCACCTGAAGATCGGCAGGCAGCGTTCTTTCAGTTTGGTGAGCCGAGACTCGTCATCCGGCATCAACTGAGCGTCGGGATCTTCGTTGTCGGTTTCTGCGACGTAGGCACGGGCCTCTTCGGTGGCGGAGAAATCGTGTTGCACTAGACCATCCACCAACTCGTCTATGCCCAGTTCGTTGCGAGCCACGGCGCTTGAGAGTTCGAGAATGATCGCAATGGTTGCGGGGCACACTGAAATTGCGTCAACCATACTACACAAGGAGTTTTCGATACGCTTGCCTATCTCAATCTCTCCCTCGCGGGTCAGCAGCGCGGTCGCCGCCATTTCCCGCAAATAGATCCGCATTGGATCCGTAGTTCGACCGAACTCGGAATCGACAGTTGAGAGGACACTTTCGGCATCCTCATCCACTTCATCGTCCGAGGAGGTTGTCGTCGCGCCGACGCCGAGCAAGATCAGGGTTTCGGGATCTGGGTCCTGTTCAAACACCTGAATTCCAAGTTCCTCGAACGTACTGACGATGTTGAGCATCGCCGCTGTGCTTAATAGGTCTTCATTCAAGTGATCGTTGATGTCCCGATGCGTTAAATACTTGCGATTTCTTCCCAGTTGGATTAGGGCGTGAAATTGCAAACGACGCTCCGTGGTTTCGCGCGCTGAATCGGGACAACCCAGCGTTACGCGATTTTGCCCGGGTTGAACGTCTTGAGTTGATCGGTCCTTTTCATCCGATGAGATGGGTGGCTCTGTTGCCAACGAATTTCGTGTGCCGCCTGCCATAGCTTTCACCTCTGCTGGTCGTGGTCTGCTCTGCGCTCGCCTTAAACTCGCCTCGGTACATGTCGGTCGCTCTGCGTTGTCTACCCGCTATATCTCCTAATGTCGATGAATATCACCCTGGCTCAGACGATTAAGCGATAATATGGCGCCTGCACATCCGGCCGCGTCGTTTGTTCTTAGAGGCCGCCGCGTGTTCCACTAGCGACGCGTTACTGATCACTTCAAGTCACGCCGGAATCTGCATTATTCCCCAAGGGGAATGCTCGTCAACGTTCGTCGCCTATAAAGCGCACACTTTCTGTGATTCAGCAATTTTTCGCGAAAGAGGTGGGCTTGCGATCTGAGAGACGGCGCGATCATTCGGTCTCAATGTGTGGGGCTCGCCAAGCAACGTCGGGCGCCCGCATCAATGTGTGACTGCTGAGGGCCAATCGTGCTCGGCGGAGAACTTCTCGGACTGTGTGCAGGCTAGCGGGACCGGCCCGAGTGTATGCAAGCAGAAGTGGCGTTACGGGTAAAGAACGGGCAATGACGGGCTGTCTTCGAACACAATCCGACTATGTACTTCATCGTAAATGTAGTCGGGAACATTGTGTCGGCCTATCAGCTTGGCGCCAAGCAACCCGGCTGCACAGTCAACGAATTTGGTAATTTTTTGCGGGGGCTCTCTGATGGAGGTGGTAGTCGAGGCAGTCAAGTTCACCGACCGTGGTGGCATAAGCCTGCAGGTGTGCTTCTCCCGACCAGTTGAAGATAATCTTCATCCGCTTCGAGCACGAGGGTGACCCGCACCACCGGCTAGGAGGTGCAGGTCTAGGATTGACTATCAGCCAATAGTTTGTGCTGCAGATGGGAGGTCGATTCGCTATCACTAGCCAGTTGGGTGTTGGCAGCAGTTCCTGCCGCGGGATCCTGAACAAATATTGCCGTGGTATGCATACGGGCCCTGTTGAGTCGCCCGAAGCGTTTTGCCGACTTATCAGCTTGCGCGACGCAGTTTCACCGCGACGTAGAGTTTCGCTGCCCAGCCTTGGTCGTCGAGCCTGGCACCGAGCAAGCATCTCGATGCGCTCGAGCCGGTAGTTCAGAGTATTCGGATGGATGTCGAGGACGGCGGCCGTCGTTTTGCGTCGCTGGAGTTGTTCGAAGTAAGTTTCCAGCGTCAACAACAGGTCGGGTTCGTGGGAAAGTTGCTCGATCAGCGAGACCAGATAGCGAAGGACGTTGTCGGATCTACACACGCTTTCGTCGATAGCGATATCCGAGTACATATGAACCCTGCTCGCGGGATTGGCGCGCAGGCCAAAGTCAAGGGCCTTGATCGCTTCGTCGACAGATGTCGCCCATCCTTTCGCGCCATGGTTCATGAGGCCGACTCCCACGGCGCCGATTTGTGGCAACGCCTCCATGAGCGAGGCGGTTCGATCCGCCATCAGCCGATCGCTGACGGCGACGGAATCGCCTTGCGTGCACGGCACCCAAATGACCACCCGTCCACGATGTATGACGCGCACCAGGTCGTGGGGCTTTGTCTGCAGATAGCGCGCGATCGAGAGTGCGAAATGATCCAGCTCGCCTTCGAGCCTGGACGGAGCGATCTCGGCGAGCCGCAGGTCGACGGCGAGCGCTATGCGCGGAACGGTAGGGTCAAGTTCCAGGGTTTCAGCGGCTTTGCGGAAGCCATCGGCATCCTCGGAAGACCCAAAGACAATGCTGCACAACTGGTAGCGCAACGTGTCGCGCCAGCGAGCCTGTTGATATTGCTCGTCCAGATAAGCTCGCGTAATGCTTTGGGCGACGAGATCGAAGAAGCCGAGCAGATAGGGCGAGACGACGAACAGCAGTTCGTCGCGCAACGTCTCATCACTTTCGCCTAGTTCGAGATAACAGCGCCAGACTTCAAGAGAGCCAAGGCGAAACGCACGGACTAACGACAGTAGTGGAATGCCTTGGTGAATACGCCTTCTGCCGAATGCGTCGACTGCCTCCATCGCTTCTGGGGAGGGAAGTGCGCCGTTGACAATTGACTGGAACCAAAGCTTTGCGGATAGCGTGATCGAGTCGACGATGTCTCGTCGCACGGCCGGGGTGAGGGCTATATAGCCGTCGATATCCGTCAGAACGGAGTAGGTGCGGTCAATAACGCACGAAGGGTCCGCCGCGAGCGTGGCGGTCCTCTCACGTAGACGTCTGGTCATCTTCGGGACGTTGATGGTCACAGTCGGCACGGGCCAGTTGACGGACATCGACCGAGTTTTAAAGCGCGGTAATACGCGGCTACATTATATGCACTTGGTGAAGCATGATGCTGCAGATTTTTTAAAACACTGTGTTGCGCCTTGCCATGGCTGAACCAGGGAGCTCGTTCTTCAGGACTTTGCTTTGCCGCCAGCGACGGCGGGTGGCGGGAAATCGTTGATGCGTGGAGAGGTGTTCTGGGCGGAAGGAACAATTGAGCGTTCATGTGAAGACGTGAGGGATCTGCGCTATCGTTCTCCGTTGATGGGTATTTCCAATATCTGCAAAATGTGCAAGCCCGGCGACCCTGTGCCACGCTTTCCCTCGATAAATTCTTACAGGACGTAGACATAGGCCATTGACATCGGTTGCACAGGGAGCCTGCCAACGCCTCCCCGGGTGGGCATTGACAATCAAGTTGCGGGGTCGTTGCCCGACCGTCTCGAGCAGGTATACGCTCAGCAGGCGGTTGAGTTTGCGGCCGAAGTCCGGTCCAGCCTCAGGGATTCAATCCGACGTGGCCGGATAAGATTGACTCACGCTTCCATCCGGACGCTCGAATGTCGGCCCTGCCCAGACAGCGGGCCTTCGCGCGCGGATCACGTCAGTCATGTCGTCGGCCAAAACCGTCCTTCACGTCCCAGTGCAGTCCGTCGATTGTCGAAGTCCATGGGCAGCTCCCATGAGGGTTGCATTCGTCCTCCATCTCAAACTCCAAGCACCATGCTGGCTTTGGGTCCGACTAGCGCCCGCTGCCTTATTTTACGGCACCGATATGAGTGCAGAGGCGTCGCGGCCGAGACCACCGGAGGACATGACAGAAACAACAAATGCCCGCACACAAGGCGAATGCTCGCGCACTCTATAGGCCACCGCGAGTTCAACCTGGTCTTTAAAGTCAGCCAGCGCTTTGAAGACTACCCCGGGTTGTGCGAACGCCCTGACTGACTGGGGCACGAGTGCAACGCCGTAGCCAGCCGATGCCATGCTGACAGCAGTGATGAAATCATTGACGCGATATTCAGGCTCCGCGTCGAACCCGCCAATGCGACCGAGTTTAGCAAGTTCCTCCGCGAAGCCTGCGGCTTCGTTGAATTGTGGCTCGATGAACGGTAGTCCGCGCAACTGCGACGCCTTGAGCAGTTTCGCCCGCGCCAGCGGACTGTCTGTCGACACCGCGATCAGCAAACGTTCCCTCTGAACGACCCGAGCGGTGACCCCCTCAGGATACTGCGCCCGCGGTCGAATGAATCCGACATCAACCGCCCCATCTGAAAGACGCTCCAGTTGTGTTGGCGTTTCCATAGCCACAATGTGCATGCGAACGTCCGGGCGAGCCGCCCTGAACGCATCTCGTTATACAGAAGTGTCGTAGCCGTCGCGCAAGATCTGGATGGTGCTCACAGCATCCATGACTCGCTGCATGCCAATCCACAACGTCTTCGCGCCCGGTTCACCATCGCTCTTGCGCCCGAGGAATCCACCCAGTGACGCGATCATCCGTATCATCTGGTTCAGTGTCGGTGGTTTTTTCGGACGCGCCTTCTTGCAGAGCACGTGAGCACCATGTATCTCGTCAGCCGCGAAGAATAGCGACGCGTTTAGCTCCGGACACGTTCTGCCCACACGCATGAGCCGTGCAATACGCCACGATACGACCATGTACAGCGCAAGTGCCTTCTCTACCCGTTCCATCTGCGAGAGCTGCAGCGCCTCAACCCGGCAGGCGTTCTTCAGGACATTGAAGAACATTTCTATTTCCCATCTCGCGCGGTACCAGTCGATGAGTTCGATGAGCGCATCCGCATCACCCGCTTCGCGGTTGGTCACAAGACGCCAGATGACTGGCTTTACGCCCGCTGGCGCATCCACCTCATACGCCTCGACGCAGGTGAGCGTGACGCTGACGCGACCGGGCAGCGTAATGCGCTGGCTGCGCAGTTCCTGCTTCACTTCACGTGCCTTCTGGCCACTGCGCCCGGGCAGCACGAAACTGATACGGCCGAGCACGTTACCCGCGTGCACCTTGTCCCACAGCTTTTCTTCGTCCTTCAAGGCACGGTTGTGCTGCGAGCGGATCAGCCAGTCCGCCGGTTCACCCAATTCCTGCGCACGCTGCATGAGCGCCGCGATGTCGCCTTCACGATCGGCCACATACACCAGCCGCGCGTCTGGCAGGGCCCGTGCCTGTTCGGCCACGATCTCATAGCTTTCGATCCACCGCGCACTTTCCCTGACTCCGCCACGCCTGCCGTTTGCATCGCGTGACTCGCGCGCCCACATCCAGGCATTCATCACACCCAGCGGCTCCCGATCCGGTGTCACCGCATAAGTCGCGTGAAGATACATGCCCACCTGTGCTTCATAACTGAGTGGGCCGGCCCCTTCGATGTCCTGACCGTTAAAGTTCAGCTCTGTCGTATCGGCAATGCACAGCACCACCGGCAACGCTCCCATGCGCGCCGTGGTGCGATCCCAATGCGGCTGCATCATGTCGCGCCAGTCGATGCGCTCATTGCCTAGAAAGCGATATGCTGCCATCGTCTCGGCCCAGCCTTCGCACGCGCCCGGAATGCTGGCCGTGGGCCGGCTGGCAAACCGTTTGATCAGTTCCTTCGCGCGCCGGTCTCGCCGTGGATCGCCCAAATCCAGAGTCTCAAATTCTTCGTCCACCCATGCTCCCGCGTCGTTTCGGATCTTCATGCTGAAAATCCGAGAGTAAACGCGAAATCCGCATTGTTAACAACCCCCTTCCGGCTACTTTGCTATCCAACATCGTCTCCGGAACTGTCGATTTGTGTATAACGAGATGCCCTGAACGCCCTAAGCGTGTTTGGCAGTAGTCCGGACGTAACCGCTGACCCCACATAGCTCAGCGCGACTTGACCCGCCTCACCTCGCGCAGCCAAACGCCCGACGCGATCTGCGCGTTCCAGTTGGCGAAGGGCTGCCGTGGCCTCGATCAAAAACACCTCGCCGGCGTTTGTCAACGTTATCGCCGCGCGTTTGTTCCTGTTAAGCAGCCGCACGCCGAGATCGGTTTCGAGCTTTTTGATCTGCTCGCTCAGCGCTGACTGCGCAATGTGCAGCCGGTCGGCTGCACGGGCAAAGTGCAGATCTTCGGCCAGCGTGACGAACAACTTGATTTGTCGACTGTCGACCATTATTTAATCTGTTTCACAGAACAAAAATTCTCTTTTTATGTATTTAACTCATCAAAATTAAAGAGTCAAATAGCCACACCTCTTAACCCGGACCCCCGTTCATGAACGCTCGTACCGACCTCCCAGTTGCCGCATCCATCGATTCGCAGGCCAAGTTTTCCATCGGCAACCATCCTCATCACGCACGCTTGCGTCACGTAACGGTGCGACGCGAGGCGTTGGAGAGTTTCTTCTCCGCGACGAGGAGCATCGACATCCAGAATCTCGAATATGTGCCCTTCATGCGCTTCATGCTGGCTGACGCGCTGAACCAGGCGGCCGGCGACGGCTTCGCGCCTGCGCTGCGGCAACTCGTACAGAATCGTGCTACCGGAGGATTCACGATCGGCGTTCAGGGCGCGGCTACTAGCGGCGACGAGTTCGTCAAGTTCGGAACGGCTGTCGGGCATCTGCTGGGGCCGGTCAACCACGACGCGATGTCTGGCACGTACTACGCGAGATTTGTCGTAAAGGACACGGACAGCAGCGACTCGTACCTGCGTCAGGCCTACCGCCTGTTCACGCTCCATACTGACGGGACGTTCGTAGAGGAGGCGACTGAATGGCTGCTGATGATGAAGTTCGCGGAAGAAAACGCCGTCGGTGGGGAGTCGCGCTTCATGCATCTCGACGACTGGCTCGAGCGCGATGCCTTCCTCAACCACCCGCTTGGCACGCGGCCATTTCTCTATAAGGCGCCAGGGTCGAAAAACGTTAATGCGGAGGTTGAACGCCCGGTCTTTTTTCAAAGCGAGTACGGCCTGGCCATGTCTTTCATCGATCAATTCGTCCAGCCTCGTTCCTTGTCGGAAGCGCGTTATCTGCACGACCTGTCCGCTTCGGTGGAAGCCTCTTGCGCAACACAGGAGGTACCGCTGCCCGTCGGAGAGCTTGTGGTTCTCAACAACTACTTCTGGCTGCACGGGCGGGCGCCGTTCCAAAAGAACGCATCGCTTCATCGTGAGTTGATGCGCCAACGTGGGATGTTCTCCAAATGAGCACTGTTCATCACCTTCGCGGATATGATGCCGACGTTCTGATCGTGGGCGGCGGCATCGTCGGTGTCTCCACTGCCATGCAGTTGACCGCGCGCTATCCCGGTCTGAGCGTGTTGCTACTTGAAAAGGAAGCGTCGCTCGCGGCTCACCAGTCCGGGCACAACAGCGGCGTCATCCACGCCGGTGTGTACTACGCGCCGGGAAGTTTCAAAGCGGACTTCTGCAGGCGAGGGGCCGCGGCGACCTATGAGTTCGCGCGGCGCCACGACGTTCCGGTTGAGCGTTGCGGCAAGTTGATCGTTGCGACGAACGACGTCGAAGTCGAAAGGCTGCATGCTCTCTATACGCGTTGTCAGCAGAACCAGCTCGAGCCGGAAATGCTCGGCGAGGCAGCGTTGACAGAGCTTGAGCCCCGCATCGTCGGCCGTGCGGCCGTGCGCGTTGCCACCAGCGGTATTGCAGACTATCCGGCCATTACCGGAGCGATGGCTCGCGTGGCGCAGGAGCGTGGTGCACAAATCCTGCTCAACCAGCGCGTCGAGACACTGCACGAGGACGCAAACGGGGTGAGCGCGGAGACGTCGAGTGGTCGCTTCCGGGCAAAGTACGCGATTGTCTGCGCGGGCCTGATGGCCGACCGGTTTGCGAGGATGTGCAATGTCGAACTCGACTTTCGCATTGTTCCGTTTCGCGGTGAATACTACCGCTTGCCTGCGTCAAAGAACGACATTGTCAAACACCTGATCTACCCCGTTCCCGATCCTGATCTTCCTTTTCTTGGTGTGCATCTGACGCGCATGATCGGCGGCTATGTCACAGTGGGGCCCAATGCGGTGCTTGCACTGGCGCGCGAGGGCTATAGTTGGGGGGACGTGAATCTGGGCGATCTTTCCGAAATGGCTGCATTCCCCGGGTTCTGGAAAATGCTCAGGAAGTACACCGCATCTGGCCTGACTGAAGTACGCAACTCGCTTTGGAAGAGGGGGTATCTCGAACTCTGCCGGAGATATTGCCCTGAACTCGTTTTGTCAGATCTTGAACCGTATCCGTCGGGAGTTCGCGCGCAAGCAATAATGAAGGATGGAAGCATGGTGCACGACTTCCTTATCCGTTCGTCCCTGCGAAGCCTTCACGTTTGTAACGCGCCATCTCCGGCGGCCACCTCCGCTTTGCCAATTGGAGCACATCTGGTCGAGGAGTTCGACAATCGCTTTGGTGTGTCTTCATTCACCGGCTCACGCTCCCCACGCAAAGCGCTCAGTTTAGCTGCCGGCTAATTAGTAGTATCCAAATTTATCTTGGTAGATGCCTTCACGCAAATTACGTCGAAGGAGGCATGCGCTCGTGCTCGGCGACCAAGGCGGTCCGTCGAGTGGAGCGAAGCGGCCACAAAACAATCGCCGCTTCGGGTAGCTACGCATGCGCCAAACGGTCTGAGGCCAACATCGTCCGGGATAGCTTGGCCGACACGAGACATTCGTCGGTCGCGCCCAAAGCGGGCATTCACGATCAGCCGCAGCCGTTCGCATTGTGGGCGTCCGCAACGCACCTGCGGTTTTTTAATGCTGCCGCTGCTTGCCGCGCAGTGGGTCGAAAATCACAGTTTTGCCAATCGTTAGTAACCCTAGAAGAATACGCACAGACAACGGCCTAGTGACGGGCGCCTCAGCTGAACTGAGCGAGTTGCCCGTGGTAACTCGACGCTTCACCAATGGCACCTGATACCCGTCAGTGTCACGGAATGGGCGCAGCCAAGAGGTTGCACCGAATTTAGTGCTCCGCATCTGACTCAACTTCAACGGGTGGGAAAGTACCGTGTCGAACTTGTACATCCACAAACCCCTCACACCATTTCGTCGTGCGATCGCGCGCTTTTCGCTGTCTGAAACAGCGAAATACGCGAAGCTTACGCTAGGTCTCTGGATTGGCTTTGCAATCCCTTCGTATTTTGGCTATCCGGAGGCCGCCGTCTCGCTCGCTGGCTCGACCATGCTGACGCTGGCACTCGGCAGTTCGATTTCCGCTGCGCGCAGCTATTTCTATAAACGCGTTGTGTCGAACGTCGTGGCCATGCCGCTGGGCACGCTGCTGATCTGGTTCACCGCGCCACATCTGTGGCTCGGCGCATTCCTGTTGCCTCTGGTCATTTTCGCTATCGTCCGCATCAAGCCGTCGTTGTTCCAGATGACCAGCGTCACTGTGCCAATGACGCTCGTTCTCTATACCGGCGAGCACATGCCGCTGCTCGAACAGCGCCTCATTGGTGTGGTGCTGGGCATGCTTCTCGGCTTCATCATCCAGCAGGTAGCCTGTCCGCCAGATCATGGCTACTGGGCCAACAGCCTCGTCAACGACGGAAACCAGCAAGCGACGGAGGTCATGTCACTGCTAGCCAGCGGGGCGTTGGACAAGCGGGAAATCAGGCCGCTGACCGCAAAACTGCGAGCATCGAGCACCAATCTCAAGCAGGCGAATACCCTGTTGAAGGCAGATCTTGAGCAGGCGTGGGTGTCTCCGCACCTTAACCGGAACCGTGTTCGCCTTCCCCTGTTCGGGTGCTATCACGAGGTCTTTGATTCTCTGGTCAACTTTCTGGAAACAATGGATACGTTTCATGACCAGTTCGTCGCGCTCGATGCGCGATGGAAGGCAGCCTTTCTTGCCGGGCTGGGCAGGCTTGTTTCAGCGCACCTGGAACTGGCTAAAGTAGCAGACCTGAGAATGGAACGCCCGGGCCTGGAAATGGCTCCGCTCAAGATGGAGGACTTGGGGCCGCTCATAGAAGACCTACCGGTCTCCAGCGTATTCACAAGTGTGTATCTCGGACATCTGACGGGATACGGCATCCTGCTTTGCAGGCTCAGCGAACTGCATTGCGAACGATGAACCGCAATGTAACGGATGAATGCGACCGGTCCTCAACCGACCCGACATCCTGGTCGCAGTCGTCGCAGCAAAGTCGCCGGATCACGTTAAAAGTCGAGATCAGACCGCTCGTTTTAGTGACGCGGGGTTGCGAAACTCGATCTAGATACTATGAGGGCAGCAAAAGTCCTGGCGTTGATGTCTGGGTGGACTATCCTGGAAGATAGGATGGTTAATCAGGGAGACTCCTGATGACGCAACTGGGTCTTGGTCTGGATCTGTCAACGAAACGCACGCGCAAGGGGGAATTCCTGGAAGAGATGAGGCGCGTGGTGCCGTGGTCGAAGCTGATTGCGCTGATCGAGCCGCGCTACCCGAAGGGTAAAACGGGACGGCCGCCGTTCCCGATTGCCACGATGTTGCAGATTCATTTTATGCAACAGTGGTTTGGCCTGTCGGATCCGGCGATGGAAGAGGCGCTCTATGAGGTGCCGCTGTACCGCGACTTTGCAGGGCTGGATGGCGGCATGACGCGTTTGCCCGACGAGAGCACGATCCTGCGGTTTCGCCACCTGCTCGAAGGACATGGTCTGGCTGTGCAGATGTTTGCGCTGGTCAATGAGATTCTGATCGATAAGGGATTGATGCTCAAGGCAGGATCGGTGGTGGACGCCACCCTGATTTCAGCGCCCACATCGACGAAGAATGTCTCGGGTGCGCAATGCGCTGGAAAATCGAGACGTTTCACAAGATTCTGAAGTCCGGATGCAATGCCGAAGAGTCGAGGCTGCGCTCGGCCGACCGGCTGGCCAACCTGATTTCTGTGTTTTGTATCCTTAACTGGCGAATATTTTGGTTGACCATGATTAATCGATCCGCGCCCGGTGCACCCTCTCAACTTGCGCTGACACAGGCAGAGATCGAACTGCTCGACCAGGTTATCAAGGACACGGCGCGAACGGCCCAGGCACCGCCGTTATCGCGCAGTCTTATCAAGCTCGCACAGCTCGGAGGTTACCTCGCCCGTGCAAGCGATCCGCCTCCTGGCAACACCGTCATCTGGCGCGGCTTGCGTCGCCTAGTCGATATCCAGTTGGGCTTCGAGCTTAAAAATTGTGGGTAATTGCAAGGATGCGCTGACGGATACGAACAGCCGCGTCGCGGACGCACGAGGCGGCTGTTCGAGGGGCCGCTGTCGGATCGCAGCCAGCATCAGGCGCTGGGCATCCTCTCGGGCCTCATGACGTACCTGGTAAGCGCCAGCTATCTGGCAGGTAACCCGCTCGCGCTGCGCCGTGGGCGTACGACTTCAGCCAGGCGATCCCGCCGGGTCGAGCGCTACCTCGATCATGCGTTGTGGGATCACGTGCTTTCGAGCGTCGAGCAGTGGCCGCGATTGACCGAGCGGGACGAGCAGCACTACGAACGCAGCCGCTGGCTGATCCGCCTGCTGTATCACACCGCGGTGCGGGTTTCTGAAGCCGCGAACGCAAAGGCGGCCGACTTCTATCAGCGCCGCGGCAAATGGCGGTTGCACGTCATCGGCAAAGGCGGCGCCGAGGGCGAGGTGCCGGTTGGCGATGCGTTGATGGCCGACTTTGCACGCTATCGCGCCTTTCACGGTCTAAAGCATCGAGTTTGTGTGTTCGGACATGTGGAAACCCTATCTGGACATGATCAAACTCCATTGCACGGGGGCGCTGAACATTCTGGACCGCTTTCACATCGTCGCTAAACTCAACCTTGCCATCGACGAGGTCCGTGCGGGCGAAGCACGCCAACTGGTCAGGGACGGCTACGAGCCGGTGCTTAAGAAGTCACGCTGGTGTTTGCTCAAGCGCCCGGGGAACCTGACCGACTCCCAGCGCATCAAGCTGCGTGATGTGCTGCGCTATAACCTCAAGAGCGTACGAGCCTACCTCTTCAAGGAATACTTCCCGCACTTCTGGGACTACGAGTCACCCGCATGGGCAGGTAAATTCTCGATCAGTGGTGCAACGAGGTCATGCGTTCGCGCATCGACCCGCTCAAGAAATTCGCTCGCACAGTACGCAGCCATCGAGAACTGTTGCTCAACTATTTCCGGGCGCGAAAGGCGTTCTCCAGTGGCATCGTTGAGGGATGGAACAACAAAGCGAGAGCTATGCGAAAAGCCTATGGATATCACCTTCAATATGACAGAACTCTCGCTATATCATGTACTTGGCAAACGTCCTGAGCCAGAACTCGCCCATAGATTTTACTTAGGAAGGTCTGAACAACCCGTTTTCTGCTTCGGATTTTTAACTGGCACACTCAGAGCGAAGATCGCGCCTTCATTCGCACTGAGTTGAGCCACTACCGGTCGCGTCTTGCCATCGGCGCTGCGCCCGTGCGGTGCGTTTCCGTCCTTCATTGCGCTTCACAGCGTCTTGCGCGCCATCCAGAGATTGGCCAGCGCGAACTGCGTTTCGATCTGCGCCGTGTTTTTCGCCAATCCCCGATACCGTGCCTTCAGATATCCAAACTGACATTTCAGCACCCGAAACGGGTGCTCCACCTTCGCTCTCACGCCCGCTTTGAGCCGCTCGATCTCGTCGTAAATTTTATCGATTCGTTTGCTCTTGTCCAGCTTTCGCCGCTTGCTCGGCCTCATCGCGACGTGCCACTGAACCGTACCCGTTTCGCCTCGCTTCTCGATGCCCACATAGCCCGCGTCGGCAAATGCAACCTTCTCCTTGCCGTGTAGCAGCGCGTGCGCCACCGTGATGTCGTGAACGTTCGCCGGCGTGCACTTCACCGTGTGCACCAGACCCGATTCGGCATCGACTCCGATATGGGCTTTCATGCCGAAGTACCAGCTGCCTCCCTTTTGCGTCTGGCTCATCTCGGGGTCTCGCGTGCCGGGCTTCTTCGTCGAATTGGGCGCGGCAATCAGCGTCGCGTCGATCGCAGAGCCCACCTTGAGCATCAAGCCCTTCGCCTGCAGGATCTCATTGACCGTCGCCAGCATGCTGGCCGACATTTCATGAGCCTCGAGCAGGTGCCGGAACCGCAGGATCGTGCTCTCGTCGGGCAGTCGCGTCATGCCTACGTCCAGCAGCGCGAACTCCCGATACAGCGGAATGTCGTGCAGCGCCTCCTCCATCGCCGGGTCCGAGAGACTGAACCACTGTTGCATGAAGTGAATGCGCAGCATCGTCGCAATCGGAAACGGCGGGCGGCCAGTCTTGCCTTTAGGGTAGTGCGGCTCGATGAGCGCAATCAGTTTCTGCCACGGCACCACGCGTGTCATCTCGTCGAGAAATTCACGCTTGCGGGTGCGCTTCGTTGACAGATCCAGACCAAGACCAAGTTGCGTCATCGCGTAACTCCTTGAATTCCCCTGCTCCCAGGATAGTCCACGCTCACGTCAACGCCAGGACTTTTGCAGACGTTCCCTTACAAAACAAAAAAGCATGAATTCAAAAAAATCGCAAATGCTCGATTGGAAGGCACCAGGAACCGTCTATCTTGTAGGGGTTCATTCCCATCTTGATCGAGGCATCGGAGAACATAATGTCTGTGGACAAACCAGTCCGTCGCATTGCAATCGTTGGAACCGGCGTCATCGGCGCGAGTTGGGCCGCACAGTATTTGGCGCGCGGGTTCGATGTCGTGGCCACCGACCCAGCCCCGAATGCGGAATCCGACCTCCGCAAATATATCGACCATGCCTGGCACGCGCTCACCGCACTGGGGCTATCGCCGAACGCCTCCCGCGATCGTCTTGAGTTCGCCGCCAATGCCCAGCAAGCCGTGTCGGCTGCGGATTTCGTGCAGGAAAACGGGCCCGAGCGACCGGACTTCAAAATCAGATTGTTCGCAGAGCTTGACGAGGCCGCTCCCGCCGAATCGATCATCGCGTCGAGCTCATCGGGGTTGACAATGAGCGTTATCCAGTCGGGCTGCGAGCGTCCCGAACGCTGTGTCATCGGCCATCCTTTCAATCCCCCCCACATGATTCCCTTGGTCGAAGTGGTGGGAGGCGCCAGGACCTCGCCGAACACCATCGAGCGGGCCATGCGATTCTATGCCTCGATTGGAAAAAAACCGATCCATATTCGCAAGGAGATGGTTGGCCATGTGGCCAACCGCCTTCAGGCAGCACTCCTGCGCGAGGTCGTCTACCTCATCGACCAGGGCGTGGTCGACGTCGCCGACGCCGACACGGCCGTGTGCTGGGGCCCGGGATTACGCTGGGGAGTCATGGGTCCGAACCTGCTGTTTCATCTTGGCGGGGGGGCGGGCGGGATGGCGCATTTCTTGGAGCATCTGGGCGGTCCGATGGAGAGTTGGTGGAAAGATCTTGGCGCTCTAACGGCGTTCACACCCGAGAGCAAACGGACGCTGATCGACGGGACAGCGGAGGAGGCGCAAGGGCGCCCCATCGAGCAACTCGCCGAAGAGCGCGACGGCATGCTGCTGCGACTGCTGAGTCTGCGAACAGAGTTCGAGAGATCGGCACGTACCGCGGTCGGCGGCATTGGTATCGCCGGGCGCCTGTTTTTTCTCGATCTCAGCGGCGGGCGGATCGCGTCTGTGAACCCGGATGGAACCGACCTCAAAGTCATCGTCGAAGGGTTGCGGACACTCCCTGACGGTCTCGCGGTCGATCTCGGGGCTGGCCATATCTACTGGACAAACATGGGCCATCCGGACGCCAATGATGGTTCCATCCAACGCGTTGACCTCGATGGACGGAATTTCACGACGATCATCCCGGAGGGCGCAACCTTCACGCCCAAGCAGCTCAAGCTCGATCAAAACAACGGCAAGCTGTATTGGTCGGATCGCGAGGGCATGCGAATCATGCGCGCGAATCTGGACGGCTCCCAAATCGAAACGCTCGTGCAGACGGGCGCCCGCGATGCCGATCGCCGAGACGAGAGGAACTGGTGCGTGGGCATTGCCGTCGATGCCGACCGCGGCCAGATCTATTGGACGCAAAAGGGGCCGCCCAAGGCCGGCCATGGCCGGATCTTTCGCGCCAGTATCGAGATACCGAGCGGCCAGAGTGCAGCACATCGATCCGATATCGAACTGCTCTTCGACAACCTGCCTGAGCCAATCGATCTCGACCTCGATCTGGCGAACCGGATGATCTACTGGTCCGATCGTGGAGAACCGCCGCGCGGCGATTCGATCAACCGCGCACCCATGGACGCGCTTCCCGGTAATCGCAGGGATCCTGAGATTCTGCTGACCGGCTTGGCCGAAGGCATTGGCCTGTGCCTCGATCTCGCGGGGGGGCGGATGTTCTTCACCGATCTGGGCGGCACGGTCTACGGCGCCAAGCTCGACGGGTCGGAGAAGAGGACTTTGCTCATCATGCAAGGGAATCTTACGGGTACCGCTTACGCCGCACCACTCGGCCGCAACTGACGCGAATGCTGCAGCCATCTCATTCTCAACTCGTAGGAGACTCTGATGACTTCTGCTGTGCCAGGCTTGCCGCTCGAGAATGTCATTTACGAGAAGACCGGCCCGATCGCGTATGTGACGATCAACCGCTCGAAAGTGCTCAACGCTCTCAATAGAGACACCTTAGCGGAACTGAGAGCGGTATTCGATGATATTCGTGCGGATTCCGTTATCCATGGCGTCATCCTCACCGGCACCGGCGACAAGTCGTTTGTCGCCGGCGCGGATATCGCCGAGCTCGCCAGCCTTACCCCCGTGCAAGCCAAGGAGTTCGCCCGCAACGGACAGGAGGTTTTCAATCTGATCGAATCCCTCGGAAAGCCGGTAATAGCCGCGGTCAATGGCTTTGCGCTCGGCGGCGGCTGCGAAATGGCAATGGCTTGCACAATCCGGCTGGCCGTCGAGGACGCTAAGTTCGGGCAGCCCGAAGTCAAACTCGGCGTCATTCCCGGTTACGGAGGTACGCAGCGTTTGCCGCGGCTAGTGGGGAAAGGAGCGGCTCTCCATCTGATCCTGTCCGGCGGCATGATTACTGCGCAGGAGGCCCATCGGATCGGACTCGTCAATGAGGTCATGCCCAGAGCCGAGCTTCTTGCTCGCGCTGAAGCCATTCTGCGACAAATTGGATCGAATGCGCCTCTGGCCATCAAGTTCGCGCTGGAAGCCGTCAATAAGGGTCTGGAGGGGACCCAGGAGGAGGGGCTGTGCATTGAGGCCTCGCTTTTCGCTCTCTGTGCCGCGACAGCGGACAAACAGGAAGGTACCTCAGCCTTTCTCGCCAAGCGGGCGCCCAGTTTTCAAGGTCGATGAAGCGTTGCAAGCTGCAACTTCGCATGCAGGTTCGGAATTATTTGGAGTGATGGTATGTCAACGGACAGTGTGTTTTCCGGTCTGAAAGTTGTGGACGTTGCAAGTTTTATCGCCGGGCCCGCCGCCACGACGGTCCTTTCGGACTTCGGCGCCGATGTTATCAAGGTGGAACCGCCAGGGATCGGAGATCCATTTCGTAGTACTTATCTGTTTCCGCCGCATCCTTCCTTGAAGGAAAACTACATGTGGCAGCTCACCAATCGCAACAAGCGAAGCCTCGTGGTCGACCTGAAGAATCCACAGGGGCACGAAGTTCTGGCACGGCTAGTCCGGTGGGCCGATGTTCTCGTTACGAATTTCCCTCCCCGCGTCCGAAAAGCGCTGAAACTGGACTACGAGGATATTGCCCCGCTCAATGCGCGTCTGATCTATGCGGACGTCACGGGATACGGCGAACTGGGCCCCGAAGCCGATAAACCCGGTTTCGACATAACGGCCTACTGGGCGCGTTCGGGGCTGATGCAATTTACGCGAGACGCCTCGAGTCCGCCAGCGGTGCCGGTCCCGGGCATTGGTGACCACGCGACGGCGATTTCGCTCTACGCCGCCATTGTGACGGGGCTTTACCGGCGTGAGCGCACCGGCAAAGGCTGCAATGTCTCCACCTCACTAATTGCGGAGGGTGCTTGGGCGACTGCTCTCTGGCTGCAAGCCGGGTTGTTCGGCGCGAAGTTCAATGGCGAAATCGACCGGAAGAATCCGCCGAATGCTCTCTTTGGAGCAAGTTACCGGACCTCGGACAATCGCTGGCTCCTTCTCTCGTTCGTTGTGGAAGACAAGAACTGGCCTGTGTTCGCAAAAGCGATCGAGCGTGCCGACCTGCTGGCAGACCCACGGTTCGCTGATTCGACGAACCGTCACACCAACGCCGGTGCGCTCGTCGCCGAACTCGATCGTGTGTTTGGCGCCCAAACACTAGGGCACTGGAAGACGCTTCTCGACGCCGCGAGCCTACCGTACGGGGTCGTGCAAATCCCAGAAGAGATCGTGAAGGATCCGCAGCTCTTGGCAAATGGGATTATCGTCCCCATCGACGACGGCAGCACCAATCCGAGATATACGGTGAACAGCCCGGTGACGGTTAAGGAGTCGCCCAAGGTCGCGCCTCGGGTTGCTCCTGGCCTGGGCGAACACACCGACCAGGTCTTGCAGGAGCTCGGGTTTGATGCGGATCGGATCGATGGCTTGCGTGCATGCGGTGCCATTGCGTAAGCCCACCAACCTCCAATCACGGTTGAGCTCGAATCATGAAAATCCTTGTTCCTGTCAAGCGCGTCGTCGATTTCAACGTCAAGATCCGAGTCAAATCGGATGGTTTGGGAGTCGATCTAGCCAACGTCAAAATGTCAATCAATCCTTTTGACGAGATTGCCGTTGAAGAGGCGGTCCGGCTCAAAGAGAAGGGCCACGCGACGGAGATCGTGTGCGTGTCCATCGGCACAGCCCAGGCGGAGGAAACGATTCGCGCCGCCCTGGCGATGGGCGCCGACCGTGGGATCCTGGTCAATTGCGATGGCGAGTTGGAACCGCTCGCGGTGGCAAAGATCCTCAAGGCCATTGCGGAAGAAGAGAAGCCAGACGTGATCATCCTCGGCAAGCAAGCGATCGACTATGACTGCGACCAAACCGGTCAGATGCTTGCGGCGCTGCTTGGTTGGCCGCAGGGAACCTTCGCGTCGAAGGTCGCCATAGAGGGCACTGACATGATCGTCACTCGCGAAATTGATGGCGGTCATCAGACGGTCAAGCTCAAGCTTCCGGCCATCGTCACAGCCGATCTTCGGCTGAATCAGCCCCGCTATGCGAGTCTTCCCAGCATTATCAAAGCGAAGAAAAAACCGCTGGACAGGAAGCCGCTGAATGCCTTTGGCATCGACGTCGGCCCTCGGCTCGAAATCCTGAAAATGGCCGAGCCACCCCACCGAAAGGCGGGGGTCAAGGTGGCCTCGGTCGCCGAGCTCATCAGCAAACTCAAGACCGAAGCAGGAGTCCTGTGATGACAACTTTATTATTAGCCGAACATGACAATGTGTCGGTCAAAGACGCGACGTCCAAAGCCGTGACGGCGGCAAAGCTTCTGGGCGCTGAGGTCCACGTTCTGGTCGCGGGGTACGGGTGCGGGGCGGCAGCCGAAGCGGTCGCGAAACTCGATGGAGTCGGCAAGGTTCTGATCGCCGACGCGCCAGCCTACGAGCATATGCTGCCGGAGCCGCTTGCGGATTTGGTCGCGTCCCTGGCTCCTTCCTACGATGCGCTCGTCGCCCCTTCGACGACGACCGGAAAGAACGTGATGCCGCGGGTGGCGGCCTTGCTCGACGTGATGCAGATTTCCGACATGATGAAGATCATCGCGCCGGATACGTTCGAGCGGCCCATCTTCGCCGGCAACGTCATCGAAACCGTGCGATCAAAGGATGCCAAGAAGGTGATCACCGTTCGGACCACCGCCTTTCCGGCAACCGGGTCGGGCGGCTCGGCACCGATCGTAGCCGTGGACGCCGTCGCCGACCCGGCGATTTCGAGCTTCGTCGGCGAAGAGCTGTCAAAGTCCGACCGGCCTGAGCTCACCATGGCAAAGATTGTGATTTCAGGCGGTCGCGCGCTCCAGAGTCGAGAGAATTTCACCAAGTATATCGAGCCTGTTGCCGACAGACTGGGCGCTGCCATGGGCGCATCGCGGGCGGCGGTCGATTCCGGCTACGCACCGAATGACTGGCAGGTTGGGCAGACCGGCAAGATCGTAGCTCCAGATCTCTATATCGCCGTCGGAATTTCGGGCGCCATCCAGCATCTCGCCGGGATGAAGGAATCTAAAATCATCGTCGCCATCAACACCGATCAAGACGCTCCGATCTTCGAGGTGGCCGACTACGGGCTCGTTGCCGACTTGTACACGGCGCTCCCGGAGCTCACTGCCGAGCTCGCCAAGCTCGGAAAATAGTCCGCGTTCGTCGCAACGGCCCGCCCCCGCGGAAGCGTTTCAGGTTCATGGCCGGATTCACCCCAGAAAGCGAGTTACGATGCCCACCCAATTGCCTGCCCGAGAGGGAATGGATTTCGACGTTCTCATCATCGGGGCCGGCCCAGCCGGCCTCGCGGCGGCGATTCGACTCAAGCAGATCGCGTCCGATCTTTCGGTCGTGGTTGTCGAAAAGGGGGCGGAGGTCGGCGCTCATGTCCTCTCGGGCGCCGTCATCGACCCGATCGGCCTGGACCGCTTGTTGCCGGGCTGGCGAGAAGATGATAGCCCGCTCAAGCAACCGGTCCTGGAAGATCGGTTTTACTGGCTCACCGCGGGCGGCGCCGTGCGTTTTCCGAATTTTCTGATGCCGCCGTTAATGAGCAATCGCGGCAATTTCATCGCTTCGCTCGGAGAGGTCTGCCGTTGGCTCGGCAAGAAGGCCGAAGCATTGGGCGTTGAAATTTATCCCGGTTTCGCGGCGACCGAAGTCCTCCATGGTGCCGATGGCGAGGTCATCGGCGTGGCCACCGGCGATATGGGGATCGGGAAAAATGGCGAACCGAAAGAGGGCTTCACGCGCGGTATGGAGCTACGCGGAAAATATACGTTGTTCGCAGAGGGCGCGCGAGGGAGCCTGACAAAAGCGCTGATTGCCGAATTTGGACTCGACCGGGATCGTGACCCTCAGAAATTCGGGATCGGCATTAAAGAGCTGTGGCACGTCTCGCCTGAAAAGCATCGGCCTGGTCTGGTGCAGCATAGCTTTGGCTGGCCGCTCGATGGGCACACGGGCGGTGGCTCGTTCCTTTACCATTTCGACGAGAACCTGGTCTCGGTCGGCTTTGTCGTCCATTTGAACTACCGGAATCCCTGGCTTTCACCATTCGAGGAATTTCAGAGGTTCAAGACACATCCGCGTATTCGAGACACCTTTGCCGGCGGAAAGCGGCTGGCGTACGGCGCCAGAGCCCTCACGGAGGGCGGATGGCAGTCGGTGCCGAAGTTGGTATTCCCAGGGGGCGCGTTGATTGGCTGCGCAGCCGGGTTCATGAATGTGCCTCGCATCAAGGGCAGCCATAACGCGATGCTTTCGGCCATGGCGGCCGCAGAACAGGTGGTGGCCGCGATCGCCGCGGGACGCTCTCACGACGAGCTCACGCCCTACGAAGAGAGCTGGCGCACCTCTGCGATCGGACGAGACCTGCGAAGAGTCCGTAACGTCAAGCCGCTATGGTCAAAATTCGGCACCATCATCGGCGTCGCCATGGGCGGCCTGGACATGTGGGCCAATACGCTCGGCCTTTCGTTATTCGGCACCCTCCGTCATGGCAAGCCGGATAACGCTACGCTGGAGCCCGCTTCGAACTTTAAGCCGATCCAGTATCCGAAGCCGGATGGACGACTCACGTTCGACAGGCTCTCCTCGGTCTTTGTGTCGAACACCAATCACGAAGAGAACCAGCCCGTGCATCTGCACGTGGTCAATACCGACACGCAACGATCGTCCGAGCACGACGTCTATGGGGGGCCGTCCACGCGATATTGTCCGGCCGGCGTTTACGAATGGGTCGGGGAAGGGGCAGACTTGAGATACGTCGTCAACGCGCAGAATTGTGTTCATTGCAAGACATGCGACATCAAGGACCCCAACGGCAACATCACCTGGGTGCCGCCGGAAGGTGGCGGCGGCCCTGGCTACCCAAATATGTGACAGCAGTTGATTGAAAAGCATCAAGAAGCTTTCTATTTTGTGGGGGCGCATTCCCATCTTGAAGTCGCGTCATGCCAGCCGCGCTGCGCGACCTTACCCGCAGAACTTCCGTGTTGGAGGAAAGACAATGACCTATACCGCGCCCGTAAAAGACATGCTGTTCGTGATCAACGAACTAGCCGGCTTCGACGAGGTCGCCGCGCTGCCGGGCTTCGAGGACGCCGGCGCCGAAACCACGCAGGCGGTGCTCGAAGAGGCCGCGAGGTTCAACGGCAAGGTGCTGGCTCCGCTGAACTTCGAGGGCGACAAGCACGCGAACGCGTGGCGCGACGGGCAGGTCACGACTACGCCTGGCTTCAAGGAGGCGTTTCGCCAGTTTGCCGAAGGCGGATGGCAGGGCCTCATGCATCCGGTTGAATTCGGCGGCCAGGGGCTGCCGAAGCTGGTCGCCACGCCGTGCATGGAGATGCGGAATGCGGCCAACCTATCGTTCGCGCTATGTCCGCTGCTAACCGACGGTGCAATCGAAGCATTGCTGACCGCCGGCTCCGACGAGCTGAAGCAGCGCTACGTGCCGAAGCTGATTTCTGGCGAATGGACCGGCACAATGAACCTGACCGAACCGCAAGCCGGTTCCGATCTCTCACTCGTGCGCACACGGGCTGAGCTGCAAGCTGACGGCACCTACAAGGTGTTCGGCACGAAGATCTTCATCACGTGGGGCGAACACGACATGGCCGAGAACATCGTTCATCTCGTGCTCGCGCGCACGCCGAACGCGCCCGAAGGCGTGAAGGGCATTTCGCTCTTCGTCGTACCGAAGTTCATGGTGGGCGACGACGGTTCGCTCGGTACACGCAACGACGTGTATTGCGTGTCGATCGAACACAAGCTCGGCATCAAGGCGAGCCCGACTGCGGTGCTGCAATACGGCGACCACGGCGGCGCGACCGGCTATCTGGTCGGCGAAGAAAACCACGGCCTCCAATACATGTTCATCATGATGAACGCGTCGCGGTTCGCGGTCGGCATACAGGGTGTTGGGGTCGCGGATCGCGCGTATCAGAAGGCCGCCGCCTATGCGAAGGAGCGGGTGCAGAGTTGCCCCGTCGACGGCTCCACGAAGCAGTCCGTCACGATCATCCATCATCCCGACGTGCGGCGCATGCTTGCATCGATGCGCGCGCTGACCGAAGGTGCACGCGCGCTCGCCTACGTCGCCGCCGCGCACTGCGATATCGCGCATCGTCATGCTGATGCAGCTACACGCGCCGGACATCAGGCGATCTACGAGTACCTCGTGCCGGTGGTGAAGGGCTGGAGCACGGAACTGTCGATCGATGTCGCGAGTCTCGGGGTGCAGGTGCACGGCGGGATGGGCTTCATCGAAGAGACGGGCGCGGCGCAGTACTATCGCGACGCGCGCATTCTGACGATCTACGAAGGCACGACGGCGATCCAGGCCAACGACCTGGTCGGCCGCAAGACGGCCCGCGACGGTGGCGCGACTGCACGCGTGATTCTTGCGCAGGTCGACGAGACGATCGTGGCGCTCGAGCGCCACGCCGCTTACGCGGCCGATCCGGCATTCAAGTCGATGCATCGGCATTTGAGCGCGGGACGCGATGCGCTCGCGCATGGGGTCGATTTTGTGGTCGCGAATACGAAAAGCGATCCGAATGCGGTGTTCGTCGGCAGCGTGCCGTACCTGAAACTCGCGGGGATCGTGTTGTCGGGTTGGCAGATGGCGCGCGCGCTGCTGGTCGCGACCGACAAACAATCAGACGATCCGTCGTTCTACGGCGCGAAGCGCGCAACCGCGCACTTCTTTTCGGATCACATCCTGCCGCAGGCACCGGCACTCGAAGCGTCCATTGTCAGCGGCAAGAGTGGTGAAGGCGGGCTCGCTTTGAAAGAAGAGCAGTTCTAATGGGCAGTCGAAATCGTCTTGTCGAAATAGGTGCGTGTAGTAGCGGTTGTCATCCGTGCTCTGTTTCGATCATGGTCTGTTGTCAAACGCGTTGAAGATCGAGGCCAGTTGCTTACCCGTGAAAAGTCACCGTCGCTCGGCAGACCGCGCACGCGCTGCAAACCCGCGGAGCGCAGCGTGACTGAGCGGGAGACGGACCTGCTGCACCGGGTTCTACGCTTTCTTTTGACGGTGGGGCTGCCGGTCGCCGCCGCCGTCGAAGTGGGCGTGCGGCCCTGGCTGGTCTACGCAGTCCTGAGTGCGATCCAGGCGTTCGTGGGCGACGAGGGCGGGACCTCGCTGCGACGCCTCGGCTACATGGCGATCGGTCCGATGGCGCTGGTGGCAGGCGCCGCGGTTGGGACTGCGACCGTGTCGCTGCCGCTCCTGTTTCTAGCTATCATCTTTGTGCTCGGGCTGTTCTACGGACTGGTCGAAGGGGGGCACGCCCATCTGTTGCTGCTGGCGCGGTTCATCGGCTACGGACTGGTGATGGGCTACGCGGTGGTGCCGCTCGATTTCGCGGACTGTGCCGCCGCAGCAGCCGCGGTGGCCGAGGCCTGGACGATCTCACTGCTTTGGGACCTCGCCCAGGGGCGGCTTCGCCCGCTCGGCGTCGAGCCGGTTTGGAATGCCATGAACATCGAGCTCATGGGCTGGCGGACGCGCTGGACCTTCGCGCTGTGCGCGGGCCTCAGCATTGTCGCCGCGACTTTGGCCTGCGCGTGGCTCGGTCTCGGGCATCCGTATTGGGCGACGTTGACCATACTGGTAGTGCTGCGCAGCGAGATGACGTCTAGCTCGGACCGGATCATCGAGCGTGTCCTCGGCACGCTGATCGGCATAGCCGCCGTCGCGCTGTTGGTCAGTGTGGCGCCCGGTCAAGCTCCACTCCTGGCCGGTATGATCGTCGCCGCGGCGCTGCGCTGGCCGGCGTTCCGCGTGCATGTCGCGCTGGGCACAGCGACGATCACCGCGTTCGTGCTGCTACTTGGCGAGCTTCTGGTCGGCACGCCGCAGGCGGCGACCCATCTGCTGCAGGACCGGCTGCTGGCGACCATGGTTGGGTGCTGCTTCGCGATGGCCGGGATCGGGCTGCATCGGCAACTCGGGCGCCGACCACGGACGGCGCCTGCCGCGGTGGAGCGTTAGGTCGTAGACCCACACAGAACGTTGGCCGGATGAACTGGGCATGCAACAGAACGACCTCGTGCCCCAGTGAGCGGATCTTGCGGGCCCACCAATGCGCGCTTCGGCAGGCTTCGAGGGCAACGCGGCCGGCAGGCCGTCCCGTCAGGAACACGATCAGGTCATCTCGCCCGAATCTCCGGTTAGCAACCTCGCCAGTGTCTGCGTCGACCCAGTACATCTGGAGCATCCGCTTCGCAATATCGAGTCCGTATGTCGTAGCAATCATTTCGGGCCTCCGTTCCTCAAGTGGCTGTGTCGAAACCCGACTTTGGCACATTGACGCCGGCCGGTTTCGGAGGCCCCTATGCAACAGGCCTTCGTCCCCGGATGGGAGGGCGGTGTCCATTCCTACTGGGCCGGCACCGACCAACGAACAGAACAGACCATTCGACCCGGCCGTAAGCTAAGGAAGCCTGACGAAATTGACCGCCCCTACGTTTGCACGCTCTCGTCTGCGCCAGCCCGCAGGCTTCCGCCACTAATCGTACCTGCGCCCCGAGGCTTCACGTGCTAACACAGACGAAACGTTCTCGGACAGCCTCTTCAGGAGGAAGGGGAGGTCAACAGCAGATCGTTGTCTTTGGCGAAGTTCAGGACGAAGTCGAAAGCGTGTGGCTCGACGTCACGCAGCCGGCAGTCAAGCACGACACATTTCATGTTGCCGATGATCATTGGGCGAACGTAGAGCGAGTATCGAAGGTGACGGTCTTTCTTCCTGATACCGCCGGCCGCAGGTCCAAAACACGACATCGCTCCGGCAAGACGTTCCGACCAGTCGCTTGGCCGAAAAGTCTTTCCGCTGTTCGTAATGCCATGTATGACATATTCAATTAAACGTGCGTCGGTCATGTGCAGATCTATTTCGCCCATTCGCGTGGCGGCGGGCAAGGTATTCCAGAAAAGGCTGTGGCAATTGCGGCGCAGCCCGCTATGCCACCGAACTGGACGCTTCCATCCGGAACATCCCAAACGGGATCAATCCATCTGCGGCGGCGCTGAGTGAGCCGAATCAATTGATGCTCTACGGTATGAAGCGTGTGAATTGTTCAGTGAATGTGCGGGCGAGTGAAGCCCCGCGTTTGTAATGGACTGTTCCTGATGGGGGGCATTGACTTTTCCGGCCGGGCGGCGCATTTCGGCGAGCAATTTACATGGCCCCTGAGCGAGCCACCTGAAGCTCGCATGGCCCTGCACGGAGTGTCCGGACCGCCGATCGAGATGCGCTCAAAGCAATTGGGAATGGATTGCGACGCTCTGAAACCAGACTAAGGCCAAATACGCATCTCGCCAGGAACAGACCATTGCGGCTCCGCGACTAAATATAGCAGCGCCGAGACCGTAACATCGCAGTTCATCGGGACAGATCGCCGAATGGCAGGCAAGTCGTAGAGGCTTTTCACTTCTTTCCTCACCGCATTTGATCTTTGAATCGCTTTCGTTAGGCCCCCGGGGCGAGCGGAATGAACCCGAGGGATATGAAGGCGTTCGGGCAAGATCGGTCCACGTGAACTTATAGCAAACATTCTGCGTATTAGCTAAGGCGGATTAGCACATTGAGCAAAACAACACGAGAAGCGCTATCGGAGCAGACCAGTTCTGGCACCGCTCGTCCCGGATTTGTTGCTGAGGTCGAGAAGGTTGATGTTCTCCTGGTTGGCGGGGGGATTATGAGTTCGACACTAGGTATCCTGCTGCACGAGCTCGAGCCCAAATGGTCGATGATGATGGTCGAACGACTTGACAGTGTCGCCAAGGAAAGCTCCAACGGCTGGAACAACGCGGGTACCGGGCATTCCGCTTTGGCTGAACTCAACTACACCCCCGAAATCCCCGGTAGCGGAATCGATATCGCAAAGGCGGTCCGGATCAACGAGGATTTCCAAGTGTCGCGCCAGTTCTGGGCGTGGCAGGTGAAGCAGGGTGTATTGAAACAACCGCGGACATTTATCAATCCGACGCCACACATGAGTTTCGTCTGGGGAGGGGAGAACATCCGCTTCTTAAAGAAGCGTCATGAGGCACTGCAAGCGAATGCGCTGTTTCGATGCATGAAGTATTCGGAGCACCGCGACGAGATCGCGCAATGGGTCCCGCTCATGATGGAGGGCCGGGATCCCCGGCAGAAGGTCGCTGCGACCTGGTCCTCCATGGGAACCGACGTGAATTTCGGCGAAATCACGCGCCAATTTGTCGGCTACTTGCAGCGTCAGGCCAGGTCCACTCTCCTCCTCTCCACCAAGGTTCGGAATATCACGCGTAATGTGGACGGCACGTGGCGCGTGTCGTTGGCCGACGCCCAATCCGACGCACAGACGCGGCAAGTCGACGCCAAGTTTGTGTTCATCGGCGCCGGTGGCGGGTCGCTGTCATTGCTGCAGGCATCGGGCATCCCCGAGGCCAAAGAGTACGGTGCTTTCCCCGTGGGCGGTTCGTTCCTCGTGGCCGACAATCCCGACATCACGAGCCGTCATTTCGCCAAGGCTTACGGGAAGGCGTCCATCGGTTCGCCGCCCATGTCGGTGCCTCATCTGGACACCCGTATTCTCAACGGCAAGAATACGCTCCTGTTCGGCCCATTTGCTACGTTCTCGACAAAATTCCTGAAGAACGGCTCGTACCTAGACCTGATCGCCAGCACCAACGCGAACAACGTCATGCCGATGGTACGCGTGGGACTCGCCGAGTTTTCGTTGGTCAAATACCTGGCTGGCCAGTTGATGCTCTCGGATACCGATCGCCTCAATGCGTTGAAGGAGTATTTCCCGCTCGCCCGGAAAGAGGACTGGCGCTTGTGGCAAGCGGGCCAGCGCGTTCAGATCATCAAGCGCGACAAGACGAAGGGCGGCGTCCTCAGGCTCGGTACGGAAATCGTCTGCGCGCAGGATGGAAGTATCGCGGGCCTGTTGGGCGCATCGCCCGGCGCCTCGACTGCCGCACCCATCATGCTCGCCCTGCTGGAGAAGGCCTTCAAGGAGAAATTTCGCACGCCTGCGTGGCAGGCAAGGATTCGGAAGATCGTCCCGGGCTACGGTACACGGCTCGGGGCGAGCCCAGCCAAGGCTCACAATTCATGGGTCGCGACAAGCGAAGTTCTGCAATTGACGCCACCGCCAGCGATTGATCTGAGCGCGCCCGCCGTTCAGAACTTCGATACTGCTTCGTCAAAGCCGAGCAAGGCCGAAGTCGAGATGGCGCTTTAGCAGGCCTCCAAGCTCGCCCCGTTTGCGCTCATCTAGGTGGCGCAACATTCTAGCCTTTCCGCAGCGAGAAATGAGGGTGAACTGAGACGGACGGCCAGGCGCGTCTCGGAAAGGCTGAATCAATATGATCTGGCCAAAAAAAAGCCGACCGCGTAGGGGTTGGTTAAAAAATTCTGACCATTCCGAGGGCCGTGTCAGAACCTGAGAGATGCGCACTATGCCGCAAACCGACACAGCAAAGGCAAAGGCTGGTCGGATCAAGCAAGCACGCTGAATAGGTGCGCCGACAAGCCGGCGTACCTTCTTTATGCCAACCGGTCGCTGGTCGACAGCAGGGGAACTGCGGACCAAAATAGACAGAGCGACGTGCTCTCGCCTTTATAGACCAATTCGCTCGGTTTCGTCTGCACTGGCGCCCGACATAGAGCCGCGGCGTCGTACCGACCTCGGCGCGCTATAACGTCGTGAGTTTTTGGCAGGATTGCATCATGACACTTGCCCGGCACCATGGCCGGTGCAATAGGCATTCTGACTTTCGTCGCGGTTGCGGTTATGAGCGGTACCGTCTTGCCCAACACCTCATCAGCGTTGTCAATTTCCGCCACGCGCAGAATGTCTGCCAGTCCCCAGCACCGGTATCCGTTGCGATCACGGTGCCTCTATCTGCGGTAGTTACTAGCGTCGTCTTGGTCAACGTTGCACGAGGGGTCGTGCGCCAGCCTTGGGTGCCGGCAGTCGCGGGTGGCCCGGTATCGGCCTTTCACGACGTAAATCAAAAGGTAGCCCAGTCGCGCGAGCCTGTTTGAGCTGCACTCCCCAAGGCGGCAGTTCTCGGCGCCGCTGCGCGGGACACTGGTGCCTTTGTCTGTGGCGTCGCCGCTCGTTGACGTTCCTTGAGGATCGTCCCAGCACCCTTGAAGACCGCCACCGCTTGAACCAATTGCTGGGTTCTTGTTTCAAGGCTGTCGGCTACCGCTGCTGATTCTTGCACTAGCCCCGCATTCTGCTGCGCCTGCCTCATGGAACTTGTACCAAACCATCGCCCGCTCTCCACGAACCCCCATTTTCTTGTTGTTGGCCGGCATGAGTTCGGCTATGTGGCACAGCACATTTACCGGACTAAATGGTTGTCGCCGTCTACACGAGGCACAGATGCAGATCTCCCCGGGTATTGCGCACCCACCGTCACGCTTATGCCTGTTGGATATGCGTCCCGGCGTTCCGTACAAGTATTGGGCTTTGATGACTTTCGACATCTCACCCCGCCAGGTCGCCTCGTATCCGCTTCCTGTTCGTCAGGCCAGCGCTTTGCTTCCGGCTTCCTCCAGATTCGCAGTCACCCGCGACACCCTTGCCATCCGCTAGCTCTTCCCCTTGTCGGGCGAGCAGAGGACTTTCACCTCCAAGTGAGTGCGCCCTGCCGGGCGTACGAAAAAAAAGCCCGTCCATCGGGACGGGCTCAAATACTGCGTGAAGTTACTCGGAGAAAGTCGCGTCAGCGCAAGTATCCGCGGACTCTCGCTCCGTATTCACTGCGCCATGACCACCATTTCGTCGGGACCCGCGACGAGAGTCCCGACACATCTGGACGCGACCTTTTCAATCAAGCTGTATCGGTCGTGCCATGATGAACTTGCGCCGGCGGGTTCATTCGCCGACGCACACATTAGCGGGCCTAAGTATGACCTGAATATTTATCCAGGCATTGACGTAAACGGCGTCCCCTCGGGGATCAGAAAGTGGTCCGGAGGCCGATTGCTGCGCCAACATTGTTGGTACGGCCAATTTGGTCAACAGCACCGGTGGTCGGGTTGGTTGTGCCCGGGTAGTCGGCAGCAAACGCTCCGTTGCCGCGCGCGAAGTCCACGGTGCCGTACACTTCCGTGCGTCTCGACAGCGAGTATTCGGCAAGAACGGTCGCGGAGTAGTTGATACCGGAGCCGAGCGTGCCATCGAGCCGTTCAGCATTGCGAGTGTGACCGTAGTAGCCGGCGAACGTGAACAGCAGGGGGCCTGTTGCCTGCCAGTTAGCGCCAACGTAAAGCGTATCGTCGATACGGTTCGGACTGCCGCGGAACAGTTGCGGTGCGCCACCTTGCTGCATGTTGAAGTCCGTCGTGCCAGTGTGATCCTGCGCGCGCAGCCAACCGGCCAGCAGGCGTACGGTGGGGGTAATCTGATACGCGCCGCTGAGGTGCAGCATGTTGATCTTTGCGCCATTATCAGTCAGGCTGCCCAAGGTTCCTTGTGAGAAGGGCGTCCCCGAGGTCGACAGCGACGTTTGCTGGAAACCTGCGCCGAGAGTCATGGGACCCTGCGCATACATCAATTCCACGGCGTACGTACTACCGTTGCCGACTGAGCCGGGCGTGTTGCTGAAGCCGTAGGCGGCATCAATGGTCAGGCCTCTGTAGGTTGCCTTGTACTTGACCGAGTTCGGGATGGTCAGGTAACTGCCAATACCGTTCCACATCCAGCTATCTTGCCAGTAGTCGCCCACAGTCAACGGGTCGAAAATATCGCCCATCGTGTCGTACATCGGCGCATATTGGTTACCGAACGTGAGCGCGCCCCACTTGTCGCTCGACAGACCAACGTACGCCTGTCGACTGAACAGCGTGTTTACCACATGAAGCTTCCCAGTGTTGACTTCGAAGCCATTTTCAAGGCGGAAGATGGCGGACAGTCCACCGCCTAGGTCTTCGCTTCCCCGCAGGCCCCAACGGCTGTGGGTTTCCGGGCCGACCGTCATGCCGATCAAGTCTTTGGCATCCGGGGCAGCATTCGTCTGATATCGGATTGCCGTATCAACGAGGCCATACAGCGTAACCGAGCTTTGCGCGAATGCCGACGACGCTGCAACAGCGAAAAGTGCACCTACGGCACTGGAAATCAAGACTTTCTTCATCAGGTGGATATCCCGGGATGATTGATTATGTAAGCGGCTCAATGTTTTTGCAGACTTGATGAATCAGACTGCCACCGGAAGCATAGGCCGTCATTTTTTTGACTCATAGCCTTATGCTTTCGTTGTAGATGTAATCGTTGGATTTATACGACATTTATTTTCGGTGGAATTGAGTGGCCAAATAGGCAGTGAGTCTCGCGTCGAGATTGTCTGAACCCAGGCGAGGCTTGACGAACCGCAGCTTGATATTGATAGCGGCGCGCGTAGTTCGGATTATCTCCATCGCGATTTGTGCGGTCATCTTGATTAACCTACTCCTGAATCAACAACAATCACGCATCCGATTTATACGGCTATCAGGATTAGTCTTTTCCTGAATTAGTAACAATAGGGAGCCGCCGCGCATCTGATTATGTCGTGCCGAAACCGGTAAGTGCTTTTTGGTAAAACTGTTTGGACTCGGCTACCCGTATTTGGCAACAATCCCTTCCTGACATCGGCCTTAATATTAAGCGCATGCTTACCTAGACTGTAGTCACTGATTTACGAACAGGGCTGTTCGTAGCAGGACAAAACCAAGTCTGGAGGTAAGTATCATGAAGTCCCTTATTCAAGCCGTTGTGGTTGCCGCTGCGCTTGCTGCACCGATCGTGTCGTTCGCTCAATCGAATGCGCCTGTCACCCGTGCACAGGTACGCGCCGAACTGGTCCAGCTCGAAAAGGCTGGCTACAACCCGGCCCGTGGCGAAGATCCTAACTACCCGGCCGACATTCAGGCTGCTGAGGCCAAGGTGGCTGCACAGAACGATGCCGTCGGTGGCGTGGCAGGCGGTTCGTCGCAGTCGGGTCATGCGACTGACACTGCGGTGTCGTCGTATTCGCCCCGGATCTACAACGCTCACTAAACAATCGGGCGTGTAAGTCCTGAACTCGCTGCGGGCGCCGCGTAGCGTCGCTCCTGAAAAATGAAACAGGCCCGTTCTCGCCATGAACCGTGAGAGCGGGTCTGTTTTGCCAATATCTGAATACCTCCGCCGCCGGGTTTCCGGTGGCTTCGCCCAGCCTCTCCTGGCTGGGCGCTTTTTCTCTCATTCATCGATGGTGGTGCCGTGCGCATGGTGTGGACGTCAGTGAAGACCTCACTGGGCCGCGCGTCAGTGTCGGCGGTCGGCTAGGTCAGATTGCCTGCGAGTGCAGCGGCTACCCGCTTCATCTGTTCATCCGAGACGCCCGATGCGCCGGCCACGCCGTTGCGCCATACGTCAGATTCGCGAATGGCAAGCTGCGCCTTGAGGGGCTTGCGCGCGCACGCCATCGCCAGCAGTCTGAGCATCACCTCGAAAGCCGGTGCGCCTCCGCTCCCCGTTGTAGTGGTCCTCAGGTCGCTCAATTCAGCCTCAGCCCGCGCGAGCTGGTTACGCAGCACCGAAACCTGACGCTCATGCAATTCGCGCAGGATCTGCATCTGATCCACCGGACCTTCATTTTCCGTTACTGTCACATCAATTGAGACCGCACGCCGCCGCTCCCGGTAGGCGGCCTGCCGCTGCGCGCCGGTCATCGCATCCGGCTTTCGCGGTCGTCCACGTCCCCGCTTGACCTGTTCCGTCTCCGGTGTGGCCGTCAGATTATTCGTAACGTCACGCATATTAGTATAGTGTCAAATCGACGCCTCTATTTTACGTCACTGTGACTAATACTAAAGAGACAACGTGACCGATGCGTACCGAGTTCAAGGCCGGCGAGAGGCTGGTGGCCACGCCCCGAATTTTCGGGCGGTCAGCTACTTGGCACGGGGTGGATAGCCAAGCACAACACAACATAAAGGGAATTGTCGAGCGCCCCTCGCGGGGGCAGACCCGGCGCGCGAGCCGTCTACCTATCAAACAGATACGGTGGGTCAGTTTCGAGCAGAGATTTTAGTAAGGGTTTATACTTACGTCCGTCTCCTCCATGTCTCTGTCTCCACGGAAAATGGATTAAGCCCGCCGCTCCCCCGTGGCGGGCTTTTTTATGGCGCGCACCAAGGTAGGCATCGGTGCGGGCGTTGGGAGGGTCGGCCAATCAGACTTGAAATCCGATGCGGCGTAAGGATGTGGCAAGCGCACGAAAACGGTCGTTTTCGTACGCGGTGACAGGCGCATCTGTGTTCGCGACACAGATAGGTGCGGTCGTTTGTGTCGACCGCATTTGGAGTAAGACTCCATCCCGGGGACGGTGGAATCTGATTCCATTGTTGAGAGCAATCACGACCGATGGGTCACACTAAGTATTTACCCATATTCAGCAACAATTCTATCCAAGGACGGCGCTTTATCTTAAGCGTCTGCATACCTAAACTTTAGTCACTGATTACGAACAGGGCTGTTCGTAGAGCATGCGTGCGGCAAACGGCGGTGTGCAATCTATCGGGAGATGCATCATGAAGCGGTTCACTTCGGTATTGGCCCACGTGGCCCCACCCATCACAGTCGTGACCCTCGCGGCGACGGTCGCTTTATGCAGCGTACCTGCTTTCGCGCAGGACGTGGCGCAGCCTGCGTCGCCGCTCACGCACGCTCAGGTGATGGACCAACTGTATCAGCTTGAATCAGTGGGTTATGATCCGACCGCGACCAACTATCCGGGCGATATCGACGCAGCGGAGCGACGGCTAGCGCTTCAGCAAGCCGAGCAGAAGCAGGCCAGCGACCACAGCGTGACCATGCGAGCGAACCATAGTCAGTAATTCGGAATGGCGGCGTATTGGCTGTTGCAAGGCGGCCATGGATTCTCGAATTCAACTGGTTGCAGGTTTCGATCGGAATCAGAGTGGCGCTCCTTAAGGAAAACGCAGGATTTCTGGAATGGGGTGCAGCAAAGCGTGCGATGAGATGATTGGCGCCGTCATGAGTGGCTTTTCGCCATGCAATGGACGAGTAGAATCACGGCGCGGTGCGCCGGAAAGGAAACGCAGCCATCACCTGTGAGATCAGCCTCGACAGTAGTGCCCCAGATTGATCGTATAAGCCAGCGTTTTGAATGTGTAGTACAACTTACTGAGACGGTCAAAGCGATGCAGCAGGCGACGGAACTTGTCGTCCCAGGCGAACAGCCGCTCGATGGTACGGAACCGCTCTTCGAAGATGGCCGGGTCGAACAGCGGTTTGCGTCCCCGCCTGGGTCGCTTTCTACCGCGTGAATTCGGGTTGATGTTCGGAACCATGCCGCGGTTGAAAATGGCTTTGCGGTTCTGCCGGCAATCGTACACGCCATCGAGACTCACGGCGGTGCCCCGCATGACTCGGGCGCTGCCTTTGACGAAAACGTGCTTCACGTTTGCCAGTTCAGGAATCTCGGCCTGCGCCGCCCGATAGCTGCGCAACTGGTCAGTGACGATCTTGCGCGGTACTTCAGGACAAGCCGCCAGTACACGTTTGAAGAACCGTTTAGCCGCGGCCTTGTCGCGCCGCTTTTGCAGCAGGATGTCGAGTTCGACGCCGTGCGCGTCGACTGCACGCCAAAGCAGCTACGGTTCGCCACGCAAGGTGACGAACATCTCGTCGAGGTGCCACGTGCTACCCGGCTCGCGGCGCGCCGCTTTCACCCGATGGGCAAGCCCGCGCCGAACTTCTCGCACCAGCGGCGAATCGTCTCGTAGCTGACCGTCACTCCGCGCTCGAACAGCAACTCTTCGATGTCGCGCAGGCTGAGCTGGAACCGTACCGCCGCACCGCATGGCTGATGACCGTCGCTGGGAACCGGTGGCCGTGATAAATCGATTTCGTCTTCGTCATCGCGTCATGTTACGCGAACACCCCGCCAACGTGACAGCGCCCTGGCGACGCTTCGTCACCTGGACAAAAGAAACCATCGACGCTGAGCTCGCCGAACTGCTGAACGGATACGGCACGAAATTCCAGGTCAATTTTTCGTGAACACTTATCGCTGCGACGAACGCCATGAGCCCAGCGAGCACCGTCGTCCTGAACCCCGCCGCGCCCACGGCAAGTGCAGAGCAACGCGAAACCGCATCGGGCGCGTGCCATACCGCCATTGCCGCCAGCACGATGATGCAACCAGGCGAAATGCCAAGGGTGTGGGGCAGGTCACCCGTGTTGCGGTGAAAGACGAGGTTCATGAAGGCCCAGGAATTACCCGGCGGTCGAAATTCGAGCCGCCGGCGAGAGGCTCGCACGGCCCGAATGGCGCGACCCAATCAGAACGAATGGCGGATGCCCGCAGCGACGCCGACGGTGGAACCTGCCACCCCGAAGAGGGCGCCGTTGGTCGACAAACCGGTATTCATCAACCCGTGGTTGTAGACATAGCCGAGTTGTCCGTAGATCGCGGTCGCTTTGGAGAGGCTATAGGTTAAACCGGTCGCCGCCATGATCGAATGGTTGCTGGTGTCGTTGCCGTCGCTCGTATACCAGACCCCCGCGTCGATATCTACCGCGGGAGTCACCCGGTAGTTCAGGCCGCCACCATAGATGCGGTTATCGAAAGAGCCGGCGGTTTTGAAATTGACGAACAAAGCTTTCATCGTCAAGTCCCCGAAGCGGTAGCTCGCCCCGACGGTGCGTCCCGAGAAAGCGACGGTGCTGGGCACCGGCGTCGTGGCTGCCGTGCCGCCGGAGTTGCCGCTGTACATGGCAGCGCTGATCTTGAACTGACCGAGCGTGTAGTTCAGACTGGCGGAGTATTGCCGGCCGGCCTGAAAATCGCCCGCCGTGCCGCCCAGCGCGAGCATCGCGCTGCCTTGCAGACCGGCGATTGTCGGGCTTGTGTACGAAATCGCGTTCGAATTGAATATGCCCGTAACGAAGACATTGCTGATGTAGAGCGGCACCCCGCTGCCGAAATAAGAAACACTGCGCGGGTCGGTGGCGATCAGCGACAGGACGAACGGCGAATATTGCACACCGGCTTTCGCGGTGCCGAAGCTGCCGGTCAAGCCGACCCACGCCTGGCGGCCAAAAAAGTTGCCATTCGAATCGGTGAGGCCGCCAGTGGAGAGGTCGATGCCGCTTTCCAGTTCGAAAATTGCCTTCATTCCTCCGCCGAGATCTTCCTCGCCTTTCAAGCCGAAAAGCGACGGAGCCTGGCCGCCCGTGATTAGCGAGAATTGATGACCGGCGTTTTGCCCGTTCGCGAGATCGAGGGTTTTGCTTGTGTACAGGATTGCGCTATCGACAATGCCATAGAGCGTCACACTGCTTTGCGCATGTGCAGCCGTCCCGACGTTTCCAAGCACGATACCGGCAGCAACGGCAAAGCGTTTGTGGCGATACGATGACCTCATGAAAATCTCCTCCGTTGAAATTATTCGAGTAGTACTTTTCTTTTTTTCGAGCGCTCGATGACCCCAATATCGCGCTTGGCTGGGCGCGCCGCGCAGCCTCGAGTGTTTGCGAGCCGCGTCGGATCCGGACCAGGACGGCGGGGCTCGACCAGCGCTATCCGGCGGTTTGATACTTCGCCCGCAACAATTTTTTGTCGACCTTCCCGACGCTCGTCTTGTCGATTGCGTCGACGAACACCACCCGCTCGGGTACGGCATATTGCGAAATGACGCCGCGGATCGCATATTCCTTCAAGTGCTTCTGAATGGACTGCTCGTCAGCAAACTCGCCTGCCTTGAGCACGATCAGCGGCAGCGGACGTTCGCCCCATTTAGCGTCTTTCACGCAGACGACGGCGACTTCGGCGACAGCCGGATGCTGGGAAATAAGATCTTCCAGTTCGAACGACGACACCCATTCGCCGCCGGACTTTATGACATCCTTGAGTCGATCGGTGATCTGCAGGTAGCCCTGACTGTCAATGACCCCGATGTCGTTCGTGTGCAGATAACCGCCGGCCCACAACCTTTCGGACGCGGCGGGGTCGCCGACGTACCCGTAGGTGAGCCACGGTGCTCTTGCCACGATCTCACCGCTGGTTTTGCCGTCGTGCGCGACGTCGTGCATCTGTTCGTCGACAATGCGCAGTTCGACGAGCGGCACCGGCAGCCCCGTTCGCGTGCGCATGTCGAGTTCGTGGGATGTGTCAGCAGGCGTGGCGGTCTTGACCTGCGCAAGCGTGAGGATGGGCCCCGTCTCCGACATGCCGTAGCCAGTGAAGACGTCGATGCCGCGCTCGAGCGCCGTCTGCGCAAGGACGCGAGGCAGCGCCGAGCCGCCAACGACGACTTTCCAACCGCGCAAGTCGGCCGCGGCGGCAGCCGGACATGACAGGACCATTTGTAAAAGCGTGGGCACGCCGTGCGAGAACGTCACGCGCTCACGCATCATCAGTTCGAGTAGGGAGTCCGGCGCATAGCGGCCGGGATAGACCTGTTTCAGGCCGAGCATAGTCGCCACATAAGGCATGCCCCACGCGTGCACGTGGAACATCGGCGTCATCGGCATATAGACGTCGTCACGGTGGATACGGCCCTGCCGCGGCGCACTGGTCAACGCCGCCGTCTCGGCCAGGGTATGCAGCACGATCTGCCGGTGACTGAAGCAGACGCCTTTAGGCAGCCCAGTCGTGCCCGTCGTGTAGAACGTCGTGGCCACCGTGTTTTCATCGAAGTCGGGAAACGCGAAGTCGGGCGAGGACCGCGCCAGCAGGTTTTCGTACTCGTCGACGAAGTCATCGGGCACGGCGGTCGAGCCAGTGTCATCGAGCAATACGAAGCGATCGATGTGCTCGAGCTTGTCGCGCATTTCTGCGAGCATCGGCAGGAAATCCGCGTTGATCAGGAGCGCGCGCGCACCGGAATGGTTCAGCGTATAGGCAAGCTGCTCAGGACTCAGGCGCACGTTCGCCGTCATCAGCACCGCGCCTGTCATCGGCACCGCGAAATAGCATTCGAGGTAGCGGTGGCTGTCCCAATCCATCACCGCGACTGTATCGCCGGGTCCGACGTCGATTTCCAGCAGTCCGCTGGCGAGCTGTCCGATACGGTGGCGAAAGGTCCAATAGTTATGGCGCGTCTGGTCGCGGTAGACGATTTCCTGCTCCGGGCAGGTGGCAAGCGGCGTATGGAGCAACTGCTTGATCAGCAGCGGGTAGGCATACGCTGAAGGGGTCAGCCGGACCTGTCGGCTCTCGCTGGCTTTAGGCATCTCGTGTACTGTCAGGTAAAGCGGTGGGGTTGCCACGTCTCGGCGAACGTTCTGTCGCCCGCTCCGACGCGGCGCCTGTTGATCGTGGGCGAGGGGCACTGTCTCCGCGTGCCGGTCGTCCGATAACTTCATGCGAGCAGACTAGGCGTCCGAGCGAACCGATGCATCCGTTCCGTCGGGGAGGGGGCGGGGGGGCGGTTGGGGGGGATGCGGCTACGCGTACCGAAAGACGGGGCCGCCGCGCAGCGAGGAGGGGGAAACCCTTGGTCACAATCTGAAGGGCGATGCGTAGCATACGCCTCGCCAACACTTGAATGAAATCGACACGCGTGGGAGTTCAAAGAGACACTGTGGATCTGACCTGGAGCGTGGCCCTGGTCCAGACCAAGATGGCGCCGCCGCGATTACCGCCCGGCATCGTGCGCCGCACGGCGCTGCTCGAACGTCTGGGCGAACCGTGTGATCGGGAGCTGGCCGTCGTCATTGCCCCGGCGGGTTCCGGCAAGACGACGTTGCTTGCCGAATGGAGCGAGGTGCTGTGTGCAAGAGAGCACCTTGTGGCGTGGTTGAGCCTCGACGAGGACGACGACGATCCGCAGCAGTTTGCCGCCTATCTGGTGGCTGCGCTGGGCCGCACGTCGGAAGACATCGGGCAGCAAGCGCAGCAGCTGTTGCGCGACGACCTGATGGCGCCGGGAAAAACGATCGTCTCCGTGCTGCTCAACGAAATTGCCTCTTGCGGTCGTCAGGTCTTTCTTGTGCTGGACGACTTCGACCGTTCGCCCTCGAGACTTATTCGCGCGATGGTGTCGCGGCTATTGCGCTACGCGCCGCAGAACTTTCATTTGCTGCTTGGCGTGCGCAGCGAGCCTGAACTCGCGCTCGGTCAATTGCCCACCCAGGGCAAACTGCTGCGAATCGATGCGGCCGATCTGCGGTTTTCCGTCGACGACGCCCAGACGTTTTTCCGGCAGGCAGGTGGGGTGTCGCTCGACCGTTCCAGCGTCGAGTTGTTGAATGAAGCGACAGAAGGGTGGGTGGCAGGCTTGCAGCTTGCCTCGCTCGCATTGCGCGACACGGCCGATGCGGCGCAGGTCGCGCACACGTTATCGGGAACGCGCCTGGGAATCGACCGCTATCTGGACGACACGGTCCTGGTGCGGCTGCCGGCGCCGATCCTGAAATTCCTGCTGCATACGTCGATTCTCGATCGGCTCGGTGCGGGCGTCTGCGATGCTGTGATGGGAGAAGGCGCACGCAGTTGGGAGAAGCTCGATTGGTTGGAACGGCATAACGTATTCACCCGGCCACTCGACGAGGAGCGGCAGTGGTATCGCTACCATTCGTTGCTCTCAGACGCGCTGCGGCGTCGCATAGCGCGCCAATGTGCGGCGCAATTGCCGACCTTGCATCGGCGCGCGAGCCGTTGGTTTGCCGAGGCGCGGCTATGGCCCGAGGCGATCAGGCACGCCCTCGCGGCTGGCGAGATGGAACTCGCGGCACGTTGGATCGAAAACTGCGCAACGGCGATGGTAAATCGCAGCGATGTGCTCACGCTGTCGGGCTGGATCGCCAAGCTGCCGCCCGCGCTCGTGCAAGAGCGGCTGAGGCTGCGTCTTACGAAGGCATGGGCGCTGGCGCTCTCGTTGCAAACCGCTGAGGCGGCGCGCGAGGTGAAAGCCCTTGCCGCGCAGATCGCGCAATTCCGTGCCGACGGCACGCTTACCGATGCCGCGCTGCCCGCAGAGGTCAACGCGGTCAGTGCGATCATCGCCGGTCTCAACGACGATAGCTCGCGCTCGCTCGTGCTTGCCAAAGAGGCGGCGACATACCCGCTGCCGAACCTGCCGTGGGTGAGCCGTTTTGCTGAAACGGCGCAAATATTTGGTTTGTTATCCGAAGGAAACTTTGACGAAGTGCGGCGGATTCAGGCGTCGACGCCGGCCTGCGGCGACGCGAATCAGGTACCGCTCTACGCCGACGTGTACCGGGAAAGCATGTTTGGGCTCGCCGAGCTCGTGCAAGGCAGGTTGCAGGATGCCGTGCGGACTCTCGAGGCGGCGCTTGCGCGGGCCGAAAGCGCACTCGGCTGCGATTCGGCGGCCGCTGCGCTTCCCGCGGGCTATCTGGCATCGATCTATTACGAGCGCGACGATCTCGCGCGTGCCCAGAAGATGGTATCGGGCCGCACTGCGATCGCAATGGAAACCTGCCCGCTGGGTTCGCTGCTGCGTTACACGTGTTCGGCTGCGCGGCTCTACGCGCGCGGCGGCGACGTCGGATCGGCGCACGCCGTACTCGAGGATGCGCGGCAGGTAGCGGCCGCACGGCAATGGCTGCGTCTGCGCGTGGGGTGCGATGCCGAGGCGGTGCGGTTCTATCTCAGCCAGGGGAGGCTTGTTCAGGCGAGGCAGACAGCTGAGACGCTGCGCCTTGCCATGCCGCCGGCGTGCTCTCCCCTCACTGGCAGTTTTATAGAAATCTGGGCCAGCTACTCGATGATGCGCGCGCGCCTCCTGCTTGCGCAGGGGCATGCGGGTGACGCGGTGACACTGCTCGAAACGCTGCGTGACGAGATGGCCACATCAGGCCGATGGTACCTCGATGCGCTCGTCTCGATCCTGCTGACGCTCGCCCTTGAACAGCAAGGCGAGCGTGCGCGCGCATTTGCCACGCTTGAGCACGCGCTGGGGATTGCGCAGCCGACCGGCATGATTAACGGGTTGGTGGATGAAGGCGCGCCGCTGCGCGCGTTGTTGGAGCGCTGGCGGGGCACGGCCGCCAACGTTGCATCGTTCGATCCGACGTACCTCGACCGGTTATTTTCCGCATTCGATACCAATCATCGGAGTGAGGACGATACGCCGCGTGTCCCGTCGGCTGTGCTCAGCGCGCGCGAAATCGAGATCCTCGATCATATTGCCCGCGGCTTGTCGAACAAGGAGATCGGCCGGGCGCTGCGCGTTGCGCCCGAAACAGTGAAATGGCATCTGAAAAACATCTTCGAAAAACTAAATGTGAGCTCGCGGGTGGAAGCTGCGCAGAGTGGTCTGGGCTTGTCGCGTGCTTCTCGCACGGAAACATCTGCGCGAGCCAGTCTATGAAGCCCCTGAGCAGCGGCGACAGCGTGGTAGCGCATGATGTAGTCAACGGGCGGCCGTCGATGGCGAATCGGGCTGCCGCGGCACGTATTTCGATTTCTGGCGGACCCCTTCGTCCTTCTTGCCCACCCGCAAACAAACGCTGGCGATGAGATCGCCCCTGCGGTATGACGAAGATGGCATTAATGTCCGCCACGGCCAATAATTTGCCGACCGCTCCAGCGAGATTGGGCGATCGCACCCCGGAATGACTGACAAACCATGCACAATCCCGGGGCGCCCATAATACGTTGACTCGACCACGACGCCAGCGAACTCCGCTTGCCATGGGGCCAAGAAAGCCAGAATCTTCGTCAGGTCGTTGGGTAGGCGCTTCTCCGCCATCACCCGGTCAGTTTCGTCGATCACGGTGATCACGCTGTTGTTCGAATGCAGGTCAATGCCGCTTTATTTCGTGTTGGGCCTCCTTTCGGTTAAAGCGGTTGTGTGCAAACTCACTTTAACCCCGTCGGCTACGTGGGCGACGGCGGGAGGCCCGCTAGATGATTTTTAACTTTAATTTGGTCTACGGTTGTCGACGTAGCTGTCGCGTCACTTTATACGAACTGCTTTAGTATAGGCCTGCGCGCGACCGGTAGTCCGGTTGGGCGGCCGGGATCAGCGTATCGTCAGCCTCGCGCGCACGCAAAATTTGCATTTTGGCGATTCCAACGCAAAACGCCAGGTTGCTGAAATCCCACCAAAAGCAAAATCAGGCAAAATTCAATCACTAACGCCAGTCTGTGACGCAGCCGGTGGCGCCCCCAACCTTTTTCTCGATCTGAGGCATGCAATGAGTACCCAGCAACCCACGATCATCTATACCCTGACCGACGAGGCTCCGCTGCTGGCGACCAGTGCCTTCCTGCCCATCATCCGCACGTTCACCGCGCCGGCCGGAATCCACGTCAGCACCAGCGACATCTCAGTAGCCGGCCGCATCTTGGGTGAATTCCCGGAATTCCTGACCGAGGCGCAACGGGTGCCCGACAGCTTGAGCGAGCTCGGTCGCCTGACCCTGCTGCCCGACACCAACATCATCAAGCTGCCCAACATCAGCGCCTCGGTTCACCAACTGGTCGGCGCCATTAAGGAACTGCAGGCCAAGGGCTATGCGGTGCCGGATTTCCCTGAAGAGCCGAAGACCGACGCCGAGAAAGCGATCCGCCAACGCTATTCCAAGTGCCTTGGCAGCGCGGTCAATCCGGTGCTGCGCGAGGGCAACTCGGACCGCCGCGCACCTGCCGCCGTAAAGGGCTACGCCCGCAAGAATCCGCATAGCATGGGCGAGTGGAGCATGGCTTCGCGCACCCACGTGGCCCACATGAAGCACGGCGACTTCTACCATGGCGAAAAGTCCATGACCGTGGACCACGCACGCGACGTGAAGATGGAACTGCTTACCCAAAGCGGTAAGGCCATTGTGCTCAAACCCGAAGTGTCGCTGCTGGCCGGCGAGATCATCGACAGCATGTTCATGAGCAAGAGGGCGCTGTGCGACTTCTATGAAGAGCAGATGGAAGACGCCCGCAAGACCGGCGTCATGCTGTCGCTCCACGTCAAGGCCACGATGATGAAGGTCTCGCACCCCATCGTCTTCGGCCACGCGGTGAAGATTTTCTACAAGGAAGCCTTCGAGAAGCACGGCAAGCTGTTCGACGAACTGGGCGTCAACGTCAACAACGGCCTCGTCAACCTGTACGACAAGCTGGAAAGCCTGCCCAGCTCGAAGCGCGAAGAAATCATCCGCGACCTGCACGCCTGCCACGAGCACCGCCCCGAACTGGCGATGGTGGACTCGGCCAAGGGCATCTCGAACCTGCATGCCCCCAACGACGTCATCGTGGACGCCTCGATGCCGGCCATGATCCGCATCGGCGGCAAGATGTGGGGCGCCGACGGCCGTCCGAAGGACACCAAGGCCGTGATACCGGAAAGCACGTTCGCCCGCATCTACCAGGAGATCATCAACTTCTGCAAGACCAACGGCAACTTCGACCCGGTCACCATGGGCACCGTGCCCAACGTTGGGCTGATGGCCCAGCAGGCCGAGGAATACGGCTCGCACGACAAGACCTTTGAAGTGCCCGAAGCGGGCGAGGCCCGCATCGTCGACCTCGCCACCGGCGAAGTGCTGCTCACGCAGAACGTTGAAGAAGGCGACATCTGGCGCATGTGCCAGGTCAAGGACGCGCCGATCCGCGACTGGGTCAAGCTGGCCGTCACGCGCGCCCGCAACTCCGGTATGCCGGCCATCTTCTGGCTGGACCCGTACCGCCCGCACGAAGCGGAGATGATCAAGAAAGTCGAGACCTACCTCAAGGACCACGACACCACTGGCCTCGACATCCAGATCATGTCGCAGGTGCGCGCCATGCGTTACACGCTGGAGCGCGTCATCCGCGGCCTCGACACCATCTCGGTCACGGGTAATATCCTGCGCGACTATCTCACCGACCTGTTCCCTATCATGGAACTGGGCACCAGCGCGAAGATGCTCTCCATTGTTCCGCTGATGGCTGGCGGCGGTATGTACGAAACCGGTGCTGGCGGCTCGGCGCCCAAGCACGTCAAGCAACTCGTGGAAGAAAACCACCTGCGCTGGGATTCGCTGGGTGAATTCCTGGCGCTGGCCGTCTCACTGGAAGAGTTGGGTATCAAGACTGGCAACGACAAGGCAAGAATTCTGGCTAAAACGCTGGATGCCGCCACGGGCAAGCTGCTGGAGAACAACAAGAACCCGTCGCCCAGGACGGGGCAACTGGATAACCGTGGCAGCCAGTTCTACCTCGCCATGTATTGGGCCCAAGAATTGGCGGCGCAAACAGAAGACGCCGCGTTGGCCACACAGTTCGCACCGCTGGCGAGGCAACTGACTGACAACGAGCAGATCATCGTGGCCGAGTTGTCAGCTGTGCAAGGCAATGCGGCAGACATTGGCGGCTATTACAAGCCCGACCCCGAAAAACTGGACGCCGTGATGCGGCCGAGCAACACGCTGAATGCGGCGTTCGCGGCGATTCAGGCTCAAGAAAATCGATCTGCCCTGTAAGTCAAGCCGGCTTGTGCTCGAGCCTCCATGGACCGCTCCCTCCCGGGCAGTAGCTGGGAGGGAGCATGAACGGTAGGCCCGGTAAGTCTCGCTCCCAACCGATCTTGGTGCAGGCGCACCAAGGTGATTCCGGGCGGGACATCGCGAGCAGGACCATCGCAGCGCGTCCGGAAGAGAACCCATGTCCGGTTCGCAGGCTTTCCGACTGTTCCGCAAACGCGCGGGCGTTGAGCTCTTGCATCGCATCGCAAAGACCCGTTCGCCTTGTGCTGTCTCAACGGTCACACGTCACCTGCGAGAGGGAAGGGCAGTGCATGCCGCGTGAATTCTGCCGTCAGCAAGCCAGTCTCTCGATTCAACTTTTCATATTTGCACCTGAGTCGCCGCTTTTTCCGCGCCAAATCTGCACTGGCAGGCGCCTCCGACTCCGCTGTAGATGGGATCCTGTCGGACCCAGCAACTACAGTTAGCGAGGCGAGACGCCGTGCGCGAGGGCATATCGAATCAAATCTGCGATGTTCCCAATGCTCAATTTGTGCATGAGGTTCACCTTGTGCGTGCTCACGGTCTTTGCGCTGAGGTGCAGATCTTCCGCGATCTCATTGACGGTTTTGCCTACCGCCAGCAGCTCCAGTACCCGGTACTCCCTGTCAGAAAGGATGTCAGGGAGCACTTCGTCGGGTGAGCTGTTGAAGATCATCGAATTGACCAGCCGCGGATCCATGAACCTGCCGCCGCTTGCCACTTTGCGGATGGCGTCTGTGATTAGATCCGGATCACTATCCTTCGTAATGTAGCCGGCCGCGCCGGCCCTCAGGGCACGAGAGACGACCTGCCGCTCGTCGTGCATGCTGAAAATGATGATGGGTACTGTCGGCGCTTCAGTGCGGACGCGTCTCACCAGATCCAGACTGCTGATGCCGGGCATGGCGAGGTCGAGCAGCACGAGGTCAATATCGTTGCCACGCAACTTTTCCACAACCTCGTTGCCGTTTGTAGCTTCTGCTGCAACCGTTATATCGCTGGTGTCTGCGACGACCTGTTTCACTCCATGGCGCACGATGGCGTGATCGTCTGCAACTAAAATGCGGATCATGGCGCCGTCCTCCCGTTCAAAGCGAGGTCGACTGAGATAACCGTGCCGCCGCCATGGGCACTCGCGATTTGCAGGGACGCACCGATGAGCCGCGCCCTCTCCTCCATGCCTAGCAAGCCGAACGTACTTCGCTTTATAGAATTGTCTCTGGCCAATCCTCGTCCGTCGTCGGACACAAAGAGCGAGACCCGGGAATCCGATGTGACCAAGGTGACGCTAACCTTGGTCGCCCCTGCATGGCGAGCGACATTTGTGAGCGATTCCTGAGCTATTCTGAATACCGCCGTCGCCTCTGTGTCGTTCAGACTGGGCTCGTTGCCGCGGAGATGGAATCGGCATACTGCGGTGTTGTGCTGGTTGAAGTCATCGGTAAGCCATTCCAACGCAGACACGATTCCGAAGTTTAGTGCCGCAGGTCGCAGTCTGCTGGCCACGTTTCTGACAGTCCAGACGGCATTTTCCGCCAAGCGGTGCATCATCGCAAGTTTGGTTGAGCTGACCTCATCACCTGCGAGCCGTTTTCGAAGCAACGCAAGGTCAAGCTTCAGGGCAGTCAACGTCTGACCTAAATCATCGTGAATTTCCCGGGCAATGAATTTTCTTTCTTCCTCACGCGCAGCCTCCAGATATGCGGAAACCTCACGAAGCTGCTCCCGGGAGGCGAGCAACTGCTGTTCAATGGATTTCCGCTCCGTGATGTCCTGGATCGTTCCGACTATACCTAGCGTGCGTCCGTCGGTTGAATATTTGACTTCGCCCTGAGCCTGGATCGTTCGCAAATGACCCCGGGATACAACGATGCGGCAGTCAATGCAGTAGGGGGTCCCGTGCCGGATGAGATTGTGTATCGCATGCATTACTGTCTTGCGATCTGCACGATACACAATGCGCAACGCGTTGGGCCAACCTGGCTCGGATATCCCCGGACTTATGTCCATCACATTCAACGCTTCCTCCGACCAATACAATCCGGCATCGACACCTTCCCATTCCCAGTCTCCAATATGCGCTAGCCGTTGCGCGTTCGCCAGACGTGCCTTGCTGCCTCGGAGTTGTGCCTCGACCTGCTTCCGTTCGAGATTTTCCGACCGTAGAAGGTCGTTTGCCTGTGCTAGCTCAGCTGTGCGCTGTCCCACCCGGTTTTCCAGCTCGTCGTGTGCTCGTTGTAGTGCCACTTCCACTTGCAGTCGGACCAGCATCTCGCGCTGCAATGTCGCGTTCCGCTCAGCGAGCTGCCGATGAAGTGAGTGTACGGCAAGGTGATTGTTGATTCGGGCAAGAAGTTCCGGGATCTGAATTGGCTTGGTTATGTAGTCGACCCCTCCTGCCGACAGGCCATGAACAATGTCTTCGCTTGCTGACCGGGCGGTCATGAAAATAACCGGGATCTCGCTAGTTCGAGCGTCGAGCTTCAAACGGCGACACGTTTCGAATCCGTCCATACCCGGCATTTTCACGTCGAGTAATATTAGATCGGGACGCGTGAGCTGCGCCTTGCGCAACGCGTCGAAACCATTTTGCGCGACAAGAACGCTAATGGCACGATCCTCGAGATGCGGAGCCACGACTGCGACATTGACCGGCAAGTCGTCGACGATCAAGACAGTATGCGTATAAGGTCCGTTGGCGCCAGCTTGGTCCATGACATCGGTCTCATTTCCAGGGAGACTACACAATCGTGAAGGTGGGTTGCGCGTTGCCCGCTTGCCGCACCGATGCGCGGCGCGACGCCGGACGAGAGCGCAGGCACACCCATCGAGACCCAGTATGATCCTTACTCGCGGTGATGTGTACTGGTTCCACCCTTCAATCGTCGACGCGTGGCAAAAAATGACCCGAAACGGTGAGCAGTGGCATGAAACGAAGAGTGGTTAGCTGTAGCGTGCGCGGCGCTCAGCCCAAATTCACAGAAGTAGCTGTGCGCTTAAAATCATTCGGGCCTAAGGATTTTCTTAAGAAAATACCGGGAGATTCTGAGTCACCGTCCCGGTTCTCGCGAATGTATCAGGTGTAGCATCATCACAGTATTTGATCGGCAGTTAGGGCGGTGCTCTCAAAATATGTTGGCGTCACACCGACCACATACCGCTCACAGCGTAAGCGTACTCGCCAAAAGAGCGCGAGGTCGATTACATCTCGCCTCGCTCGGGGCGCTCTACCATGCTCAGGATGGCATTTGACTCGTATTCCCTGGCTAACTCATAAATTTTCTCGACGAAGGGGCGATACGCGACATTGCATTCGCCTATTTTCTGGGCCCATTGCATGATGTCACGCATGTTTCCTCTTTGCGCGAGTTCTCGAAGAGTTTCCATCTCGTCAACGGGTGGGATAGCGAGCGGCTTTCTTGATGAAGCGCGCGGACGGTATCCGTGAATCGGATCGGCAGTCCACGTCAGGCCCAGGAGCACTTCGATTTGAGCCAGCAGGTGACATAGGTCGACGGGTTTTGGGATCACAGTATCGACCGCGGCCGCAACGTCATTCCGCTCTACGTTGGAGGACGAATGGTTGGACACAGCAATGATAGGGGTTGTCACGAGGCCCGCCCGTTTGCGCAGGGTACGCACAGTTCGCGGCCTGACAATTCCATTGGCGGCGCTCTCGACGAGAACCAGGTCCGGCATGATGGCCTTGGCTTTTTCCAGTGCCTGCGTACTGGGGGTTCGCGTGACCTCGAAGCCCAGCGATGCCAATGCCTGTGTCACGTTCGACGAATCTTCCGGAAACTCTTCAACAACGAGAATCTTCCTACGCGCCCCGGAGTATCCCGTTATCTTGCGTGCCCCCGACAATGCCTCGCCAACGACGTTCATCGGCACGTTCAACTCGAACCAGAACGTGCTGCCATGGCCAGGCTGACTGACTACCTGAATCTCCCCCCCCATTGACTGCACCAGTTGGCGGCTGATGGCTAATCCGAGCCCGGCGCCGCCTGGGCGCCACTGCGGCTCGCTGGTCAGGCCGAACGGTTCGAACATTGCCTGCAATTGATGGGCGGCAATCCCCACTCCTGTATCGCGCACCTCGAAACGAAGTGTTCCGGCGGGTGATATGGCGACGTGCAGGCATACTTCGCCACTGTCCGTGAAATCGACCGCGTTTGAGAGCAGGTTGATCAAAATCTGCCGTAGTCGCGTCTCGTCCGCGCGAATACCACACGGCAGCCCGGGTCCGAGGTCGCACACGAACGCCAATCCCTTTTGCTCAGCCTTGACTCCGATTATCTCTGCCACTGTCTCGAACAAGTTCGCCAGCACAATGTTCGAGATGCGGAGATCGAGCCTGCCGGCTTCAATTCCCGCGTAATCAAGCGTGTTGTTGAGCAGATTCAACAAATGTTGTCCGCTTTGCTGAATCGCGCGAAGTGACTCGCGTTGCGGATTTTCCGGCGTTGCGCCACGCAATAGGATTTGTGTATATCCAAGAATCACGTTTAACGGTGTCCGCAGTTCGTGGCTCATGTGGGCCAGAAGCTCACTCTTTGCCCGGCTCTCAGCATCCGCAGCCCGTCTTGCCTCATGTTCCGCTTCGGCCATCTTGCGTCCGGTGATGTCAATTACCGTGCCGACGTATTCGTCGGTATCTTCACCGTCCCGCGTAAGCGGGTGGCCTACGGAGTGGAGGTACTTGATGGATCCGTCCGGTAGAGCAACGCGAAATTCACACTCGAAGCCTGTTCGTTCGAGAATGGCGGACGCAATGGTGTGCCGAGTGGACTTGCGGTCGTCAGGATCGATGCGGCTCCAGAAAAATTCAATATCGGGCTCTACCGCTCCAGGTTCAAGTCCAAGAATCCGGTAGTACTCGTCGGACCAGACGAGCTTCCCTGTCGGCAGATTTAATCCCCAACTGCCCGTATGGCTGATCTTCTGTCCCTCCGCCAAAAGAGCTTCACTAAGATGGAGTTTTTCTTCTGCAAGCTTCTGGTCAGTAATATCTCTCGTTACGCAAAGCACACACGGTTGAGATCCCACTACCACTTGTGCCGCCGACACTCTTCCCACGCGCGTCTCTCCGCGCTTCGTGCGAAAGCGGATTACTTCGGCCTGGGCATCGCCGTCGCGGAGCAGACGCTCCAACAGTTCTCCGTGCTTGACGGTGTCTACAAACAAGTTGAGGTCGTCGGTGGTTTGTCCGAGAACCTCTTGAGCTGGGTAGCCCGTGATACGTGCGAATCCAGGGTTCACCTCGATGAACCGGCGATTTCCAAGTTCGCAGAGTCCGATGGCGTCGGGGATCGAACGAAACATGAGTTCATACTTTTCTTCAGAATGTTTTAGCTCATCTTCTGCGCGCTTACGTAGTGTGATGTCCTCACATACTACAAGGACAACAGGTACATTGTGACGCGAGACAGCCTTCGCACTCTCACGAACCCACAGCACGCTCCCGTCCTTACGGATTTTTCGAAACTCCCAGGTCATTGGCTGACCGAGGTGTGCGAGACAAGCCGCGAAATTGCTGGCCACGGCGTCGCGATCTGGTTCGTAGAAGACGCTCAATAACTGGCAGCCGATCAGCTCGCTAACCTCATATCCGAGTTGCTCGGCCCCGAACGGATTGACGGCCAGGATTGTTCCATTGGCGGCGACCATGAAACACATCGTAGGGTTATTTTCAAATACGGTCCGCCATTGCTCGTCGTTGCTGTGTAGCGCGTCTTCGGTCGTGGCTTGCTGTTCGCCGCGGGTTGCCACGCCCCGATCGGTCTGTTTCGACTTTGGATGGCGGCGCATGAGATCTTTGATGATACTAGCGAAATCACCCAATGCATCTTGCGCCACGAGAAATTGGGACGCGCCAAGGATGACAACAAGTGGGCTCTTTACATCCCGAGTTCGGCGATACATTCTGCGCCATGCATTGAACTCGTTCGCATTCACAGAACGCCTGTTCAGCATGATCAGGCGCGGCGACACGCGTCTGACGACGCGTGTCGCCTCCTGACGAGTGGACGCGAATAGAATCTGAAAGCCCCGCGCCCCCAGTTGCTGTACCGTCGACGCTATGCGGGTCAACATATTGCCAACGATGACTATAATCGGCCCGTCGGTGAGCCGCGATTTGGTAAGGCTCATATCGCTGCCTCGCTTGCGTTGATCTGCGACCGGCGGGCAACCCGGTCGTTAGGCTGCAGCGATGGTCTCCAATTACCTCTATTATTTCCCGATACCACCGATCCGGATCTTTTTTGCCGCTTTGACGACAGCCTTTTGTCAAGGCAGCAAAATTTATAAAAAGAGGTTTAGCCGTTCGCCAGATCGTGATGAAACGTTCGCTTTCCACGTCGCTCCTATGGTTACGCGGTGCAAATCACCTTGTTAGTGTTGGACTCGGTATTCTTTTGGCGTAACACCGACGTGCTGTCGAAAAACAGCGGTGAAATGGCTTTGGCTCTGGAAACCTAGTTCATAGGCAATACATGCGATTGACGCGTTGTCCTCAGCAAGGCGGACGCGAGCGGCGTCCACTCGACGCTCCGTAATGTAACGCTGAGGAGTCGATCCGGTAGCTAGCTTGAACATCCTTGAGAAGTGGAACGGGCTGATGTGTAACGCAGCTGCGACATCGCGGAAGGATATGGGTTCCGAAATGTGCTCATCAATGTAATCGCTGGCCTGTTTGAGTTTGAAACAAGGTAAAGCGCCTATGCGCGAGGAGGGCCGTCCCGCCTGGCCGTATGTGGCCACGACGTGGTGACACATGACGAATGCGAGCGATTGTAGATAGGTTGTGATTGACCTGGTCGGCGCTGCCAATGCCGCGTGAGCCTTTCGGCCGAGGTGCCACACGATTGGGTCTACAGCGTCTGGATGAGAACTGATGAGAACCTTGCCGCCTCCCAGTCCTTCACGCACTTCGTCGCACAGGCTGCGGGACAGCGAAAAGGTCGTGACAGCGGTCTCCTTATGCCACGCGATTGAATAGGGATGGCCGGGTGCCAGTATCGATACGTTTCGGCCAGTAATGCGGCACTGGTCGCGCTCGCGGCTGGGGAGCTCGCAGACGATAACTCCATCGGCACCGTTGGCCGGAATGACAATGGTAAGTCCGTCCGGACATTCATCAGACCAGATGGGCGGTGATGTGACCATCGCGACGACGAAGAATCCGGAGCCCACCATCTCCATTCTATTTTGTAATGGCGCCCTTGATCGTAAGCTTTCCGTACACATCGCCCCTCCCATATGCATTCCTCTACCGGCCGCCCCGATGCTTGCGACTCGTATGGAACTAATCGTAGCGAGCGGCCAGACGCCGATCACTCAGGAAAATCGGATTCGACGCTCGGAAATTTCTTGTTGTGTGGGGAAGGGCCTGGCCTTGCACGGAAGGCCAGGCATTTGAAAGCTGCATGACGAAACCGTTGGCAAGGTCATCCGGCATTGGCGGCGTTCTGCGCCGGCATGATCCTCAGCTGGGCGACGCTCGGGATTATTTTCACAGCCGGTGCTTAGCTGACGATCGGCGTCAGCCTCGTGCTAGAGGGTGTTAGGCACCTGGACAGCCGGCGCGACATGTACAAGCATGAGCATGGCGAAGACAACAAAGTGCAGGCCGGCTAACGTTTCGGGCAGACGTTCGTAGTCTCGCGCCAGTCGCCGGAACCGGTTGAGCCAGCCGAAACTACGCTCGACAACCCATCGGCGCGGCAGCAGCACGAAGCCCTTCTTTGCCTCTGGCAGTTTGATAATCTGCAGTTCGATGCCTTCGTCATGCGCAGCCTGTCGAGCCGTATCACCGGTATAGCCTTGGTCAGCGAATGCAAGCTTTACCGTCTGACCGGTTGCTTGCTGAACCTGACGGGCAAGCTCGGCTACCTGTGCGCGCTCCTGCTCGTTGGCCGGCGTGATGTGCACCGCCAGCAACAAACCTAACGTGTCGACAGCCATATGGACTTTGCTGCCTCGCTTGCGCTTATGACCGTCGTAACCCGCGCGCGGTCCGCTCTCGCAGGTGGACTGCAGAGTGCGCCCATCCAGAATCACCGCACTGGGCTGGCCCTGACGCTCCTGCGCGACCCGAATTACGGATCGCAGATCACTGACCATTGCCTCGAAGCAGCCCGCGTTCAACCAGCGTTGCGTTTGCTGGTAGACCAACTCCCATGGCGGAAAATTGGTCGGCAGCATACGCCACGACGCACCCGCCCGCGCCATCCAGCGCAACGCATTGAACATCTCGCGCAGTTCATACCGCCGCTGTGGAGCATCTTCATTCATCAACGTTAGATAGGGAGCGGCAAAGCTCCACTCTTCATCCGAGACATCTGTCGGGTATGGCTTGCGTTCTGTCATTCCGCCAGGGTACCAGGTCTGGCGAAAAGTGCCTAACACCCTCTAGCCTAGCTAGTGTCAAGTGCGGCGATCAAGGTTTGGAGAGCTGCAGAAAATATATCGCGTGGCACACTGGCTGAACTTTTGCGCTCCCCTCAACGCCATTCTCGGTCATGCGCAAGCTTTAATGCGCGAGCCTTTCCTCGTCGAACAGCATCGCGACGCATTGAAAGTCATATTGCGCAGCGACGAGGACCTGCTCGTGCTCATCAACGATGTACTGGACTTCGCCAACATCGAAGCGAGAAAAATCGAGTTAGTCCCGGCTGATGCCGTATATAACGAGCGAGCCGGCGGACTATCGGACGGGTTCGAAACGCAACGGCATGCGTAGCTTTACCAGCCGCTCGTGCAAAACGCTCTCCGTCGCAATCGTTGCGAAGCCAGCCCCCGGCCTTTGCAGACCGGTTCGGGTTGATCGCCGTTGTGTATCGCACGGCGGACATCACAAATGGCGCAAGGCCGAAGCAGTTCCGCAACCAGCTTGTAGCGTCAGACCTTGATAGCGGATAAATATGCAGAACGCGCTCGCCAATTCCAATCCGCGTGCCAACGTGCCTTTCGGATCGTGTGATGTTGCGGCTCGCGGTCAACTCTCGGAGCCGCACGGCGGTGATCAAGGAGATCAAAATGACGGTACTCCTCGAGTATTTCGCATTGTTCATGACAATTCTATTATTGGTTATCCTTGGCATTGATCGATGGTCGGAACGTCAGCGAAAACCCACTGTTGATCGGTCATTCGTGGAAGAGGTATATTCGCGCGATGAGGTCTGACGCTGATCGGCATCGCGTTCAACGCTCAACTACGGGAAACTTCAGGTTTATGACGTGGCGCGCATGTTGCCAACGAACCACTCGGACTTGGGCACTATTGAAGAATTAGAGATGCGCTTCATAAAATAGATGCTTGCAGTAACCAGTTTGGTCAAGACAGCCACGCATGAAGTGAATATTCCGTACGATCCGGCGAATATAGATCGCAAGATGAACGTGCGCCATTGAACGGTCGGGTCTTGCACCGAGAGGCCCGACGCCGCTGGTGATGCCACCCATGATGCGAATGGGGGTCTGCGGCAAAGCGCCCTCACATTCACTTCATCCGGCCCCGAACGGTAAATGATCGCGCTTTGAACGAACTAGCGCCATGTTTCGCGCCAGCAAGGCCGGACCGCTTGCGACAGTCGCGAAGACCGACCAACGCTGTCTTCAATTTTTGCCCGGACTGTACAACGAAGATGATCCGGACTATGTCGCGCCGGACCGATTCGCGAGGTTCGCATGCGGTGAGAAGGCCGCCTCGATGGCATATTCATGGTCGATCACCGAATTCGTCTGCGCGGCGAGTGCGAGCGTGAACGTCGGCAGTCGTCGCACAAAGGGTTGAAGGGACGGACGTAGTCGCATGGTAACGACGATTTCTGGCTCGATCCGTCTATTCGTAAGTCCGCGCAGTGATAAAAGCAATTTTTCTACGTTATCCCAAGTGTTCTTCATTTGAAAGTGTCGCTAGGTGCCAATCCGGCAGGTGCATCATTCAGGACCAGCACTCGAGAGGTGCGCTACCCATTGTCGACAAGTTTGCTTATCTATGGCGTCCAGAACTATGGGGCGATCTATGCGCTAGAACTCATCATTTCGGGAAGGTAGACCTGTAGATGTCAAAGCGATGTGCGCATTCGTGGCTGCTGTCGAGAAGCAGAGCTTCACCCGCACTGCATGCGGTTTTAAAGTCAGTTTCACGTGTACGTCGCGCGTGGCCGATGTTCCAAAAATGGGCGCGTTTCGCCGTTCCTGGTGCTCAAGGCCCTGCTGAATGCCAACGGCTGCAAAGGTCAATGTAACGAATTGCAATTTGTGTCTCTGGAGCGGAAAGTTGGCATTCACGCTAACCTTGGTTGTCCCTTAAGAATGGGTCGAGGGCAAGCGCGGCACGGCGTTGCCAGGCTTGCACATTTTTCAGATATCGGAAGTACTATTGATCCGGATTGCCTTCTGGAAATTGTGAGCTCCGCCGATAAGTACGCCCGATTGGTTTTGCAGCCGGCCGGATGCCACGATTGAATGTCGCCACCCGCTCCCGGCGCCGGCCAGCCACATGCCGAAGACGTCAATCAAAGCGGTACACGCGCTGGTGAAATCGACTCAAGAAAGCAGAGCGACAACGACCCGGGGCTACAATTGATCATGCATTTACCGTTCTCGGCAATGTAAAGGCATCCGCGGTGTGTTGATCCGAGTGGATGCACCAACCATCGCGGAAACGAGGCGATGTGCTCCTTGCCGCCAAACTCGCGTTCTCGGATAGCAAAATGAACTCCACCGTTGCCGCTGAGAATGTCGACCCAACATCGACGTCGCATCGTCGGGAGGTTGGATGGCTGGGTTTGACCGCAATTGCGACAGGAGGCGCGAATTCGGTACTGTTTTTCCTGGCGGCAATGTTCGTCGGAGACGGCGCTATTCGCGGCCAGGGAACAGCAGCGGTGCTTGTGTTGGGCCTCGGCGTGATACTCAGCTGCGCCGCCGCGCCGGGATGGCTAGAACTGGTTCTGATGTATCCGAACCGGGTTGGAGGCATCGCAGCAGCATGTTCGGAAGCATTTCGACCATATAGCCCAATCCTGAGTAGCCTCGTGGGTATTGGCTATTGGTTCGGATGGGCGCCGGTTGTGGGACTTGGGGCTGTTCTCTCGGGCGGTCTCCTTCACGACTTGCTGTTGCCGCTTGTTTCGGCGACAACTCTGGCGCTCGGCATTATTTTGATATGCACGGTTGTCAGCCTATGCGGCCTTAGATGGTTAGTATGCCTTTGCGTAGTGAGCGCAGGCGTGGCTACCGTGCTAGCGATGCTGTCGGCCGTCGGTCCGCTGTCAGGTGCCGTTGAATGGCATCGGACAGTCGACTTTCGGCTAACGGTGCCATTTCCTGGTCCGTTCGGCGCTTTCGTTAGCACTTTGGCTGGCTTGTACCTGGTAGGGACGGTTGCGCCGGCATTTGAAGTCGCTCTAGGCCTGGTGGGGGTCACAAAGGCGCCCATCACGAATGTCTCCCGTGCGCTCTGGGCCGGCGCATGTTTCGGGGTATTGTACTGCCTAGTTCTGCCGATCATCTGGGTGGACACGCTAGGGCCGGCAGCGTTGAAGGAAGACCTTTCTATTGCTTTGGGTCCGACATTCGCGCCATTGTTGGGGGGCGTCGCAAAGACCGCGGCGACCTTGTTCATGTTATTCATCGGGTTAGTCGCGACGATAGTTCCGTTCGCCGGACCGACGCGCATACTGTCGCAATTGGCCGACGACGGACTGCTTCCAGCGGTGTTCGCCAAGCGGGCACGCGGCGGTGCACCGTGGGTCGCTATCATCCTGACGTCGGCTACCGGTTGCGTGATCGTCGTCGGAGGGTATCCGATTTGGTTGATCGCCGCGGTGAGCCTACCGTACGTCCTTTGCATCGCACTCACCAGCGTTGCGGTTTGGCTGCTGCGCCGAACAGCTCCGGATATGACCCGTCCGTACAGGGCACCGCGGGTAGCGATCAACCTCGGGATCGTGGCTGCTTTCGGCTGGGGGCTGGCGGTAGTGTTCGGCCTTCAGCAATTCGGATTGCCTTCCGTCATGCTTGGCATTTCATTTGCCTAGGAGTGCGTCGGATTTGAGATGAGGGGTGAGTGCGGGCACCAGGTGATGAGTGGGTTTGCGCGGGTTTGCGGACTCACCTCGGTCGTAAAGCGCTACAAAAGGTATTTGAGCGTAGATCGGGAAGGCAATCTCGGCGATGGGGGGCGGGCAAAAAGCCCGCTTATCGCCCTACACGGCTCGCCATACGTTCATCCGCTTGATGTTCCATGCGAGCGCGACCAGCGACCATTCCGCTGTGACGCTGGACAGCCCGCGCAGTGAGAACTGCCGGAATCCCATCACGTGCTTGATGATGCCGAACACCGGTTCGACGGTGTTCTTGCGCAAGCCGTACAGTGCGCGCCCGGCCTTCGTCTTGAGTCGGTGTGTCATCCTGATGAGCGGATCGGTGCTTTCAGGCGGCGCCGGATCGGCGGCAAAGCGTTCCATCAAAGGCCGATGATGAGCGTCGCGCCGGATCGCGATCAGCGGGGTGAGTTCCGCTGCCTCGCAGGTAGTGACGTTGGCCTCACTGAAGTAACCCGCATCGGCCAGCAACACATCAGGCTGGCCCAATTGCCCGGGCAGCGCCCCCAGCACGTCGACCATCGGTGCGATCTGGCGTTTGTCGTTACACTGCTGGGTCACCGTCGTGCCCACGATCAGCATGCTCTCGACATCCACCGCCGCCTGCGCGTTGTAGCTCTGCTCGAAGCCGCCGCTGGACACCGGCATGATGCGCGACTCTTCGTCGGTCAGGTTGATCTGGTCGCGCTCCCTGGCACCGCCTTGCGGCGGCTTCGGCTCCTTGCCACGGGGCTTCCTGCCGTCTTTGCGCTGCGCCTCGCGACGCGCCACCTTCGCTTCATACTCCTGCTGCTCCTGCTCCTGCTCCTGCTCCTGCTCCTGCTCCTGCTCGAAGCGTTCCTGCGCCCGCGCCTCGATCTTCGCCTTCGCTTCGGCCAACGCCTTCAGCCGCGCTTCGCGGCGTGCGATCTCCGCCGGTATATCCATGCCATCGGGCAGACTTTCCCGATCGGCGTTCCCGGCCATCTCCATCAACTGCTGCACTTCTTCACGCAATTGCGTCTCGATCCGGCCGATGTGCCCGTGCGACAGCGCGCGGTGCCTGCTCGCGTTTGCCTTGACCTTGGTGCCGTCCAGCGCAATCCGGCCCAGGTTGACCAGCTTCATCTCCTTCGCGACCAGCAGCACCTGCACGAACAGCTTCTCTATCTGGCTCGCGAACCGCTTGCGAAAGGTGGCCAGCGTGTCATGGTCCGGGTGCGTATTTGCCGCAATGTAGCGGAACGCCACCGAGTCATAGGTTGCCCGCTCAATCTTGCGGCTCGAGAACATCCCGGTGGCATACCCGTACACCAGCAAACCTAGCAGCACCTCGGGGTGATGCGCTGCCTTGCCTCGTCCCGCATACGCCATGCTCAGATCCGAGAGATCCAGCTGCGCGATGACTTCCACCACGAACCGCGCCAGATGGTCTTCCGGCAACCAGTCCTCCACCGACGGTGGCAACAGATAACCGGTCTGACGATCAACTGGCACGAAGCGACTCATCAAAGGACTCTCTCAGCGAACTTGTTGATTCATTAACGCTCAACCCGCCCGCCGGATGACCGCCTATCCCGAAAATCCGACAGGCTCCTATTTAGGCGCTGTGTTTTACCTTTGGCGCAAAATTACCGACCGGCGCAAGAGGGGCCTGCGGGCAATTTCATGGACACTCCATCTCAAACTTGCCAGCGCGATGCTACTCGTTCTCGCGCTGGACGCGGTAGGCTATCTGAATGCTGTTTACCATGTCTCGGCCAACGACAAAGCACTTTTGGCGATACTCGCCATCATCTTTACCGTCGTGGCGTTGCTGACAATCGCGGTCGGACTTATTCTACCGGGCGTGATTTCGTATGCGGCGATTGAGGTCTCCGAAGCCGCGGACCATCTTGCGGGTGGCACGTTGGCCGATTTTTCGCGTGCAATGCTCGCCTTGGCGGCCTCTGACCTCGAGGAGGCCCGGGTCAAGCTGGACTTCACGCCCGTTGTTGTGCGTTCGCGGGACGAAGTGGGCGACATGGCCAGTAGCTTTAACAGACTTCAGCAAGAAATCGCGAGAGCGGCGCGTGGCTTGGACGGAGCACGTGAGGGATTACGCGAAGCGCGGCACAGTCTTGAACAGCGAGTCGAAGAGCGTACCCAGGCCGAGCGCGAAGCCCGACAGGCAGCCGACGCCGCGAACCGCTCGAAGGATCAGTTCCTCGCAAACATCAGCCACGATCTGCGTACTCCGCTGAACGCCATACTAGGTTACACGCAAATACTATTGCACGACGATAAGCTGACTGAGCGCCAGGTTAGCGGGCTAAAAGTCATCTCGCGCAGTGGCGAGCACCTGCTCTCGCTGATCAATGATCTTTTGGACTTCGCCAAGATCGAAGCCAGAAAGCTTGATTTGGATCCAAGGGACGTTGCGGTGGCGGCTTTCCTGTCTTCCATTGCCGAGATAGTGAGTGTGAGGGCCGCTGAAAAGAACCTTGATTTCGAGTTCGTGTGCGCGCCGAACCTCCCGTCTGCTATCCGCGCGGATGAGAAAAGACTGCGCCAGGTCCTGCTGAATTTGTTGGATAACGCCATAAAGTTTACGAAGACAGGCTATGTACGCTTCAGCGTGACCTTTACGCCACCGGGAACGCTCTGCTTTGAGGTTGAGGATACCGGGATCGGCGTCGAGTCGCTCGAATTGGATACTATCTTCGCCGCGTTTGCGCGAGGGCAGAACGGACGTGTGCCGGCCGCTGGCACGGGCTTGGGCTTAGCTATTTGCCGTGACATCGTGCGATTGATGGGCGCTGAGATACACGTGCACAGTCAGGTCGGGCAGGGCAGTTGCTTCTGGTTCAAACTCGAAACCACCGTATCGGCTGCGCCTCTTGCTACCGTAAATCCCTCATGGATCATCACGGGCTACAAGGACGAACGCAAGAAAGTCATGGTGGTGGACGACGTACTTGACAATCGCGCCGTGCTCGTCGACATGCTTACCCCGCTGGGCTTCGTGGTGACCGAGGCGAAGGACGGTGCGGATGCATTAGAAAAGGCATCCGCCCAAGTACCCGACCTCGTCCTGGTTGATTTGGTGATGCCCGACATGGATGGCTTGGAGACGATCAGGCGGTTACGCTGCATGCGGACTCTCGAAGGCACACCGGTTATCGTCGTTTCAGCAAGCGCGTCGCGCGACGATTCGATCGTCAGCCTCGCGGGGGGGGGCGAATGCGTTCCTCGCAAAGCCGATCGTTCTGGACTTGCTTCTTAGCGCGATCGCCGGCCTGCTCGCGTTGCAATGGATCTATGCGCCGGCTCCTTCTCCGCTCCTCGACGAGATGGCACGCGAGCCGATGCGTTTTCCTTCACCAGAGCGTATGACAGTCTTATGTCGTCTGGTGCAGATCGGCAACATGCGTGACGTCGCTCAATGGACTGAGCAAATCGCGGCTCTTGACCCGGGATATCGACCGTTTGCCAATCAGATATTCGCCCTCGCAAAGCGCTATGAATGTCAGGAGCTTCTAAAGCTCGTTAATCGCTACGTCACCTCGCCTGAAATGTGATCGCATTGGCGAATAGGCGCCCCCCATCGTGCGTGACCGCGATCGACAAGCATAGGGCTAAGTCGGTGTCGTTCTCAGCGTCGTCCCGGTTGAGTCACGCCGCATTCGTCCGTTGAATTGCGGATCATCGTAGGCGTGACACTCATGCCGTGCATCAATCGTCTTTGAGTTTGGCTACTTTGATGTCCACCAAATCATATGGCAGCCAACCTGCACAAAAAATCTCACCTGAAATGGACACTCCCGGTGAGTCAAAGTGCGGTGCATCGAGATCTGAAGAATGCAGCGCAATCCGTACCGCGACCATGGCAGCTCTTCGTCAACTTCGGTAACGGGTCTTCGCGGGTCAAATCCACCAGCGTTCGTTTTTTCCAGCTCTCAGTTAGTTAAGCTGGACGCCCAACGCCCAACGCCCAACGCCCAACGCTTCTGCAGTCCGTCCATCAGACATGCGACAAGGAACGTGCTTGACTGTAAAACCTGAGGTTGCATCCTGTAAATTTGATGGCATGATGTTTGTCACGTCCCCAGTTCCACGAGTGTGAAATGTCTTCGATCACGGATACCTCGCCAGAAATGCGCGCCAACACTTGGTTCGGCTCCTTGCTTCCCGCCGAGCAACATGCTCTGCTCAACTGCAGCGAATCGCTCACACTGCAGCCGGGGGATTACTTGTTTCGGCAGGGAGACGTACCAAGCGGTTTTTACGGACTTAATCGTGGGCGCTTCAAGGTTTCCACATTGCGAGCGGACGGCAAGGAAGCGATTCTCGCGGTCATTGAGGCCGGCAACTGGTTCGGACAGACATCGATGGCGCAACGGGTGCCGCGAATGCGCGACGTCGTCGCCTTGGAGAGCTCATCCATTTTCGCTGTTAATGCGCACACATTCGAAACGTTGATGAAAAATGATAGCGTCCGTGCGGCGATTGCGGACCTTCAGTTAAAACATATGAACTGGCTGTATCGGATGGTCGAAGACGTAACGCTTCATTCCACGCGTGCAAGGATTTCCCGGAGACTTTTGCTTCTTGCTTACGGTGACATAACCATGGCGGCCGAGATGCGACGCACAATATCCGTATCGCAGGAGACGCTGGCAATGATGTTAGGAATTACTCGTCCGACCTTGGCATTGGAACTGAAGGCAATGTCGGCAAAGGGCGCAATCGCACTGAGTTATGGACGCATCAATATCTTGTCGGAGGAACTTCTTCTAACGTTTCAGGAATACATCTAACGCGGTCGCCGGCACCGCCAGTGAGCAGTTGGCATTGCAAAGATTGGCATTCCGCCTATCCACATCGTTAGCTAAATAGGTCAACGGATAGTGCCTACCCGTCGTTGACAAACCGAGCCTGAAAGTACATCCCTACCTTCGCCCCAGTCGCAGCCCCTCTTGCCGACCTGCTGCGCAGCACAAGCATTTATGTAAATGCAGGGGGCGGCTGAATTTCATGAAATTACAGCTTGCTCCCGCCTTCAATGCCGCGTCACCGTATGCGCGCTAACACCCTCACGTATTGTTCCGCGAGTCAGGCCACCGGCATCGTCAGCTTTGAGGTTGGGACTAACCCGAAGATTGCAAAGTTCTTGACAGTTTTCGATCCCAAGTGCCCATAGCATAATCGCAATACATATAGAGCGTGGCGCGTGTGTCTCACGGAAGCACGATTACGCGGGGGGCGCTGACGACCTGTGTCCGATAGCTGTGCAAGTAATTATCAGAGAAGGAGACGTAGATGCTTGACGATTTGAGGCACTCAACGCCATCGGCTTATAGTTATCCGTTGTTGATAAAGAACTTGTTACACGCGCCGCTCTCCCAAGCCGCAAGTCAGGAGATCGTCTACCGAGGCGAGCAGCGGTTCACCTATGCGATGCTGCGAGAACGTATTTGCCGGCTCGCGAACGGGCTTTGTCACCTTGGCATGCGGAATGGAAGTACGATCGCAGTGATGGACTGGGACAGCCACCGGTATCTCGAGTGCTACTTCGCAGTTCCGATGATGGGTGCAGTGCTGCAGACGGTCAATGTGCGGCTATCGCAGGACGAGATAGCCTATACCATCAACCACGCGGGGGCGGAAATCCTGCTCGTCCACACGGACTTCCTACCTGTGGTCGAAGCAATTAAGGACAAGCTTGAAACAGTATGCAAATTCGTTTTAATTAGCGACGAAGGTAGTAACGCAGGCGGGCATGCTGTCCCGTTTTCATGCGAATACGAAAGCATGCTTGCAGTTAGTGCGCCGACTTGCGATTTTCCAGACTTCGACGAAAACACGCGGGCCACCACCTTCTACACGACGGGAACTACCGGTCTGCCCAAGGGAGTGTGGTTCTCGCATCGTCAACTTGTCCTGCACACGATCACTCTGATGGCTGCGTTGTCTAGCCCGCAGTCCGGGCAGCGGTTCCATCGGGGTGACGTTTACATGCCACTCACGCCCATGTTCCATGTTCACGCATGGGGTGTTCCCTACGTCGCTACGGCGCTTGGCGTCAAGCAGGTATATCCCGGTCGATACGTCCCGGACCGTGTGTTGAAGCTGGTCCGCGACGAAGGCGTTACGTTCTCGCATTGCGTCAGCACTGTCCTGCATATGCTACTGGTCTGTCCCGAGGCAAAGAACGTTGACCTGAGCAAGTGGAAGATTGTTATTGGTGGGGCAGCACTACCGCACGGTCTGGCACGCGCCGCGCTCGACCGAGGCATTGACGTCTTTACCGGTTATGGCATGTCGGAGACCTGCCCCTTGCTCACGCTTTCACAGTTGCGACCTGGCAGTGAGTCGCTTGATATCGATGAACAGGTTCGCCTGCGCTGTAAAACCGGTTTTCCGGTCCCGCTCGTTGATCTGCGCCTCGTAAATGAAAGCATGGAGAACGTCGCGCACGACGGCAAGGGCTACGGCGAGATTGTGGTGCGCGCGCCTTGGCTTACGGAGGGCTATCTTAAAGATCCGATAGCCTCCGCGCGGCTCTGGGAGGGCGGTTATCTGCATACCCAGGACATAGCCAACGTCGATGCTACAGGCAACGTGCAGATCACTGACCGAATCAAGGACGTGATCAAGTCCGGCGGCGAGTGGGTTTCGTCATTGGAGATCGAAAGCATAATCTCGCGACACCCGGGTGTTGCTGAAGTAGCGGTGATCGGCATGAAGGATGAACGTTGGGGAGAACGGCCTGTGGCGCTTGTGGTTATAAAGCCGGATGCTCAGTCGCCAGTTACGGAGGACCATATCAGACAGCATGTGCTTATGTTCAGTGAAAAGGGGCAGATTTCTAAGTATGCGGTGCCGCAGGTTGTGAAGTTTGTCAATGCACTCGAAAAAACAAGCGTCGGCAAGATGAATAAGAAACGGATGCGCGAGCAATTCGGTTGATGTTCGAGGTAAGTCGGCATTTTTGTCATTGTAGGACACGGCCTCGCAATCCTTGCCGACTACTAGCCCCGAGTTAGGTGTACCGGCCGGAACGTGACGGAATAGGTGAGGGCTGACTATCACGCCCTAGTGCGTCGCGGAAAGCAGAGCGTCGCATCGACGTTGAGAAGCGGAAAATTTGCGAGCGCTTTCTGCGGCACCCAGCTATGTTTACCTGGCTCTTTACTGCGCACGTTACCGACAATCGACGTCGGAGTAATGGTCGACAACGAAACGACCGGGTTCAATCGGGTCGACCGCTTAAGGACCTTCGGTTCAGCAAACAGGAGTTCTCCCCATGGGTAGGATTAGTCATTTTTTTGATCTCACCAACAAGACTGCACTCATCACCGGCGGGTCGCGCGGGCTGGGTCTCCAGATTGCCGAGGCGCTCGGCGAGTACGGAGCGAACTTGGTGCTTTCGGCGCGGAAGGCTGACGAACTGCGCGATGCGCAGGACCACCTGCAGCGACTTGGTATAGATGCTGAATGCGTCACCGCGGATAGTACTATCGACAGTGACATTCATCGGCTTGGGGCCGAAGCGATAGCAAAGTTTGGCAAGGTTGACATTCTCGTCAATAATGCCGGCGCCACATGGGGTTCGCCCGCTAGTGAGCATCCGCTGGAGGCGTGGGACAAGCTTATGAACCTCAACGTGCGCGCTGTTTTTCTGCTTTCCCAGTACATCGGCAAGCACTCGATGATCCCATGCCGATATGGGCGGATTATTGATGTCGCCTCAATCGCCGGCCTTCGCGGCAATCAGCCGGGTTCGCCCCCGACGATTGCGTATAACACAAGCAAGGGCGCCGTGGTGAACTTCACGCGGGCGCTGGCTGGCGAGTGGGGGCAGTTTGGAATTACCGTCAATGCACTGGCGCCGGGGTTTTTTCCGTCCAAGATGACAAACGGGACGATCGCGGAGCTCGGGGTCGACTCGCTGACGGCTGGCGTTCCCTTGAAGCGTATCGGCGACGACACCGACCTACAGGGCGCAGCGTTGCTGTTCGCTAGCGACGCTGGAAAGCATATTACAGGACAGATTCTCGCCGTCGACGGCGGCTATACCGCTGTTTAAGGTTACAGCGCCCAATCAGGTATCGGAACCAAGTCAAAGGAAAAGCACTATGAGCACGGAGCAAAAAACACCGGAAGTCAGGATGACCATCGACGATCACGTGTGCTTGATTTCGCTGGACAACGCAGCAAAGAAAAACGCCATCACCCCTGAGTTGCTCGACCAGCTTTCAAAACATCTTACGACGTTTGATGACGACGACGACTTGTGGGTTGCTGTACTCGATCCGGTGGGGGAACATACCACCGCGGGTTTAGATATGCCCAAATTCTTTGGGCCAGAAGCCACGGCGAAGCCGATCCCCCCGGACCAAGTAGACCCGTTCGGGTTGGCGCGTCGATGCAAGAAGCCGGTAGTGTCCGTCGTGCACGGCATCACCTACACGATCGGCATCGAAATGATGCTCGCGAGCGACATTGTGATTGCGGCTGACACGGCAAAGTTCTGTCAACTCGAGTCTAAGCGGGGTATCGCGCCGCTTGGTGGTGCGCACTTCCGTTATGTGGAGCGTGCCGGTTGGGGTAATGCGATGTACCACTTGTTTCTGTGTGACGAATTCGGGGCGCAGGAGGCTCTACGGATTGGCTTTGTGCAAGAAGTATTGCCGTATGGACAACATCGCGAGCGGGCGATCGAGATCGCGCGACTCATCTGCAAATGTGCACCAATCGGCTTGCGTACAACCAAAGAAGCGGCGTTGATCTACGCCCGTGACGGCGAGGAGAAGGCAATCGCCGCCATTCCCGCCATGCAGGAGACAGTGTTCGCCACTGAGGACTTTAAAGAAGGAATCCGATCATTTAAGGAACGTCGGGAGGCGAAGTTCTTGGGGCGTTGAGTGCTGTGTCTATAAGAAGAGACGCCTTTGGCAAAGGCGTCTCCATTATGCGCGTAGTCTGGATCTATCGAATGGGCGTGTCCAACATCCTATTTAAGAAGATTGGAGCTTTGGGCTGACCGCGACTTGGCACGTGTTTTTTTCAATGCCTGGGATTCGGCCCGGAGAGGTACGGGCAGCTTGCAATCGTTCGGTGCGGGCTCGCCCGCTAGCCAGGCAATCTGATCCCGGAGCGATCGATAGACGACCGGGTCGTGAACCAGTCCGGGTTGGATTTTGCGGTGTATCCGACCTCCCTCGGCATGTAGCCGCTTGAATACTGTAAGGTTTGCGGACTCGCTGAAGAGTACATCGGGATGCCGCATTGCGTAATTGCTCGCGTCTGACCATTTCGGTCACGGCGTGTCATGCTAGTGCCCGTGTAGCCGATGAGTTCAGGCCGCTCACGTTAATATGAGAATGTCGTCGTATCCTGCAGCAATAGCATAGGGCCGTCTGTAGCAAAAAAACGGGCCGCGCTCACCTGAAAATGACCGCTCAGGATGTCCTGTTCGCTGACACGATCATTAGCAAAAAATCGATACGCTGCTTTCGTCGACGCCCAGTCCTGACATGCAAACGGAGTGGGTTGGCCCATGCCGCACCACAACCGCTATAGCAGCAGTGCGAAACGCTTGCGCAACCTCGAGTCCTTGGATTTACTTCCTTCGACGTCCGCTCGAACCACGCCCGGTCATCTGGCTGTCGTTTCCCGGACATCTCTCCCACACGCTGGTCCCGATGTATGCCCGGTTACCAGGTTTCGCGGCTCGGATGTGGGTAATTACAAGCCGGACCACACGCTTACGGATCATCCTTCGCAATGCAATTCGCTGAGCCTGCAAAGCAGGATGCCGTATCCCGTGAGATGCCCAAGATACACGCTCGTAAAAACGCCGGAGGCCGGTAAGGCTTCTATGAGTTGCCGCAAGTCCTCCATCTCGAGCGGAGCCTTCTCCAGGCCCGGGTGTTCCACTCTCAGGTCTGCTACTTTAGCCAGTTCCAGGTGCGCTGAAACAAGCCTGCCCAGCCCGGCAAGAAAGGCTGCCCTCCATCGCGCATCGAGCGCGACGAACTGGTCATGAAACGTATCCATTGTTTCCAGAAAGTTGACCAGAGAATCAAAGACCTCGTGATAGCACCCGAACAGGGGAAGGCGAACACGGTTCCGGTTAAGGTGCGGAGACACCCACGCCTGCTCAAGATCTGCCTTCAACAGGGTATTCGCCTGCTTGAGATTGGTGCTCGATGCTCGCAGTTTTGCGGTCAGCGGCCTGATTTCCCGCTTGTCCAACGCCCCGCTGGCTAGCAGTGACATGACCTCCGTCGCTTGCTGGTTTCCGTCGTTGACGAGGCTGTTGGCCCAGTAGCCATGATCTGGCGGACAGGCTACCTGCTGGATGATGAAGCCGAGAAGCATGCCCAGCACCACACCAATGAGGCGCTGTTCGAGCAGCGGCATGTGCTCGCCGGTATAGAGAACGAGCGTCATTGGCACAGTGACGCTGGTCATCTGGAACAACGACGGCTTGATGCGGACGATAGCGAAAATGACCAGAGGCAACAGGAATGCGCCGAGCCACAGATGTGGCGCGGTGAACCAGATCAGCAGCGTGCCCAGCGGCATGGCCACGACGTTCGACACAACGCGTTTATAGAAATAGCTGCGCGCAGCGGAAATCGAACTGCCGAGTGCCAACGTCAGCATGGCCGAGCCTGCAAGGGAGACGGCGGCATCGGGATAGCCGAAATAGGAAGGGATTGCGAAGCCAATCCAGAGGCCTAACGTGAGCTTCGCGTATTTCGCTGTTTCGGACAGCGAAAAGCGCGCTATGGCACGGCGAAATGGTGTAAGTGAACCGCCCCGGATTTGGTGGAGGCTCCAATTTTTGAGAAAATGGAGCTATGAACAAGTCGAACAAATTTTCTGCTGAAGTCCGCGAGCGTGCTGTGCGCATGGTGCAAGAGCATCGGGGCGAGTATCCCTCGCAGTGGGCAGCGATCGAATCCATCGCCCCCAAGATCGGCTGTACGAGCCAGACGCTGCTGGGATGGGTCAAGCGAGAAGAAGTTGATAGGGGTGAGCGTGAGGGCGTCACGACGTCGGAACGTGAGCGCCTCAAGGCACTGGAGCGTGAGGTTAAGGAACTGCGCCGTGCCAATGAGATCCTGAAGCTGGCGAGCGCATTTTTCGCCCAGGCGGAACTCGACCGCCGCCTGAAGTCCTGAAGGCCTTTATCGATCAGCATCGCGACACCTTCGGGGTCGAGTCGATCTGCAAGGTCTTGCGGATTGCCCCGTCTGGCTATCGGCGTCATGCCGCACAGCTTCGCGATCCGTCGCGGCGCTGTGCCCGAGCGAAACGCGATGAGTTTCTGAGTCCGGAAATCAAGCGAGTCTGGCAGGCCAACATGCAGGTCTACGGCGCAGACAAAGTCTGGAAGCAGTTGAACCGGGAGGGTATCGCGGTGGCACGTTGCACCGTCGAGCGGCTGATGAAGCAACAGGGTTTGCGCGGTGTGAGGCGTGGAAAGCGAGTTCGCACGACGATCCCCGACGTATCGGCTCCACGCCCGCTCGACCGGGTCAACCGTCAGTTCAAGGCTGACCGGCCGAACCAGCTCTGGGTTTCGGATTTCACGTACGTCTCGACGTGGCAGGGCTGGCTTTATGTCGCATTTGTGATCGACGTATTTGCTCGGCGCATTGTCGGCTGGCGCGTCAGCTCGTCGATGACCACGGACTTCGTTCTGGATGCACTTGAACAGGCGCTGTACGCTCGACGGCCGGACAATGACGGAACACTGATCCATCACTCCGATAGAGGTTCGCAATACGTCAGCATTCGCTACAGCGAACGGCTGACCGAAGCAGGCATCGAGCCGTCGGTTGGCAGCAGGGGCGACAGCTACGATAACGCGCTGGCTGAAACGATCAACGGGCTGTACAAGGCAGAAATGATTCATCGTCGTGCGCCGTGGAAAACGCGTGAGTCCGTCGAATTGGCGACGCTGGAATGGGTAGCCTGGTTCAACCATCATCGGCTGATGGAACCTCTCGGCTATATCCCGCCCGCTGAAGCTGAGGCAAACTACTACCGGCAATTCAGCAATACCATCGCTGTGCCGGCATCAACTTAAACCAACCAGCCTCCACGATTCTCGGGGCGGTTCAAAGAGGTTTGTGGCTGTACAAGGTGGACACGGTTTTATCCTAACCGGTGAAGTTGAGCCGGGCGCGAAGCGCTTTCATTCGGGGCAACCCCTTGGCGTACACCCATTCCGGGACCATGACCGGTCAGGGTCAGTTGGTGAAGCGTCGAGTTGCCGCGCTGCAACCCAGTCATTTTACCTGCGGCATTCTTCACCACGCCGTTGTCAGTGCGCAACCGATCGGAACCGACGACGCATTGCATCGTCAAGAACCCTCGCATTTTCTACGCACTCCCGCAGCCTGGAAAGCGGTTTGAAACAATTGCATGCTCGACACTTCGTCGGATTCGCCCGGTGATGGCTCGACTGTCACTTCGATCAGATAACGGCCTTTACCTCCCGTTTATCTGCGCTTCGTGTAACAGACCTTTCCATTAAAGCGACTTAGTCCGGAATATGGGTGTTTAAAATTCACCCGTCGTTCGGTGGCGGCGCCGCTCCCTGCATGCCTGTCTTCCGTTCGACAAGGAACGACATTGCTGAAGAGCGAGACCCCAAACACCTGACCTGCTGGAACGCGACGTATGAAGCAAATCTATCGGAGCTTGTTGGGCCCGGCGATGCTGGTTGCGAGTGCAGCGCACGCGCAAAGCAGTGTCACGCTGTATGGGAAAATCGAGGATGGATTCAACTATACGACCAATGCCCGTGGCAACTCGGGCTTCCAGCTTCAGAGCGGTTACGACTATGGCAGCCGGTGGGGGGCTGATGGGAATCGAGGATCTGGGCAGCGGATACCGAGCCATTTTCCAGCTGGAAGGCGGCTTCGACTTGAATACGGGCAAGCTTAATCAGGGCGGCCGGCAATTTGGTCGGTAGGCATACGTCGGCATCGCGTCGGACAAATTCGGCACGCTCACGATCGGCCGCCAATACGATCCGAGCGTCGAGATGTTCTCTCCGATGACAGCCAACGGAAACTGAACCGGTTTCCTGTTCTCGCATCCCTACGACAACGACAAAACCGACTATTCATTCCGCGTCAACAACGCCGTCAAGTATGTCACTCCGACTATTGGCGGCTTCTCTGCTGAAGCCATGTATGCGTTCAGCAATCAGGCCGGTGGCTTTTCGAATAACCGCCTGTACGGTTTCGGCACACAATACCAGAACGGTGGCCTGCAGATCGGCGCCTCCTACCTGAAAATGAACAACGCGAGCACGCTGGCGTCAGGTGCCTCGGGAGCGGTAACGAGCGACAACACGTTTAATGCATCGTCGCAACAGAACATCGGCATTGGGGTGAATTAAAGCTTTTCGAAGGTATTGGTCGGGCTCGCGTACTCGCATGTGGATGTCTACGATCCGACTGTTAAGGAAGGTCTGCAAAAGTCCTGGCATTGCGTTGCTGCTGAGCTATCCTGGAAGCAGAGCCAATTAGGTGGGGAGCAGTGTAATGACGCAACTTGGTCTTGGTCTGGATCTGTCAACGAAGCGCACGCGCAAGCGGGAATTTCTCGATGAGATGCGACGCGTTGTGCCCTGGTTGAAGCTGATTGCGCTGATCGAGCCGCACTATCCCACGGGCAAAACCGGTCGGCCGCCGTTCCCGATTGCGACGATGCTGCAGATTCATTTCATGCAGCAATGGTTCGGTCTGTCAGACCCTGCCATGGAAGAGGCACTCTATGACGTGCCGCTGTATCGCGAGTTCGCGGGTCTCGACGGCGGGATGGTCCGCTTGCCGGATGAAAGCACGATTCTCCGGTTCCGCCATCTGCTGGAAACGCACGGTCTGGCGGTGCAAATGCTGGCGCTGGTCAATGAAATCCTGACGGAGAAAGGCCTGATGCTTAAGGCTGGGTCGGCAGTCGACGCCACCCTGATCGCCGCGCCCGGTTCGACAAAGAATGGCTCCGGCACGCGCGATCCTGAAATGCAATCAACGCAGAAAGGTGGCAACTGGTACTTCGGGATGAAAATGCATATCGGCGTGGACGCCGATTCGGGCCTGGTCCATACGGTCATTGGAACGGCGGCCAATGTTCACGACATTACCGTAGCCCAGACGTTGCTGCATGGTGAAGAAACGGATGTGTACGCGGACGCCGGATATCAGGGTATCGAAAAGCGTTGTGAGCCTGAGGCGGTGCGTTGGCATGTTGCAATGCGACCGGCAAAGCGCAGGAAACTGGATCTGAGTGATTCGTTGGACGCGATATACGATCAGATCGAACGCCTGAAGGCGGGTATTCGGGCCAAGGTCGAACACCCGTTTCGCATCCTCAAGCGGCAGTTCGGTTACATGAAGACGCGCTATCGTGGTTTGCCGAAGAACATCGCCCAGATCACCACGCTGTTTGCTTTGGGCAATTTATGGATGGCTCGCAGAGCTTTGCGCAAAGCTTGAAACACCGGGCCGATGAAGGCCATATGTCTGGTTGGAGCGCTCCGGAGCGCGGAAAACCCCTCGCAATCAGCTCACCAACAAAGATCTGAACGCCGAGGTTGCGCTCGATGTGAAAGGTAACGCTTCAAAGCTAGTTGTGCAGAGCTTCCTTAACTCCTACTTCACCGGCACGACGCAACCACCCGGTGGTACATGGAATTCGTGGAAGTTCGACAATTTCGAGGTTAGCGGGTTATACCATTTCACGCCGGCGCTCTATCTCGGTGCGTGTTACACCTATACTCAGGCCCGTGTGGATTCCACCGTCGGGGATTTCAACCCGAAGTGGCACCAGCTGAGCCTGAAGCTCAACTATGACCTGTCGCAGCGCACCTCGTTATTCCTGGAAGGCGCGTATCAGCGCGCTATCAGTGCACATACCGGGATGGACTTCGACGACGCATTGATCCCTGACGCGGCAGACGTTTCCTCGGGATCAAATCAGATGGCTTACCGGATTGCCTTGCTGCACCAGTTTTAAGCGTGCTGCAGATTGTCCTGCGAGCGCTCTCACTCGAGCATTGCTTTGTCGCGTGCAATGACTTCCTGCAAATGGGCGCGCGAAGTCAACCCAAATTCGGGTCTTAGCATCCACGAACGAACTTGCGCCGGGGCAGAGCGCACATCTTCATTTTCTGCAACGTGTGATGGGGCAGCACGCGAACCAGCGGGCCGTCGCGCAGGCGGTCGATTGCGGCATACACAGCCGGCATGTCGATTTCACAGCAGAGTCGTCGGGTCAAACGGTTTGCCTTGGGCAAATTCGCCGCTCCAGGCGCGTTTATGCATATCCCACGGTGCTGCACCTGCTTCGCGCGCGACGATCAGTTTATCGGGATCGACATAGACACCGAGCGGGCGTCGGGCAAAGTCCGGCGAAGTCTCCATGTGCTCGAGCGCGGCCCACCGATCGCTATAGTTGCTGACATTGATTTCAACGAGGTTGCGGTCCGGGTCTTCGTAATAGAAGGAGGTCTGCGGGCCTTCGTCGACACAAAACGCCGGAATAATGCCGAGTGCCTTAAGGCGGACATAGCTCCCAAGCAGATCGTCGAGCGTTCCGAATTCGAATGCAAAGTGCTGAATGCGGTGATGCCGTGCGCGCTCGGGATCTTCCGTAAGACCCGGTACTTCCAGGATCGCGATCCGGTGGCTTATCTCGTCGTTACTGACAAAGGCGGCTCTCACGCGCGGCACACCTTCTTCGGTCGCCCCAGTGGTGTTATCTGATTGATGGACAATGCGCATGCCAAGAACCTTGCCATACCATTCAAGCAATATGGTCAGATTTCCAGTCAACAGGGCAATATGCTGGAGCTTAGGGTGGACAACGATTTCTGTGTTGAACATATGATTTTCCTTTGTTTCGACTAGTTAAGGACGCAAGTAGTGGCAACACGGCAGCAAAAAAAATCTGCTCAGCCCAAATCTATTGCAGTACAGTTAACTGGTCAAGAAGGATGATTTATATGCCCTAGGATGGAAATGAATACTGCTATCCCGTCTCCAGCTGATTCGGATACCGTCATTGCTACTTTCAGAGATGACGTGCGATGCGCCGTTGGCCTGACCGGCGGTAAGTGGAAATTGGAAATACTTTGGGTGCTGAACCAGCGCATGCATCGGTTCAACGAACTGCGTCGCGCGATACCCGATGTGACACAACACATGTTGACCGCACAACTTCGGCAGCTTGAGGCGGACGGCTTCGTGTCGCGAACAGTCTATGCGGAAGTCCCGCCGCGCGTCGAATACGAAATTACCGACGAAGCGAGGCAACTGCGGCCTGTTTTCGATGCAGTTTTTGCCTGGGCGAGCGAGCGCTCTTTGCGCAAACAAACGGCTTGATTAATCGACCCGGCCGCTCCCGGTGGCGGCCAACGCTGCCCGTCGGGGTAGGACGCACCTCGCCAAACGCGCTTGTGGCAGCGCGACATGCGGGTGGTGGCGCAACATATACCGAATATTGTCGAGGATGGGGCGACTCTTTTTGTGTCTTGGCGGTTATCGCTGATCGGGCTTTATCTCGCTCGCGCGAGCGAGATTGCAAACGGGTGACCGATCAGCTGATGAACTGCGTCGCCGGATGGTCTGCATCCTTCTGACGCGTTACGATGAATGCATCAAGGGCGACTGGACGTCGCGTTCAAGTCGGGCGCCGACACAGCGCGCCCCGACTGCGAAGAACCACCCGCGGCGCTACCGACGCCGGTCGCGTCGTTTTGCGCAGCCACGCGTGCTTCAGCTGCCTGGATTGCCTGCGGGTAGTGAATTTCGCTATCGCGAGCATTCCAACCGGCCTTTTCGAGTTGAACAAGCTCTGCTTGGACTTGCGCACGGGTCACGGGCGCGTTCGACTGTTGAGCGAATGAAACGACAGGAGCGGCGAGCACAGCGGCAACAACAACGGCTTGAATGAGCGACTTCATGATACCTTACACCTCCAGACTCTGTTTCATCCTGCTGTGAACAACTTTGTTCACAGCCAATGCGAACAGTCTAGGTAAGTAAGCACCGGAAATTAACGGGGGTGCCGGGAAGGGACTGTTGTTGGATTTGAAGTAAACGCTAGCTGGATGATGGCACGGGTCGCCATTCCACGCTACTTGACCCACGACCATTTGCACCGTGTGCGGACCCGATTCCGAGCTTCTTGAAAACGTTGTGCGTTCATCGTGAAAACGTCGCACCCCATCGGGAAGGATGGCTAGGGCATCGCTCAGGGCTGTTGATGCATTCAAGCCCTGCGCAATGGAAGTCTGGCTGAGTCCTGCTCACTAAGCATTGTGTTCGAGTAGGAACCGGTAATTCTCAAAGCAAAACTGTCAGAGCTACCCGATTTGTTCGCGATTGGCTACACCGTAACTAACAGCAGTATTGTGACGTCTTGCTGCTCAGGTCGACGTCCTTGCGAATTGGCGATCACGAATAGGCAATCGGTTGATGGACAACACGCTCGCGCTATCGGGCGGGCATGCGAACCGCCCCGTCGATGCGGATGACTTCTCCGTTCAGCATCACGTTGCCGAGAATGTGCTCGACGAGACTGGCGAATTCGGGGGCGCGTCCCAGTCGGTTGGGGAACAGGACGAGTCGTGCTACCGCCTCGCGTACGGTCTCTGAAACGTCTGCTGCCATGGGTGTTTCGAACACGCCAGGTGCGATGGTCATGACCCGGATACCTGAGCGTGCGAGTTCGCGGGCAAGCGGCAAGGTCATGCCGACTACGCCAGCTTTGCTCGCCGCATAGCAGGCCTGGCCGATTTGCCCGTCGAACGCGGCAATCGAGGCCGTATTGATGATGACGCCGCGCTCCCCCTCCGCACTGGGTGTGTTTTGCATCATCGCCTTCGCAGCGAGCCGGGTCACATTGAAGGTTCCGACGAGATTTACCTGGATTCCTTTCGTGAAAAGCGCTAATGGATGAATCGCGCCGTCCTTGTCGAGAATCTTCCGTGGAATCACGATACCGGCGCACTGAATGACGCCATGCAAACTGCCGCCCAGTTCGAGCGCGCTTGCAATGGCGCTCTGTACGTCGGCCTCGCTCGTCACATCGGTTGGGAAGAAGCGGACCTGCACGCCGAGTTCCGTGGCGAGATGCTCACCGGCGTCACGGTTGACGTCAGCGATGAGTACGTTCGCACCGGCCGCCGCCAGCAATTTCACCGTCGCGCCGCCCAGACCGGAGGCGCCACCCGTGACTAGAAATGTGTTGCCCTCAATGTTCATGACCGCGTCCTCCATTGCTCGCGTGCACATGAAACATCGGCGTGAGCGGTATGTACACGTCGCCACGGTGAAAGCGCTGCCCAGACGCCGGACTCGACAATGCAGCCATCACGGTGATGGTGTGCAGAACCAGTTGACGATGCGAGAAGTAGACGCCTTTGGGCAGCCCGGTGGTGCCTGTCGTGTAGGACGTGGTGGCTCGCGTGTTCTCGTCGAAATCCGGGAATTCGTAGCTGGGCGTGCTCACGGCGAGCATGACCTCGTACTTGGTCGTGAACGGGATCGTCTGCAACACGGCACCCATCATCGGTACCGCAAAGTAGCATTCGAGATAACGGTGACTGTCCCCATCCATCACCGCGACGGTGCTGCCTTGCTGTGTTCCGAGTTGGCTCAGCGCATTCGCCAGCCGTGCGATACGTTCGGTCAGCGTCGCATAGGTCTGGCGGTGCTGGCCGCGGTAGACGATCTCCTGATCGGGCGCGTGGGCGAGCGGCGTGTGTAGCAGATGCTTGATCATAAATGGGTAAGCATAAGCCGATGGGGTCGTGCCGATAGCGTAGTCTTGCATGCTTGTCTCCCGATGTATCGTAGTTAACGTCTGTCTGTACGCTCTATCCGTTTCCCGTTTCCATGTGCTGCGGCAACCTGTGTTTGTGTCATCGTCGGGGCGATGCGCGTTCGCGACCATCCCCCGAACGGGGGGCTCGTTGACGCAACTTGAAAATTTGGAGTGAAACGAAGACAGCTAACGGTCAGTCGACCGGGTGTGGGTGTGCGATATAGCGAAAACCGGCGTCTGGTCAGTGACTTTTGACGAGCTCTAGGGTTTGCGCGCGGGCCACTGCATGGGCCCGCTTGTCGACTGACAGCTTGACGAAGATGCTTTTGACATGGGACTTGACGGTCTCGGGGGCAATTTCGAAGGTGCGCGCGATTTCCTTGTTCGACTGTCCCGCAGCGATCAGCTCAAGAATGTTGCGCTCCCTGACGCTAACAGATTCCCGCTCAGCGCCAGGGCGCTGGCTCCGCTCTGCTTGATAGCGCGCACGCCAGCCTTCAAGAAGAAGATCGATGTAGGCGAGAAGCTCTTCGGTTTGTGCCGTGCCTGGCATGCTTTCCCGAACCGCACGCAACAGCGTGCCTATTTCCGGCCCCTGATCACCTTGATGGCGTCGCCGGTATCGTTCGCGGCGATCGCATGCTTGACGGCATCTGTCCAGAGTTCCTATGACGCGTACCAATGGCACGCGATGTGATGAAGCACGGCGACTTCGTCACCGGACTGCTCTTTCACTCGTTGGCACAGATACTCGCGCAGCAGATGGTGATAGCGGAACCAATGCCCTTCAAGGTCCATAGGTTCCAGCAGCAATTGCCTTGTCGCAATGGCCTCCAGCATGCATTGGCTGGCCTTGACGCTGGTGACTGTCTGGCGCGGCGACGCGGTCAGCCTATCGAGGATCGCGGTGCGCAGCATAAACTCGGCCATATCGTCGGGCAACTGCTTGATCATGTCTTCGAGGTAGGCAGCAAACGGCCGCGAAGCCCCCGATGGCGCGCTCGACTCCCGGCCCGCGTTTGGTTCTCCCCGTAACAGCACCGACGCCGAAATGCGTAACGCCGCAGCCCAGCGTTCTGTCGTCTCGTGCAGCGTTTTCACGCCTGGGTACGCCAGTTTGCCCGCGCATTCGTGGTCGAGAAAACGCTGCGTTTGGTCGAAGTCAAACCGCAGCGTCGATGCGTCTATTTCCAGCAACTCGTTGTGCGCTCTGAGTCTTACAAGCGGCAGAGCAGGGTCTGCGTGCGTGCCGACGACCACATGGAAACTCGATGGCGCGTGCGCGAGCAGGAACGACATCGCGTCGTGAATCGCCGGGAGGTTGATCAGGCGGTAGTCGCCGAGGACCAGATAGACCTTGTCTTCGATTTCGGCGAGTTCGTTGATCAGAGTCGAGATGACAGCCTGCGCGGGAACCAGAGAAGTTTCCACCGTAAGACCGCTAGGAAAGGTCTGCACAACCCATTTCCTGTGAGTCGGCGGTTTGCAGCGCGTGCCGCACTCACACTGCAAACATGGCGCAACCTTGATCGCAGGTTTTGATTGGCCGAGGTGACTCGCGTTTGCCAGCGCACATGGCGTCCATGCCCCCGTATTTCACGCTTTGCGCAATTGCTTACGCGCCATCCACAGGTTGCCCAGCGTGAACAGCGTCGTGATCTGGGCACTGTTCTTCATCAAGCCCCGGTATCGGGTCTTTGTGTAACCAAACTGCTGCTTCAGGACTCGGAATGGATGCTCTACCTTGGCCCGGATGCCAGCTTTAAGGCGTTCAATCTGATCGAATATCGCGTCCAGACGATCATTCAGATCCAGCTGCTTTCGCCTGGATGGCTTCATTGCGACATGCCAGCGCGCGGAACCCTCCTCGCATCGCTTGTGAATACCCTGATAGCCGGCGTCAGCGTAGACATCCATTTCTTCGCCATGCAACAACGACTGGGCCTCATTGATGTCGGCCATGTTCGCCGCTGTGCCGATAACCGTGTGAACCAGGCCCGACTCCGCGTCCACCCCGATATGCGCTTTCATCCCAAAGTACCAGCTACGGCCTTTCTGTGTCTGGTGCATTTCCGGGTCTCGCGTACCCGAGGCATTCTTCGTCGATGTGGGCGCTGAAATCAGGGTGGCGTCCACCACCGATCCTGCCTTGAGCATCAATCCCTTGTCGATCAGAATCTCATTGACCAGCGCAAACATCTGCACAGCCAGACCGTGTGCTTCGAGCAGGTGGCGAAACCGCAGGATCGTGCTCTCGTCGGGCAAACGCGTCATACCGCCATCCAGCCCTGCAAAGTCGCGGTACAGCGGCACGTCATAGAGCGCCTCTTCCATCGCCGGATCCGACAGGCCAAACCACTGCTACTGAGATGGACCCGACGCACCTTCCGGGGGAAACTGAGGATCTCGTTCTCACGAACCGATGTGGAGGCGCACCATGGAAATCGATCTTCTCGGCATTGACCTCGCCAAGCGTGTCTTTCAACTCCACGGCGCCGATGCGCGCGGCCGGGCGGTGTATCGCAATAAGGTTTCACGAGCGGCTCTGATTGAAACCGTGCGGGCCTTGCGTCCTCAGATGATCGCGATGGAAGCTTGTGGCTCTGCCCACCACTGGGCGCGGCGTTTCAAGGAGGCAGGTATCGAGGTGCGCCTCATCAGCCCCCACTACGTTTCGCCCTTCGTTAAAACGAACAAGAATGATCGCAACGACGCTGAAGCTATCGTCGAGGCCGCATCCCGGCCGTCCATGAACTTTGTTGCCGTGAAGTCGGTTGAACAACAGGACATGCAGGCAGCGCATCGCGTGCGCGAACTGCTGGTCCAGCAACGAACCGCGATTATCAACCAGGCAAGAGGTCTTCTGGGCGAGCGCGGCATCGCGATAGCCCAGTCTCCAGCAGCCTTCAGACGAGCGATACCCGAGATTCTCTTGCAGAGTGAGGGGGAGCTCACCAGCTTCTGCCAGTCCCTGATCATGGCGCTTGTTCAGCACCTGCGTGCGTTGGAAGAGGAAATAGCTGTCGCAGAAGGCTGGATTCGCTCGTTCATGAATCGCTCGGCTCTGTGCCAGAAGATCGCCGCCGTGCCGGGAATCGGCCCAATTACAGCGACGGCCATCGTCGCCGCTGTCGGTCGGGCTGACGGCTTCAGGAATGGCCGTCATCTTGCGGCGTGGCTTGGCCTGGTGCCGAGGCAGCACTCGTCCGGTGGGAAATCGCAACTCTACGGCATCAGTAAAAGAGGAGACAAGTATCTACGGACGCTGTTAATTCACGGAGCCAGATCTGTCCTGATACGCGTGTCCGGTAAACTCGACGCCCGCAGCCGCTGGCTGCAGGAATTGATTGCGCGTCGAGGCTATAACCGAGCCTGCGTTGCGCTGGCCAACAAGAATGCACGCATCATTCAGGTGCTTCTGAGCACCGAAGCCACATACAAGCCTGTTGCACTGGCTGATTCATGAGGGCACTGAAAACTACGAAGAACTCAAGTTAGTGGTAGCGACATAACCATCACTGGTTTGCGAAGCTTCCTGATTGTGATGACAAAACCGGTTAGACCAGCACCCCACGATCCTGTACTTTATGCCGGCCGATAAAAAAGGCCGAACTGCTGCCAAGGACGGGGCGCGCGGATCTCATCAAGGCTGCGGGCATGCTGGTAGGCCCACCAAGCAAGCCGGATACATGTTTGCAGACCGTTTTACGTCACAAAAGAAAGCTTGCAAAAAGCGTCGGGTCCATACATGCATAAAATGGATCTGCAGCATCGTGGCAATCGGAAACGGCGGGCGTCCCGTCTTACCCTTCGGATAGTGCGGCTCGATCAGCGCAATCAGCTTCGACCACGGCACCACGCGCCTCATCTCTTCGAGGAATTCACGCTTGCGTGTGCGCTTCGTTGACAGATCCAGACCAAGACCCAGTTGCGTCATCACGACTCTCCCTGATTCACTATCCTTCTTCCAGGATAGTCCACCCACACATCAACGCCAGGACTTTTGCAGACCTTCCCTAGCGTCGCGAGCGTACGGTTGGTAAAGATTCACCGCACTCCTGAAATCAAATTACGGCAGGAGACACAGTGCTATGAGTACGAGACCAGACACTACCTTGGCGGCGGTGATCGCCAATCGCGTCGAGACCATGCCGGATCGCGACGTGCTGACCATCGAGGGAGCGGGTGCGCGGCAGAACGAGGTGCGCACCTACCGGCACCTTTGGGGGAACGGTCAGCGTCTTGCGCAGTTGATGATAGACCAGGGGCTGCGTCCCGGGGAGCATTTCGCATTGCTGATGGCCAATCATGCCAAGTTCATCGAGGCGGTGGTCGCGGCGTCGATCACCGGTAACGTGTTCGTGCCGGTCGATCCGCGTGCCAGAGGCGACAAGCTCGCCTTCATGCTGAACAACGCGCCGACAAGATCCTTCCTAAAGCGAACGCGCTTCGCGACGCAGCCCGGTCCGGCACATCCAGTGCGTTGAGTCTTCCGCTCAAGCAAGTTTGGAGGCGGGCGATGAAAAGACTAATTCCAACAGTTTTTTAATTAGATTCGTATACCAAACTATCCAGAGGCTGTTAGGCACTTTTCGCCAGACCTGGTACCCGGGCGGAATGACAGAACGCAAGCCATACCCCACAGATGTCTCGGATGAAGCGTGGAGTTTTGCGGCTCCCTATCTAACGCTGATGAATGAAGATGCGCCATAGCGGCGGTATGAACTGCGCGAGATGTTCAATGCGTTGCGCTGGATGGCGCGGGCGGGTGCGTCGTGGCGTATGCTGCCGACCATTTTTCCGCCATGGGAGTTCGTTTACCAGCAAACGCAACGCTGGTTGAACGCGGGCTGCTTCGAGGCAATGGTCAGTGCTCTGCGATCCGTAATTCGGGTCGCGCGGGAGCGTCAGGGTCAGCCCCGTGCGGTGATCCTGGATGGGCGCACCCTGCAGTCCACCTGTGAGAGCGAACCGCGCGCGGGTTACGACGGTCACAAGCGCAAGCGAGGCAGCAAAGTCCATATGGCTGTCGACACGTTAGGTCTACTGCTGGCGGTGCACATCACGCCGGCCAACGAGCAGGAGCGTGCACAGGTAGCCGAGCTTGCGCGTCAGGTTCAGCAGGCAACCGGTCAGACGGTAAAGCTTGCATTCGCTGACCAGGGCTATACCGGTGACACAGCTCGACAGGCTGCGCATGACGAAGGCATCGAACTGCAGATCATCAAACTGCCAGAGGCGAAGAAGGGCTTCGTGCTGCTGCCGCGCCGATGGGTTGTCGAACGTAGTTTCGGCTGGCTCAACCGGTTCCGGCGACTGGCGCGAGACTGCCAGCGCCGACCTGAAACGTTAGCAGGCCTGCACTTCGTTGTCTTCGGCATGCTCATGCTTGTACAAGTTGCGCCGACTTTCCAAGTGCCTAACACCCTCTAAGCGATCATATGCCTATCGGAAGCGCGTGCATTAAGTGCGTTTCTCGATCGGCTTCGCCTCGCGCGGCGTTTCGCCGATGAAGAGCTGACGCGGACGACCAATCTTCTGTTCCTGATCGGCGATCATCTCGTTCCATTGTGCAATCCAGCCGATGGTTCGTGCCATCGAAAAAATGCACGTGAACATCGATGTCGGAATGCCAAGAGCGCGTTGCACGATGCCAGAGTAGAAGTCGACGTTCGGGTACAGCTTTCGCGACACGAAGTATTCGTCTTCCAGCGCGATCTTTTCCAGTGCCATGGCCAGCTTGAACAGCGGGTCGTCGTGTAGTCCCAGTTCTTCCAGCACTTCGTAGCAGGTTTCACGCATCAGCTTTGCTCGCGGGTCGTAGTTCTTGTACACGCGGTGGCCGAAGCCCATGAGCTTCACGCCCGAGTTCTTGTTCTTCACCTGCTTGATGAACTCAGGAATGTTGTCGACCGAGCCGATTTCTTCCAGCATGTTCAGCGCGGCTTCGTTCGCACCACCGTGCGCCGGACCCCACAGGCAGGCGATGCCGGCAGCGATGCACGCAAACGGATTCGCGCCCGACGAACCTGCCAGACGCACGGTGGAGGTCGAGGCGTTCTGTTCGTGGTCCGCGTGCAGGATCAGGATTCGGTCGAGCGCGCGGACTAGCACGTCATTGACCCTGTACTTCTCGCACGGGTTTGAGAACATCATGTGCATGAAGTTCGCGCTGTATGACAGTTCGTTCTTCGGATACACGAACGGCTGGCCGATGGTGTACTTGTAAGCCATTGCCACCAGCGTGGGCAGCTTCGCTATCATGCGGATTGCCGAGACTTCGCGATGCTGCGGGTTATTGATATCGAGCGAGTCGTGATAGAAGGCTGACAGCGCGCCGACTGAAGCGACCAGAATAGCCATTGGGTGCGCGTCGCGACGGAAACCACGAAAGAAGAAGTGCATCTGTTCATGCACCATAGTGTGCCGCGTCAGCGTGTTAATGAATTCCTTCTTCTGCGCGGCGTTGGGCAGTTCGCCTCTAAACAGCAAATAGCAGGTTTCGAGGAAATCAGCGTTGGTCGCCAGATCCTGAATCGCATAGCCGCGGTATAGCAGCTCGCCCTTATCCCCGTCGATGTAGGTGATCGCCGAATTGCACGCGGCTGTCGACATGAAGCCCGGGTCATACGTGAACCTGCCGGTCTGACTGTAGAGCTTTCGGATGTCGATCACGTCCGGACCCATCGTGCCATTGTAGATTGGCAATTCGACGGCCTCGTCGCTGTCGGAAAACGTCAGCGTTGCGTGTATCTTTGAGTCGTTCATCAACATCCTCCTTTCACAATCTTATTGTGCGTTTTGGGCGTGTACGGTCCAATCTTTCTTTGCCTTCTGCGCGTGCCTCGCGTTAAGCCTGCACTATAGGTTGAACATCGTTGCGACAATGTCGGAATATTGCTTTTAAGGCAGCTCGCCCCCAACATAGGTGGCGCGCAGCGGTACTGCGCGCTCAGAGGACGATGTCGAGCGACCGGGGGCGCGAGCGGCTGACAAACCTGGCTAGTTAGCCGCACCGAAGTAAATCGGCTTCATACCATCATTGGTTGTGAGGCGCTGCTGCAGGGGAACCGGATGAAGACGGACCGCCAACCACGCCGCCACTACCGCTTGGCGTGTCGTTTTGCTCAGCAACACGAGCTTCGGCCGCTTGAATCGCCACCGGATAATTGGTCTGGTCGCCATCACCCACGTGATAGCCGACCTTTGCGAGCTGGACTAGCTCGGCGCGCACTTGCGCACGGGTGACTGGGGCGTTCGACTGCTCGGCGAACGACGCGGCCGGGGCGGCGAGTACGGCGGCAACAACCACAGCCTGAATAACGGATTTCATAATGACTTACCTCCAGACGTTGTTTAGTCTTGCTACGAAAAACCTTGTTTGCCGCCAGTCACTACAGTCTAGGTAAGTAAACCTTCAAGATTAAGAACGATGTTCGGAAGGCATTGTTGTCAAACTCGTGGCAGAGATACCCCCCCGGCGCGGTCGCAAGCGCACCTACGGCGAGCGGCTGAGCGCCAAGGCGGTAGCGCGCTTTCTGCTCACGGCGCTGTGCGCCTCGCTCTATGGTCAGGTTGCGTATCTGATGCTCAAATAAGAGCAATATTTCTATATGTCCCACGGTCATTTTAAGGCGACTCCATAGGTTTCAAGCTAAGCTGGGAGGTACTTTATTGCGCCTATACCGGTGGAGGATCCATGCAGGACAGGCGTTCATAAGATAGGTAAATATCGTTGACTGGTGCACCTGCTGTGGCGTCCTGGACGATGGGACGGCCTGTGTACTGAGACCCCTTATTCTGGAGAAATTCACCCGTGGATATGGTCAAAGCGATGTGGACATTTGTGGCTATTGTCGAGCAACAGAATTTCACCAACGCGGGACGCCGTCTTCAGGTCAGTTCAGCATGCACTTCGCGGGCGCTGGGGGAACTGGAGAAACGGCTAGGCGTGCAATTGGTACATCGCACGACCCGATCAGTCACTGTCACCGACAACGGACAGCGCTACTATCGGTTTTGTCTGCAGTTCCTCGCTGAGATGCGTGAAGTCGAAGCGTCACTCGTCAGCGACGATCGGTCGACAACCGGTGTCGTGCGGGTGCACATCGACAAGGCTGTGGGGATGGACAGCATGTTGCGCCATATGTCTGAATTTTCGCTCAGTAGTCCTGGATTGACCTTGGAGCTGGCGCTTAACGGTAGTTACCGGGATTCGTTCCGCAGTGGCTTTGACTGCGCGATAGTCGCAGGGGAGCTTGAACCCTCTGATTTTCGGGCCGGTCGCATGGTTGATCTTGAGAGGGTCGTTGTCGGCGCTCCACGCTATCTAGACGGAGCGCGGGCTATCTACAAGCCTGCAGACATTACTTCCATGCGTACCGTTGAGCTGTCCAGCGCACTCGTAAATGGTTGCATCAACTGGTCGTTCGAGAGGGACCGGAGGCGTGAAACCGTAAGTAGCCGTTGTTGCATGTCTGTGGACGACCCCGAAGCTTTGCTTCAGGCGGCGCGCTATGGCGCTGGCGTTGCACGCTTGTCGCGGCAGGCGGTGTGTTATGACATTGAGGCGGGTACGCTGCTGGAATTACTGCCTTCGTACCGCATCCCATCGACTCCCGTATGGGTTCTCTACCGTTACGAACGCTTCCAGCCCACGCGCGTCTCAATCTTTATAGAATGGTTGCGTAAACAGCTTGAAGAGGAGAGGGGCGTGTCGCGCTCACCCGCAACGTCCGATCGCCTCCGCCCGCGTGGTCGTCCGTCAATTGCGGCAAGGTGCGTGCAAGATGCCATCTGACATCACGCAAGGCGTTCCCCAAGAGGTTCGGTCGGCAATCCGCTAACTGACCCCTCATCTGTTGCGTGATCGCGAAGCTCGAACCGTCCGTCAGGAAAACCGGATCAGTAGCAACGCCGTTTAACCCGGCGAGAAGACGGGAGCATTCCTTTGGTCGATACCATTCTCAATGGGCTGCTGCCGGTGGCATTCGTCATCATGCTCGGCTGGCTAGCAGGCCGAATCGGCCTTTTGAAGCACACCGATGCCGACGTGCTTGCGACACTGGTGATCCGTTTCGCGCTGCCGTTTGCGCTGTTCGAAGGGGCGGTCAAGACGTCGCCGGACAAGCTGAACAATGTGGCATTCGCGCTCTGTTTGACGCTCGGGCTGATGGGAACCTATGTGACCGTGCTCGTCGTTGGCCGGGTCGTGTTCAGGCATGATTTGCGCACCGCCGCCATGCAAGCGCTGGTCTGCGCCTTTCCAGACATGGCGTACTTCGGCGCGCCCATTCTGGCTGCAGTGTTTGGGCCAGTGGGATTCCTGGCGGTGCTGATTGGCAATCTCATCACCAGTATCTTCATGCTGCCGCTAACCATCGTCCTGACGCATCTCGGTGGTACGGGCGAGATTGAGAGCGGCTGGCAGGATGTACCGCATATTTTGGGGCTGAGCGTCGCGCGCGCTGTCATCAATCCAATTGTCTGGCTGCCGATTTTGGGCATGGCGCTGAGCTTCAGCCGCATAACACTGGCGATGCCGGTGCTCATGTCGGTCGGCCTGATAGCGAAGGCCGCCGGCGGGACCTCGCTGTTTGCGCTTGGACTTATGCTCTATGGCGAGCGCTTCATGATCAACGCCAACGTGCTGACCAATCTCGGGCTGAAGAGCTCTCTGCAGCCGGCGTTGATGGCACTCGGCGTACTGTTCGGCGTAGCTGGCAGTCCCGCGCACCAGGCGATTATTACGGGTGCCGTGCCGACCGCTACAGCGGCGGCCATGTTCGCACTCGAGACCAAAACGTATGCAGCTAACGCGACTGCGACGATCTTGCTTAGTACGATTCTTTGCGTCGCAACCGAAGGAATGCTCATCGCATTCTTTTCCAGGTAGTGTCCGTCGAATTCTTGTCTCAAGCACTGTAAATGACGACCTCCGTTGAGGCGCTAGCCTTAACGGAGAGGCGTGTGTCGAGTCCATTGTCGAGAGCAATCGCTCCTGTATGCGCTACGCGTAGCACTGTCGCGATACTTCAGCAATCTTGCGAAAATAGTTCAGTTGACTGCATGATATAACGTCAGATGGGGACAAACCCGGAACCTGGAAAGAGGCCCGCTAAGGGGCTGCTCCATCGCATTCGTCGCTCGTGTTGCCGGCATCATATGTGGTGCTGACACCATGAGAACGTCTCCGGCGACAGATCGCGACACATCGTTTTCAGCGCGCGATCGCGGCTGCGATAGCGGAGGATAACGGTAGGCGTGGCACGCCGCAGGCAAATGCTCTTGTGGCCGCACTTCGCTGCCAGCATCAGCGTACCCGGATCGATAGCACTTCGCGACAACTGCGTGGCTGACAGAAAGGCTGTGCCTGACGCTTAACCTGTCCAACGGAGAGCCGCAACGTGCTGGTCACCAACAAGGATGCGCCATGAGGACGTTCGGAGCAGCAGCCTTCGCCGGGATGCTAACGACAGGTTGTTCCAATGCGCCGTCCGTCAATCTTCTCGGAGCCTACTTTCCAGACTGGCTCTTCTGTATCGTCGTGGCCGTATTGCTTACGGTCGCCTTTCGTCTGGTGCTTCAGCGACTCAACTATGAGCGGTGGCTCGGTGCGCCCGCAGTGTTCTATCTGGCTCTTGTCACGTTTCTTTCGCTCGCGGCGTGGTTGAGCTTCTTTCAGCATTGAGCATCAAGGTATGCCATGACGACAAGCGCGAGCAAAACACGGAAGAAGACATGGCCGGCAATCGTCCTCTCGGTCGTGACTGTGCTGCTTCTCATATTCGTGATCTGGCAACTTGATCGCGCGCCGCACACGGACGACGCGTATGCGTATGCCGATACGATCGATGTCGTTCCCGAGGTCAATGGGCGCATTGTCGAACTCGCGGTTCGCGACAATCAGGCGGTCAAGCAGGGCGACCTGCTGTTTCAAATCGACCCACGTCCCTATGAGGATGCTCTGATTCGCGGACGGGCGTCGCTTGTCGCGCTCGACCGGCAGATCGCGCTGACTCAGCGCACCGTCAATGCCCAGCAGTACAACGCCGAGTCCGTGCGGGCCGCAGTCGAGCGCGCTCGGGCGGCCGCCACGCAGGCAGCCGACACGCTGCGTCGCACCGAGCCGTTGTTGCCACAAGGGTACGTATCTGTCGAGGATGTCGACCGCGCCCGGACCGCCCAGCGCGCGACTCAAGCCGAACTGACGGCTGCGCAGCTCCAGGCCCAACAAGCCGCCGCCGCGGTCAGCGGCGCAGACGCACTGGTCGCGCAGCGTGCGGTCATCGCGGCTGAAATTTCTCTCGCAGAACTTAACCTCGAGTTCGCCACAGTGCGCGCGCCCTTCGACGGCCGCGTCGTCTCTCTGAAAACGTCGACCGGGCAATTCGCTTCCGCACTCAAGCCCGTGTTCACGCTGATCGACACACGCCATTGGTATGTCGTGGCGAATTTTCGCGAGACCGAACTGAAGAATATTCGCGTCGGCACACCGGCTACGGTCTACCTGATGAGCGATACCGGGCGGCGCTTTCGCGGGACCGTCGACTCGATCAGCTATGGCGTGCTGCCCGAGGACGGCGGTCTTGCTTTGCCGGGTGGACTGCCGCGCATCCAGCGCAGCATCAACTGGGTGCACGTGTCTCAACGGTTTCCGGTCAAGATCAGGGTCGACAATCCCGACCCCGAGCTGTTCCGCATCGGTACCTCTGCCGTCGCTGTGTTGCAGCCCGAGCGCAGCACCGGTGCGGACAGCCGTTAGGGAACGGGCATGAGCGCCGCCGACTATCTTCCAGAAAGCCTACTCCTCGCCGGACGGTATCTTCGTGCGGAACTCACTTCGTATCCGGGGCGTATCAACGTTGTGCTCCGCTGCGTGCTGACAAGTGCGCTGGTCATCGTGATTTCGATGACGCTGCAGGTGCCATTGCTTGCACTGTCATTGATCGTCGTCTTTTATGTCACCCAGTCGAACGTCGTGATTACGCGCCTCATCGGGATAATGTTCATGGTGGGATCAACGCTGGCAATCAGCAGCGCGATCCTTCTGCTGAAGTTCACCTTCGACTATCCGATGATACGGATCATCGTCGCCAGCGCACTGTTTTTCTGCAGTGTGTATCTGATTCGTATTACGAAGATCGGCATCGTCTTTTTCATTGTTGCAATTGTCATCATCTATGTGCAGAGCTTCGTCGACGTAACGGACGATGCGGAACTGCTGACCCGCTCGGTGCTTTGGGTGTGGGTCGCGGTGAACTATGCGATCGTGCTAACGCTGCTGATCAACACGCTGTTATTGCCCGCTGAACCACGGCATCAACTGAAAGAGGAAATTCACCGGCAGTTGGCGGCTATCGATGCGCGTCTGGCCTGGCTGATAGACGGCGGTGAAAAACCAGCGCCGATCCCGCCGGCCACTTTTCAGCAAGGTGTGCTGACGCTGCAAAAGCTGCTTCGCTTTGCCGTCATGCGCGATGCCCAATACCGCGCCAACGAAGCCCATCAGCTTGCCTGCATAGCCACGGTGTCGCGTCTTTATCGTGCCGCAGGCGAGTTGCCGGTCACGTTGTTATCCCGGCCGGCCACACCGGTCGGCATGCTGCGCGAGCTACGTGAAAACTGTCGGATACTGGGCGATGCAATAGTTGCCGAGCGACCGTTTCATACGCTACCGGGATCAATACCGGGGCAGGGCGCCACTGTTTTCGCTATCGCCCAGCTCGACGAGATGCAAAGGGCGTTAGAAGCATTCAGCAATCTTGGCGTCCGTGCGACATCGCCTGATGCGCCCAAGGTGAAAGAGCCGATGATCGCGCTGGACGCATTCAATAATCCTGTCTATGTCCGCTTTGCCTTGAAGACGCTGTTCGCCGTTCTGATCTGCTACATTTTTTACAACGCTGCCGATTGGCAAGGCATACATACTATTATGCTGACCTGCCTGATTATGGCGTTGCCCAGTCTCGGTGCTTCGGCCCAGCGCGGCATGCTGCGCGTCGGCGGCGCGCTGGTCGGCAGTGCAATTGCGTTGTTCATGGTGGTGTTCGTCATTCCGCATCTCGACGATATCGTCGGTCTGCTCTTGATGTCCCTGCCTGTCATCGCCCTTGGGTCGTGGATCTCGGCGGGTTCGGAGCGCAGTAGCTACGCAGGAATTCAGATCATGTTCACGTTCACGTTCGCGCTCGCGTTGCTCGAACATTTCCGGCCGTCCACGAATCTGACGGAAATACGTGATCGCATGGTCGGGATTTTGCTGGGCGTAGGCGTATCGACACTGATCCAGATGGCGATCTGGCCGGAAGGCGAAGGCGACGCGCTTCGTCTAAAACTGGCGGACATGTTGCGCGTCGTCGCTGTGCTGCTGCGCCCGCATCCTGACGATATGGCGGCTCCTGACCACCTGTCGTACGCCCAACAGCACTTGCGGGGCTGGGCCGCACTGGCCGATTGCGAGAGCGTGCTGGCGCGCGTTGCACTGGAGCCCGGTTGGCACGAAGGCGAGGATGAACATATGACCCTGCGTGCACAGGCCGTGCTAGCGCAGGGCCGTGAAATTATGTTGGCCGGTAACGCTTTCCATATTGAGGTGAGTGCTCAGGCCGCCCGGTTGAGCAACGAAGTGCGCGAGGCCGCGCGAGTTGTTCAGGAACGTGCGGCAGCCGAGCTCAACCGCTATGCAGACGACCTGGTGTCAAGTCCGCCTGCCGCACTCGCGCCGCAGCGGATTGCCCTGGACGTGCTTGAGGGTAACGTCTCGACCGGCGTCGACGACGATCTGGCAGAACGCGAGTGGGCTTCCGCTTTGATTCTCAGGGCTGGGCGGAATCTGGTACGGCAACTGACGGGATTGCCGGAGTGGCACGTCCCGGAACCCGTTTCCGTCGGGGTGCACAAATCTCATGAGCATGAATGAAATCAGGCGTATCACAGCGTCTTCATTCGTCCGGCGAACCGGGTTGGCTGCGCTGCTTGTCTGCGGCGTGGCTGGCTGCGCGCTGATCCATGAGAACGGCACGCCGTTCGCGGAAATTCGACCCGAACAGATCCGCCTTGCCGAGGCAATCCATCTGGCCCGCGACCGGTGGCCTTCGGCGTGTTGGTGGACTCGCTATGGCGATCAGCAGCTTAGTGCTCTGATCGAGCGCGCGTTGGCCGATTCGCCAACCATGGTGATTGCCCGCACGCGGGTGTCGCAGGCGAAATCGGACGTGCAATTGGCTAACGCAGGGTCCAATTTGCAGGTGGCGGCCATCGGTGCGCTCGATCGGGAGCGTGTGTCGGCGAGCGGATTTCTTGGCGCGTACTCGACGACGCAGCCGTTGATCGGCGCCACCGGCCCGTGGTACACCGAGGGGATCGTTGGACTCGGCGCCAGCCTCGATATCGACCTTTGGGGCAAGCAACGTGCTCAGGTGGCCGCGTCGATCGGCGTGCAGAATGCGCGCCTCGCCGAGGAATCTGCAGTCGAGCTTGAAATTTCGACCGATGTCGCCCAGCTATACTACGGCATTCAGACCACGTACCAACTGATCAATTTGCTGGAGCAATCGCAACAGGTCGCCGCGTTCGCGATGGAAACACACAACGCGCGAGCGGCCCGTGGCCTCGAGGCGCAGACGCTAACCGAAGAGGCGCGGGCGCAGCAACTCGCGATCGAACGACAGATCGTCGCCGCACAAGGGAAGATCAAACAGCTTCGCGAAGCATTGCGGGCGCTGCTCGGCGTCGGTCCGGACGATTTGCGGGACATTGAGCCACTGCCGCTTCCGCAGTCCGAGGCAAGCTTGCCGGCCACACTGTCCTATGAGTTGCTTGCGCGGCGTCCTGATCTGCAGGCGATGCGGTGGTACGTGCAATCCTCTTTTGACCGGATCGACGCGGCCAAGGCTGCGTTCTTTCCAACCTTCGATATCAAAGGATTTTTCGGCGTCAACGCGCTGCATCTTGCTGATCTATTCACCCACGCGAGTCAGCAGATCAACCTGATTCCAGGCCTGTATCTGCCGATCTTCGACGGCGGCCGTCTCAACGCAAATCTCAGTGCTGTGCGCACAGCAAGCAATACGTTGATTGCCCAATACAACCAGGCCGTCCTCAATGCGGTGCGCGACGTAGCGATAACTGGAAGCCACCTGCAGGATCTCGATACTGAGGCGGAGCTGCAAACCCAAAAGGTGCAGGCCGTTGCGTTCGTGAGGGACAGCATGGAAGCACACTATCGTCGAGGACTCGCCAGCCGGTCCGCGGCGATGGCGGCCCGTCAACCGGTGATTGTCGAACAGGTCGCGCTGCTTGAGATCGATGGGCAAAAATTGAGTCAGGAAATCGCGCTGGTGAAGGCACTCGGCGGCGGCTACCGCACTGATTGATCACGGCATTCGCCACCGCGCAGCCGTACCGCGCCTACCTGTCGCCTACCTGCGTCGCTTACCGCCGTGCCGAAGAGCAGTAACGTGCTGGTTAAGAACCGCGTCGCCATATGCAGGGAACGCCCGAGCGTCTCCGGGGCGGTCCCAGTGTGAATCACCACTATCGCCTTATCGCTAGTGGCTGTCGAGTTCGTGGGGTGTTTTGATCACCACCGTGCACGTCGTGCCGGCGGACAGCACGGTATCGGCGGGGACGCTGTCGATCTTGATGCGCGCGGGCACACGCTGCGCTAACCGCACCCAGTTGAAGGTCGGATTCACATCGGCGAGCAGCTCGCGACTCTCCGGGTTATCGCGGTCATAGATCCCACGAGAGATGCTCTCGACATGCCCCTGCAGTATGGCGCCGTTCATCAGCCGGATTTCCGCCTTGTTGCCGACCTTCACGCGTGGCAGTTTGTTTTCTTCGAAATACCCGTACACCCAGAACGAATGGCTATCGACGATCGCCAGCTTCGCAACGCCAACTGTCGCATAGTCGCCGCGAAACACATTCAGGTTGGTCACGTAGCCATCGACCGGCGACACTACCCTGGTCCGCTGGAGGTTCAGATTTGCCGCATCGAGTGCTGCCAGTGCCTGCTGGTAAGCAGCCTCGGCGGCCGAGGCTGCATGCGTTGCGTTTTCTCGATTTTCCTTCGACACCACCTCGCTGTCCATGTCAGCACGCCGTTGCGCATCGTCGCGGCGCATCTGCAACTCGGCCTTGCGCTCAGCCGCTGCGGCCTGCGTCTGCTGGACGGCGATCTGGTAATGCGACGGGTCGATCTGCATCAGCAGGTCGCCCTTCTTCACGAACTGGTTGTCGTGCACGGGCAAGGTGACAACCGCACCTGAGACGTCCGGCGCAATATTGATGATTTCCGCGCGTACCCGGCCGTCACGTGTCCAGGGTTCGTCCATGTAGTGCACCCACAAGGCGCGGCCAATCAGGATTGCGACAACGAAAACGACGGCTGTCGCGACAAAACCCAGAATATTTCGGATGGTCATGATTCGACTCCGATCAACGATAGACGGCGAGACCCAATACGCCGCACACGCACACGAGCAAGCTGGCCCGGAACAGGTTGGGGTGCCAGACGATGCGATACAGGCCCGTATAGGCAATCACACGGTCAAGCAGCCAGGTAACCGCGGCACCGGCAATGAACAACAGCACGATGGCCGGCACGTGCGCATCGAAGACGGCAACTTCACGTGGCATGGCGAACTCCTTCTTGTGTACCGGCCCGTGCGTCCGCTATCTGGAACGCACCTAGAGCGTGATCACGAGCGCTGCACGCACGCCGGTGACACGCGCGGCAAATGCAATCGTAGCGTTCGATCCAGCGCGCTCGCTCGTGTGTATTCACTGCGAGCGATGCATAGGTGGCCGCCCGGTCGGCGGCAGCCGCGTAGAACATCACGGGTGTCAGTTGCCGGCGCGGGGCGGAGGAAGGGGAGGCGGACATGGTCGGCTTAGCCCTTACTGCACAGCAGTCGCGTGAGCGCGCACATCGCCGCCGGTGGCAGGGCTTGCCGCCGTAGGCGCCGCTGCTGCCGTGCCGGAGGCCGGTGCTGCAAGTGCGGCCTTGCCGCGGCCACGCGCGGGCAGCGTCCCTTTCGTCTCCGGGCTGTCAGCCGGTTCGGCGAGGCCGCCGCCCAACGCCGCCATCAGCGATGCGTGCGCGCCCAGACGCTCTGCCTGGATGCGTGCGACGCCTTCCTGCGCACGCAGCAACTGGTTTTGCGCGATCAGCACATTCAGATAATCCGTCAGACCGCGCCGGTAGCCTTCCTTTGACAGGTCATAGTTCTTGCGCGCGGCCGCGACCGAACGCCCGGCGTCATGCTCTTGCGTCTCGAGTGAGCGAATCCGCACGACCTGATCGGCGACGTCCTTCAACGCGCTGACGATGGTCTGGTTGTAGCGGTCCACGGCCTCGTCGTAGCCCGCGTCCGCGGCGCCTAGTTGGGAGCGCAGGCGCCCGCCGTCGAAGATCGGTAGCGACAGAGCCGGGCCGGCGGTCCAGCCACCGGTCGCCGAACGCAGGAATTCGAACATCGGGCCTGCCGCGGCATAGCCGCCGATCGACGCGAGTAGATTGATGTCCGGATAGAAGTTGGCCTTCGCAACGTCGATACCGCGCGCCTGTGCCGCCACGGTCCAGCGAGCCGCGACGATGTCGGGCCGGTGGCCGAGTAGCTCAGCGGGCAGCGCCGAAGGCAGACCGGCGGGCGCGGACAGCGCGAGCGTTGGCCGCGTGATCGAGTCGCCCGCGCCCGGACCGCTGCCGGCCAGCGCGGCGAGCTGATTGCGGGCGAGCGCGATCTCTTCTTCGAGCGCATCGATCTGCCGTTCGTATTCAGGGATCGGCGTTTCGGCCTGGCTCACTTCTAGTCGGGTTCCCAGACCGCCTTTCAGACGCCTGTTTGAGAGATCGACAATCTGCTGCTGTTGTTGCAGCGTGGCCTTGGCGATATCAAGCAGCGCGTAATTCATCGACATACCGATGTACGCACGCACCACATTCACTTCCAGTTCGAGCTGTGCGGCGCGTTCGTCGGCGGCGCTTGCATGGGCGGCGTCGAGCGCTCGTTCGGCGCCGTTCTTGTCCTTGCCCCACAGGTCGAGGTGGTAGGACAGGCCAATCGAGCCGGTGTTGTCCCACGTGTTCGCATTCGCGAGTGGGCCAGGGCCATAGTACACGTTATCCGGCCAGTGTTGACGTTCGATCGACAGACTGCCGTTGACCTGCGGCGAAAGCGCCGCGCGCGCCACGGCCGTCATCGATTGAGCCTCGCGCACCCGCGCCTGCGCGACGGCGAGCGTCGGATTGCCAGCCTGCGCCGCGTCGATCCACGCGTTAAGTTGCGGATCGGAAAAGGCGCGCCACCAGTCGGCGGCAGGCCATTGCGCGTCGGCATTGGCCGCGCGCACGGCGGCACCGGCATCGAGGGAGGATGGATCGGTTCCGCGTGCTTGCGGGGCGATGCCTCCGTTACTGGCGCAGCCGGCGATTGTTAGCGAGATCGTAAGAACCGCGGACGCGGCGATCCCTTTCTGTACCGGAGGCTGCACGATTTCCCCCTGACTGGCTATAGAACTCTGAGCGTCATTATATTTTTTGAGCGATTCCTGAATCACCCGTAAAGATGCAAGGCATTTATACGAAGACCGAGGCAATCGATCTTGCCCGCCATGTAACAATTGATTCGTCATGGCAAGGATCCTCCACGGATACGCTTCAAAACATGCGTGTATTTGCCCCGCGTCGTCGAAACGGGCAGCTCACAGGCGCCGCGCAGCACCTGAATACGACCACGTCGTACGCGTCGCGCCAGTATCTCGACGCGAAAATCTGCACCCGAGTCGAGTTCCTGCGCGACGAACTGCCGGTGTCGATGGACAATGACCAATCCGAATTGAGGAAATTCACGCACACCTCTAGATGGAGGCGTATTTGTTCACCCCGTTTCGCACGCAAAGGATCCTTACCATGACTCAGGTCAATCGTCAGATCTTGCTCGCTTCGCGCCCGCAAGGCACTGTCACACCCGACAACTTCAAGCTCATCGAAACGCCCCTGTCGTCGCTCGTCGACGGGCAAGTGCGCATACGCAACCATTACCTATCGCTCGATCCGTACATGCGTGGCCGGATGAGCGATGCGAAATCGTATGCCGCGCCGCAGCCACTCAATGAAGTGATGATTGGCGCAACGGTCGGCGAAGTCGTCGAATCCAGGCATGCGCAATTCGCAATTGGCGACAAGGTCGTTGGCATGTTGGGCTGGCAGGAATTCGGCACGTCGGATGGCGATGGCCTTCGGAAGGTCGATGACTCGCTTATTCCTTTGTCCGCTTATTTGGGCGCGGTCGGTATGCCCGGCGTCACGGCATGGTACGGTCTGAACACGATCATTGCGCCGAAGGCTGGGGAGACCGTCGTCGTGAGCGCCGCGAGTGGGGCGGTCGGCAGCGTCGTCGGGCAACTGGCGAAGCGGGCAGGCTGCCGTGCGGTCGGCATTGCCGGTGGCTTGGAGAAGTGCCGCTACGTGGTCGAGTCGCTCGGCTTCGACGCCTGCATCGACTACAAGGCGGGCAATCTGAGTCAGGACCTGAAGGCGGCGGCGCCGGACGGCGTCGACGGTTACTTCGAGAATGTCGGCGGCGAAGTGCTCGATGTGACGCTCGCGCAGATGAACGCGTTCGGCCGCATTGCCGTGTGCGGCATGATCGCGGGCTACGACGGGCAGCCGCTGCCGCTCAAGCATCCGGCGATGTTCCTCACGCAGCGTCTGCTGGTGCGGGGCTTCATCGTGAGCGAACACATGGACGTGTGGCCCGAAGCGCTCAAGCAGCTCGGCACGCTAGTCGCGCAGAAAGATCTGCGTTTCCGTGAAAGCATTGTGCAAGGACTCGAGTATGCGCCCGAGGCGTTTATCGGCCTGCTGGCGGGCCAAAACTTCGGCAAGCAGCTTGTCCGACTGATCTGATGCCGTGTAGCTTCTTGAGGCGAAGCAGACAAGGACTGACGCCTTCCCGCATGCGCCCGACGCGGTTGGCGTGCAGGCATTCGCCGAGCTGGCGAACTTCAAGCGTGTCTTCGTCCAGGTCAGTTCCCGGGCGAATACCCGGGCCGAAAACAGATCCTCATGAGAAACAATCAGGATAACGTCTCTTTTCGAGTCGCTTGCGTGGAATGAGCGATCTGGATGTCTATTTACATGAAATCCTGATGGACTAGAACCCTTGAACATCAAGTCCACGCTGAGAAAAATTGCCAGAAAATTCAATTTTGCAGCGTCGACTTCTGCTTGCATCGGCCACGATCAGAACTGGTGCAGCAAGGCAATCCGGTAAACCATCTGATTTGATCCCGAGGAAATGTCCGCCGCGCCATGGATCAAAGCGTAGTCGAAGTCCGTCCCTGTTAAGCTTGCCCGTATTCACGCCGAAGCCGCTTTCCGGCTGGAAAATGGCTCGGTATCCGCTGACTCCCTGGCTGTGTTCAGAATCCGTTTTGCCCGGGTTCCGTACACTCCGTTCGATTCCGTCCGAGACAAATTGCTTCAGACAGGTACAGGGACGCTACGCTCTAAGGTTTGTGCAAAGCTGACAACGATTCCTTCCGGACATCCTTCTTAATCTTAAGAGGCTAACTCCGTAGACTTTCGTCACTGGCTACGGACAAGGTTGTTCGCAGCAGGACAACGGGATCTGGAGGTAGGTCATCATGAAGTCGCTTATTCAAGCAGTTATTGTTGCCGCGGTGCTCGCTGCTCCGGTTGCAACTTTCGCGGAGTCTAACCAGCCCGTGACACGTGCGCAGGTGCGAGCCGAACTCGTTCAGCTTGAGAAGGCAGGCTACAACACAGCAAGCCGTAACGAGGCCACCTATCCTGCTGAAATTCAGGCTGCTGAAGCCCGGGTGGCGGCGCAAAATGTACAAAATTCGATGGCACACGCGCACGTAGTTGACACCAGCGGAGTGGGGGGCGTCGTCAGTGGTTCGTCGCAATCGGATCGCGCGACGGAGACTACGGTGTCGACATATTCGCCCCCGATTTACCGCGCACACTAAGCCATCGTCGCGTACAAGTCCTGAACACGCGACAGTCGCCGTGTCATGTCGTTCCTCAAGACGAAATGGGCGTGCTCTCGCCAGAAACCGTGAGAGTTCGCCCGTTTTGCCAATATCTGAATACCTTCGTCGCTGGATTCCCGGTGGCTTCGCGCATCCGCCCCACTGTGGGCGCTTTCTGTTAGTCGGTTTCGTCCGAAGATCCAAACTTGCGTGCAGGAAGCAGATGCCTTGCGTGACTCAATAGCGAATTCACGGCGGCGTGTACAAGACTGCATGCGCCTCCCGAATCGAACGGTTCAGAAGGCGGGTAGCTGAGGCCTTCGGGATCTGATGCCGCGCGAGACATAGCGCCGATCGTCAAATTGAGCGACTTGGTGGCGACACTGGGCATGGCCCCCTTATCGCATTTTTCGATCCGAATGCCGGCGCGCCTCCTCACGAGCGCGACCCTTAGTTCCTGCCCAGACGCAGTGCCGCCAACGCCCCGAAGTTTCCCTCGGTCGACAACAATCACTTCCAGAGAGGGGTCTTAATCTTAAGTGCTTACCTACCTAGACTGTCATCACTGGCTACGAACAGGGTCGTTCGGAGCAGGAAAAACAGAATCTGGAGGTAATTATCATGAAGTCCCTTATTCAGGCCGTTGCTATCGTCGTTGTACTCGCTACTCCAGTCATGTCGTTCGCCAAGCAGCCGAACACGCCGATCACCCGCGCACGGGTTCTCGGCGAGCTCGAAAAGGCTGGCTATCACCCGGCTCCCTCCAGAGATCCTTATCACCCAGCTGATATCCAGGCCGCTGAGGCTCGCGTGGCTGCACAGAATGTGAACAGCGCAACGGCACGGGCCTCCATAGCTGACACCAGCGGCGTGGGTGGGGTAGTTAGCGGTACGTCGGCATCCGGTGCCCCTGCAGCCGTCCGTACTGCAGCCGATGGTGGCATGAAGCAAATCTATCGCGGTCATTAAACCGTCAGGCTAGCGAGTCGCCGGCGCCTATGGTCGCCAGGCATCTCCTACTGAGCGCGCGGTACCTCTGTGCGCCCCCATTCAAAAGAACTGACTTGCTATCGCGGTAACGCCGGTATCGGGTTAGTTCGGTCTGGATCGATACCTCCGTCATCGGGCTCCCGATGGCTTCGCCCAGCCCTCACGGTCTGGGCGTTTTTTCGGCACTTTCTGCATCCAAACCACGATACCGCTCTCGAGGGTGACAATGGCCATGTGGAAGTGATGGTGTAGCGTTCGTTCAATTCGCAGCTCGCCAGACAAGCGCAGCCACTTTGCCAACAACTACCCGCCCGTCAACGCCCACATGGGCCGCTTTGAATCTCTACGCGTTGCCCTGTTGCATTTGTGTCAATACGAAACGAGCCTAAAGCGTGCGGAATACGCATGGGCTTCGTCGGACACCTACAAAGGAACATAGCATGTCGTCTGCTTCGCCGCACACCGATTCGGAATCCAGTGCATCTTCGAATCGCGCCGAAAATTTCTCGCTAGCCGAATTCTTTAAAACTGAGGCTCCGACGCTGATGGGGCGAGTCAAGCCGTTCTCCGATTACTACCGCGATTCGCGCGCCAAAGGGCTTGCCCACTACAATCGGGAGATTGTATCGGCGGTGTCCAATCGTACCTCGGTGAGGGGCATCGACGGGAAAACTCGAGAGATGATCATGTTCGGGTCGAACAACTATCTCGGCCTTACTACCCATCCACACGTGGCCTCGCCAATCAAGCAGGCGCTCGACGAGTATGGTGCCGGAGTGGATGGGCCGCCGTTACTAGGCGGGATGACTCAGTTGCATATGGAGCTGGAGCGACGCCTGTCGCTCTTGAAAGGTGCTGAGGACACGCTGCTTTTCGGATCGGGCTATCAGGCCAACTTGGGATGGGTCAAAACCCTTCTCAGGGACGACGACGTGCTTCTCTACGATGAGTACAATCATGCGAGTCTTTATGATGGCATCGCCTTAGCGGCAGTGAACACAAACATCAAGGCAATCCGTTTCTCGCACAACAACACGGAGAATCTTGAGAGGCTTTTGATACGCTTCCGGAAGGGGGCGAGCCGACCCAACCGGCAAATCTTCGTGGTTGTAGAAGGGGTGTACTCCATGGACGGCGATCTTGCTCCTCTGCCGCGGATCAGCGAGCTTTGTGCCGGGCATGGGGCCATTCTGGTGGTCGATGATGCGCATGGAACTGGCGTCATGGGTAAAACTGGCCGTGGCACGGCCGAGCATTTTGACATGGAAAGCGCGGCCGATATCTGGATGGGTTCCTTCAGTAAAGCGTTCGGGATGACGGGAGGTTTCCTGAGCGGCGACCGGGAGGTCGTCGACTATCTGAGGTTCTGCTCGCGCTCTTACATGTTTTCAGCCCATTTGCCGATCACGACGGTCGCCGGGGTGCTCGGGGGGATCGAAGTCCTCGAGCGGGAGCCCGAACGAATCGCCCGCTTGCACGAGAACGCTGCCCATCTGGAGGCTGGCCTGAGTGCGCTCGGTTTTCAGGTATTCCGCGAGGCCGCGATCATTCCTGTTCGAATCCCGCCGGAAGTGAACATTCGCGAGGTTTGCAAGCAGTTCCACGACGAGGGCATTTTCCTCAATTCGATTGAGTATCCTGCTGTTCCAAAAGATGGCCAACGCCTGCGCTTGAGCGTCATGGCGACCCACACGACAGAAGACCTTGATCAAGCAGTAAGCGCCTTCGAGCGGATCGGCACGATAGCTGGAATTCTCTCGGGCGCGAATGTGTAGTCGTTTGCGAAAACCTCTTTCTCCTGGCTCCGTAAGCGATAACACTTGATCAGTTCCATTGGCACATACGGGGGCGTTGCATTTTTTGGCGTTCATCGTCTGCCGCTCATGGCTCGCGGCGGATAGGTAAATCAGGTAGCTGGAAAAGCAGTAATGGTGAGCAAGCACGCGATAACTTGGCAGTCTTTTTTAAGACCTCTTTGGGAATCCGGGCTAAAAATAGAATCAGCAATCCGATGCGCGTCCTCTACTCAGGGCTTGAACCCAGCCGGTCATTCGGGACAGCGAGCGTACATTTGAGCGCCTTGTAACGCGGCGAACGACCGCGGAGAATGCCGCGGAGAATGCCGCGGCTTGATCTCCCAATCTTCTACCCAATAGATCATGCCCGACGACTCCGATCCGTCGCGTTCGCGGCGCCGGAGCCGTCATGTCCGAGATTGAAGACGTAATGCAAGGCATTGGCACGTTCTCCGCGAACTGCGCGTCGTCTGCGTTGCCGTGGGCACTGTTGCTGGACGACGCGTTGGATCTCTTCAAGCGGGAATGTCAGCCGGCCTGTATGGAGCACTACCGCATGCATGCAATGATCATCGAGCGGTCCGGCTTCGATTGCACGGAGCTTCAGCAATATGGGCGCTTTTCTCGCTCCGCTGGATCTGACGCTTGTCGTCGCCGACGTCGCTGCCTTCCGCACTTGTTGCGTTCAGAGCGTTTTGCACAAGAAGTACGGCACGTCCCCGCGAGGAGCTTGTCACACAACGTGTGCGCTCGATCACGCACGACCTTCAATCTTCGAACGTCGGTCTAGCCCGCCGGCCCGAGGATTGAGAAGATTTTTACCGCGCTCGAACCGGCGAATCCCGGCGGACGCTTAATGAGGGAGGTAGCATGAAGCTTTATCTCGCTGGTCCTATGACTGGGCTTTCCAAACTCAACCTCCGCGCTTTCCATGAGGAGGCCGCACGCCTCCGCGCAATGGGTTACGAGATCGCGAATCCGGTCGAGTTCAATGTCGACCGAAATGCAGGCTGGCAAGCATGCATGCGCGTGGACATCCCCGAGCTCGTGAAGTGCGACGGGGTTCGCATGCTGGGCGACTGGGAAAGCTCGCCTGACGCAACACTTGAGCGACATATCGCCATGAAACTAGGCATGAAAGTCGAATACGCGAGGCAGATGATGGTATGAACTATGAATGGATGGCCGGCAACGTGAAACCGGCCTGCCCAGGCGTCTATCCTGTCATAGACGAGCGCGGATCCGATGCCGTGTACTTTGCGTGCTGGACTGGAACCCGATGGAATATCGCGTGCATGTCACAGCATCGCGCGAGAGTGGCTAACGGCGCATCCAGCTATCAGAGCTGGCAATGGCGCCAATGGGCAACGGAGGTGGCAGCGTGACAACACGTTGCGATCCGCGCGTGAAACCTGTTACGAAGTTGTGGAAGACCTGGGTCTGCACGACAACTCGCTATGCAGGCTGATAGAACAGCTCCGCCACCGGGGAGGCGCGCTCGCGCATGTTTTCTATCGATTTCGGCTCGACGTGACCAGGTAAGCGGTCTGGTTGTACTACCGATTCCCAGCTGAGAAAAAATGAAAACTCCGTCCTCTGCTGTGAGGCAGTCTCAACGTGGCGCTGTCAAAAGCGCGCTTGGCGACTGGATGCGTACAGACGGGCTTACACTGATCTACATGTTAAAGGTGGTGCTTGCGGCTCTGCTGGCGCTTTGGATCGCTATGCGCCTTCAGTTGCCACAGCCGCGCACGGCCATGACCACTATCTTCGTTTTGATGCAGCCGCAAAGCGGGATGGTTCTCGCGAAGAGCTTTTATCGCTTCTGCGGAACGCTCGTCGGTCTCGTCGTGATGATTGTGTTCATCGGTTGGTTCTCGCAGCAACCGGTGCTGTTTCTGACAGCGACAGCACTCTGGGTCGGCATCTGCACCGCTGGCGCCGCGCGTAATCGGCACTTTCGCTCGTACAGCTTTGTGCTCGCGGGCTACACCGCCGCGCTGGTCGGCATCCCCGCCGTGCAGCATCCCGACGGTGCATTCCTTTCGGCCATCACACGGGCGGCCGAAGTGTCGCTCGGGATCGTCTGTTCCGGGACGGTCAGCGCGCTGGTTTTTCCTCAACATGCTGGGGAAGCAATTAAAGCGACAATGCAGCGTCGCTTCGGTGCATTCGTTGACTACGTGTCGAACGCGCTCTCGGGTAAGATGGATCGTTCGCAGATCGAGTCGGCAACGTCGAGCTTCATCGCAGATATTGTTGGGTTTGAGGCAATACGCAGCGTAGCGGTGTTCGAACATCCAGACACGCGCATGCGAAGCGGCCGTTTCGCGCGGCTCAACACCGAATTCATGAGTGCGTCGACGCGTTTTCACGCCTTGCATCAACTTATGAACCGCTTGCACGAGCAAAATGCGCTGGCGACAATCCACGCGCTGCAACCTTACTTCTACGAAGTCGCGCCGCTGCTGAAAAAGTCGGGCGAGCCTGTTCTGAATGCCCGCGATGCCACGCAGGCTGCCGCTCAGCTCGATAATTTCAAGACTGCCCTGCCCAAACGAATCCGTGCGACGCGCGCGGAATTCAAGGCAAAGTCAGAGACTTCTCTCCTTGAATTCGACACTGCGGCGGAACTCCTGTATCGATTTGTCGACGATCTCCATTCGTACACGCAAACCTACGCGTCGCTTGCCGTGCCATCGCACGAGCGCGAGCGATGGGTGGCGCAGTACATCCCCAAAACGAACCTGATCGCGGCCGCGGTAGCGGGCCTGCGTGCGGTTGCGGTAATACTTGTTCTCAGCGACTTTTGGATCTCAACCGCGTGGCCGAGCGGCGGCACATTGGTGCTTGCCGCGGCGACGGTTTGCGGACTGGCATCCTCGTCGCCGCGGCCAACCCGGATGGCGTTTCAAATGGCAGGAGGTACCGCGCTCGCATCGGTCGCTGGATTGATCGTGATGTTCTGGTTATATCCCCGGATCGACGGCTTCCCACTGTTGTGCGCCACGCTGACTCCGTTTCTACTGCTCGGAACGTACCTCACCACGCGGCGCAGCTTGGTCGGCTACGGCCTCGGTTACTGCATTTTCTTCTGTTTCCTCGCTGGCCCGGATAACCTCATTCATTATGATCCGACCGCCTTGATCAACGACGCAATTGCGCTTGTCTGTTCGATGCTGGTAGTGTCGATCGCATTTGCCGTCATTCTCCCAACCGACGCGCCGTGGCTGCGTCGCCTATTACTCGGTGAATTGCGCCGACAAGTCGTGATGGCCTGCCACGGGCGCTTGACGCGTCTCGCCGTGCGCTTCGAGAGCGGCGCGCGCGATATGCTGTCGCAAATCCACGCGCTGGCGGGCGATCAGGTCAACCTGAAGCGTGACGCGCTGCGGTGGCTGTTCGTTGTACTCGAAGTTGGCCACGCGGTGGTCGATCTTCGCACCGAACTGAGCCAACTGGCGGCTGATCCACGCTATGTGGCTTGCACCGCATGGCGGCACTCGACGGCCACTATGCTCGACGTGGTCGGGCGGCTTTTTGATAAGCCTAACTACAAGCGTTTTGACGCTGCGCTGTCTGCCACCGATCACGCGATCGCCGGTGTCCAAGCGTTGCTCGACGCGGTACGTGCCTCTCGCGAAGAGCACCGTCGGCTGCGACGCGTTCTCAGTAATCTGCATTTCATTCGTACCGCGCTGCTCGACCCGCAATCGCCGTTCGAGTCGTTCGTCGGTGCTCGAGGTGCGCCGGAAGAAACCCACCACGCCACGTGACGTTGTGTCCCTCGCACTAGAAGCAGTGCTCTCATGTTTTATGGCGCACGTCAATCTACACGACAAAGCTTCCACCATTCTCACAGATGACCACATCCACGCTGCGTCCGAAAACACGCACGAAATTCCGAAATTCGCAATTCCGCGACCGACAGGAAGATGGAGCCTGTGTAAAGTCAAATGTATTCGTTTCAATCGCGATAGCGCACAGGCGACTGTGGCCGCGGTATTCCGACCGCAGGCAACGCAAATATGTTTCGGCGATCGGTCAACCGCCTACGCTCGCCTGATCCGTCGAAGGGCGCACTCCGGATCGACCAAACCTTATGGAGATGAGAGATGTGTGGAGCCGCAGAGCGTTATTCAGGGCAGCTTGTCGAGGCCGTCGTGGATCGGTTGCGCATGCATCGACGCGATGAGATACGCCGGCGTGCTCTTTGCGCACGTGCGTTAAATCGCCTCGCTGCACAATTGACATCGTGTGGAACGGAAGTTGTTGATGCCTTCGGGAAAGAGTTTTCTGCAAGCGGTGTGCCGAGTCGCGCCGCATTCGCACTGACAGCTACCGATGACGCCGTGCTGCGCGTGATAGCAGTGCATTATGGACCGACACTTTTCGCAAACCCCGCGCTGTCATTCGTGGTACGAATATTAAGCCCCAGTCCGACGATATTTGTCCGCAGGACAATGTGGTGCGACTCACCCTCTGACGAGGCGGCCGCGCGCGTACTCAACGAGGCTATGCCCGACCTGGAGCGCTTGGCGGAGAAACATGCCGATGTGTTCATGGTAGACGCGCGCGTGGCTCTTGCCAGCGCCAATTTTAACGGAGTAGGCCAAAAGACCAGCCATTAAGTGCACGTTTTTGCAATTCTATCCGAGCCAATGTGGCCACGCTCAGAAAGGATGCGCCCTATCGATACAAGAAGTTGCCTGAGCGTGGTCACCCTGAATGGATGAATTTTTCGAATTGAAATCAAAGTGCGAGGCTCTTCATGAAGTTAGATTTTTTCACAAATTTCCTACGGAATCTTTCAATATGGATCTTCCAAGCAGACGCAATGAGGTCCGCCGGTCTAATTGCGTCGATTGCTGCGTGTGCGGCCATGACCGGCGTACCATTGGCCTACGGTCAGACGACCAACGCTGTGGCTACAGATACAGCATCGGCCGTCACTACGCCAAGCAAAAAGGAAATTCGATCGCAAAACCGAGCCCTCGCGAAAAATGTGAGAAAGGCCTTAACTAAGGTCAAGGGGCTCGATTCATCTGGCATTTCGATATTGGCGAAAGGTGGCGTCGTTACGTTGGCCGGCTCCACTCAAGACGAGAAGGATATCGGGTTGGCGGAAGACGCGGCGAAAGGCGTAACTGGCGTTACATCGGTACAGAATCGCCTGACGGTACACGAAGTCGGTCATTAAACAGCGGAGGTGCGGCATTCCGCCAACTCCTTCGCTAAACAGAATGCTGTCCGAGACCGAGGCGATCCAAACGTCGAATTCGAATTGATCGCTTTCTCACCCCTTCGACGCCCACCTTTTTGAACATCCGAGAGATCTCCCATGGCACGTAATATCGAAATTAGGGCCCGTACCGATAGTTTCGAGGAGTTGATGCACCGCGCCGCAGTGCTCGCCTTGGACACGCCGCGTTCCTATCGCCAACAGGACTTTTTCTATGACGTTCCAAACGGCCGGTTGATGTTGCGCGAGTTCGACGACGGCACACCGGCTGAACTCGCTTTCTATCAATCAGGTGACCGCGACGGCTCCACAGTCACGTACTTTTCGCGTAGTCCGGTGACAAACGCCGAGGCGATGCACACGCTACTCGCGCAAGCACTAACTACGCGCGGTATAGTTAGCAAGGAGCGACACGTGTTCCAGGTAGGCCAAATGAACCTTAACCTGGATCGCGTTGATGATTTAGGCGACTTTGTCGAACTTGAGGTGCCGCTCACCCAGGACGACGTCGAAGCCATTGGCGAAGCGGATGCGCGCGCGGTGTTTGAGAAACTGGGTGTCGTGCATGCTGATCTCGTGTCAGTGCCTTACGTCGATCTGCTCAATGCTCCTCGCTCGAACGATCGGCCATCGGTTAAAAACGCATGATATGCAATGCGGCGCCTTTACGCGCCCACTGACTATTCTCCATGTTCTCTCAACCGAATCTCGCGAGGCGGGTTGCGCGATACCCACGACTTTCCTCTTTTAACTCGCCGGCGTTGGCCTTTCATCGACCTCCAGCGCCACCTCATCAGGTAGACTCGGTGCGCAATTCATTGACCCGGCGTCTTCAAACGACCTCTATCCACTAGGTTTCATCATGAACACACGAGTTGTAGCCGCCGGTCTACGCAAACGCATCTGTTCCGCCGATGATGCCGCCGCCTTGATTGCTCCTGGCATGACCGTTGCAATGAGTGGCTTCACTGGCGCAGGCTATCCTAAGACAGTGCCTCCTGCACTAGCCTCGCGGATCGATGACGCGCATGCTCGCGGTCTGGATTTCCGAATTAATGTCCTGACCGGTGCATCGACCGCTCCAGAGCTCGATGGCGCCTTGGCGAGAGCTAATGGCATCACGATGCGCCTTCCCTATCAGTCGGATCCTACGCTGCGAGACAAGATCAACGATGGTGAGATGGATTATCTGGACATCCATCTGAGCCATGTAGCCCAGAATTCCTGGTCTGGGATTTTTGGAGAAATTGATATTGCCTTGGTGGAGGTGTGCGCAATACGCGATGACGGCAAGCTGATTCCTTCATCGTCCGTCGGCAACAACAAGACGTGGCTTGAACGTGCGAAGGGCGTGATCCTCGAAGTGAATCGGCGACAGCCGCTGGAACTTGAGGGCATGCACGACATCTACTATGGAACCGCGTTGCCGCCCCACCGCGTACCGATTCCATTGCTTAGGAGCGGAGATCGCATCGGTGAGCGCTATCTTCACTGCCCAGCCGACAAGATTCTCGCGATCGTCGAAACCGATGCTTCGGATCGGAACAATGAATTCACGCCGCCCGACGCGACGTCACGGCAGATCGCCGGAAATCTCATAGAGTTCTTGCGTCACGAAGTTGCAATGGGTCGCCTGCCCAAGACGCTGCTGCCATTGCAGTCGGGTGTGGGAAACATTACAAACGCAGTGCTCTCCGAATTGGGGGCGGTCGGATTTGCGGGGCTGACCGCCTATACAGAGGTCATTCAGGATGGAATGCTAGATATGCTCCAAAACGGAACGTTAACTGTAGCGTCGGCGACCGCATTATCCTTGAGCCCGTCAGCTTTCGTTCGCTTTGCGGAGCACATTGGTCAATTCCATGAGCGCATTGTATTGCGGCCCCAGGAAATCAGTAACCACCCTGAACTTGTGCGGCGACTCGGCTGCATCGCGATGAACGGCATGATGGAATCGGACATCTACGGCAACGTAAATTCGACGCATGTGATGGGAAGTCGCATACAGAATGGAATCGGTGGCTCAGGCGATTTCGCACGCAATGGCTACTTGTCGTGCTTCATGTCTGCCAGCACTGCAAAGAACGGAAGTATCTCGTGCATCGTGCCTATGGTAAGCCACGTCGATCATACTGAACACGACGTCGCGGTTCTGGTGACCGAACGCGGACTTGCCGACCTGCGCGGACTCTCTCCGAAGCAACGCGCTCAGCAAATCATCGCTCGATGCGCGGATCCCGCATATCAGCCGATGTTGCAAGATTATTTCGATCGCGCCTGCCACCAAAGCTTCGGCAAACACACCCCACATCTTTTGAAAGAAGCATTGTCGTGGCACGAACGATACATCGAGACCGGTTCGATGCGAAGTTAAAATCTTTTCCGGTCAGTTTTCCAGATCTCCCGGCTGCGTTCCATGCCAAATCTGCTAACCATGCGGGAGGTTCTCGGCCTGTGGGAACGCAGGTCAAGGCGGATTTCCAAAGCGAAGTGCGACTTCACAGATGTGGCCCTGCCAGTTCCGCCAGCAAAGCCTGGTCGCGCTCGATTACGCCCGGAAGATGCGAGCGCAGGAACTCGACCCATGTTTTTATTTTAGCATCTACGAATCTACGTGACGGGTAGATAGCGTAAATATTCGTCCTCTGTAGTGTATGACTTGGCAGAACGCGCACCAGCGTGCCATCTCGCAACCCATCCACTGCCGCATAAGCGGGAAGGATCCCGATTCCCATACCTTCTCGGATCGCAACAATCAGTGATTCGGCGATGTTGACCTGTACCTGCCCATTCACACGCATCAACTCGCTTCCTGCAGGACCCTCCAGAAGCCACTCGTTAATCGGAAACGCAGGGGTGTTTAGAGTAAGGCACTCATACCGCGCCAGATCGCATGGCTGATTTGGGGCGCCGTGAGCGCTGACGTATGCCGGTGAGGCGCAAAGAACGCTGAACGTCGATCCGAGCAGATGCGAAACCAACTCTGAGTCGGGAAGCGACGAGGCCGCAACGACCGCGACGTCACTATTGCCTTCGAACAAGTCAGGCATGCGCTGCGACAACGTTAGCTCGACGGTGACCTGAGGATACAGGGCGCGATACTTCGCAATCGCTGGTAGCACATAGTGCTGGCCGATGCTCGCAAAGCTGTGCATCTTTAGCGCGCCCACAGGCCGCTCTTGTGCGCCACTCGCTTCTTCCGCCGCGGCATCGACTTCAGCCAGAATATAACGACAGCGCTCCAGGTACCGTTCGCCGGCGGTCGTGAGTGACAATCGTCTGGTCGAGCGATTCAAAAGACGAGTTCGAAGGTAAGCTTCGAGATCGGACACTGCGCGAGACATCGCACCGGTCGTAGAATTAAATGATTCAGACGCCGCGGTGAAGCTGCCAGCTTCGACGACACGCACGAACACTCTCATATTTAGTAGCGTATCCATAGAGCATTCCTGTTCCGTAAACATTCCTTTTTTCTGGTTTCTTTCTTGCACTATTGCTGCGTGCCACGGAGATCAGGCTTCCCTCCAAAAAATAAAAATATCCGCGAGCGAGCTTATAAAATGGGCGTCGCTCCATGTCGCGGACAGGCTGCTTCATCTGAGGGGTAAACAGTTTGAGCTACGAGCGCCGATGTCGATCAGAGAGAGTCATGATTCGCACGCGAACTCAGGGCCTACCCCGACGCCTCCCTTGTGACTGCGCGAAGGCCACGTGGCCTGACCGCAGCCCGGCGACGAGGGGCCGACGTCATTTCCCTATCGGTAGCTCCACGGGTGAATCAATCTAAGGTCGTCTTCTGCGACAAACCGGACCGTGTTGAACACACGAACCATGGCAGCCAGAATAGCTCGATACCAAGTGCGAGAAGTCGTCCATATTTCATCGTGTGCCACGGCATCGCATTGACAATAGAGGGGATACGGCCGAAAGTGCCACGGGTTCCCTCCCTGTATGTCCAATCCGCCCTGTATGGATATATGTAGCAGGTGATTTCGGTTCGAACTATCGAATCCGTGCGAAACTTCTTAATCCTTGCGGATGATTTTCTCTGGCTCAGATGGAAGAGAGACAACTTGGCCGAACGGCCCAGTTACTTGCCAAGGCGCGGCGTCAAATTTTTTGACTGTACTTCAGTTTAAATGCCACCCGGTTGAGATATCGTTTGGCGTCGAGTGACGCGCCTCGACGCCTAGCCATAGGACGGCTTGCGTATGAGAAAGTTGATGACCGTTCTTATACGAAAGCGTGCGTCTGCGTTCGGCTAGGCTCATCCGCGCATCTCCCGCACTAGGCCCGTCGTGAGGCGACGGCGCCTTCAAACGCATCTCGGTATCCTGGTCGGGCCGGCCGAAACAATTCAACCAACTATTGGAACGCTCTCTGAGGCGGATAGTACGGCGTCCACTCACATCCTTAAGCAAAGCTTGTCAAATTCAGCACTATTCGGGCAGTCTGAATTTGCCCGTTGGAGCAGTATTACGCTGTGGCGAAGCGGTTCCTATTCCAATGTGCTAGCCGGAGAGCCATACGCCGGCAAGGAGCGAAACATGGCAGGCGCTGCACGACAAATTCCGGCAGGAAATCTACCTATCGCAGACGGCAGTCCTTCTGGGAGCGGGGTCGGAAAGCGGAACCGTACAGGGCGGGCGCCACTGCTAAATCAACATCTCCCCGTTGAGGAAACTGGCGAGCGCAGACAGCAATTTCGCGCGCTAATCCACCTGGGAAAAGAACGCGGTTTTTTAACGCTGCCGGAGATCAGCGAGCAATTACAAGAGACTTTCTCGGCAAGCGACGCATTGGAAATCGTAGTCAGCACGTTCGCCGAATTGGGCATCGCTGTCTACGAACAAATGCCCGATTCCGAAACGCTACTGTTGCATGGAAACGCGGTTGAGCCTTTCCCAGACGACCAGACGGAAGATGACGTCGAAAGTGTCATTTTTACAATGGACTCAGAATTCGGTCGTACGACCGATCCGATGCGGATGTACATGCGAGAACTCCCTTCGAAACCGCTGCTAACACGAAACGAAGAGGTCAGTGTGGCCATGCGGATCGAGGTCGCTTTGTTAGCGATCGTGCAGGTAATTTCATCATGTCCGACTACTGTCGCTACCATTCTTGAATTCGCCCGCCGCGTTGAGCGTGACGAAATGGGTATTGATGAGCTCGTGGATGGAATGATGGACGACGCACTTGTAGCAGCCAGCGCGGCGCGCACGGCTGAGGGTGACGCGGAAATGGACGCTTGTCCTAGCGTAGAAATGAAAGACAAGGGAGCCCTCGCGAAGACGGCAGAACTTCGTCTCGACCAACTGAAGAACATTTGCCTAACGCGATTCGCACGCGTCGCTCAGAAATTCGAAGCGATGCGGCTTGCCCGCGCCAAACATGGGGAGAAGTCTGATTCGTTCGCGACTGCACAGAGGGCGGTTTGCAACGAACTGCGCCCAATTCGGTTCACCGCGTCAATCATAGAGCTTCTGTGTGCTGACATCCATGCGGCGGTGGGGGAAGGGCGGGGTACCGAAGGCCAAATGCTCAGGCTGCTGGTGGACATCTGTGGAATGCCACGAGATGAATTCCTCGCGTCATTCCCTGCAAATTCTATGAACCTCGGCTGGGGAGCCGGTCTAGTCAGGGAGCAACATCCATACAGCGATTCGGTGGCACGGGTCCTGCCGACCATAGAATTGCATCAGCGAAGGTTGATCGATATTGGCAACCGAATGGGCCTGCCTTTCCATGAACTGAAGCTATTACATCTACAGACGACGATTGCTGAGCGAAAAATGCGCCAAGCCAAACATGAGATGACGGTAGCCAACTTGCGGCTGGTGATTTCAATCGCAAAGAAATATGTGAATCGCGGCATACAGTTCGCAGATTTGATCCAGGAGGGAAACATTGGCTTGATGAGAGCGGTAGACAAATTCGAGTATCGTCGCGGGTGGAAGTTTTCAACTTATGCGACGTGGTGGGTGCGCCAGGCTGTCTCCCGCGCGATTGCGGACCAAGGGCGTACTATTCGCGTACCGGTGCACTTGGTCGAATCGATCAACAAGTTAAACCGGATCTCGCGCGATAGTTGGCAGCAGTCCGGCAAGCAGTCAGATCCGGGCATGCTGGCCGAACTTACCGGGATTCCTGAGCGCAAGATTCGCGGTATCATGAAAATTCCCAAGGAACCGTTCTCAATGGACATGCCAGTCACTGAGGGAGGTGTTACGAGTATTGGTGAGCTGATTGCAGACCCTGCAGCTGAGAGTCCCGCCGACTTGACCATGCGAGCGAATATGCGCGTTGTCGTAAAGAAGGCTCTCGATACCCTAACGCGTCGCGAAGCAATGGTGTTGAGACTGCGCTTTGGGATAGACACGCTCTCCGATAGCACACTCGAAGAAGTGGGCAAACAGCTCGATGTGTCGCGCGAGCGGATTCGTCAGATTGAAAGCAAGGCAATACGCAAGCTTCTTGACTCCAGTTGCGTGGACACCCTCAGAGATCTGCTAGGCGATGGGTAACAATTCGACTTTCGAGCGGGCGAGTAGGTTGCGTCGACAACGTTTGCTGATCCGAACCGGTCCCAATCAAGGCCGCCGGCTCGCACCCCGCGATATTTAACGGTCACCGATTGTGAAAATCGCGGATTAAATTACAACGCTTTCAGCAATCTTTTGGCAACTCAGCAAGGAGCGCAGCACGTGCGATCGCTCCACATGCGAAAATTTTATCAATGACGGAATAGAGGGCGGAGTTTGTGGATGAACACCTCCAAGACTAACGATGGGGTATTTTTCGCAGTGACCTCCCGTTCTTGTGCATGAACGCTCTCATGGCTGTGGTTCATGAGTTGCCTCCTGAGCATATAGCTTTCGGTCTTGGAATTTCGGCGATTCTGAGATTCGTACGGCATTGACGCTTCCAAACCCGATCCTATAGATAAAGCGTCGCAATAATAAAAATTCAGAAGAATTGTAGTCGACTCCGGGTTTGCTAGACGGCTGGTCGACGATCGGCACGATATCTCGAACGCCCTGTGGGCACAACAATAGGAACGTCCATGCAAAGGAAACCGCGGGCAAGAGACGTGTGGGATGGGATACTAAGCTTACTTGAACCTCGCGACGTTGACAGAAATGGGACGTTAAAGTCGGCGGCTCCAGAAAAACTGAAGCGGGAAAGAGTGCGGTGCGAACGAAACGTCAAGCCGAGAAGGGACGCCGCTCGGCGAGATTGCCGCGATGCCCGGAATCGCTTTATACGGGTTATCGACGGACCATGTGAAGGAAAAATTACCGTATCGTGGCACGACTCTCAGCATTGTCACTATGAGGAGCAGACGTGGCGCATCGGCACCGCAGTTCAGAACGGAAATTGTGCGCTTAGCGGACAATCAATCATCGTCGGCGACGCAGTATTTCGCCCCTTTGGACGCCCTCGATCGAGCAATGCCGACGAGATGATTCTGGTGCGCGTATTGACGGACTTATCCGGGAAGAAATAGTTTGTCGTTGGGTAGGTTCAGACCGCCAACCCGAAAGAGAGATAGATTCCGGAATGCCGTCGGAGAAATTTTGGCTCAGTGACCTCCACTTGTGGTCTGGCTTCGAGGTAGCTCGAAAGTTGACTTTCGGTTGGGGACGACGTGGCTGGTGCTGTCTACAGAGTGGCTACGGCGCTACAACAATTTCATGCTTAGCTCCCTTCCATTTTGCGGGAGCAATGCTGTCGTTAGATCCAGGCAGGAGCAAACACAAACCGGAAAGCGTGTTTCCCACGCGCGCGCCGTAAAGAGTCGTGGTTCCATGAACTACATGTGCGCTAATGAATTGCGTCCAATTCAAAACACCTGCTATTGACGCAAGCTTTTAAGAAGAGCCCCTTGCATTGTAATTCTTCACTCCGACAATACCGATGACGCAGGTACCACGAACTACCCGTCAATGTGGATGGCCTGCCACGGCCTTGAGCTTGACCGCCAGTACAGATGTCGTGTCGACGTGCGCTTCCACGTTGTTTTTCGGCGGATCTGTGTATCAGCTCCAAGTATCAGCGCGTGCTAATGGGTTATGCCGACATCATGACAACCATCTGCGTCGATGAATCGACTGACGAACTTCTTCAGCTGATAGTACACGCTCAGGTGACGATGCGGCGCAGAGCAAATCGCCAGCTCAAGGCCTCTCTCGGTGTTAGTTTTAGCCAAGCCGTCGTGCTTGCGCTGCTATTACCTAATAAAAGTCCGGTGGTTGGCGAGATCGCGGAAAGCTACTGCATCGACAAAAGCGCTGCAGCACGTCTTTTGAGCCGATTGGAAGAACGCGGTCTCATTGCACGCGAGCGGGATGCAAACGATCGGCGAATGGTGCGCCCCGTTCTAACCGAAGCGGGTCGAGTATTGGCAGAAAAGGGGCTTCGTGAGTTGACCGCCGTGGAAGACCGAGCACTCTCTGGATGGATGCCGACCGAAGTACGAGCCCTGCGGGATATCCTACGTCGAGTGGTAAGATAATTCAAGCGGGCTGCAAGCCGGCCGCACTCACACGATTTTTCGCATCCGCAGATCGGCTATGTCCGCCTCACTCATTGCTAGCCAGTTCGTGAGCACTTCCATGGTGTGCTCGCCCAAAGCCGGCGGCGGGCGCTGGTAATCGATTGACGAGACAGACATCCGGATCGGATTGGCCACCAATGGCACTGCGGCCATACCGGGGCGGGAAATCTCTACGCGCACTCCGCGCGCCTGCACCTGGGGATCCGCGAACACCTTGTCCAAGCTATTGATCGGCCCGCAGGGCACACCCGCGGCTTTCATGGCGTCAACCCATTCATCGGTAGTTCGGGTGGCCGTCACGCTGCGAATCAACGCGATCAGTTCCGCCCTGTGAGTGACACGTTGGGGATTCGTCGCAAAGCGCTCGTCCAATGCCCATTCCCGCTGGCCCAGAGCGTTGCAGAAACTTGAGAACTGCCCATCGTTTCCCACAGCAACGATCATGTAGCCGTCGGAAGTTGGAAAGTCCTGATACGGAACGATGCTTGGATGGGCATTGCCCATTCGACGGGGCACAACGCCCCCCACCAGATAGTTCGAAGCCTGATTTGCGAGCGCGGCAATCTGTACGTCGAGCAGAGCAAGGTCGATATGTTGACCGCTGCCCGTTTTTTCCCGATTGGTGAGGGCGGCTAGCACACCGACGGACGCGTATAAGCCGGTCATGACGTCGGTCAGTGCTACGCCAACCTTCAATGGCCCATCACCCTCCGTGCCGTCGGGCCGGCCGGTCAGGCTCATGAGCCCGCCCATCCCCTGGATGAGGAAGTCATACCCCGGGCGTGCCGCATACGGTCCAGTCTGCCCGAAGCCGGTGATTGAACAGTAGATGAGACGCGGATTCAGTGCAGCCAGGCTGTTGTAGTCGAGACCATATTGCTGAAGGCCACCGACCTTGAAATTCTCTATCAGAATGTCGGCATTGGCGGCGAGTTGCTTCACCAACTGCTGGCCTTCAGGCTTGCTCAGATCAATCGTTATCGAACGCTTGTTGCGGTTCGCGCTGAGGAAATAGGCGGATTCGTCGGTCGGCTCGCCCTTGCCGTCGGGGAGCCACGGCGGCCCCCACGCGCGGGTATCGTCGCCAGCACCGGGGCGCTCGACCTTGACGACATCGGCGCCCAGGTCGCCCAGCAACTGGCTCGCCCACGGACCGGCCAGCACGCGCGACAGGTCCAGCACTCGCAGGCCCGCCAGAGCGCTTTGTTGAGATGAGGTTGGCATAAGCATCAGAAGGCAGCGATGCCGGTGATGGCGCGCCCGATGATCAGCGCGTGGATGTCGTGTGTTCCCTCGTAGGTGTTGACCGCCTCGAGATTCACGAGGTGGCGCGCTACGCCGAATTCATCGCTGATGCCATTGCCGCCCATCATGTCGCGAGCGACACGCGCCACCTCGAGTGCCTTGCCGCACGAGTTGCGTTTCATGATCGAAGTAATCTCGACTGCTGCCGTGCCTTCGTCCTTCATGCGGCCGAGCCGAAGACAACCCTGCAGACCGAGTGCAATTTCCGTCTGCATGTCGGCCAATTTTTTCTGAATGAGCTGATTAGCTGCAAGGGGCCGACCGAACTGCTGCCGGTCCAGCACATATTGGCGCGCGCGCTGCCAGCAATCTTCGGCGGCACCGAGCGCGCCCCAGGCGATGCCAAAGCGTGCGGAATTCAGGCAGGTGAAAGGTCCTTTCAATCCGCGCACGTCCGGAAAGGCGTTTTCCTCCGGGCAGAACACTTCGTCCATGACAATTTCGCCGGTTATGGACGCGCGCAGGCTGACCTTCCCGTGTATGGCGGGCGTGTCCAGCCCATGCATGCCCTTCTCGAGGACGAAGCCGCGGATTGCGCCTTCGTCGTCCTTTGCCCAGACCACGAAGACATCGGCAATCGGGCTGTTCGTGATCCACATTTTTGCGCCGCTCAGGCTATAGCCGCCAGGCACTTTTCGCGCGCGTGCCCCCATGCCCCCGGGATCCGAACCATGATTCGGCTCGGTCAGCCCGAAGCAGCCAATCCATTCACCGCTGGCCAGCTTGGGCAGGTATTTCTGTTTCTGTGCCTCGGTGCCGAACGTCGCGATGGGCAGCATGACCAGTGAGCTTTGCACACTCATCATCGACCGGTAACCGGAGTCCACTGCTTCGACCTCGCGCGCGATCAGCCCATAGCTGACGTAGTTGAGTCCCGCACCACCGTAGGCTTCCGGGATCGTCGCTCCGAGCAGACCGAGTTCGCCCATCTCCCGGAAGATTGTCGTGTCGGTGTGTTCCCGGCGAAACGCATCGAGCACGCGAGGTGCAAGCCGCTCCCGACAATATGAACGCGCTGAGTCGCGAACCATGCGCTCCTCGTCACTCAACTGCTGGTTCAACAGCAAAGGATCGTCCCATTGAAACGTGGCATTGTTGTGCGAAGAACTCATTTGACACTCGAGGATGGTTGGCGGAACCTTAAATTTAAGCCTCGGTTTGTTTGACTACAACCGATTTGTTCGCACGCACCTGTGCAGTTCTCGCACAGGTGCGTCGAGTCTAAAAATGTGGAGATCGGTTGTGCGAAGAAAAGTCCCGTCCACTGCTGCGCTGACAGTTTTCGAAGCTGCGGCGCGTAATCAGAGCTTCACCAAGGCTGCTGATGAACTGGCGATCACCCAAAGCGCCGTGTGCCGGCAGGTCGCCGCACTGGAGAGCTTTCTGGGCGTCAAACTATTTCAACGAAGCCGACGCGGAGTCGCGTTGACGGAAGCTGGAGCGAGCTACAGTCAGCAGGTGACGGCCCGCCTGGACGATGTCGAGCGCGACACACTTGAGCTTATGTCAAAGGGCGCGGCTGGCGGGACGCTCGAACTGGCTGTCGTGCCTACGTTCGCAACCAAGTGGTTGCTGCCCCGTATGGGTTCGTTCACGGCACAGTACCCCGGCATTGCCGTGAATCTCACTGCACGTACGCGTCCGTTCCTCTTCGACGACACGCGCCTCGATGCAGCTATCTACGCTGGAGAAGCCACGTGGCCCGGGACCGAGGGACATTTCCTCATGCGCGAAAATTTGATCGCCGTATGCTGTCCCGGTCTTATGCCGTCCCAAAAGCGGGCAGCTTCTGCAGAATGGTTCCGCTGCACACTTTTGCAACAGAGCACCAGGCCTTACGCGTGGCGACATTGGTTCCTCTCGTGTGGCATGCAGATCGAAGGGGACATGGCGGGTCCGCGCTTCGAATTGTTCTCAATGATCACGGAGGCGGCGATTCAGGGCATGGGCGTTGCGTTGATTCCGCCATTTCTCATCGAGGACGAACTACGGCGAGAACTTCTCGTTCAGATTGTCGACCACGCCTACCTAAGCGACCGGTCATACTATCTGACCTATCCCGAGCAGAAGGCCAGTAATGCCGCGTTGACTGCGTTTCGAAGCTGGCTCGAATCGCAGGCCCGGGACTACCGGGAGCCTGTTGGTTTGGGCTAGTGCGTGAACATGTCGTCGACCAGGACTACAGGGCGGTCAAATGCACCAAACGAGCCAGCTCGTGATTCAAGGATTTTCGCCGTTCGAGGTCTATTCCGCGCGCCTTTCATATTCGGGCACACGATCGTCAGGGGGCCGACGCGTTGCCGGACTGAAGGCCGTCCGTCCTACCTCATGGCGATGTAACCAATCCTCAAGATTTTGCTGCCGTTCCCGTAGCCCCCGATTGCGAGAGCCACTATTCCGACTCCCAGCCGCCGCCGAGCGCGAGGAACAGATTGACCTGATCCAGTGTAACCTGCGTCTCGGCGGCGGCCACCTGCGAATCGGCCGAACTCAGTGTGCGCATGCCATCGAGGTCTGCCAGCGAAGACTGCCGTCCGGCCAGATAGAAACGATGGGTTTCGTCGGCGGAGCGGCGTGCCAACTGCTGGGCGTCCTTCAGGGCAGCCGCCCGTGCGAGATCGCCGGCATAACTCGCCAAGCTGCTTTCGGTTTCGCGCAACGCATTCAGGACCACTCCATCGAACTGCGCGAGTGCGAGTGATGTTGTCGCTTCCGCAGCCCGAACCCGTGCCCGTGCTCCGTTGGCCGGAAACACCCAGGTGATCATGGGGCCGACGTTCCAGCGCTGGGTCGGCGCGGTTCCCAAGTCTTCGGCGACCCCGGTCGCGCCAACCGACGCGCCGATGCTCACGGTCGGATAGAGCGAACCGGTCGCTACGCCGACCCGCGCGGTCGCGGAAGCCAGCTTGCGCTCGGCCTGACGGATATCGGGACGACGTTTCAGCAGTGCCGCGCCATCGCCGACCGGAATGGGCTGAGCGATCCGCGGGGTCTTGTTGCAGGCGCCAACGGCCGGGGGCAAGTCGTTCGGCGTGCGTCCGGTCAGCATCGCAAGGCGGTACAGCGCGGCCCGCTTGCGGGCGGTGAAGCGCGGCATATCTGCGCGCAGTGTGGCTGCCTGGGCTCGCGAGCGCGTGACATCAGGCTCATTGGAGCGCCCGGCGTCGCGCAATCGTTTTGTCAGCGCGAGGCTCTCGTCTTGCAAGTCCAGCGAATGTTGGGCGACCTGCTGTTCTTCACCTGCCGCGCAGTTCTCGACATACGACCGCACAACGTCTGCGACTACCGTGATCCTCGCTACGTCGCCTGCTGCCTGGACCGCTTGCTGATCGGCTCCGGCCGACTCGACGCCGCGTTTCAGCGTACCGAACAGGTCGAATTGGTAGGAGACACTGATACCGAAGTCGCCTTCGTTGGCGACAGGGACTTTTTCCGGGAGCAGAAATGCTTCGCCTGATTCCTGCGCACGCGCTAGCGCACCGCTGGCTTTACCTGAGAGTCCGCCGGCCTCCTGCGCTTCCTCGGTGACAAAGCTGGCGCGCGCCAGGTTGGAGGCAGCGACCCGCAGGTCGGTGTTCGAGTGCAACGCGTCCCGCACCAGCCCGTCGAGCACAGGATCGTCGTACAGATGCCACCAGTTCGAAGGCACTGTCCCAACGGTGACTTCCTGGCCGTTTGCGTCCGTCAACGAACCGGCGGCGCCGGGTGCGTTGATCATCGCGTCTTTCGGTACTTCATAGTTCGGACCGACCGTGCACGCCACAACGGCCAGTAGGAGGGAGGCAAGACCGGCCTTGCAAAGAAGTTGTTTCATTGCGCGCTTCCACTTGCCGGTTTTGCCGCTTGCGCGGACTGCTTCAACGCCCCCGGCTGCCGGCTTGCGTCGTTCGCCACAGCACGATGTTCATCTATCGAGACGGTCGCCGTGCGGCCGGCAATCAACTGGAAATCCGGCGGGATATCATCCAGCGCAATCCGCACCGGGATCCGTTGTGCGAGCCGCACCCAGCTAAATGCCGGGTTCACGTTCGGCAGCAGGTTGGTACCTTGCGCGCGGTCGCGATCCTCGATCGCTGCGACGATGCTTTGCACATGGCCATGCAGCGCGCGGCCCTCGCCCATGACGCTGATCGTCACCGGTTGCCCGATCGCGATCCCGCGCAACTTGGTTTCTTCGAAATATCCATCGACGTGGAATGAGCTCGTGTCGGTGATCGCGAGCACCGAGCGTCCGGCTGTCACGAACTCGCCGGTACGCGGAGCGCGATCGCTCAGATAGCCGCCGACCGGGCTGACGATCGTGGCCCGCTGCAGATTAAGGCGGGCCACGCCGATTGCGACTTGCGCCTCGGCGCATGCGGCGTCAGCCTGCTTGACCCGCGCCTCGCTTTCTTCGAGCAATTCACGAGCGACAAGATCGCCGAGCGTCTTGTTGCGAGCGGCTTCCCGACGGGCCTGATCGAACGTCGCCTCGCGCTGCGCAAAAGTCGCCTCAGCCTGGTGCAGCGCCAACTCGTAGCGCTCCGGGTCGATTACGAACAGCACCTGACCGCGCCTGACAGCCTGGTTGTCGTTGACATCGACCTGAACGATCAGTCCGGAGACGTCCGGTGCGACCTGGATCACGTTAGCGCCGACGTGGCCGTCGCGGGTCCACGGTGCGTACATGTAGTAGCCGGCCAGATGCCACAGCACCAAGGCGGCGACGACGACCACGACCAGCGTCAGAGTGACCCGTGCCAGCAGCGCGACAGAAGGTAGAGGTTTTTTCACGTTGGAAGCCGATGCGTCAACGATGTGAAAGCGAGACGACAATGCCGAGCACAATCACATACAGCCCTAGGTCGAAGATCGACCGATGCCAGACGAGTTTGTAGAAAGGGGAGCGCTCTAGTAGCTTGCGGATCACCAGGTTGATGCCGTAAGCGATCAGCATCATCCACAGCAGCGCGGGGATAAAGACGCCGACAATGTCGACTTCACCGATCATCGGGCGCCTCCTGAACATAAAAGAACGCGTCGATCACGATTGCAGAGCTGAGTTCGAGAGCAAGGGCGGCGGCCTGTTCGGAAAAACCGACAGACGCAGCGCGACGAGTGCATACATCAAGTCAAGCGCTGTGTCGGCCGTTGAAACGCTGACGGTGTCGCCGAGCGCCGTGTCGATTGCGCCGAGCAGCGCCGCTGGGGGTTCCTCGCGGCGATCGTGCTCGATGCAGTTCAGGAAATGCTGCTGGACCCCGGCCAACACGCGGTCGATGGCCGCACGCAATGGCGGCTGCACCTTCTCGCGTTCAACCTGCAGGTCAAGCGCGTTTAGTCCCGCTCGCATATCGCGGAAGCTATCGATCGAAGGATGTTGGGGGGTATCCGTCGACGCCAGTCGCGGCAGAAGTTGGATCAACCGGTCGAGCATGCGCGCCGCCATATTGCGCTGTTCCTCGAGCGGATGGGGCGAGGCGGCGGCCACCAGGTCTTGCCAGCTTGAGCGAATCAGCCGCCGGGCGGCCAGTTCAGCGCCGAAAGGCCGCGTCACGCGTGTCCACAGGTAAGCGAACAACACGCCGATCACCGCCGCGAGGTTGCTGTTGATATAGGTCTGGAAGTTCGCGTCGTATGCGCTCTGGAGGCTGATGAAATTTGCCGTGTTGACCGCGGTCAACACGGCCATCAGAGCGAAGCGGGGCTGCGGGATCAGCGTGCCGACACAGATGAACGGCACCGCGAACCAGATAACCAGCATCGCGAAGTCGTGTGCGTTCGGAAGAATGACGAACAGATAGAGCCCAGCGACGACTACGCTCAGCGCCGCCGCAATGAAGGTGCGGAAAAGCTGTGGCGCGGGATCGTCGAGCGCCGCGAAGAAGCAGACGCCGATCGCTGCGACTGAGGCTGCGGCCGCACCGTCCTGCCAGCCAGACTCGATCCATAGTGCGCATGCGAGTAACACAGCGCCTGCTGCCGTTACGGTCGAGAAGAGCATGATCCCGCGATCGAGAAACCGCTCGACGCCGCCCAGCCGCCAATGGCAGAACTGAGGTGTCCACCATGCCACCTTGTCTTCGGCAATCATGTGTTGCAATGTGACGCAGTCCTGCCAAAGATCGATTAGCAGCCTCAGCCGCCACAGCATGCTGGAGAACAGCGCGCCTTCCCAGGCCCGCAGGGCTTCAGGCGTGGGCTCGAGTTGGCCGAGTTCGGCACGCAGTTGCTCTGCGGACTGTTTCACATCGTGGTCGGTGTGCTCGCCGGGATACCGTCGGGTCAGTTCGATCCACTCGCTGATCTTGTCGACGATGCCCGTCATCACTTTCTGCGCCGGCGCCTGGCTGCCTCGGAATGCATGCAGCGGGTCGGCTAGAGACGAAATGACCGGCATCAGTAAGCTCATCCGGCCGCGCAGTTCGCGCGCTTGACGAACCACCTCAGGCCGTGTGTGGTCATAGCTGAGCTGGCTCAGCAACACTTCCAGCCCGTTGATCGTTGCCGCCATGCGCTGGCTGCAGGCCGACATTTCGTTGCCACCTGGGCGTCCTGCGAGTGTCTCAGCAGCGTAGAAGGCCGCGTCGCGGAACCATGCGGCCGTCCGCTCGGCCAACACCGGCGCTAGCTTGCTCGGCAGGATCACAGTGTTGACGATGCTCGCGCAGACGATGCCGAGCACGATCTCCTCGGCGCGGGAGACCGCCACATCGAAAACAGTCGCTGGATTGGATACGGTCGGAAAGGCAATCAACGGAAGGGTGTAGGCGGCGAGCATGAACGTATACGATCGCGCCGTGCGGTCCGCGATCGCCAGATAAAGCATGATTCCCACCCACAGCGCGACTGCGAGGCTGAGTAGATAGGGCGCCTCGACCAGTGGTGGCACCAGTGCGATCGAAGCAGCTGCGCCGAGCAGGGTGCCCAGCGTGCGATACATTGCCTTTGAAGTGGTCGCGCCGACGAACGGATTTGAGACGATATAGACCGACGCCATTGCCCAGTAGGGGCGCGGCAGCTCGAGCCTTAGCGCGATATAGAGTGCGACCATGGATGCGCAGAAGGTCTTCAGCGAGAAAATCCAGTCGCGGGACGATGGCAGCATCATTCAGATTCCGCGTTTAGTGTTTGGCAGCGTTGTGAGGGGCGGGAGCGATCGTCCTGAACAGGCGTGGGGCTGTCGCGGGCCGGCGTGCTAATCCCCTTCAGCTGTTCGGCGTGCATCGTGACCAGATCAGCTTCGATCTCGTCGCGCGACGCGGGGGCGGATTCGGGAAATCAGGTGCTTTGCCTAACTCGCGCATATTGTCCTTGGGGCGAGCTATGAGGTTCGCGCGGACGTTTGGCACCTCGAGACGCGGGCGGGTCGCCATCCCGGGAGAGCGCTCTGCCGCACGTGAGCAGGTGGTCGCGATTGCGCCGCAGATGCGATGAAGTCCATGAATTTTGCAGGTCAAGTTTGAGCGGTTGGTGCGCCTGATTGAGGTTCGCTCGGATCTTCTGCAACTGCACCATCAGCGGGTTGATGTGTTCGCGTCTTGGCTCGCCTTTGGAAAACAGGGTAATTGTAGTAACCGCAATTTTGCTTCCATCATGATGGGATTTTCCGCGTCCTATTCCCGACATATCCTGCTCGATCTGCGAAACTTGGGCTCCAATGGACGGGCGGAAAAGCCATCGGCTGGAAGATCGAAATCTGTCGGTCCATTCTATATATGTCGAACGCGCTTCTCAATTCGATTTGACTGAGATTTAATTCAGAAAAATTGAATTATTGGTATCCACGCCGACGTGGCGTGTCGCACGTCAATCACGCATGGAGATATTCCTGAGCTACCTCGCTGAAGCCTTTGACGAAGGGCGAAGGGTCGTTCTTCCTAACCACCAAAAAAAGAGCAGACACTTCATTCACGTCCAGAAAGTCGCGAAACACTAATCCCGGGAGCTGGACGACGCTGACAGACCTTGGAATCACCGCAACACCATGACCGGAAGCGACGTGTGCCAGCGCAGTGATGAAGTCCTTGGTTTTGGTCTCGACCTTCGGAATGAAGCCTGCGTGCTCCCCGATCGCCAGCAGGTGCTTCGCAAATCCAAGGTCCTTCTCGAATTGCGGCGCGACAAAGGTTTCATTTGCCAAATCGGCCGCGCGGACCGACACGCCGGCGGCGAGGCGATGATTCGACGACATGGCAACGACCATCGGTTCGCGCGATATGCAAAGCTGCTCGAATTCTTCAGGATCACCTGCAACGGTGCGTACAACGCACACATCGAGCTTGCCGTCTTGCAGGAGTTGGATCTGAAGGGGGCTTTCCATTGCATGCAATGAAGTCCGAACAGCGCCATATCGGGTGTGATATCGAGTGAGGAGGGACTGAACAGCGCCGGAGCAGACAGATGAGAAGACGTAGCCAATTTCGATCGAGCCGAGTTGTCCTCGACCGGCCATTGTCGCAACTCGCTTTGCGTTTTCTGCACTATCGAGCGTCTGCCGCGCATGCTCAAGAAACATCTGTCCCGCGGTGGTCAACTCTACTGAGCGTTTTGTGCGGGCGACCAACTGAACCTGTAGTTCTTTTTCGAGTGATTGCAACTGCATGCTCAGAGCCGAGGGTGCAATGTCGAGCGCCTCAGCGGCTTTGGAAAAGTGAAGATTCTCGGCCAGGGCGACGAAGTATCTAAGCTGCTTCAGGTCCATGTGGTGTTGAGTCCGGGTTGATGTTCTAACGAGCTGTTATCAGATTCGATTCTATGTCTTAACGCGTGGCGATTGCTTGCTGGCGGTACAAGCACCGCTGCGGCCCCAGCCTATTGCTGATGGGCTTTGCTAGTCAGAGGTCGAGTTGCGGTAAGGCCAGCATTGCGTTGCGACCGTGTAGACTAGTTGTCAAGCTTTGCATGTCACGAAATGGCGATCCTGGTCAACAGGCTGTGGGGCCTGCTTTCCCTGCGAAAGTAGAGATGCGACGGATAGCGATCAGGCGAGGTCGACGGCCGGACAAGGGAGGGGCAGTGACCATCGTAAATCATCAGATCTTTGACCGGATCTGCACGACAACGGGTTCAGAGCTCTACCATGGCCGCCGCTTGACGGACGGGATGGCGGTGCTGGTGAAACTGCTCCGCCCTGAACGCGCCGACGCTGCGCGGGCCGCTGGTTTCAGGCGCGAATACCTGCTACTACAATCGCTGAAGGTCGCAGGGATTGCCCAGCCGCTCGCCCTGATCGACGAACGCGGATGTCCGGCGCAGCTGCTGGAAGGCTTTGCTGGTGAGTCGCTCGAAGCCGTGTTAGGTGGCGCTCCGCAAATGCCACTTTCGGTTTGCCTAAGTATCGCCCACCACCTGGCCGATGCGTTGGCGGAAATCCATACCGCGCAGGTCATTCATCGAGATATCCGGCCTGCCAATATTCTGGTCGTGCCACAGACGGGGCAGGTTCTGCTGGTGGATTTCAGCGTTGCGACGGCCGGGGAACCTGACACTGTCTCGCCCGAGGGCGTCTTCGGACCCTCACACGATTGGGCCTACGTTTCTCCCGAGCAAACCGGCCGCATGAATCGTCCGCTTGATTTCCGGACCGATTTCTATTCGATGGGCGTGTTGCTCTATCGCATGCTGACCGGTCAGCTGCCGTTTCAGGCGAATGACCCATTGGAATGGACGCATTGCCACATCGCGCGCATGCCACCATCGGCTTGCGACATCGCGCCCGCGGTCCCGCAAGCGGTGTCGGGTATCGTGATGAAACTGTTGGCGAAACTACCGGACGACCGCTACCAAAGCGCGCGCGGGCTGCAGGCCGATCTCGATCGGTGCCTGACGCAATGGCAGGACTCAGGACGCATCGAGCCGTTCCGACTCGGCGCGGACGATATCCCGGAGCGCTTCCAGATCCCGCACAAACTGTACGGGCGCGACCCGGAAGTAGAGACGCTCCTCGCCGCATTTGAACGCATGGCAGCAACCGGCCGGGCGGCGGTGGCAACCGTCTCCGGGTACTCGGGAATCGGCAAGTCGGCGCTGGTCGATGCATTGCGCAAGCCGATTGTCGCGAAGCGTGGCTACTTCATTTCGGGCAAGTTCGAACAGTACCAGCGCGACATTCCGTATGCCACCATCACGCAGGCGTTTCGCGATCTGGTGCGGCAACTGCTGGCGGAAAGCGAAGCGCGTATCGCTGGCTGGCGGCGACAGATCCAGTCAGCGGTCGGGGTCAATGGCCAGCTTATTGTCGATGTGCTGCCCCAGATCGAGATCATCATCGGCAAGCAACCGCCCATACCGGCACTGCCGCCGACCGAGGCACAAAACCGGTTCCGTATGGTGTTCCGGCAACTCATCGCGGTGTTCACGAGCCAGGAGCATCCGCTGGTCCTCTTCCTGGACGACCTGCAGTGGATCGACGCGGCCAGCCTGGCGCTCATCGAGCACCTGCTCAGCCACCCGGACACGCGCTATCTGCTGCTGATCGGCGCCTACCGAGATAATGAAGTCAGCGCCGCGCATCCGCTGACGACCTGTCTCGATACGATCCGCAACAGTGGCGCGACGGTGGTCAACATTCAGCTCGCGCCATTGCCGCTCGTGCATCTGAACCGTTTGATGGCCGACACGCTCAACGCGCAACCCGCGTCCTGCGAGCCGCTTACGCGCCTGGTCTGTGAACGCACGGAGGGTAACCCGTTCTTCTTTATCCAGTTCCTCGATGCGCTGCACAGGGAGGGATTGCTGCGGTACGATGCGCAACACCATGCGTGGCAGTGGGACCTTGATCAGATCAAGGCAAAGGACTTCGCCGACAACGTCGCCGACCTGATGGTCGGAAAGTTAATGGCGCTGCCCGCGTCGGCGCAGGAGGCACTGCAGCTGGCCGCTTGCCTGGGCAACCAGTTCGATCTGCGTCATCTGGCGCTGGTCAGCCAGGAATCAGAGATCGACGCTCGCCTGCGCCTTGCGGCGGCGGTGGACGAAAGCTTGATCTTGTGCACCCATACCTGCGGCAAGTTCCTGCATGACCGGATCCAGCAGGCGGCGTATTTACTGAATACCGAAACGCACCGTGCTGAAGTTCACCTGCGCATTGGCCGGATGCTGCTGGCGAGCATGACGGCCGACGAACTCGCCGGACATCTCTTCGATGTCGCAAATCAGTTCAATAGGGGCGCCGCACTGCTGGTCGATCGGGACGAGAGGGCGCAGGTGGCCACGATCAACCTGCGTGCCGGACGAAAGGCCAAGGCATTAGCAGCCTATGCGTCGGCGTGCGTGTATTTTTCGGTCGGCATGGACCTGTTCGACGAAAGCGACTGGGCCAGCCAGTACGAACTCATGTTCAGCCTGTGGCTCGGACGTGCGGAGTCCGAGTTTCTGAGCGGTCACTTCGACACGGCCGAGCGAATGATTGGGCAGTTACAGCAGCGCGGGATGTCGAAAGTCGACCTGGCGGCTGCCTATCATCTCGAGGTTGAGATGCATGTCGTGAAGTCGGAGAACCGACAAGCTGTGGCGAGCGCGCTCGCTTGTCTGAACATGCTCGGCATTGACATCCCCGCACACCCGAGCTGGGAGCAGGTCCAGGCCGAATATGAGGCAGTCTGGCGTAACCTGCAGGGGCGTCCGATCGAGAGCCTGATCGATCTGCCGCTGATGACCGATCCCGAGCTGGAGGCCGCGATGCGTCTGTCGGCCATCTTCGCCGCCGCTTACTTTACCAACCTCCGTTTTTTTTGCCTGGTCGCCTGCCGCTTCGTGAATATCAGCATGCAGCACGGGATGAGCGACGGCTCCCCGTTCGCCTATGGCAACCTCGGATTCATGCTCGGTCCGTTCTTTCACCGTTACCAAGAGGGTTATCTCTTCAGCAGGCTCGCGTGCGAGCTGGTCGAGAAGCATGGCTTCATCGCCGACCAGGCAAAGGTCCACTACGGAGTGGGAACTGTTGCCCTCTGGACGCAACCGACCGTGATCGCGGTCGATCTCAATCGGGCGGCCTGTCGCCTTGCGACCGAGACGGGAGATCTTGCCACGGCTTGTTATAGCTATGAGCAGACTGTCACGAACCTTCTTCTGCGGAACGATCCGCTCGACGCGGCGTGGCGCGAATCGGAGATCGCCATGGACCTCGTCCGGAGGGCCGGGTTTGGCGACGTCAAGGACGTCATCGTGAGCCAGCAACGCTTCATCGCAAGCATGCAGGGCCGGACCGCGACCTTCTCCACCTTCAGTGACGCGCAGTTCGACGAAGCGGCGTTCGAGGCGCAACTGACGGAGGGCCGGATGACCATGATGGTCTGCTGGTACTGGATCCTCAAACTGAAAGCGCGGTTCCTGTCGGGCGACTACGTCGAGGCGCTCGCGGCAGCCGATAGGGCGAAGGCAGTGCTGTGGGCCTCATTCGGCCTCATCCAGATACTCGATTACTTTTACTACACCGCGCTGACGGTTGCCGCGCTCCATGAGAACGCTTCTGCCGAGGAGCGGAACGGATGGCACGATCTGCTCATGGCGCACCAGCTGCAGCTGCGCGAGTGGGCCGAAAACTATCCACCGACATTCGGCGACAAGCATGCACTAGTGTCGGCCGAGATCGCCCGCCTCGAAGGGCGGGACCCGGATGCAATGCGTCTGTACGAGCAGGCCATTCAGTTGGCACACGAGAACGGCTTTGTCCAGAACGAAGGCGTCGCGCACGAGCTTGCGGCGGGATTTTATCTGTCCCGCGGGTTCCCGACCGCCGGCCACGCCCATCTGGACGAAGCGCGCAATTGCTTTGCGCGCTGGGGCGCTGGCGGCAAGGTCAAACAGCTCGATGAACGGACGCCGCCGCTGCACGCACAGCCGGCTCCACCGTCCGCCATGTTGCCCGGCAACGTCACGCAACTGGATCTGCTGTCGGTCGCCAAGGCCTCGCAGGCCATCTCCGGTCACATCGTGATGGAGGACCTGGTCGACACGCTGATGCGCATCGTGCTTGAAAGCGCTGGTGCGCAGACCGGCCATCTGTTTCTCGCCCGCAATGCGAACCTGTTACTCGCGGCCGAAGCACGCGTCGAGCAGCAGACGATTCACGTGGGGCTGCATCTGGGCCAGGCGTTGCCTGCCTCTGCGTTACCCGAATCGGCATTGCCGGCATCTATCATCAATTACGTGGGGCGTTGCCGGGAGCGTATGCTGCTGACCGATGCGACCCTATCGAACCCGTTTTCGATAGACGACTACTTTGCCCGCCGGCAACCGAAGTCGGTGTTATGTCTGCCGATCATGCGGCAATCCGAATTGATCGGCCTGCTCTATCTGGAGAACAATCTGGCCACGCATGCGTTCACGCCCGAACGTCTGACGGTTCTGGAACTGCTCGCCTCCCAAGCGGCGATTTCGCTGGAGAACGCGCTACTCTACGCCGATCTGAAGCAGGAGAACAGCGAGCGCAAGCGGGCCGAGGAGGCGCTTCGCGAGCGCGAAGCGCGCATCCGGCGGCTCGGCGACTCCAACATCATCGGGCTGCTGTACTTTGATGTCGCGGGCAACGTCACTGAAGCGAACGACGCATTTCTTCAGATAGGGGGTCACTCCCGGCAAGATCTACTGTCCGGCAAGGTCAGTTGGGCAAACGTCACGTCACCGGAATATCGCGGCATCGATGCGCGGGCAATTGAAGAACTCAGGCAGACCGGGACTTGCCAACCATTTGAAAAGGAATATATCCACAAAGATGGCCGGCGCGTCCCGGTTCTGATCGGCGCCGCATTGCTGGAAGGTTCGCAGGAAAACGGCATCGCTTTCGTGCTCGATCTGACGGAGCGCAGGGAGGCGGAGGCAGAGCGAGCCGCGCGGCGGGCGGCCGAAGCGGCCAATCAGGCGAAGAGCGCCTTCCTGGCCAGCATGAGCCACGAATTGCGTACGCCGCTGAACGCTATCCTGGGGTATGCCCAGATTCTGCAACGCAGCGAGGCGCTTCGCGAACGGGAAATCGAGAGCCTAAACGTGATCCGGCAAAGCGGCGAGTTTCTGCTGACGCTGATCAACGATACCCTGGATTTCGCCAGGATCGAAGTCGACAAGTTGGATCTCAGCCTCTCCGACATTGAGCTTGTCCAATTCCTGCGGCTCATTGCTGACATCATCAACGTGAAAGCGGAACAGAAGGGCCTGAACTTCATATGCGACATTGCTGCGGACCTACCCAGCGGGATCCGAGCCGACGAAGGCCGGTTGCGCCAGGTCCTGCTGAACCTGTTAGCGAATGCGGTCAAGTTCACCGATCGTGGTGACGTAAGCCTGCAGGTCCGCTTTTCCCCACCCAACCGGCTGCGCTTCGCGGTGCAAGACACCGGGATCGGCGTGAGGGCCGACCAGCTTGATATCATCTTCCAGCCCTTCGAGCAGGTGAGCGACCCGCAGCGCCGGCTCGGAGGGGCCGGTCTCGGGTTGGCCATCAGCCGACGGTTCGTGCAACTGATGGGCGGTGACATCCAGGTCACGAGCCAGGTCGGTGCGGGCAGTACCTTCTGGTTCGAGCTGGAGTTGCCGGTGATCGAGACCGGGCTGGGGGCGCTACCCGAACAGATCGTGACCGGCTACGAGGGTCCGCGCAAGAAGGTTCTGCTGGCCGATGATGTGGCCACGAATCGCGCGATGACGACCGAGATGTTGAGCCGGTTGGGTTTCGACGTCATCGAAGCGGTTGACGGCCGTGAGGCACTGGTAAAGGCTCAAACGTGGCGGCCGGACTGGATCCTAATGGACGTCGTCATGCCGGAGATGGACGGCCTGGAAGCCATGCGTCGCCTGCGACAACTACCGGGCCTCAACGAATTGCCGATCATCGCGATGTCTGCCAGCGCATCCCAAGGCGACGAGGAGGATAGTCTTGCGGCCGGAGCGGATGCCTTCCTCCCCAAACCGATCGATCTGGACAAGCTCCTGACGCAGATCGCCACCCTGCTGAAGCTCCGCTGGACTTACGAGCCGCGATCCGTGCTTTCTGCGGAAGATAAGGCGGTGGGGCGGTTTCTTGTGCCGCCCCCGCAGGAGCTGCAACGACTCTATCAATTGATTCAGTCGGGCAACATGCGCGGCATCGTGCAGTGGGCGGAATACGTCACCGAACTGGACGAGCGCTATTGCCCGTTCGCTGACAAACTGCGCCTGATGGCCGAAGAGTACAAGTCCCAGGCGATCCTAACTTTTGTGGACCAATACCTTGAAAAAAGACTGGTGCCGTGATGTCGTGAGACTGTGTCACGTTGACGACGTGGTCGCGTAATATTGCGGGATGGCGGGATGGCGGGATGATGAAAACAAAATCGCTTTATCACGGTCACCGCCTTCCCGCCGCAGTCATCAGTTGCGCCGTGCGCTAGTATTTCCGGTTCCAGCTCAGCCTTCGCGACATCGAAGAGTTACTGTTCGAGCGCGGTGTCATTGTCAGTCACGAGACGGCTCAGCGCTGGTGCGAATGGAATGAACTGCCCCCGCCAACCGGTGAGGATATCCGGGATGTGCCTCCTCACTCACAGGCCGACGGAATTGAAATGCCAAAGCGGGAGGATCATAAGGATCTTTCCAGGCAAACCGGAGTGACGATCATGAAACATACGATCGTGGGTGTGGATATCGCTAAGAACGTGATGCAGGTTCACTGGGTTGATCCGGACAGCGGCGAGATCGTGAACAAACCCATTAAAAGGACGGTATTTCTCGAGTACTTTGCCAATCGCCCTCCCTGTCTGATCGGCATGGAGTCCTGTGGCGGTTCCCAGCATTGGGCTCGGCGCCTGATCGAAATGGGTCATCAGGTGAAGTTGATGCCCGCCAGATTCGTCAAGGCGTTCGTTACCGGAGACAAGAACGATTCGGCCGACGCGCGGGCGATCTATCTGGATGGCCACGCAGATGCCCAGCAAGGAAGTTGCCGTGAAGACCGAGGCGCAGCAGGCCATTCTGGCGCTGCACCGGATGAGGCAACAACTGGTGAAGTTTCGCACGATGCAAATCAACAGCCTGCGGGGTCTGCTGACCGAATAGGGAGAGGTGATGGGAGTAGGTCGTGCCGCACTCGACAGAGTCATCGCAAGCGTACTGGAGAGGCTGTTGAGCCGCCTGCCGGCGATATTCATCGATACGCTTCGCGAACAGTGGAATGGGCTGGCGGCACTGGACCAGCAGATTGCCCAGATCGAGCGCCGTTTGCAGGCGTGGATGAAACAGGACGAGGCAGCCAGGGCGATCGCAGCGATACCAGGAGTGGGCCTTCTGACTGCAACAGCGGCGGTAGCCACGATGGGGCATGCGAAGTCGTTCAGGTCTGGCCGTGACTTCGCAGCGTGGCTCGGTCTTGTACCTGGGCAAGCCGGTTCCGGGGGCAAGGTGGAGCTATTGGGAATTAGCAAGTCAGTATGACTCCCGTGAGGCAAGGCTAGCCGCCGTGCAGATGTAAGCGCGGGTTAGCATTGCTGCCAGAGCCGCATTGAGTGGCGATTGAACCGTCATTCAACGGTTCTTTCCGGCACGGAGACCCCTCCCTGGTCAGCAGCCGACCGGTCCAGTGCCTTGATCCGCTCCACCGCCTTGCTGCCCCCTTGCCATGCCAGACCAACCACTTGGCGTGGGTGATTTCGGTCTCCACCGACTCCCGTTCCAGCGCGGCGATCAGCTTGCTGCCGAACACGGAACGCTGCGCCGCCTGGAACTTCATCGCGATGTGGACCCAGTCGAGGATCCGGCCGCGAACCAGCTGACTGCCCTGGACGGCCTTCTCAAATTTACCAGCGTCGTCGCTGATCACGGTCACGCGTTCATCGCTCCGATCACGGGTGCCACTGAACGAGATCACCTTGTCGAGCGGCAGCACTTCCTTGAGCATGGCCGTGGCCTGCCGGTATGGCAAATGGACTGCCCACTTCGCCTAGAGATATTCCAGCTCCGGCGCAACGCGCCTGGTTAGGGCTTTCGACAAGGGATGCTCCGCACGCTGTGGCGTCCGCGCAGTCCGCTGGCAAGCACACGACCACAGCCGCGGACTCTTCACCGTCACTTTGCCGTAGATGGTGCGCAAAACCGTCGACCGACTATCCTTGTGGCTCGAGGCCGCTCCGCACCGCCGGCAGTGCATCTGCCCGGATGCTCCATCCTGTCACCTGCTTCGCAACCAACACGGATTGCACCCTGGCCAAAGGGATCGCCCCTCTGCGAGGGTAAGACCCAGTTGAGACAGGCTGCGGTCGCGGCGCTCGATTACGATCATGACTCCATCGTCCTCGACAACATCGCAATCCTCGTCTGCCAGGCGTGCTTCGATAATTAAACGCATGGTTTGCTCCCCACCGTCACGGCACCGATGAGATTAACCCGCGAGGCCGCCACCACGCCGAAATGATCGAATTTCTCCCATGGCAGCCTCCTCAAGTTTCGCACGCTCCCAGCTGGCCCGTGCGCGTCTGATTGAGCTCACTCAACCCCGTATCGATTCGATGCGCTGGAACGGTCTGAGGCTGGTCGCCGCCGACGGCAGCCGCCTGCGGGTCGGCACGCGTGCGGGCTATGACCTGCGCGCCGATCACTACGCTTTTGCCCTGTTCCTGCCGGGGCCTGAGCTGACCTTGCACGCCGCGCTTCATCCCGCCGACGGCGCCGAGCGGCAGATGCTGTTTGAGGTTGACCCGGTTGGACGGACAGATTTGCAGTTGGGTTTAATGTGTTGTTGATCCTCCATGAACTGTTGGGTCGCGGGTTGTCCACGGCCGGGCGGCGGGTCGCCTGTCACGACCATGACGCTGCCCGGCGGTGGGCAACCCGCGCTGCGATGGCGTTTGCTCCTGCGCATGCAGGCTTTCGAATTCGAGCGGTGTGCGATAACCGATACTGCTGTGCAGGCGCCGTACGTTGTACCAGCCCTCCAGGAATGAGAAGATGCGCCGCCTGGCCTGCTCATGGGTATCGAAGTGTTCTCGCATCAGCAGCTCGGCTTCGAGCGTGCCGAAGAACGACTCGCACATCGCGTTGTCATAGGCGTCGCCGGCCGTCCCCATCGATGGCTGCACGCCTGCCTCGCGGCAGCGGCGTCCGGTTGAACTCGCCTTGGCACCCCTGATCCGAATGATGGATCACGCCCACGGGCCGCCGCTGCGATAATGCCATGTCCAGTGCGCGTAGCATCAGTTCGGTGTACAGATGGTTCGACATCGCCCAGCCGACAATACGCCGACTGAATACATCCAGCACTACGGCCAGATAGAGGAAACCCTCGCCGGTCGGAATGTAGGTGGCATCAGCCACCCACAGCACGTTCGGCGCGGCGGCGCTGAAGTGGCGGCGCACCAGATCGGGCGCGCGCCGCGCCCCCGCGCGCTGGTGTGTGGTGAGCTTCCAGCGCCGGCGGGTGGCCCCGCACAGACCATCCATACGCATCAGACGCGCCACCCGTTTGCGCCCCACGTGCACTCCATCACGCCGCAGCTGCACATGAATACGTGGCGCCCCGTATGTGCCACGCGAGCTTGCATGCACGGTGCGGATACGCGCCAGCAGCTGCGCGTCACTGCGTGCATGCGCCGATGGCTCTCTTGTCAGCCACCCGTAATAGCCGCTCGTGGAGACCCTGAGCAGCCGCGCCATCGTGGCGATGGGCCAACGGGCCCGGTTCGCTCTCATGAATCCGTATCCTTCGGCGATACGGCTCCCGTCTCCCGGGCAAACCAGGCCGCTGCGTGAGAATGAAATGAACGCGTCCCACCCCGAAGCCGTGAGAGCGGAAGATGTGGGTAGATCCTCACGGGCCAACGGCATCGAAGTGCCAAAGTAGGAGAATGTACGCATTTCCCGTCAAACCGGAGGATCCACGATGAACAGCATGGCAGTGGGCGTAGACATCGCCAAGAATGTGTTCCAGGTGCATTACGTCGATCAGGCAACTGGAGAGGTCGTGAATAGGCCGATCAAGCGGGCAAAGTTCCTTGAGCACTTTGCGAATCGCGCTGCGTGCCTGATGGGGATGGAGGCGTGCGGTGGTGCGCATCACTGGGCGCGGGAACTGACGAGGATGGGTCACGACGTCAGGTTGATGCCGGCGGAGTTCGTGAAGGCATTCAACATCCGCAACAAGAACGATGCGGCGGATGCGCGGGCGATCTGGCTGGCGGTGCAGCAGCCGGGCAAGCCGGTAGCAGTGAAGACCGAGATGCAGCAGGCGATGCTGGCGCTGCACCGGATGCGTGAGCAGCTGGTGAAGTTCCGCACGATGCAGATCAACGGATTGCGTGGACTGCTGACGGAATACGGCGAGGTGATGAGCAAGGGGCGGGCGAAGCTGGATAAGGAAATCCCGGCGGCGTTGGGCCGGATCGCCGAGCGTCTACCCGCGGCGCTGATCGATACGCTGCGCGAGCAATGGAACGGGTTGACGAGGCTCGACGAGCAGGTTGCCGAGATCGAACGCCGGATGCGCGAATGGAAGAAGGAAGACCGGGCGGTGAAGTCGATCAGCGAGATTCCCGGCGTGGGGTTGCTGACGGCGACGGCGGCGGTGGCGATGATGGGCGATCCGAAGGCATTCCGCTCGGGGCGGGAGTTTGCGGCGTGGACCGGGCTGGTGCCGAAGCAGACTGGCTCGGGCGGCAAGGTGAATCTACACGGGATCAGCCGGCGTGGCGACACATATCTACGCACGTTGCTGATTCACGGCGCGCGAGCGGTGTTGACGCATGCGAAGGAGCCAGGTCCATGGGTCGCGGAGATGAAGAAGCGGCGGCCAACGAATGTCGTCGTGGTTGCGCTGGCCAACAAGATGGCGAGGACGATCTGGGCGGTGCTCGCTCATAACCGGCCGTACCGGAAAGATTATGTGAGTGTGAAGCTGGCCTGAGCGGCTCTCGCGAGCTAGAAGATCAAAGTTTGACACAGGGTGAACGTCGATAGGTTGCGGAGCAGTCGAGTGTGATGACAAGCCAGGTAGGACCAGGACTCGCCAAACCTGAATACTCTCTCGAGCTTCGAGCTCGCCGTGAGAATGAGGCGCGGGTCAGCAAATTTCATAGGGGCCCGCAGCGGCAGGACCGGCTGCAACAAGGCCGGATATAGAACTGCAGCCCATCCTGTCTGTCGGAACACAAGAAAACTGTCGCAAAGGGACGCGTTCATATAGAGAGTATGTCTCTTTCCATCTTCAACTGACGATTCTCACGACGCAGCCGCGAAAGCTCCTGCCGCTCGGCGGTGGTCAGCCCGTCATGGCGCATGCCGGCATCGCGGCCGGCCTGTGCCACCCAGTTGTAGGTGGTCTGCGCGGTTGGCTCGAACTCCTTCTCCAGCTCCTCGGGTGTTCGCCCGGCCTTTACCAGTTCGACCATCTGTGCCCGGAATTCCGCCGGGTACGGGGTACGATGCTTGCCCATTTCGGCACCTCCTCTTCAAAAGGATAGGCGTCCGTTTTTGCGGGTCAACTTCAGTTCGAAGCGCTTGATGTGCTGCAGCCCGGGACCGATCTGCTGCTCGATCGTGGTTATATCGGCAATACGATGGTGGCCGCGCTGGCGCAGCGCGAGATTGACTTCTGTCTGCGTGTCGATACCCGTGGCTGGAAATGCGTGAGCGCCTTTGCGCGCAGTGGCGAGGCCGAGCGCATTGTGACGCTGCCCGCGCCCAACGAACAGGACGCCCGCGACTATGAACTCGCGCGCAGGCCCACCACCGTGCGCCTGATCCGTGACGTCACGCCCAGCGGCCGGGCGCGTGTGCTGATGAGCTCGCTGCTGGACGGCAAGCGCTATCCGGCGGCCGCATTCGGTGCGCTCTATCATCGCCGCTGGCGCATTGAAGAAGCATTCAAACGCCTGAAGCACCGGCTGCGGCTTGAGGCTGTCACGGGACTGGATTACCTGGCGCTGCAGCAGGACTTCGGCGCAAAGACTGTCGCAGACAATCTGTGCACCTTGCTCGGCGAGATGGACGTGCCAACCGGAGAGGACCTCACCAGTCGTCCAAACAGGCTCTACGCCCTGGGTGCACTCAAACCCATCCTCGGCGGGTGCCTTCTGCGCATTGGGCGCTGCCTGGACCGGCTCGCTGATGTCATCGCCATCATTCACCAGACCCGATGTCGCATCCAGCCCTCGCGCGCCTACTCACGACCACCCAGAAAAGCCACGCCCCATCATCATCTTGCCTACAAGATCGCTTGATGCAATGGGGCTTAAGGCAGTATGACTTTCCGTGAGGCAGTGGCTGGCCCGCCGTGAGAAACCCAACGCGGGTTAGCATTTCTGCCAGAGCCGCACGGTGTGGACAGCGCCACACCCGGCGATTTCCGGCACGGAGGCCAGCATGGAACACGATAGCACGGTGTACGTTGGACTGGATGTTCACAAGGAGTCGATCACGCTCGCCTACGCGATCGGCATGGGCGAGGTGGAACTACTGGGCAAGACCGGTACGACGAAGGCCGATATCGATCACCTGTGCAAACGCGTGCAGTCAAAGGGGCGACATGTGCGCGTTGTCTACGAGGCCGGTCCATGCGGTTACGGCCTTTACCGACAGCTTGTCCAGAAGGGGTTCGACTGCATGGTGTGCGCACCGTCGCTGATTCCGAAGAAGCCTGGAGAGCGGGTGAAGACGGACCGGCGTGACGCGATCAAACTGGTGCGCGCGCTACGCGCGGGTGACCTGTCGGCCGTGTACGTGCCGGGTGTCGAAGACGAGGCGTTCAGGGATCTGGCCCGTGCGTGGGCCGCGGCCAAAGACGATCTGAAGCAGGCGCGCCAGCGGCTGAAGTCGTTCCTGCTCCTGCACGGCGTGCGCTATACCGGCAGCGCTAATTGGGGTCCCGCACACCGACACTGGCTGAGCCAGTACTCGTTTGGAAACGGGTGGCAGCAACTGGCGTTTGAGGAGCATCGACGCACCATCGAGGACCGGCTCGCGCAATGTGATCGTCTTGAAGCGGCGTTGCGCGAAGCCGTGGTCAACTGGCGGTTCTATCCGGCTGTACTGGCGCTGCAGACGATGCGCGGCGTGCAGTTCACCACCGCGGTGGGCATACTCGCCGAGCTGGGAGACCTGAGCCGCTTCGAGCATCCACGCCAGTTGATGGCCTGGCTGGGCGTGACACCGTCAGAACACTCCTCGGGTGACCGGCGTCGTCAGGGCAGCATTACCAAAACGGGCAATAGCTACGCCCGAAAGCTGCTGGTCGAGGCTGCCTGGAGCTACCGGTACCCGGCACGCGTGAGCCCGCAGATCCAGCGCCGGCACGAACGCATCCCCAAACCCATCATTGATCGCGCCTGGGATGCCCAGGTTCGACTGTGCCGGCGATTTCGCAAACTGGCAGCACGCGGCAAGAGCGTGAACATCGCGGTGGTCGCGGTTGCCCGGGAACTGGCCGGTTTCATATGGGACATCAACCGGCTGGCCATGTCGCTCGCCATACCGCGGACTCCACAGGCAGCGTAAGCGCACGAACATTGAACGTCTAACGAACATCTGGATGAGTTTCCTGAAGGCGGCGTAGCCCGGTACCCGAGCAACCCGCGGCTCAACTTCGCAACGGGCCCCACCCGATTTGCGGCTTAAGAAAGCGGCAGGCTCATGAGACGGACCTCTGTAATGCGGTAACCAACCCGCGGATATCAGTGTGATCCACCGTCGAGACTTACTGCTACGTCGCCCTCAGGAAATTCACGCATCCTATGGATGCAAAATGAAAACCGATCCCGATTGACACGGAAAGTCATATCAGTTGAGAGCATTGCGGAGCGCCGCAGGACCTCCTGAGCCGCATGATCAATTATTCGCCATAAAAATTAGATTTCCTGGTTTACGATTAGTAACCGTAATAGAAAAATGAAGTATTACCTAACCTCCTACTACGGATTTCCGCCATGAAACGCGTTTCCTTAATTGCTGCCTCTCTGGCCGCCGCTTTCTCCAGCATGTCTGCTCAAGCTCAAAATTCTGTCACCTTATACGGAATCATCGACACGGGTATGACCTACCTTCATAACTCAGGGGGCGATAGCACGCAGATCAAGATGTCCAACGGAAACGAATCAGGTACGCGTTGGGGAATGAATGGAACAGAAAACCTGGGAGGCGGGCTTAAGACAATCTTTACCCTGGAGGCCGGCTTTAGTCCGACAACAGGACAGATACAACAAGGCGGACGATTTTTCGGCCGGCAAGTTTTTGTGGGGTTGACAGCGGACCGGTGGGGCACTTTGACCGTTGGTCGCCAATACGATGCGACGACGGACCTGGTGCTGCCCGTACAGGGTGACAACTTTCTTGACGGGGTCTTCACGTCTCCCGGAGACGTCGACAATGCCGATGCGAGTGCACGATTCAATAACTCGATTAAATATGCCAGTCCTGTCTGGGCGGGCCTGCAGGCTGAGGCAATGTATGCAGTCGGGGGCGTCGCCGGGGCGAGCGGGTCGGGGCAGTCGTACATTGGCGCGCTGGCGTACACGGTCCACCATTTGAGCCTCGCGCTCGGTTACACGCATATAGATAACGGTAACGCGATACTTTCGACCCGCGGTACAACAACCTCAGACACGTTGTTTAATAGTGCGGTCAACAGCGCCTATGCGTCAGCTAGCGCGATAGACATTGCTCGCGCCGGCGCGGCATACGCCGCAGGCCCGGTCACATTCGGCGGCTATTACAGTTTCTCGAAGTATCAGTCAGATTCCCGTTCCACCTTCGTTACCCCCGAGAAATATAACAACGGATCTATTTACGCTAATTGGCAGATTTCGGCCATTCTAAATGCCGAAGTAGGCTATACGTATATGAAGTCTAGTGGAGATTCTTCTGCAAAATATAATCAATTCGCAGTAGCTGCCGATTATTTTATCAGTAGGCGCACTGATTTCTACGCATGGGCTGCCTACACCCACGCGACCGGTCAAAACGGAATGGGCAGCGCGCAAGCGGTGATTGGATCGACCGACATTAATGCGGGGGCGAGTTCGCAAGCGAACCTGACCGTTGGCATTCGACATCGTTTCTGACGGTGGTCTGACGTTCTGTCGCCGTGGAAGGTTTGTCGCCGAACGGTATCCGTCAGCGGAACCCGTCTACATAGTTCCCCGTGGCTAGATGTCGACGATTTTTTGCAGTAAGGCGTAGGAAACACGCCAGTGACCATCGGTGTCATTGACGGCAATCGAGGCGGTCTTCACATTCATCCGAACGATGATGCCGACGCGCTCGCTCAGGTGCTTGTCGGTGAAGCCGACTGTGTCGCCGATGAAGAACTCTTCGCGCTGCGTTCTCGGCGGCGGTGTTGGTTCGACGTGCGGCTGAGCACTCGAAGTTTCCGGGATGATCGCCGCATAGAGCACGCCCCAACGGCGTCGAGTTGCGCTGTCCTGAATCACCGCCTGTGTCTGCCGAAGTTCAACGATCGTGCCTTGTGCCGGCGGCCCGAGCGGGTTTTCGCCAATGTAGTTGACGGCCATCCCCAGATGCACGTTGACGTATTTCGATAATACGTCTCGGGTCATCAAGCATCTTGCCGATAGCAAGATAGAGACGATACAACTCGGCGCTAGGCAACGGTATAGAGCCCTACGCGTGGCTCGAACGAACGCTCGAGCAATTGCCGTCGTATCCCGTCAATCGCGTGCACGAGCTCTTGCCGCTCGCCCGTTAGAACACCTCTACACCACGGACATTCTCGATTCCCTTCGGCAGGCGCGAGCCATCGCTGCGATGAATGGTGTAGGCGCTGCGTGAGCCGTAGTCCGAGCAGGATGCGCAACGTCGTGATGGAATCAGGAACGTGGCGTTGTGCGCGCTGGGCTGCCGCGTGCGATGTAATCCCCGGGAAGCGCAGGCAGCGCGCGTTCAATGAAGTTTTTTTTATCGCCGCTGCCTGATCCCATCCTGAGTCTCTGGGCCATCAGAAACCCATATGCGGCAATACTCAGTGTGGCGTGGTGGTGAAAGCCACGCCAGCCGCGACCTTCGTAGTGACCCAGTCCGAACTCCTGCTTCAGATCCTGATAGTCGCGCTCGATACGCCAGCGCATCTTGGTTACCAATACAAGCTGTTCAAGTGTCGCCTCCCCGGGAGCGGTACTGAGAAAGTACTTGAGCGGCTCTTTATCTCCCTCGGGCCATTCGATGATTAGCCACTCTTCAGCGCGCTGGGTACTGCGCCAATAATCCTGATGTGCGGGACGAACCCACACGGCGGCAAAGCGCGAGGAGAGTGCCGCGTTGCTGCCTTCTCGCCAGGTTACGGTCTGCCAGGCGTTCGCGGGCAATTGCATGGCCAGCGCCTTGACCGCTTGCGGTTCGTGGCCAGGCGCGCGACGCAGCAGTGTAGGTGGGTTGCCACGCCCATTCCACGGCTTGGGCGGTAGCGGCGCCGTACCCGGTGCCCATACTGAGGTGCCCGGACGGATCCCCACGGCGTATAACAAACCCAGCTCGCTTATCCCTTCCCGAAAGGCCGTTTCATCACCATATCCCGCATCGGCCAGCACGATACCCGGCACAATCCCGGATGCAATCGCTTCGCGCAGTTGGCCCAACGCAATCTGTGATTTGGCTGCGAAGGCCGGCGCGGCGGTCAGCGTGTCCTAACTCCTATGTCAAATGGTTGAGATAGGCTTCAAATTCATCGATCTCTTCTATCATTGCGATCACCCGTAGTCTCTATTAATTCATACTACCAGGTATCGTCTTTTATTGACACAGTGAGACGAGGGTTGCCTTCGCATGCTATTGCGGTTTTACCTAATAGTTGCGGATAGAGTCATGCCGGTGATGTCACGATGCTATCGCAGGGGAATTTCGGCGTTAGTATCTAAGCGTTCGATTCGCTTCTCAGAGTTGGTGGAAGGTTGGTGGACCGACTGCGCTCAGCGTAGGTCGCCTGTATGTCGCTATGTTTTGCTTCTTACATTGGAGAGCGGACGCTCTCAATCTGCACGGCTGGTAATCGACAATCGTTTTGAGGAGCGTGAGGTTTGAGGTTTGCATCCGATCATGGGCGGGATCGTCTCTGCGCGTCAAATTGGGAATTTCAACACGCCGAGCGTCGCGGCCGGAGTAATACGTGTGCGGCTCTTCTCACCGGTCTCTCGGCGCGACACACATATATAGCATTCTGACCGGCACTGTTGGTAGATGAATTGCCCGGCACTCGGAACCAACCGATTGAGGATATCTTGAACCTCGCAGCCTATTTCCCCGTCTCTCCTCATTGTGGGCATCAGAGTTCAAAATCGGGACGATCAACGTCCCGTCACATTCTCAACGCTGACGTTACACAGGTAGCAAAAATCGGCACCCTGGAAACGAGTTGTGCAGACGTTCCCTGGCTGGCCAAATCCTCAGTTATCGAGGAGTGAAGATAGTAGCGGGGTGTCGACCATGCGCGGCCGGCGGCACGGTTGCGGCATGGAAGTCCCGACCAACGAGGATCTCGCGATGGCGCAGCACACGCTCGAACAGCTTGAGGTGTAAAGACATGAAACTGTGGATCAGCAATCTGCCGCCGAACAAGAGCGACGAAGACGTCCGTGCGTTTGTGCGGAAATCTACGCAGGTCGAAATCGACGCAATAACCCGCATTGACGGCGATGGGTCACGCCCACGCGTACTGATTGAAATCGGCGGAGCCACTCAGTTGATGCTACAAGCCATGCAACGGCGCTTGCACGAGATGTATTGGGATCAGCATGAGATCAGCGTGCACATCATGTCCTTCTCGGACCAGGGCTAGGCCCTGAACGAAACACAGCCTTTGTGCAACGTTGCTGCGAAGTCCGGCTTGCCGTCCCTTGACGGGGCGAATTGGACGGTATTCTTAAAGGGAAAAGACGATGCTAATCTTGAAGATCGCGCTGGCGGCGACGCTGACCGTGGTCGGTCCGCCTTTGCTCGCAACCGCGTGCTTGTGGGGCATTGAGGCGACTCGGCGCGTGGCGAAGACCGTTATGCAAATCGTTCGACAAACGTCGCGTTCCGCAAAGCGCCTGCCTTAGCCGGGCCAGCGGAAGCTTTGCCGCATACTCAGCAACGCAACGGTTTGCTCACTGAAGACTGCACAACTCCCATAATGTTCCGTCAGTCCGGCCCACCGGACTGGAACCCGCTAAGACGGCAATCATGGACAACCGGGACGATATCCGGCTTTCTGTTGAATCGGCGAACCTGGGCTGGCGTTCGACAGAAGCTTATCCCGATCAAATGCGCATACTTAGAGTAATTTATTAACAGCTTCGGAGCGTTTCTCATGCCAAACTGACGTCGGTCGCATGAAACTCGTGAGGAAATCACGTTTCCAGTAGCTTCGTGATCGCCGCGTCCGCAACGACCGCCCGGCGTTTCGACTAAGGCGGCGAGGAGTTCTACGACCAGATTTCGGCGCTTATCAAATCTGCCCGCGGCTTCGACCCAGATGCGGCCCTGTACTGGATGGCTCGGATGATTGACGGAGTCGTCGACGTTCGCATAGTGTTGGCAAGCGAGGAGGTAGGTAACGCGGACCCAAGAGCGCTGCTGGTCGCGGAGAACGCGGCTGAGGCCTATGAGCGGTTTGGCTCACCCGTAGGCGGATTTGCACTGGTGCAAGCCCTTGTGTACCTCGCGGTCGCGCCGAAGTCGAATGTCGTCAACATGGCACGGCATCAGGTGTTGTCATTCGTGCGCACCGACCGTGCACGCCCGATCGCCGCTGCACCTGCGCAATGCGCCACCGCAGCTCATGAAGGAGCTCGGCTGCAAGAAGGACTGCCGCTACGCGCATGACGAACCGGACGCGTACGCGGCATGACAGAACTACTTTCCGGAAGATATTCCTGAGCAGCGGTGGTGTCAGCCAGTGCCGCAGGGTTTCTAGCTGTACGCGTTGAAGCTGCGCAAATCTAAACATTGCGTTTAAGAACGAGTTCTACACCCGGTATTCTTGGAGATACCGTATGCGACTCTTATCAATTGGCGAAGCGGCAGACCGGCTTGGCGTGGCAGTGGGCACTTTGCGGCGCTGGCGCCGGCCGCGACGACTCGCGCCTGCTGGCCGGACTGTTGACGGACATCGACGTTACCTGCATCACACACTACGTTAGGGTCTGGGTGCCACGCCCAGACCCGTTTGCAAGACCGCCTGCTGCGCCCCCGTCTCTTCGCATGACCAGGCCGAACAACTGAAGACGCTGGCCGCGCGACTGGAAAAGCATTGCGTCGATGCCGGCTTCACGGGCGTCGAAGTCGTGCCCGACCTAGGCAGCGGCCTGAACTATCGCAAGAAGGGACTACTGCGACTATTGCAGGACATCCGTCGTGGGCGCATCGCGCGGCTGGTGCTGGTGACGGAGGATCGGCTGCTGCGCTTTGGCAGTGAGCTGCTGTTTCGCATCTGCGAATTCTTTGACGTTCAGGTCGTTGTCCTCGATGCAGCGCCGGCCGTTTCCCGTGAGCAGCAACTGGCCGAAGACCTGGTCGAAATACTGACGGTCCTCTCGTCGCGTCTGTATGGCTCACGCAGCCGCAAGAATCTGCGGGCGCTGACGCATAGCCGAACGCCTTCGCGAGCGGCGCCTGAGCTGGCAAACCGATGACGTTGCCTTCCAGCCATTGCCGGAACCGCGCAAGTATCGGCATTCGCCACGTCGTCCGTGTTTTGCAGCGGAGCGTCAGGAATACTGCTCGGCGTTTCCGGCTAATGCCGGCCAAAATGACGCGAGTGGTCCAGCTATAATTCTCCCCGTTCTCAAAGCGCTCCTTGCAACTTCGAACCCGTGTCCTCCAGACGAAGTAAGTCCCGCAGTGCCCAAGTGCATAAGCCGCTGACCAAGGCGCTTCTGTTGCCGATGGATCGGGTGTCGGCAAACGAACGGTCCCTCGCCAATCACCTCGCGCTAGTCGCGTTCCGGAGCGGTCACGGCAACGGACACCTGGTCAATGAGCTCATGCGCGTGGTGTATCTGAGCTGGTTTCTGCAGCGTGCCGGATTTGGTACTTGCCCAGCCGAGCAATTCAAGATCGCCGAATGCGCCGTCGAAGCCACTCTGGCGGATGCTCACGAGTCCGGCGACTGGCAGCTTCCGGCCGAGACAATCGTTGACTTCGAAGCGCTGTTGGCCCTTTACGATGCACAACTCGCGAGTGCGCCGCTGCATGAAGTGCTTGCCGCTGAGCAAAAGCTCAGGGCGTTCCTGGCTGGGACATCGAGTTCGCCAATTCATGTGAATACCTGATTCTGGCTGTCCGGCCTTGCAGTGTAAGCGGCTCTAGCGGCGGTCGGATATATGCGGCCCGACGTGAATTTCCTCTGGGTTGGCACTCGACGCTTCTCTTGCGGGTAACGGATACCTGGTGAGGCTGAACCGTTGCGTCATTGATGATTGCGCTGCTTTCAACTTCTGAATGATATGAACGACTCCCGCCCACCGGTGCATCCCGACCGAGCGGTATCCTGATACTCAGCGATAGCCTCGCGATTTGCGAATCGGCGATCATATTGGCCTACTCTATCGAATAGAAGGGATCCGTCATGACACATACGATCGTGGGTGTGGACATCGCAAAGAGCGTAATGCAGATTCACTGGGTGGACCCTGAAACCGGTGAGGTCGTGAACAAGCCTTTGAAGAGAGCTGCGTTTCTCGAATACTTTGCCAATCGCAGCCCCTGCCTCGTTGGCATGGAGTCTTGCGGCGGATCTCAGCATTGGGCGCGACGGCTGATTGAGATGGGCCATGAGGTCAAGCTGATGCCGGCGAAGTTCGTCAAGGCGTTCAACATTCGTAATAAAAACGACGCGGCCGATGCGCGTGCAATCTGGATGGCTACGCAGATGGACAGCAAAGCGGTCGCCGTGAAGACTGAAGCACAACAGGCCGTCCTGGCGCTGCATCGTATGCGTCAGCAACTGGTGAAGTTTCGCACTATGCAGATCAACAACCTGCGGGGTTTGTTGACCGAATATGGTGAAGTGATGGCCGTGGGTCGCGCGGCTTTGGACAAATCGATTGCGGGAATTCTGGAGAGACTTTCGGGACGCCTGCCTGCGATACTGATCGATACATTGCGTGACCAATGGAAAGGTCTTGATAACCTGGATCAGCAGATCGGCCAGATAGAGCGGCGGTTACAGGAGTGGATGAGGGACAATCAGGCTGCCAAAGCAATCGCAGCGATTCCAGGCGTTGGACTGCTTACCGCAACTGCTGCAGTGGCAACGATGGGACATGCCAATGCCTTCAAATCCGGTCGGGAGTTTGCGGCGTGGCTCGGTCTCGTTCCGGGGCAGACCGGCTCCGGCGGCAAGATAGAGCTACAGGGGATAAGTAAGCGAGGCGACACCTACCTCAGGACTTTGCTCGTTCACGGCGCGCGAAGCATAATCTATCGCGTGAAAGAGCCCGGTCCCTGGGTAGACCAGCTGAAACAGCGACGCCCGATGAATGTCGTAATTGTGGCGATGGCCAACAAGCTTGCGCGAATAATCTGGGCGATACTGGCACATCAACGGCCGTACCGGAAGGATTACGAAAGCGTCAGGCCGGGCTGATCTCGCTGGCGTGCCGGGCAGTTTTGTTGCAAGGGATGGAACGTCAAAAGTTGCGGCGGTATTCGAGTGTAATGACAAATCGGGTAGGACCTGGGACTCACCAAGCCTGAAAATCTACCCGAGCCTAACAAGCAAGTCTTCTGAATGAGGCGTGAGTCAGCGGATTTCATAGGGGCCCGCAGCGAAACAGGCTGCAACAAGGCCGAATGTAGAGCTGCAGCCCATCCTGTTCGTCAATACCTCGAGAACCTGGCGCAAAGGGAGTCGTTCATGTAGGTAGATTTATCGCTGCGCAACGCAGTACAAATAGAAAGGCTGCGAATGATATCGTCGAGGTGCGTCATGGAAGTTCCTGATCGCGCGCCCGCCGTCTCGCCGGACGGGCGCGCTGTGGTTTTCAAACTGTCGGCCCGCGGCCGCGACGTCGAAGGCGCGGTTGCGCGTGCCGCACTCGAAGAACACTTCTGGCTACCGCCTGACGCCGACGCGGCACGCACACTCAAGACATTTGAAAACGGTCGCAACCGCATCGTCGCGGTCGCACAAAGAAAGTTACTTGCGCGGCCGGACGAGCCGCTGTGGCTGACCGTCAACGACTTCCTGACCCGGTAACCGATAAACGCAGCAAAAAAGCACGAGCGTGCTGTTGTTGCTAATTTCTTTTATGCAAAATGCGCAATGGTTTTCCGGAGGCCTGTCTTGCAGTGCAGGACGTTCTGTGGCGCAGCAGTCAGGTTACAACAGCGATCGACGGCGCATCGGCACGCGTGGTTCGCCGTATGTGTGTCCGATTGCTCGACCGGATTTATCGCCCGGTGAAAAACAGCGCGTGCTCCGCGCCCGGGTTAAAGCAGCGCGAATTCCTGTCGGTCTCGGGCACCACGAACCATGTCGATGTAATGTCCTGTCGCAACACCGTCAGGACAGCATCGAGCATGTTTTCAGCGGCGTTCGGCGTAAAGCCGTCGGCAGGACGCGGCTCGGGGCTGGCAAGCGGCGACGGGTCTGACGTGCCCGGCGCGGCGTCCAGGTCGGCCAGATGCAGATTCAGCAGCGGCATCGCTTGACCCGTCTGGCGTTGCATCGGGCTGGCCGACGTTGCCTGCAAGCGGTCGAGGCCACCGAGCTCGTCCAGCGTTCGTTCGACGCGTGAAGGCGTGACGCTCTCCAGCTTTCTCTGCAGTGCCGCAACCGGAATGGGATAGACCACCAGGCATGTGCCCTTCGGCCGCACGTAAAGCACAGGCAGCTCAGTGCCGAACCGGGATGCGTGCGCAAACAGTTCATCCAGTGGCAGCAGGACGGCACCACACTCAAGGGCAAAAAACGGCACCAGCGTCGTGTGCAACGCCGTATTGCGAAACACGCGCGTCTCGCAGTGCCAGTGCCGCCTGTCAAAGCGCCTGCCGAATGGACTGACATCATGGCGCGACGCATCCACGACCAGCATGTGGCGGCTGGTGGTCGCATTGCAAAGGCCCGGCGGCAGGGCATCGACCGTTGCGATGAAACCGGTGTGGGGGCGGTGCGCGAACAGCCTGCTGACGGGTGTGATGAAGGGCAACGGCTCGCGTACTTCAATGCGTCGACCGGTCGCCGGCCCGGTCCAGGCAAACGGGTGACCGGGCGGCGCGGACCGCTCCCCGTATGCCATGGCCAGCCGAAGCGCGCGAACGGCGCGCCGGGCTGATTCGTGCCGGCGATGGTGCTTCTCCCGTCGCAGCACGTGCTCAAAATCTTCACGCGTGGGCCGGCCGCATTCGCAGTCGTCGAACGAACACGATATTTCCTCTTCGGCATCCAGATGTACCCGGACGTGACGGCCTTCAGCCCGCGCCCGCAGCCGCTGGACGAAACGCAGGCACTCGAGGAACTCGCCTGACTGGCCATTTGCCTTTACCGCATCGATGAGCGCGGGTTCGCGCTGTTCCAGTATCCAGACCAGCACTTCGGGTTCGATAGCGGACACCCCTTCGTCCAGCGTCGTGTCCAGTTCGCGAAGTAGCTGGATGGCACGGTGCAGCGCGTCGTCGACGTGCGGGCAGGGTGTAGGGGTGGCAGGAGCAGGTTTGCGCATGGGGTCTCCAGGGCGTCGCAATGTGAAAGGGTGGTCCTTTCTATAGCGACGGCTTTTAGACACCAGGCCGGTTTCCGGAGGGACGCTGGAGCCTGTTCCTGCGCGCACGGGCCAGCGGACGCATGAATGTCCCGACGCGGCAGGACAGGCGAGGGCCTCGCTGGCGTCGAGGGTGCTGGCGCGCCGCCAGGGCTTCCCCGTGCACCGGCGGCTTCTGCACGATGCCCCCGGTCAACCGTCGCGCCCATGACGTCCACGACAGGCACGTCCCGACGCCGCGCGAGGCGGCGCTGCCTGATGCTGAGCCTCTGCCGTCTGCGGGGAGGCAGGCTACCGGGGCCTGCAGACAGAGACGAGCGCTTCATGCCTGACCTTTTTTCAGGGTCGCGCTGCGGGACCACGACCGCGCGGGGAACTTCGCCCGAAGGCCGCGCTGACCTGGCGCGCACGCCGGGCATCGTCGCCGTGCAGATAGGTCGACGTCGTGGCAATGGATGCATGGCGCAGGTTGTCGCGCACCGCGACCAGTTCGACGCCATGCTCCAGCGCGTGGGTCGCGTGGGTGTGTCTCCTATGTCTCCGAAGACATAGGAGGCACTATGTGCCGTTCCGGACTATGTCTTGCAACTGAGAGTTGGCCCTGTTTTTCAGCAGTTGCGCGAAGCGAAGTAGAGATAGTCTTGATTCCTTTCACAGCCCCCGGCGTCCGGGAAGGAGTCCATCATGAGATACGTCGTTTGTAACCGGGTCGGTCTTTCGCGCCCTCCTGAAGGTCCGCTTGCATCCTACATTGTTTCATTCGCGAACTCTATGGAGTCCAAAGGATAAAGCGTGCAGTCACTCCGGCATCAGGTGCGCATTGTTGCCGGCTTTAGCCAGTGGCTCGCACGATCAAGAGTGGAATTGCATCGCGTATGCTCCGAACACGCGTCGCAGTATTTGCGATATCGAGCTCGACGTGTGCGGGCTGGCCGGGGGGACAGCGCTGCACTTCGACATCTCCTCGAGTTTCTGCACCACAGTGGCGTCGTTCGTGCTCAACGCACAGCCACGCGCCGCAGGACGGCGGCTGAACTCTATGCCCAGGCGTACGGACAGTACTTACGCGAGGTGCGTGGTCTGGCCGAAACAACGATTGCGTATTACTCGACGTTCGCCACAGATTTCCTGCAAGACTGCTTCGGCGACGGGCGAGTCAATCTGTCACGTCTGCGTGCGAGCGATGTCATTAGATTTGTACAGCGTAAGGCCCAACGTCTGCATTTGAAGCGTGCGAAGCTCATGACCACCGCTTTGCGATCCTTTCTACGCTACGCACGCTATCGTGGCGACATGGTGCCGGATCTTGCCGATTTCGTTCCGGTCGTTGCCAACTGGTCGATGCCGTCAATCCCTCGGGCGATTGCTCCAGATCAGATACGGCAACTGCTGTCCAGTATCGATCGCCGAACCGGAATGGGCCTTCGCGACTACGCGATCCTGCTGCTGCTCGCACGGTTGGGGCTACGCTCTGGGGAAGTAGTGTCGCTTGAACTTACGGATATCGACTGGAGCGCGGCACGTTTGACTGTGCGAGGTAAATGCGGCCTGCGCAACGAGTTACCTTTGCACGCCGACGTCGGCAAGGCGATCGCTGCATATTTGCGGTACGGCCGACCGCATAGTTCCTGCCGCCGGGTATTCTTGCGCACGAAGGCGCCTATCACCGGCTTTCGCGGAGCATGTGGCGTCGGTTCTATTGTTCGGCACGCGCTCCAGCGCGCTGGCATCGACGCCCCAACTACGGGAGCACATCAGTTTCGCCACGGACTGGCTGCCGACATGCTGCGCCATGGCGCATCGCTGAGCGAGATTGGGGAGATCTTAGGGCATCGTGATCCACAGACGACTATGATCTATACAAAGATCGACATCGAGGCACTGCGGACGCTGGCTGTACCGTGGCCGGGAGGTGCGCAATGAACACGCTTCGGCAAGCCGTCCACGACTATTTGAACCTCAGGCGCAGCCTGGGATTCAAGTTGAAGGAACCGGGCCGAGCATTGCTCGACTTCGCCGCCTTCATGGAGCGGCACAATGCTCCCTACATTTCTCAGGCGTTGGCTCTTGCCTGGGCTCAACAACCAGCCGATGTCCAACCTGCGACCTGGGCACGACGACTCGGTGTTGTGCGGGACTTCACGCGATATCGTAGCGCGGCTGACCGGCGCACGCAGATTCCGGCCCCAGGCCTGCTGCCGTTTCAGCCGAAGCGGGCCCACCCATATCTTTACTCTGACGATGAGGTTCGCCGGTTATTGCATGCCGCCCTCGAGATGCAATACCGCTACGAACGAGGTGCATTGCGCCCGAGGGCCTTTTATTGCCTGTTCGGTTTGCTAAGCGTGTCGGGGATGCGTCTTTCCGAGGCGCTCAATCTTGAGCTTCGGGATGTGGATCTGGCCGAAGGCGTATTGACGATCCGCGGTGCCAAGTTTGGCAAAGACAGACTCTTGCCATTGCACGCTTCGACCTGCAAGGTGCTCGCTGATTATATTGTTCGACGCGATCGCCACTGGGCTGGTCGGGATGTCTCGCCCTACCTGTTCGTTTCCAGCGGGGGGAGAAGACTGGACCAGGCAGACGTCCGTCGAACGTTCTATGCCTTGTCACGGGAGATCGGCTTACGCGGGACATCCGACAGTCACGGTCCACGGTTGCATGACATGAGGCACCTGTTTGCGACAAGAACGCTGGTACGCTGGTACCAGTCCGGACAGGATCCCGAGCGCCGTCTGCCGATTCTGTCGGCCTACCTTGGTCATGCTCATGTCGCCGATACACAGTGGTACCTCAGCGCCTCGCCGGAACTCATGCGCGAATCGATGCGCCGACTTGAGCGGTACTGGGAGAACCGGTCATGAACAAATCCGCCAGCTTTGCTCCGCTTCTGGAGCGTTTTTTTATACAACGCCTGATGCAGCAGCGCCAGGCGAGTCCTCACACAATCAGTTCGTATCGGGATACATTCCGTCAGTTTCTGAAGTTCGCGCAACAACGTCTTCACAAGCAGCCCTCACGCATGAGTTTCGAGGAAATCGACGCCCCGTTGATCGTTGCATTTCTGGACGACCTGGAGAAGCGTCAAGGCTTGAGCGTTCGCAGCCGGAATCTGCGTCTAACAGCGATTCACTCCTTCTTTCGTTACGCGGCGCTCGAGACACCACCGCATTCCGCGCAGATCCAGCGGGTACTCGCCATACCCAGCAAGCGTTTTACCCGCACCTTGGTGCACTTCCTGACGCGTCCCGAAGTCGATGCCTTGCTCGCTGCGCCGGATCAGCGCACCTGGTCTGGCCGACGTGATCACGCCTTCATGCTGGTCGCCGTGCAAACAGGCTTGCGCCTCTCCGAGATGACCGGGCTCAAACGCGACGACCTAATTCTCGGAGTTGGCGCACACGTTCGCGTGATCGGCAAAGGGCGCCGAGAACGCTGTACGCCCATCGCCAAATCCACACTCGCTGTATTGAAAGCGTGGCTGCGAGAACCGCAGCGTGGTGACGGTGATTTACTGTTTCCCAGCGCAAGGGGAGAACGCCTCACTGTCCATGGAGTGCAGTATCTGCTAAACAAACATCGCGAAATGGCGTCCAGAGTTTGCCCGTCGTTGCAACAGAAACGGGTCACCGTTCACTGTTTGAGACACACGATGGCTATGGACCTTCTGCAAGCGGGCGTTCGTCGTTCCGTGATTGCGCTGTGGCTCGGACATGAATCGGTGGAAACCACGCAGATCTATGTCGAAGCGACACTCGCAATGAAGGAGGAAGCTCTTGCGAAGACATCTCCGCCCTGCGGCAGGCAAGGGCGCTACCGGCCCGCAGACCAGCTTCTCGACTTCCTGAATAGCTTGTAGGACCGCGAAACTATATCGGGTGATTGGCCGAGCACATTTGCCGCTCAGCCCACACTACCAAGGTGTTCAAGGAGCCCTTCCAGATTACCCGATATAGTCAGGAAGGGCACATAGTGGCGCATCCAGTGGGGACTTGCCCGTTGCAGCTTCGCGGCGAGGACGGGACTATCCTCCTGGAGAAGCGTGGCGGCCTGAACAAAAAAACGCTGCAGCACCTGGCGCAGCCGCGTCGCGGTGATGCCGGCCTGCCGGCTTCCGGGCAGATCACCGCCGCGTCCGAGTGTCGGGATTAACGGGATGTCCGGTCGCCAGCGCCGGCGGCTGACCGGCAACCCGCGCTGGATGAGGTAACGGTCGAGCGCCTCGCGTGCGAGCGGCGGCAGCGCCACCTTGCCGGGCTCCGCGCCCTTGCCGGTCACCTGCAACCATGCATCGTCGCGCGCATCGGTCGCGATGTCGCCGAGCGTCGCGCTCACGAGCTCATGCGCGCGCAGTCCCGTCGCATAGCTGAAATCGAGCAGGAAGCGCAGGCGCTGCGCGGCCGGTGCGCTCCAGCCAGACCACCCGGTTGACCATTCCAGCCCGTCGGCGAGGGCGCGGACGGTCCGCCATTCGGCGTCGGTGAGACTGCGGGCTGCGTCTAACGGACCGTGACTGCTGGCGCCGCGCACCCGGATGCCGGCAAACGGATTGGCCAGCACATAGCACTGCTCGATGAGCCAGCGGAACAGCGCGCGGATGACCGATAGCGCATACGCCGCCGAGCGGGGCGACAGGCCGTGCGCAAACGGGCGCCATCCGGCGGAGCGGCGCGAGCAGGGCGGTCCGGTCCAGCGCCCGCGCGGCGCCGGCCGTCGCAGGAACGCGCGGTAGGCGATTGCATCGTCGGTCGTGAGCGATGACAGCGGCTGCTGCCATTCGACAATCGCCCACAGCATCAGCCGCTCGGCTTCCTTGCGGTACGCGCGCTGCGTGTCGGCCGACTCATGCAGGGCGAGCCACGACTGGATGGCCCCGTAATCATTGGTGGCGCCCAGCAGGCAGGCTTCACGCGGAGCACGGAAGCGGCCGCGTGAGCCGTCAAGGTCTTCCGGCAGGACGAGGTGTTCCCATGGGACGACCAGGGTCTGCTGTTCATCCGGCGCGGGCTGCGTCGCCTCTACCAGCTGCCGCGCGTGAGCAGTAAGGCGCGGGTGCGCAGCAAAGAACGCCTCGATGGTCCGGGCGCCGGTCACACCGAGCCCCGGGATGCTGCGCCACCAGCGCCGCCGCCGCGGCACCCGCAGCGTCAGTTCGGCGAGCGTGCGGATGTGCTGCGCGTGCAGCGCGCGGACGGCGCGCGGCGCCAGCCACCTCGAAATGTCATCGGTCAGTCGCGGCTGCGGGATGGGCGCGGTACGCAGGATGTCGATCGCGTGGACGACCGCAGTCGCGTACCGGGTCCGGCTGGCCGTCTCATGGTCGAACAGCTGCGCAAGGTCGTCGCGCTGCCGGGAACGTGCAAACGTGACCACCGTGCGGCGGATCCGGCCAATCAGGCTGCGGGACGACTGGCCGTCGATGCGGAGGTGGGGGAGGTAGTGCGTGACGGCGGCGCGCGCGGTGAGACCCTCGTACCAGGCGCGCAGCGCAGCGAGTGACGCAAGGTCAGGGAAGGGAGGCGCAGCGGGGTCGGTGACATCGGCCCCGGCCGGGATGCCGGGGGAGGGGCGGCCTCGCCCGGAGCGGGGCGGCGGCGTTTTCATATGGGGAAGTTTAGGTCAGCGATGATGCTCTTGCGATAAAGCTATTTATCGCAATGGCATCATTGCTAGGCGCACCTGGGGCCGCAACTTTTGTTTGAGCTCTGCGTAGTTCGGCTTGCCATGCACCGTTCGTATCGGTGCGACACGCCCGACAGAGTTACCTGTCTAGTCTGACCACTTATTCCGCGCGGCTACTGACGTGCTCCTGCACACGGAGTCTGCTAGTGTGGTACGACGATGAGGGGAATATCCGGAAAACGAAGGTGCGCAAATTTGGGAAGCGATACTCCGACGAGTTTTCGCGGTTAGTGAACGGTGGTCTAAGCTTGTGCGCAGCCGGTCGTCGCCTCGGTATGGGTGAGACAAGCGCTTTGATTAGGGGAAACAAGCTGCTGCATCAGAAGTCGGAGACGGTGTCTCATCAAAAAATGGTCTCCTCATTGCGCCGCGCTTGGAGCGCGTGCGTGCGAAGACAACCGAGCGTTGGCAGGTTGACTCGAGCTTTTAAGGACAGTCCGGCCGTCTTTCTAAAATTGTCGATATATGACGGCGATTGGCTGAAGGCCTTCAATCGACGACATGACGATAAAGGTCGTGGAAAGCGAATCGCTGCAAAGTGGGTTGCCAAAGCGACTGCTTCATTGAAATCAGCGCATGCCAGTCTGCTCGCGCTCGAGATACCAGTTCAGGTTACTTGGACCAAACTGACGGAGGTTGCGGGCCTAGGATTTTCGCGGGGGTGCATGCACCATCCCGAAATTGCAACGCTTCGAGAAGAGCTTTGTGAGCCGGTCGTGAGATTTCGGGACCGGGCCTTTGACATCTGGCTGAGCCGCTTAGCGAGCAATCGTCCCAAAACATCGGCCCAATTCGCAGAGGTGACAGGTCTCAGGACACTTTCGCCTGCCCAAAAGATGCGCCTTGAGGTTTGGCTGAAGAAATCATCTTAGCGCGGGGGCCGTTTTCGCCTCGCTGAAAGCACGCAATACTGCGCCGGAAAAGCCGCCGTAAAATGGTGCGGCGCAGCGTGAGAGCGCATCGCGCCCCATTTTAGAAGGCGGTGCCTTTGCCCGTTTGACGGGCTTGACACCGACTTTACGTGGTTTAAGACGATTGGAAGCGGGCGCTTTGGAAAATTGACACCAACTTTGAACCGCACGGGGATGCAGTTATGAACGTGGAATCACGGGGTGAAGGAAAAACTTAGCACCAACTATGTTGTGTTCCATTATGTGCTATTGGCGCACAACAAAGTCTGCACCAACGGCCTGGGCCGGGTTTGCATGCAACAAAGTCTGCTCCAAACGCCGAAATCGAGTTGCAGTGCACCATCCCGGATAGTCAACAGCTATGAGCCGGGCGGGTAACGCCGATCCGGCATCTCGCCTTCAGTAGCCTTCAAATTAGCGACGGAAGAGGTGCGGGCCAGACTTCTTCTTTATGCGACAGCCGACAATATGTGATCAGCTACCGGATGGCTTGCGCTACCAGGCAAGCAGTTGCCACGGCTCCACATCTATGGCACTAGCCAAAGCGTCGAGGGTGTTGGTAAATATTGGTAAACCGCGGTATAGCCTGGCGCTATTGAAAGCGCGAAATCACATGTTCGTGACGCGTAATGGGGCGAAGGGCATAACATACCCAGCATCGAATATTTTCGGACGTCGCCATAAATAAAAATTTGCTTACTTAACGACTGTTGAGGAATGCATGGACACTGTAGCGGTCGAATCATCGCGCCAAGTCAGCGAGCAATATGCTCTCGTCGCCAGCGCTCTAGGTGCGCTGCGCCGGGGTGATACGTCGTTTCGGCTGCCAGATAACTGGCCTGGAGATCTGGGAAGCCTCGCGTCCGAATTTAACGCGTTGGCCGTGCAAACAGCGCGGATTTCGCAGGACGTTGGGCGCATGACGCAGCGTCTTTCCGGACCGGCGGCCGATAGTCTGGACGCCGCCGTTAACACTGAAGCGCTTGCGGGTATGTGGCTCGACAGCGCATCGCACATCAATGCTCTCTTTGAAAGCGCGAAAGCCGGGCACGCGTGCACGAAAGCTATTCTCACCGCGCTGACTGCCTTGCAGAAGGGCGAGGTCGCGTCGCTGCCGCCGGACTGGACAGGAATGCACGGCAAGCTTTCGCATGTTTTCAACGGCGTGGTCGAGCAGAACATCCGCATGTCAGAAGAACTCGGCCGCTTAAGCCGGGTAGTCGGAAAGGAGGGGCGTCTGAAAGAGCGCGCGGCATTGCCCTATGCGCGAGGGTTCTGGGGCGAGTCGATCGAGGCTGTCAATTCCCTCATCGCAGACCTCGTTCACCCGACCAGTGAAGTCGCGCGGGTGATCGGTGCGGTCGCGCAGGGCGACCTCTCCAAGAGCATGGCGCTCGAGGCCGAAGGGAGGGCGTTGCAAGGCGAGTTCCTTCGTACGGCGAAAACCATCAACACGATGGTCGAACAGCTCGGCACGTTTGCCGCAGAAGTCACGCGGGTCGCGCGCGAAGTCGGCACGGAAGGCAAGCTGGGTGGGCAGGCCGACGTGCAGGGGGTGGCCGGTACCTGGAAGGACCTGACCGATTCAGTCAATTCGATGGCCGGCAATCTGACGAGCCAGGTCCGGAACATCGCCGAGGTGACCAAGGCAGTAGCGGCGGGCGACCTGTCCAAGAAGATCACGGTGGACGTCAAGGGCGAAATTCTCGAACTCAAGAATACGATCAACACGATGGTGGACCAGTTGCGCTCCTTTGCGTCGGAGGTGACAAGGGTGGCGCGCGAGGTGGGCACCGAAGGAAAACTGGGCGGCCAGGCCGACGTGCAGGGCGTGGCCGGTACCTGGAAGGACCTGACCGACAACGTCAACTTCATGGCAGGCAACCTCACGAGCCAGGTGCGCAATATTGCTGAAGTCACCAAGGCCGTGGCTGCGGGCGATCTGTCCAAGAAAATCACCGTCGATGTGAAGGGCGAAATCCTCGAACTCAAGAACACGATCAATACGATGGTGGATCAGCTGCGCTCGTTCGCGTCCGAAGTGACACGGGTGGCGCGGGAAGTGGGTACAGAGGGCAAGCTTGGCGGGCAGGCCGATGTGCAGGGCGTGGCCGGCACATGGAAGGACCTGACCGACTCGGTCAATTCAATGGGCAGTAACCTGACGGCGCAGGTGCGCAACATCGCTGATGTCACGACCGCGGTCGCGGCAGGCGACCTGTCCAAAAAAATCACGGTGGACGTGAAGGGCGAAATTCTCGAGTTGAAGAACACCATCAACACGATGGTGGACCAGTTGCGCTCGTTTGCGTCGGAGGTGACGCGGGTCGCACGAGAGGTAGGCACGGAGGGCAAGCTCGGCGGCCAGGCGGATGTGCAGGGCGTCGCCGGCACGTGGAAGGACCTCACGGATTCAGTCAATTCGATGGGCAGCAATCTCACGGCCCAGGTACGTAACATTGCCGCTGTGACGACCGCGGTGGCCGCCGGCGACCTGTCGAAGAAGATCACCGTCGATGTGAAGGGCGAAATCCTTGAACTGAAGAACACCATCAATACGATGGTTGACCAGCTGAGTTCGTTCGCATCGGAAGTGACCCGTGTCGCGCGGGAAGTCGGTACAGAGGGCAAGCTCGGCGGCCAGGCGGATGTGCAGGGTGTGGCCGGCACCTGGAAGGACTTGACCGACTCGGTCAATTCGATGGGCAGTAACCTGACGGCGCAGGTGCGCAACATCGCCGACGTGACGACGGCGGTGGCCGCCGGTGACCTGTCGAAGAAGATCACCGTTGACGTGAAGGGCGAAATCCTCGAGCTCAAGAACACCATCAACACGATGGTGGACCAGTTGCGTTCGTTTGCGTCGGAGGTGACGCGGGTCGCGCGCGAGGTGGGCACCGAAGGCAAACTCGGCGGCCAGGCGGATGTGCAAGGGGTCGCGGGTACCTGGAAAGATTTGACCGACAACGTCAATTTCATGGCGGGTAATCTGACAAGCCAGGTCCGCAATATCGCCGACGTGACGAAAGCCGTGGCGGCCGGCGACCTTTCAAAAAAAATTACGGTGGACGTGAAGGGCGAAATTCTCGAGTTGAAGAACACCATCAACACGATGGTCGACCAGCTCAGTTCGTTCGCGTCGGAAGTGACCCGCGTTGCGCGCGAGGTCGGCACGCTGGGTAAGCTGGGCGGCCAGGCGGACGTGCAGGGCGTGGCGGGAACCTGGAAGGACCTGACCGACAACGTCAACTTCATGGCCGGCAACCTGACCAGCCAGGTACGCAACATCGCGGACGTCACGAAGGCGGTCGCCGCGGGGGACCTGTCCAAGAAGATCACGGTGGACGTGAAGGGCGAGATCCTCGAACTGAAAAACACCATCAACACGATGGTGGATCAGTTGCGCTCGTTTGCGTCCGAGGTCACCCGTGTGGCCCGGGAAGTAGGTACGGAAGGCAAGCTCGGCGGCCAGGCGGACGTTCAGGGGGTGGCAGGCACCTGGAAGGATCTGACCGACAACGTCAATTTCATGGCGGGCAACCTGACGAGCCAGGTGCGTGGCATCGCGAAGGTGGTGACGGCCGTCGCAAACGGCGATCTGGCGCGTAAACTGACGGTCGAGGCGAAAGGGGAAATCGCAGCGCTCGCGGACACGATCAACAGCATGACCGACACACTGGCGACGTTTGCCGACCAGGTGACGACCGTGGCGCGCGAAGTCGGCGTCGAAGGCAAGCTCGGCGGACAGGCCAAGGTGCCGGGCGCTTCCGGTACGTGGAAAGGGCTGACCGAAAACGTGAACCAGCTCGCGGCCAATCTGACCACCCAAGTGCGAGCCATTGCGGAGGTGGCCACCGCCGTGACGCAAGGCGACCTCACGCGATCGATTACGGTCGAGGCGCTAGGCGAAGTCGCGGCACTGAAGGATACGATCAACGAGATGATCCGTAACCTGAAGGACACGACGCAGGTCAACACCGAGCAGGACTGGCTCAAGACCAATCTCGCCAAGTTCAGCCGCATGCTGCAAGGGCAGAAAGATCTCGTCGCCGTCGGCCAGCTCATCCTGTCCGAGCTTGCGCCGGTGGTCGGCGTGCAGCAGGCGGAGTTCTTCGTGCTCGACGCAGCATCCGAGTCGACTTCGCTTCGTCTGATGGCGAGCTATGCGTCGACCGGACGGCCGTCGCACGGCAAGCGTGTGCAACTGGGCGAAGGGCTGCTCGGGCAATGTGCGGTCGAGCGCCGCAAGATCCTGCTGGAACCCTCGGGGTCCGACAGTTTCCGTATCAAGTCCGGGTTGATCAGCGTCGTTCCGCACAACGTGCTGGTGCTGCCGATCGTCTTCGAAGGACAGGTCAAGGGCGTCATCGAGCTCGCGTCGGTCGAGCGCTTTAATCCCACCCACCAGGCCTTCCTCGATCAGCTGACCGAAAGCATCGGCATCGTCATCAATACGATTGAGGCCAATACGCGAACGGAGGACTTGCTCAAGCAGTCGCAGTCACTGGCGCACGAACTGCAAAGCCGTCAGGAAGAGTTGCAGCAGACCAATCAGGAACTGCAGGAAAAGGCACGGCTGCTCGCGCACCAGAACCAGGAAGTGGAGCGCAAGAACACCGAGGTCGAGCAGGCAAGACAGGCCCTTGAGGAAAAGGCGAAACAGCTTGCGTTGACCTCGAAGTACAAGTCTGAATTCCTCGCAAACATGTCCCATGAGTTGCGTACGCCGCTCAACAGCCTGCTGATTCTTTCCGACCAGCTCTGCAAGAATCCCGAGGGGAATCTGTCGAGCAAGCAGATCGAGTTTTCCAGGACGATTCACTCGTCCGGCAACGACCTCCTGATGTTGATCAACGACATCCTCGACCTGTCGAAGATCGAGTCCGGCACTGTTGTGATGGATTTTGCCGAACACCAGCTTGTGGACCTCACCTCTTATGTGGAGCGCACCTTCAGACACGTTGCGGACGCGCGCAGTGTCGATTTCGTCGTCCATGCCGGCGTGCGCTTGCCGGCGTCGATCCGCACCGATCTCAAGCGGCTCCAGCAGATCCTGAAGAACCTGCTGTCGAATGCGTTCAAGTTTACGCACCAGGGGCGCGTGACGCTTTCCATTGAGGAGGTGTTCGGCGGCTGGAGTGCCGATAACGAAGGGCTCAACCGCGCCCAGCCTGTCATAGCGTTCTCGGTGTCGGATACGGGCATAGGGATTTCGCCCGACAAGCAGCAGATTATCTTCGAGGCGTTCCAGCAGGCCGACGGCAGTACGAGCCGCAAATACGGCGGGACGGGCCTTGGTCTTGCCATCAGCCGCGAGTTGTCCAAGCTGTTGGGCGGGGAAATTCGCCTCGTCAGTTCGCCAAATAAGGGGAGCACCTTCACGCTGTACCTGCCCTTCTCGGGGGAAACAGGTTGGGTAGCTCGCAGGAAGATTGCCGTTCCTGGCGAAGATAACGACGCGATCGCGATCGCTGCCGAACCGGCGGCCGCTAGAACTGCCGCGCATGAAGCTGATTCGCTGGCGGCCGAGGAGTTCGTCAGTTCCGTGATCGGCGAGACGAGCGAACTCGCTGAAACTCCGGAAGACGATCGCCTACGCATCAAGCCCGGCGACAAGGTACTGCTGATCGTTGAAAACGATCTGGCGTTTGCACATTTTCTGCTCGACGCAGCGCGCGAACATGACTTCAAAGGGCTAATCACGCCGCTCGGCGCACCAGCGTTGACTTTAGCCGATCAGTTTAAGCCGGACATCATCACGCTCGATCTGTTTCTGCCTGATATGGACGGTTGGCGGGTACTCGCCCGCCTCAAGCACGATCTGGCGACGAGACATATGCCGGTCTGCGTCATCTCGACGGACGAATCGCGTGACCGGGCGCTACAGGCCGGTGCGTTCGCCTTTCTTTCCAAACCGATCCAGTCGCGCGAGGTGCTGGATGTCGCATTGCACTCGATGGCAGCGTACGTCGATGCGGCGCCGCGCAAGGTTCTGGTCGCGCTGCCCGAAGGGCTCGAGCGCGAGCAGTTATCCCGATTGATATCTAGCGATCGCATCGCATTGGGTTTCGTCTCAACGCGTGAACAGCTGCTCAGCGCGCTCGCTGAGCAGGAGCCGTGTGCGGTGATCGTCGGGTCCGCCCTGCTGGAGGCGAGCACGCGCGAGATCGAAGCGGAGCTCGCGCACCGCAACGAGTTTTCACCGCTGCCTCTGATCGTGTATGCAGCGCAGACAGATTCGCCGTCCGTCCGCACCAGCGACCGATTCGTGAGTCACACGGCCTCGAATCTTAGCCATCTTCTGGACTCGACGGTGGCGTTGCTGCACCTCAATCCCAAGTGGCTGCCGAACGAAGCGCGCGAGCTCATCGACAGTCTGCACCGGTCGGATGCGGATCTCGCTGGTCGCAAGGTGTTGATTGTCGATGACGACATGCGCAATATCTTCGCACTGGCTACCATTCTCGAGGATCATGGCATGCGCCATGTGTGGGCGGACAACGGCCACGACGCGATAATACTTGTCGAGAGCGACCCCGAAATCGACATCGTGCTGATGGACATCATGATGCCGGAGATGGACGGGCTGACAACTACGAGGGAAATCCGCAAGAGGCCCGTTGGGCGAACCCTTCCCATCATCGCAGTGACGGCGAAAGCGATGAAAGGCGACCGCGAACGCTGCATTGAAGCGGGGGCGTGGGACTATCTTTCGAAGCCCGTCAATCGGGAAGACCTGCTTGCCGTGCTTCACGCGTGGCTGCATAGATAGGAGGACGGATCATGGATATCGTTGCTCCTGTCCCGCGGGAGCCCGTCAATATTCTGGTCGTTGACGATATGCGGGAGCAGCACGTGGTGATGCGAACGATTCTCGAGGAACTTCAGGAGAACGTGATCACTGTCGCATCAGGGCGCGAAGCACTGAAGGCGGTGCTCGAGCAAACGTTCGCCGTGATTCTGCTCGACGTGAACATGCCGGGCATGGACGGGTTCGAAACCGCGTCGCTGTTGCGCTCATACCGTCGAACCGCCAGTACGCCGATTATTTTCGTAACCGCCTATGTCGATGACGCGGAGATGAAGCGCGGATATTCGCTCGGCGCCGTGGACTACATTTCCTCGCCGGTCATACCCGAGATTCTGCGCTCGAAGGTCCGGGTCTTCGTGGAAATGCACCGCATGAACCTTGAGCTTCTCACCCGGGCCGCGGAACGGGAGGCGTTCCTGCTGGCTGAGGCCGGCAGGACGGTGGCTGAGCACGCGCGGCAACGTGCCGACTTTCTCGCGAATGCAAGCCACGTGCTGACCCGTTCGCTTGAAATCGGCACCACGTTGCAGCGCATCGTCGAGCTTGCTTCGACTGAGCTGGCGGAGATCGCCTTTGTTGCCGTCATGGGCACTGGCGAATCACCGACGGAAATCACCTCCCGATCGGCCACACGGGATAGATCGGATGTCCCGGATCTTGCAGCGTTCGAGTCGAATACCCTTGCGGTGGCGTTTCCGTTAGTGAGTCGCTTTGTCCGCCACTTACTGCATGAAAGAGCAGAGGATGACAGCCCCCCTGTGGACGGCTTTCTCACGGAGAAAGCAGCAAGCCATGCATCGAGCTTACGCATCCAGCGCGTTAGCGCGTTCCCATTGCTCACGGACAACCAGAAGGGCGTGATCCTGCTTTGCTCCTGCGCGACGGACATTTCGGACGAGCAGATTACGCTCAGCAGGGAATTCGTCAGCCGTGCGGCTATCGCGCTGGAAAATGCGTTGCTGTTCTCGGAAATCCGCGAGGGCGATCGGCGCAAAAACGAATTCCTGGCAATGCTCGCCCACGAGTTGCGCAATCCGCTTGCGCCGATTGCCAATGCGGCCGCGGTAATGCGTAGTGCCAAGCCAGGAGATGCCGAGGTGTTGCGCTGGGCGGGTGAGATCGTCACAACTCAGGTCGAGCATATGGTGCGGATCGTCGAAGACCTGCTGGACATCTCGCGTATTGCCCGGGGAGCGGTCACCTTGCGAAAGGAGCCTGTGCCGTTGTCCGTGGTAATCGGTCGCGCGGTGGAAACCAGCCGGCCCCATCTGATCCGGCGTGCGCAAAATCTCACCTGCGACGAGGGAGCGGTCGACACGGTGGTCAACGGCGACGTTGTGCGACTCGCGCAGATCGTATCCAACCTTCTGAACAATGCATCCAAGTTTACTCCGCAAGGTGGGCATATTTCGCTTTCCACCCGGTTTTCAGACAGCACCGCGTCGATCACCGTCGCGGACGATGGGGAGGGCATCGATCCCGGCTTCATGCCGCATATTTTTGAGCTTTTCGCGCAGGCCGACACATCGTTGCACCGGCCTCAAGGAGGGCTGGGTATAGGCTTGACGCTGGTGCGCCACCTCACCGAACTGCACGGCGGATCCGTCGAGTGCCGCAGTGATGGGCTTGGCAAAGGAACCGAATTTGCGATCCGTCTGCCGGGCGCCATGGCCGAGCGCCGCGGCGCTGCGCGCGCCCCAGTCGTGCATCTGAACAGAAAGCAGGCAATGAGAGTATTGATCGTCGAAGATATCGCGGCTTCCGCGGAAAGCCTCGAAGCGCTGTTGACCATACATGGATACATCGTTAGATGCGCCGGCGATGGTGAATCCGCCTTGCGCGCAGCAAACGAGATGCGCCCGGACGTGGTCGTGCTCGATATTGGTCTGCCGGGCATGAGTGGCTACGAGGTCGCCTGCCGCTTGCGGCAGGACCAGGCCAAGTCATGTCTGATCATCGCGCTCAGCGGCTATGGGCAGGAAGAGCACATCCGACGGGCGCAAGAGGCAGGTATTGATCATTATCTCGTGAAGCCCGCGGACCCTTCGGTGCTGCTCGACGCCATTGCGGCCTCAGACAAAGGGCACGGCTCCGATGGGATGGCAATCAGGTAGCGGCAAGGCAGGGGATCGGAAAAATTGCTGCATGGTTTGTTGCCGTGCTGGCGGTACTGATTGCGGCACTCGTCGTCTTTTTCCTGACGTTCGACTGGAACCGCGCGCGGCCGTGGATCGACGACAAGGTCACGCAGGCGATCGGCCGACAGTTCCACATCACCGGCGACCTGAAGATCGGCTGGCAGCGTCCGCCGAGCGAAACCGGCTGGCGGCGCTGGGTGCCGTGGCCACGCGGCGAGATGTTAGCGAGCCGGCGCTGGCAGCGGGTTTCGCAATGGTTGCCTGGCGCACCGCGCGCGACTTCTTCAGCAACGTTGGCAGCGAGCCTTCGACGCCGCCAGTCACCGCCGAGTCGCGCGGCTTGCGGCCCCGGGTGCCCGCTTGACGCGCGAGCTTCGCGGCATGCTTCTCGAGTTGCACGAGCAGTGCAGCAAACGCCGCTTCATCCACTTTCAGACCGCGAAGCGCCTGGGCGGGCGGCAAGTCGTGCAATTCGTCAGCTTCGAACGCGCTGATCACGGCCGGGTGAATGTAGCAGCGTCGGCATACAGCGGGCGTATTGCGCAACAGTGTTGCTACGGCCTTGACGGTTGCGACAATATGCCGGCGTGCTTCCGCCGCGCTGCTGTATTTCAGCCACCGCAGCGCGGCTAGTGCATAGACGCTGCCCGCCCATGTGCGGTAATCCTTCGCGGTGAAATCCGCATCGCTTGCGCGGCGCAGGTAGTCGTTGATGTCCGCTGAGCCGACGGTGCGGCGCGTGCCGTCTTCGTCGAGATACTGGAACAGAGCGTGCCCCGGCAAGTCGGCGCAGCGCCGCACGATGCGCCTGACTCGTGGATGGTCCACCGTGACATCGTGCTCGATGCCGCTCTTGCCGCGGAACTTCAGGCGCAATTGGCCTGCTTCGATCTTCACATGCTTCTTGCGCAGCGTCGTCAGCCCGTACGACTGGTTATCGCGCGCGTATTCGACACTGCCGACGCGGATCAGCGTCGTGTCGAGCAGCTGCACGATTGCGGCGATGACCTTGTCGCACGGCATGCCCGGTAACTTCAGGTCGCATGCGACGCGCCTGCGGATCTTCGGCAGCGCGCGGCCGAACGCGGCCATGCGCTCGTATTTGTTGGCGTCACGTGTCTCGCGCCAGCGCGCGTGATAGCGGTATTGCTTGCGGCCGCGCGCGTCACGGCCGGTTGCCTGCAAATGACCGCGGGCGTCGGGGCAGATCCATACGTCCTCGTACGCCGGTGGAATTGCCAATGCGTTGATGCGATCAATTTCGCTTGCGTCGTCGATGCGTTTGCCGCTCACGTCGAAGTATACAAAGCCATCTTTTTCACGCCTGCGCGTGTAGCCGGGCGTGGTGTCGTCCGAATGCCGCAGACCGGGCGGCATCGCGGCAGGGGCAGCTTGCTGGGCGATGTCGTCAGTGCGGCGCTGGGTCGGGTCGGTCGTGGCAGCCATCGTTGCAGGTAGAAGTTTCAAGCGGGAGGCGCGGGTTGCGCCGATGTCTCGCTGGAAGCAATCGCGGTGCCCGGCGCGTGTACAGTGCGCTGCGGGATGCGCGGGCGGACCAGTCCTTGCGATTGCTCGCCGTGGGCACCGGGCAAACGAAGGAGAGCGTCATGAGCAGCACGCGGAACAGTGACACGGACCATTCAGGCACAGGCGAGCGGGCTGCGGCCGACGGCGATCCGAGGCCGGTCGACGACGCCGACATTGAACCGGATCGAATCGTCGACTAATTAGCAACTGACGATGACGACCTCGACGAGGACCCGACGGGTCTCCAAGACTGTGCGCGCCAGGCATACGGCGCGTCGCGTTCCGCGCTTGTTTCGCGAACCGACGTCCTCGAGACAGTCCGGGAAGAACTGGGAACTGATGCACTGGACAGGGTGCAAAGCGCGACTCTTGAACGCAACGGTGAGATAAGCATCATCCGGAAGCTGGAAAGGAGCCGCAGCCCGGACTGCCGCTGTCACAATAGCCGCGCAACTTCATTCCGCCGATTGCCATGAAGCATTCCGACTTCCACATCGATCTCGAATCTATCGCGCTAGTGATTGCCTGTAGCCGATGCGTTGATACCTCCTTCGCGAGTTGGTATTAGTTCCTGACAGCGACGGCCATTTCAGAAACGGCCGCGTCGGCGGAGGAAACGGCTCGGTGGGCTTTGTAAAGACTGCTTTCGGCGATGCAGTTCGTACCGGGGCGCGGATGCTCTGCGGGGATAGGTGCGTCGATCTCTCGCGTGCAATTTCTCTGTGGGGCACGCCACTTGCTCAACCCTTGGACCATTCAAACGAAATAGGGAGGTTCAAATGACCGAGTCGCATCAACCCACCGCTCTGGCAGCCGGGTCGTCGCCCGTCGCGTCCGACCCACCCAGTTCCGCCGGGTCATCTCAACAGGGCAACGGCTCTACACAGAAGTCCAGCGGCAGCGACGGAGGCCGAACAACCAGTGCGCGGACGCTGTCCGACCTGAAGGACAAGATTGGCAGTGCACAGGAGGTGGTCAAGACGAAGTACCGGGTCGTCTCTGAATCGACCGACGATTACGTTCATGAGGCGCCGTGGAAAGCGGTCACGATGGCACTTATCGGCGGACTCATCATCGGAATGCTTGCTCGCCGCTAACGCGGCTTTAGCTCTATAGGAGAAAAAACATGGACCCGGTCTCGCATGGAATTATTTTCTGGCTGATTATCGGAGGCATCGCTGGCGCCTTGGCGGGTCGTATCGTCGACGGCGGCGGCTTCGGCATTGTGGTCGACATCATCGTGGGAATTGTCGGAGCCTTCATAGGAGGTTGGCTTGGCGGGGCGCTGGGTCTGCACCTGGGAAGCGGCATAGTCGGCTCGCTTGTTACGGCGCTGATTGGCGCGGTTATCCTGCTCGCTGTCCTGCGACTTTTCAGCCGGGGTCGGGCGCGGCCACTCTAAAGCATTCTCTCGAACCAAGCGCCTACGCCACCGCAATGGGTCGCGGTGGCGTAGGCTCGAGAGCGTCAGACTAGCTGCCCGGCCGGCGCGGTTTACCCGTTGTGTTTTTCAGTGCTCGCTCGGCCTGATGCTGGGGTCGCTTTCCACCACTTCACGGGTCGCTGACCAGTACGGCTGCCGATTGTAGTAGCTATACGTCGACTCTCCCCACTTCGCATCTGCCATCGTCGGCCAGTGGTCCTTGTCAAAGCCCGGATCGTCCTTGAGGCGCTGTGCCGTGATGTCGACGACGAAGCACTTCTCGTCCGTATCGAGAGTCAGTGCGCTCCATGGAATGGCATGCAGGTTAGAACCCATTCCGAGGAAACCTCCCTCAGAAAGCACTGCATAGGCGATGCGTCCGTTCCTGACGTCGAGCATGATGTTAGAGATTTTCCCTACGTGTTCGCCATCAGAGGACATGACCTTGTCCCCATCGAGCGTTGCTGCGGCCATGATGTCCGGCCCTGGTCCTTCGCCCATACCACCGCCGACGATGTCGGCTCCGCGGCGGGTGTCACCTTGCGGGTTGATTGAGCCCATGATTCACCTCCTTCGAAAAAGGTACTCCAGTTGTGCGCAAGCGGTGTTCCCGAGCCGTCGGACGCAGGCCTGCGTCCCTTGCTTTCAAGGTAACCCGAGCCCGTCCCTGGGCTGCGCCGCCAGTCACAACTGCAAATACTGCTAACTACGCCCAAAGTTTTGAGGATATTGGTTGCCACCGGGAAAATGCCGGCGCGGGCACATTCACGCGGGTTTGAGGACTGGACAAACGCTTCGCCAACAGCGAGTCGATGGCGGATTCCAGGGCATCCACGTCGACGGGCTTGGAAAGAAAAACATTCCACAGCGTGGATTTTTCTTTTGGCGGGACGCGACCGGACGCCATGACCACGGGAATCTGGGCGAGTGCGGGATAAAACTTCAGCCGTTCGCACAAGGCGATTCCGTCCATACCTGGCATGTTCCAGTCTGTGACGATCAGATCGGGAAGGTATCGCGCTGCCTTGTCGAGGGCTGCCTCCCCGCCTTCCGCGAGGAGTATGCGGTAACCGCGTCCCTCCAGGATAATCTGGAGCAGCCAGAGCGAATCCACTTCATCGTCGACGAGGAGGATAGTAGACATGTAAGTAATCCGGAGACAACCTGATTTCCGCAACGAACATGCCTGTCAACCTGCACTGGACGTCTATGGCGGATGCAGCGTGGGGTACTACGGTCCATCAGTATTACTACCGCGATCCATACTGGTCAGCGGCGCGCGATGTCGACGGTCCACGGCAGAGCGATATCTAAAGACTGGTCTTGGAGCGCTGTCAGAGCGGCACAAGTCTGAACTGACCTGACCGCGCCGTCCCCGGATGCAAGTCACACAGACCTGAGAATCGCTTTCCGGACGGTGCTGCCTAGAAATGCGGTGATTCCCGATCGGCTGGCAATTCCGATTGTCCGGCGAGGTCCGAGGACGATTGCGCCGACACACAGTGCAACCAGCAGCGTGACGCGTGGTGCGTCTGCCAGCGAAGCGATCACGTCAACTGCGGGAGACCGCGTCCGCCCGTGCACGGCCGGAACTGATGGTGGCGTGCTATTTGCCGCAAGCAATGCTGCACGTGATGCCGCCATGCGCAGCAGTATGGCGGTCTCGGCTTCCCGATCGGTGGATGCAAGGCTCATTTGAGCGCCTCCTTCAACGTGTCGAGGTCGCTCCGGATCTCCCTTTGCAGAATATGAAGCGAGCGGCCGGGTTTCTGAGCGCGAACGAGGAGCAGGGAGATAAATGACACGATCAGCCACATCGCGGCGACGCCCCATACCACGGGAAGAAAATAGGGCGTCCGCCAGGCCGTCGCGATGATCGCAATGCACACAAACGAAAGAGTGAAAAGGCCAGCGACGGCCAGGGCAACGAGTGCGCTTAACTCGCGGACCAGACATTTCCGGGTCTCCTCAAGTTCGACACCGATTAGCTCACCATAATCGGTGGCTCGTTCGACGCAGAATCTGCCGACGTTTCGCCACTTGGTGACTTTCGAACGGATGGACATTGCGGCACTCTTCGGGGCTGGCTGGTTGCGGAAACGCCGTGGCGGCGCGCCAGGGACTTGTCGTCTGCACCTCTTCGGTCTCGTTGAGGGCAAGACGCGAATAAGCCTTACTCCCGATCTCTCCAGTCGCTCCGAACGTTATCGGGCCTCGAGCGATTCGCTGCGTATAGCGCTCCGAGGATAAAGCCCGCGCCGGCCGCAATCGCCAGCGCCGCGAGCGGTCGCTCCACAGTAGACTCGCGTACGACATCCGCAAAATCGGCATAGAGTTGCTGCGCTTTGCCGCCCAGTTCCTTCGCTGTTCCGCTAACCTGCGCTCCGGCATTGTCCAGCAGGTTCCCGGCGGCTTGCTGTACGTCGCCGGCAACTTCCCGTAGCGTTCCTTCTCCTTTCGTCGTTTCCATTGTCTGCTCCTCGAGTGAGTGCGGCCGGGCCGCACGGGTAAATTACGCCAGTGTGTGAAAACCGCGAACCACGCCTCTCTGCAAGGCAAAGAATAGGCATCGGGATAGCGTGCCAACTGGTGCGCAAAAGTTGGGCCCAGCTCGACAATTCGTTGACACGCGAATACGAACGGCGGGCGCTCTCCGTATCCATCTGCCGGTGCCATTTCGTTAGTCTGACGCAAGGTGCGGATCCAGCCGTCCTGCAGGATTAGCATGAAAGCAATGCCACGAAGGGCGCATACCCGGACCTGCGAGATAACGCGCGGTGGACCTTGGAAGCCGAGCGCACCGAAGAAGCCCCTCTGACTCGTTAGTGTTTTCGCGCACGCCTCGTCGGCTCGACGACGTGGCGGATGTGCGAGAAAAAACTGGAGCTTATGACGGTGGCGCCTGTGCGCAACTCACGCAAAATCGCGCCCCGTGGTCGGCTCGACCGCGACCGCACGACAGCGTATCGCGTTCACCGTGGGTTCCTTGTCCGACCTTCGGCATGGGAATTGCGGCGAATAGAATGCGGGCTCACACCTTCCGGTGCTAACGACCGCTTCGCGTTTGGGGAGAATGTCATGCGAGTTGCGACGAGAGGAATGTTGATTTCAGCATTATTTGTCGGTATATCAGGGTCCGTCTACGCACAAGGTGCGGGCGGCGGCGGGGCGGCCGGGGGGCAAGGCGGCACGGGGATGAGCAAACCGGACGCAAGTGGTTCAACCGATACCGTGTCGGGCGCGTCCGGGTCGAATAGCATGGCACCCGCTGGTTCTACTCCGCACAAGAAGATGCACAAGAAGTCCAGCGCAGCCACGCCGGCCTCGGCCGCCAATCCGGGTTCGGGTGGCAGTTGAAAGGTAAGCTTTGACGATGTCAGGCGGTCGCGCGTATGAACCGGCACAACAGGTGACCAGACTCGCGAACTTGTCGAATGCACGGGGATGCCATCCGGTTGATGTCGAAACTTCGTCGAGGAGTTGCAACTATCGACGTTCGTATGCTTGGCACGGGCGGATTTGCGGTCGCACGCGCTGTTCAGCAACGCATCTTCAAGCTGGACATTGCCAGCCGTGAGCCGTGGCCTGAGGGTAGCATCGCCCCGTGCCGCGTACGATGGGCTGAGGAATTGCCCCATCCGAGGAGGGAGGAGCTTTGAATACTGCAACCATCAAAAACCTGCGCCCAACCCAACTGACGCACGGTCTGCGCGAAATACGTCAGAAGACCCAGTTTTATCGATCGCTTTCCGGCCATGACCTTGAGATGGCGATAGCGGAAAAGCCTGTTCCTGTTGTATTGGGTCCTGGCGGTTCGGCTTTTGCGATTGACCATCATCACGTCGCGACCGCTTTGTGGCATGCCGGGATAAAGACGATGCCCGCAGTGCTGGTTGCGGACCTGTCGTCGCTGTCCTACGGGGAGTTCTGGTTGTCAATGGAAAACCAGCGCTGGACCTATCCGTACGACGCCAAAGGTCAACGCAGAAACTTCGCGGACATGCCGGACCACGTCTGGGCGTTAGCCGACGACGAATATCGCAGCCTCGCGGCGTCGGTTCGGGACGCTGGCGGCTACGAAAAGACGACAGTGCCCCTCGAAGAGTTCCGGTGGGCGGACCTGTTTCGCACCTATCTTCCATGTCCAGGAACTGACGAAGAATTTGCTTCCTTAGAACGACAGGCGTTGAAGTTGGCAAGGAGTTCAGTCGCGGAGGGGTTGCCCGGCTACATAGGCAAGGCCGGTTCCTGAGACAACTGCAGGCTACGGGGTGCCACTCCAGGGGGGCGGCAATTTCCTGCTGCGCCCATTGGGTTCGGGCGTGCCCATCATCCGCCGGAATGGGTCGGTCAGGAGGAGACAGATATGCAAATGCTCATTGCACTTTTCGGAGAGGGAAAGGACCTTTCTTCATTACAGATAGCGATGCGCGCGGCGGCTACGTTTTTTGCCGCTCTGGTCTTCATCCGGATATCGGGGCGACGTTCCTTCGGGCAGCGCTCACCTTTCGATTATGTTGTTGCCATTCTGCTCGGTGCGACACTGAGCCGAGCTATTGTTGGCGCGTCGCCCGCCGTCCCGACCCTTGTCGCGTCGCTTGTCATCGTTCTGATCCATCGCGCACTCGCCTGGGCGTGTATCCGCTCTCGGGCGCTGGAATCGTTAGTGGTAGGAGTTGAGCGAGAGGTCTACAGTGACGGCCGATTTAACGAACGTGAGATGCTGGCAGCGTTGATAACCCGAACCGATGTCCTTGAGACAGTTCGCCAGGAACTGGGCTCTGATGCCCTCGACCGGGTGAAAAGTGCAATTCTCGAGCGCAACGGCGAGATAAGTATTATCCGAAAGACGGATCCTTCGCGACCGTAAGCGCTCGGGGCCCGCGTGCGGCGCTGAGGGTTCGCGCTGCATGCAGTCTGCGGAGCTGAAACTTTCGAGACACACGTCTGCCCGTCGCTCCCTGTCCTTGCGCACAATTGCACCCGCACCGATGAAACCGACGCCGGTCAGGATGCCAAGAGCACGTGCATTAAATCTAGCACTGCGAACTAATTATCCGGATTGCCGGTCTGCGGCAGAAAAACGTTTACCTGAACCATTGCGATACACGCAGCAAGGCAAACCAGCAGGGTCGTGAGCAAACCTGCAGCCTTGCCCGATTCGCCGCCTGCCGCGAGCCGGACAAGTCAGACAGAGGACGCGCAATGCACATGCCAGACCGATTCTTCAGTGTTTTCGGACTTCGGGAATAGAGATTGCGCTGCCAGATCATGGCCTCCTCGAGTCGTTGACGCTTGCACTTGAAGCAACCCGGTGCGCTGCGCGTGCCGGTTGCAGCGGCTCAAGAACATGGACGACGAATCAGCGATGATGCGACATAAGGCGGATGTTTCCGACGGCGACTTCGATATCTACGCGAGCTACCATGGCACTGGTGACGGTCGATATATGGGCGGCCTCAGCGTGATCAGGAAGTCTGACCGGAAGATTCTGTTCCCGTTCGACGGCGCGCCGCAGATCGGACCTTACGCGACGCCGGCCGAAGCGCGCGAGGCGGCAGTGGAGTATGGCCGCAAGATCATTGCGGCAGACCGGGCCGTGCCCGAAGAGTAACGCCTCTGATAGTACGCGGCGTAGGTGGCGGCTCCGGCATGTAAGCAAAGTGGACGAACGCATTGCCGACGGTCACGGGAAACCAGCCGCCGCGGGGAATCTTCCGCAGATTCGCCGCGATCAGCATTCCGTCGACGATCAGGAGCGGCACGCTGGCCGCGGCCACCGCCAGCTTCGACCAGTGCCAGAGGGTGGGGGACAGCGCGATCATCTGGATCGTGGTGGTCAGCATCGTCAAGCCAGCCGCGATGCCATACGCGGACCATACGCGGACGTGAGGTGCGAAACGTGATGACAAGGAGCATGACCGCTGCGAAGAGGATTGCGTTGAGCGTGCGTGGAGCGCGCCGCTCTGACGCAATTCAATGGGTGGCGAGGCCCGGTTCGGGTGGCGGCCCGGCATCGGTGCCGGAACATTCATACTGGGAGATCACCTGGGCGCCAAACAGCAAGAGTGTGGCGAGCCACTCGAGACTGAAGAGGATCACGATGGCAGTTGTCAACGAGCCGTAAACCACACTGACCTGTGACAGCGTGGCGAAATACCAGACCAGCACATGGCGCGTGATTTCCCACAGCAGGGCCGCTGTCACGCCACCGAACAATGCGTGCCGCAGCACGGGACGGCCAACTGGCATTACAAGGTAAATCGAGGTCAGCACGAAGATTTCGCCGGCCACGCCGAGCAGATATAGCAGCGCGCGCGAAAATCCCTGCAGCGAAACATGGCGACCGAACAGCTCGACACCTTGCGCGCCGACCGCCTGCAAGCCGGTGGAGACGAATGTGACGATCAGCAGGCCGACGCCGAGAAAGAGGATATAGCAATACGGCAGCAGCGCCGACAGCATGAAATGACGCCGGCGGATCGCCACCCGATGCACGAAGATCACCGACATCGCGTTCTCCAGCACGGTGAAGGCAAGCGAGCTGAAGAAGAACATCGTCACGAGCAGCACCCAGCCAATCACCGCGCGGTGCGCGAGAAAATTGGCAAGTTCACGGACGAGCGGGTCGGCCTGGCCCGGCACCAGCCAGCGCAGCAAACGCGCAAGCGTGGCGAGCAGAAGGCGCGGGTCCACCACGTGCGACAGCGCAATAACAATCAGGATCAGAAGCGGAACAATCGAAAGGAGAGCGTAGTAGGCTACCGCCCCAGCCAGCAGCATGCCCTGGTTGGCGCGAAAGGCCTTCAACGTCTGCAGCAGGAAAACGCCCGGATGCCGTGCAATGCTGCGCGCGCGGTGCAGGGTGTCGACGCTCATGGCTGCGGCGCGACCGTATTGGTGACGCGAGCCCCGCGCCTACTCAGGCGCATACCTGAATTCGGGCAACGCCTCCACGGACTTCTTCGTCGCGTCCGGCAGGATGAGCTGCCGGCGGTCGATCTGCAGATCGCGGAACGGCACCGCCACCAGATGCTTGCCCATCCCCAGAAATCCGCCCACTGACAGGATCGCATAGGCGCTGCTGTCGTTCGGCGCGACGACGAGGTCGTCCACCGTGCCGATCTTTTCCTTGTCGCGGTTATAGACGGTTGCGCCTTCGAGCCTGGAGGCCCGGTATCCAGCGGAGAGCTGGACGACATCAGTCCGCTTTTCCGTAATGGATTGAGGCGCCCCTTGAGCCAGCGCACCTGTGGTAAAGATCGCGGCGAGCAGTCCCGCGGAAACAAGCGTGGTCGTTCGTTGAATCATGGTTTTCACCTTCTGTCGGCAAGGGCTTGTGTAGTAGCAGACGCAAAAGTCGTGCCGCGGGCAGCGGATGCGAACGTGTCCGTTAATCGAGCGCATCGCGACCGGTCATCGTCTCCGCTCGCCCTTTCGACCTGCGCCATCGTAATATTCTGCATCGAACTATCTGTGGTCAGATTCGAAGCTGTGTGATCTTGGTGCCCTCCAGCGAAACACCGGCCATCAGGCCCGCATTGGTCAGTACGAACGCCTGCACCGGCGCAGTCGCGGTCGACGTATCGATCTCGCCATTCGCCCCAGGGGCGGACCTGAATTCACGAGGCTGAGGGCCGGGTGAAAAGGCGCGCGATTTCTGTCAAGTCTTTGAGTTCGAAGTTAGAGGGTGAGCTGACACCCAAGCAACTGATAGAAAAACGGTATGCGCAGCCTCTACTTCATTTACAAGAATGTTTTCGGCAAGTTCGTAAGTCGCGTTGGGAATCTTTATCGACCTTCGTTAAATTTCAGAACCTGGCGGAAGAAACGGAGATTTGCTGGGGGAAGAGCGCAACGGAGATTCGTCTGAATCACACATTTTTCCGGTACGACACATTGTTTCTGAGGGATGACGATTTGCCAGCATCAATCGTCGGGGACAGCGGAGCAGCAACGGCCTGATGTAGTTCATACGGAAGGACATGAAGCTTTGCAACATGCCTCCCCAGGCGCCCCACCTGGTTTGAGGCGGAGCGCCGACCTTCTCAGAACAGGTACATACCAGCCACAAAAATCACGCCTGAAAACAGAAGCGCCGTCACGCAGTAGCCCATGATGTCTCGAACGCCCAAACCGGCGATAGCAAGTGCAGGCAGTGCCCAGAACGGCTGCGCCATATTCGTCCACGCTTCGCCGTAGGCAATTGCCATCGCGGACTTGCCGAGGTCCGCGCCGAGCGCTTGCGCCGCCGGCATAACGAACGGTCCCTGCACCACCCAATGACCGCCGCCAGACGGCACCGCGAAATTGATAAGCGCCGAACTCAGGAACGCCAGAAGCGGAAATGTGTGGACGTTCGCGATGTCGACGAACCACTTCGTAATTACGCCAGCCAGCCCCGAATGGTCCATAAGGGCCTGAATGCCAGCGTAGAACGGGAACTGAATCATGATGGCAGAAGCACCTTTCGCTGCGCCGGCCACAGCGCGCGCGTATGCCATCGGCGTCTTGTGAAGCACGATACCTGCTGCGAGGAACACGAGGTTCACGGTATCGATATCAAGTACGAAGCCTTTCTTGACGAATCGGATTACCAGAAACACGGCGCACAACGCCGCCACCAGGAGCGCCAGAATCCGGCTTTCTTCCATTCTCTCGGCGAACGTTGCGTTAGGAGGAAGTTTGCGTTCAACGCTTGGCGGGTCCTGCAAAAGCGCTGGGTCCACCGTGACGACATCCTCCGGCTTCGGCATCATGAGTCTCGCCAGAATCGGCAACAGAATGATGAGGCCAATGGTGATAAATGCGTTGTAGCCGGTGAATATGGTGTGCGATACCGGAATCAGACCTACTGTCTTCTCCATTGGATTGCCCTTGGTCGCGGCCACGAGCGGCACAGAGCCAGACAGGCCGCCGTGCCACGTCAGGAACCCCATGTAGGCGCTCGCGACGAGGAGGCGGTAGTCCGTTCCCGGAACACGTCTCGCGACCTCACGCGCAAGCATCGCACCAAGGACCAGACCGAAGCCCCAGTTAATGGCGCAGGCGACTCCGCCCACAAACGCCACCAGCATCACGCCTTGGCCCGGTGTACGCGCGGAGCTCGCCAGGGCGACCAGCATCCGCTTGACCGGGCCTGAGCTCGCCAATGCGTGGCCGGTCACAAGAATCATCGCCATCTGCATCGAGAACGCGAGCAGATTCCAGAAGCCAGAACCCCATAGCATCACGAGGTCCGCAGGTGCCTTCGGCGTCAAACCAAGCGCGAGCGCGAAGGTCACGATGGTTAAGAGGATGGCAAAAATCAGGGGGTCCGGCAAAAACCGGTGCACCACCTGAGTAAAGAAGGCGGAAATTCGCTGAATCAAGTGTCTACTCCTCGTCACCAATATGAAGTCGGCCTACTGTCATTGTTATGGGCGGTAAGCCGCGCGCGGCGATTTTTGCACACAACGAAAAATCCTGCAGCGACGAATGCCGCGACTGTTGCAGTGGGTAAAGACGGCATTGATTGATAGAGAGCCGCCCTCGGCAAAACTTGTGCCTTGGACAGACAGACGGGCTATCGTGAACCATAGAAGCAGCGACCAGGACAAGCCGAGCTCCCGCATACGATTACGCCACGAGGACGCGACGGCGTCGTCCCAATCGTCACTATCAGCGGCGAATCAGACCAAACTAATTGACTCACTTCTGACAACGGCGCTGTGGATTGCAGGTTCCTGGTTCGTCGGAGAACGGGCGTACCGGGATGACGTCGTACACGAGCACGGCTTCCTGAGCCGCCGAGATCGCTCGGTCAACTGGAAGGGAGGACGGCTCCTTGTCGTATGGCCGTTACATCGATGCTTCGGCAATAGCCTGTTTCTGTTCTGCTCGAATCAGTCCCTCGACTACCCTTGCTTCCGCCCTCGCAATCTCGTCAAGAGCGGCTATGGACAGTTGAGCATCCAGAATTGCGAACGCTGCGCAAAGGAGGGAATACTCGCTGTCCCTGAGCATCCAGCTGCCATCGTGATGTTTCGCGCTTTTGACGTGGACCATGGCCGCATGTGCGCTTTCAATGTTAGCAAGTTGGTCCGACGCGAGCCCGAGACGACACAGCTCCTCGGCAGCAAGTAAATGCCGGCTCAAGGTCGCAAACAGGTCTCGCGACCCTTGGCCGCGGCGGAATGCATCGAGAGCCGTGTAGCACTGCAAAAGCATCGCCCGGGTAACCGGCTCGTGCGCGGCGCGGCTATAGGTCAGCGCACGCAGTAATGGTGACATTGCCGGCCGGGTGTGTTTGCGATTTCGTGATTTACCGGGCATGTTGATTTCAATCTCGTTCAATAACTCTCAGTCCCGCCACCGACGCGATGCCCGCTGGCAAAAGACGCCGCCGATACGCTGGCGGCGAAGCAGGGGACCTTTGACGTGTGTGCGACGACGATAGGAGGTAACAATTAAGAAAGGCTTAAACACTGCGGCGAGCAACTCTGTTCCCCAGCATTACTCCGCGCGTGCCGCCTGTTTCTGCGCGGCCTGTTCCTCGGCGTGCTTTTTGGCCAGGTGATGTCCGACGATACAGCCGCCAACCGCCCCTGCGACCGCGTGATGTCCAGCATAGTGCCCGGCAACCCCGCCCACGACCGCGCCCTTGAGGCAACCGGCTGCGTTTGCCGTTCCGATGCCTGCGAGTGCTGACATTGCAATAGTGAACACGAACTTGCTAGTAGTTTTCATCTTGTAATACCCGTCGATTGTGTTGATGTTGAGTCTGTTATCGAGATTTCAGTCTCGACGCGTTATGTTCGGGAACGTCCAATCGGAGAAATGAAATCTCCCTGTGCACGCTGACGCATATAACGCTCGCGCCGTCATCTCCGTGCACGTTGGAAACGTGACCTTTGTAAGCAATTGTCAGCGGTGCGGCGTGGTCGAGCCAGATTGATGCCGCCGATGCCTGATCGATTTGGCTGGGCACGGGACAATCGGTGCGGCGCTCGTTGATGGGATACTTGAGTTGACGGCGGCCGGCTCAAACCGGATTGCGATCAGTGACCAGACATACCGGTTTATCCGGAGTTTTACGCACATCGCCGACCGCGGTGCTGTGGTATTTACTCCGGCGTAGCGCTGGACCTGCTTGCCCTTCGGGCCTTGCTTCACTTCGAAGCTCACCTTCTGGTTTTCCTGCAGGGATTTGAAGCCGTTTAACGATCGGGCGTCAAATCCGAATTGTTGCCAGTCAGGGAACGATGTTTTGCAACGGCAACAGGTGATTTGTTGGCCTGAACGTCACATACTTACTCCCGAGTCTAGTATGCCGGGTAAGAAATTCGCAGGCAAAGCTGCGGCGGTAGCCACCGCTGTTGATTGGATTGCGTCCAGTATTCATCGCGCGAAATGACCAGACTCCTTATGGCCGAAATCTGCATCGTTGCGAGCGCAACATGGCACGGCCGAATCAACGGGAACGAGGTCGAAGGAGAAGCGGATGAGCGCAGAAAGGTCCTTGCGTGTGCTGGTTGAAAAGTGGCTGACCCCAACTCCGGCATCACCGATTCGGGTAATCCGGTTCGGTCGAACAGGCTCCAATCGGAACCGGTATGTGCGCATAGAAGCATGGCGACCGGAAGGTCCGGCTACACTTTTTTTCTTCCAGCACGATGACGGTGCGTGGCGCGTGTTCCCGCCCGAGACCGGACGCTTGACAATACGCGCTTGCGTAAGTGCTGTGTGACCGCGCTATCTGCGATTCCTTTCATAGGACAGCATAGATAGTTAAGCTAAATTAAAAACCAAAAATTGCTAACGCGGCAGGTGCGATACCGGACTGCTCGCTCCATCGTGCCTTGAATCGCGCGCGGTGGTGCCAGATGCTGGCGCGCAATACATTAACTGATAGAGACACTGGAGAAACCAATGCTGCGAATCCGTAGCCCCCGAATCACAGCGCAGTTGGCTGACACGGAGATGTGCGCCGACTACTCCGAGGACACCGGCTGCCTGCGCATTCTTCAACAGGGCGTTGTCGTGCGCGAATGGCTTCCGCCAAATTCGTGGATGGCCATCGCGTCGGTCGCCGGTGCCCGCAACTGGGGAACACGACCCGATTCGAACGAACTTCGTGCGCTGCTGGAGAGCGAGGTGTCGTTGATGCTTGTCGACTAACCGTGACCTTCCAGTTCCAGCAATGTGGCCAGCGCCTCCGTGGTGTCGCGTTGTCGTCCACCAGAAGGATACGAACCGGTGCCACCCTGAGCATCGTGGCCGCGGTGGGCTCGTCCCAACCTTCGCAGACAATCGGCAAGCGCACGGTAACCTCCGTACCGCCCGGGCCTCGGCGTTGGCCTTCGCCTGCGCCAGGCGGTGCAACGCGTCGTTTTCCGCCGCGAAGTCAGGCGCGCGATGGGGGCGTTCGTCTAAAGCCGTTGTGATTAAAAAGTGCCCGCGCGCCGTGCGCGGTCCGCTGCGGGTGACGCATCCGGTCCGGTCATATGCGCTCCAGGGTGTAATTTGTATGAAGGATGCACGGAAGGAATTGCCGTGCCGGATGAATTGCAGCCCCCGCAACTTAAGAGTCATGGCGGTAAGGCCGACGCTGCCTGCGTCAGTGACAAAGCCGGGGCAGGAACGCCAATTGCGGTACTACTGGTTGCCCTCTCGGGCGAACAGGGTTCCCTGGATTGGCGACGATACTGCTTGTAGATGACGACCCGAATATTCTGCATCCGCTTAGACTACTGCTTGAGCGGGAAGGATACCGCGTGCTCACCGCGCCAGATGGGCAAGCCGCGCTGTCTGCAACTGTCGTGGAGAGTCCGAATCTCATCGTGACCGACTGGATGATGCCGCGCATGGATGGTGTTGGACTGTGCCGACGACTCAAGGACGACGCGGCGACAGCCGAGATTCCAGTCGTCATGCTGTCAGCGGCGTCGCCGCCTCCTCCGGTGGAGCCGCTGTGGGATGTCCTTTTGCCGAAACCCACGCCCATAGCCCGACTGATTAAGGAGATTCGTACTCTCGTGAAGGAGCGCGGCTCAAGCGCGTCGGCTCATGCGCCCACGCGATGAAGTATCCCGTCGGAGTCCCTTGCCGTAACTTCAGCTGTCAAACCAGGCAAACCGCTGACCGGCGACATCGCGTTGAAAATGAAGGAAACGTATCACTTCCATTCCAACGCTGGCGCGGGCCTTCTTTCTGTCATTCTTTCTTGAACGCTGCTCTGCCGCGGCCTATCTTTAAGTTGCTCTCATTCAGGAGACGGCCATGGACTGCAGGGTGGTAAGTGTGCATTTCGACAACCAACGCCTGTTTCTCGACCTGGCTGACGGTCGGGCGGTCCAGTTTCCACTGGACCGGTTCCCTGTCCTGCGGGCAGCTACAACAGCGGAGCGCGCGCATTTTGCAATCTCTTTGGACCGCCAGCAGTTGTACTGGCCGGAACTGGACGAAGAGATGAACATCGCCGCTTTGTTTCAGTCCTCGCGAGACAGCACGCAACACTAGCGGCTTTTCCTGCAGAGTATCCGACGCTATCCGTCGAACGCGACGCCGCGATTTCTCCGTTCTCGACTTGCCGGTTTGTTTCTTCCGGCAGGGCGATGCCTGCATCCCGCTTCCGTTCCTGCACTGCACAACAAATCTCACAAATCAGGTGAATATCGGACCTCTATTGCCCGCAATATATGGCATGAAGCGCACCGAACGATGCTGTCAATGCGGAAAATCGTATGCCGGTGCCTGACTAATGCGGTTGAATTTGTGCGTCGCACAATAATAAAATAATTGTCAAATCGCCCGGGGAGGGTTTACGCTTAAGTCACTTCCTCGCGAGATGACTATGGCTACGCCTGCTCTTCTGGACCATGACGAACTGCTCGCCGCTTGGTGTCGCGTCACTCCGAATACAGAATTTGTCGAGCGTTACCGGTATGAACTGGACGAACTCGGCGAGGCTGTTCTGAATCCTTCCCCGTCTGCCAGGCGCCAGATAGTGCTCACAGATGTCTACTGTCACCTGACCGAATACATGGGCCATGGCGCGGCAATGTCGGTGGCCATTTCGACACGGTCATTTGGCATCAGGGTCCCGGACGTCGTGTGGATGCCGTGTGATAAGTGGGAAAGCTTCGACCGCGACGGCCCAGTGCCGTTTGTGCCCGACCTCTGCGTTGAAGTGCTTCTCGATAGCGACAGGGCGCAGGACATCGACCGCCGCATAGCAAGCTATCTGGAGGGCGGCGCGAGTGAGGTAATCGTTGTGAACCACTTTGGACGCGTTGAATTCTGGGGCGCAAGAGGCCGGCAGCCAACTTCAACTTTCGGGATAACACTCCCGCTTGACCGCATGTATTTCGAAGAACGTGACGTGCCGACTATTCTGAGCGTTCGTTGTTGAGAGCCTATCGTTCAAATCCGGATGTTCTTGCTCTGGCTCTCCAAAGCTGCAAGCGCGGCCAGCGGCTAGCAAACCACCGGCCCGTTACACTCACGGGTGCCGCATCGACGGAGTAATTGTCAGGCCAACCAGCAATCCTTCCGGAGAAAGAAATCGTGTGACCGTCTGCCCCCACGGCTCTTTCTTGTTCTTGACGAGAATTCGATAGCCTCGCGATTCCAGTTCCGCAGTTGCTCCTTCGACATCCTCGACATCAAATTCGAGCCATGCCTGGGGAACGGGCGTGTCGTCCGGCCAGGAATCTTTGCCAAAGCAGGACTGCGCCGCCTGCTCGAGCGGCCATAAGGCAAAACTCTGAACTCCTTTCAGAGCCTCAGTATGCAGATAACCGCCTGACTCCTCCTTGAATGAGATATTGAATGTCTCCCCGTACAAGTTCCGGCCCGCGATTTTATCGCGGACGATTGGTCCAAATCCGGCAACGAACAGGACCTTGATACGCTCAAACTCTTGCATGTGAACGCCTTCTTTGGTTGCAGATGCGGCAGGTAGTGAGGTGCGTTTCTGCCCGTTCAGGCCGACGCCCCCAAGTCCCGCGGATTTTTTGTAGCCCTGAAACTCGCGACAAACGGCGAGCCGACCTTAGACGATGCCCCGCAACGTACCGTTGGCACGATTCGCCAGGATGTACTGCAGCTTATCGAGCGAAAGTGGCTTGGTCAGATGGAAATCGAAGCCGGCCGCCAGTGCCCTCGACTTGTCGGATTCGGATGCATAGCCCGTGAGCGCTACCAGTATGATGTCGTCGAATCCGCGATTCAGGCGAACGGTTCGTGCAACTTCGAAGCCGTCCATTTCCGGCATCCCCACGTCGATGATTGCGACCTCAGGTTGCTTTTCAGACATCAGCCGTATGGCGTCGCGCCCGTTGTCCGACGTTGTTACTTCGTGACCTTCAAGCTCGAGCAAAACGCTCAGCGCTTTGAGCGCATCCTGATTGTCGTCAACGAGCAGGAGACGTGTCGGCTCGGGAGTCGCAGCGGTCGCGCTGGGGGCGACTGCGTCCGTATCCGCTATCGTCGGGGCTATCGGCAAACGAAGAGTCACAACCGTGCCTTTGCCCGAGCCTTCACTTCTGATTGAGATGGTGCCATGGTGCAGTTCGACCATCCGCTTCGCCACCGCGAGCCCGATTCCCAAGCCTCCTTCGGAACGTGCCTGGCCGCGGGCAGACTGCGCGAATAACTCGAAGACGTGTGGCTGGACCGCGCTATCGATGCCCATGCCGTTGTCAGCGACATCAATAACAATCAGCCCGGATGCTTCTTCGCGCGAGTTGTCTGGCTCGACGCGAACGCTGAGTTCGATGGTGCCGCCGACAGGTGTGTATTTCGCTGCGTTCGAAAGGAGGTTACCCAGCACCTGGCTCAGGCGGACATGGTCAGCACACACGAGGATGGGCTCGTCGAGTCCAGTTATTTTGAGTGTGTGCCTGCGGGATGCGATGTGGTGTCTGACGGCTGTCACGGCATCGAACACAATGTCGCTGAGTGACGTGTCGCTGTGCTTGATAGCGAGCTTGCCATGTTTCAGACGGGCGGCGTCGAGCAGGTCATCGACCAGCGTGCGCAAATGTCTCATCTGGCGTTGCGCGATGGTCAGCACTTCGACGGCTCTTTCGTCTTCGGCGCAAAGTCGTTTTGCTGCACTGATGGCGCCATCGATTGGCGTCATTGGATTTCGCAACTCGTGACTGAGCATCGCGATAAATTCGTTATGCCGCCGGTCGCTCTCTTCACCGCTGTCGCGCGCATTGACGATGGTCAACGCCGAGCCGGCGAAAACGGCGAGGTTGGAGAGCAGTCTGACGTCTTCGAGGTCAAATCTGCAATCCTCTGTATGTGACATCACCCATATCGCCCCTAGCCCCGCATTCTCAGCCGTGATTGGAACGACAATTCCTTCCGGTACGTCGACTCCCGGAAACGCAAGGCAAGGGAACTGGGTCTGCGGGTTGACGAATAGTTGCGGTGTCCCCGCCTCCAGGGTCACGGCGCACGGGCACTCGTCCCATGCGGTCGTATGGCCGCGCAGGTCAGCGCAGAGCCCGGCAACCGCGAGCCACCTGAAGACCCGGTTGTCGTCTGGTCCTTCGACAAGACTGATACCAGCGCTACCCGCGCGGCACAGTGCCAGAGCCGTGTCCGCGATGGCTTGCAGAAATTCGGAGCGCGGGCCGGCCTGAGCTTGGGCGAGTGCCACGAGCGCCCGGTTCTCGGCCGCATAATCTGCGGGGCGGGCCGGTCTGCGGGCGAGCTCATCCGTTTGACTGGGCGCGCGATTGCTTTCCATGGCTGACAGAGCGACTGGAGAAATAGAGAAAGTTCGAAGGTCGGGATGCCGGGATGTTGCCAGCTCGACAGACGGGCGCCAGAGCGACGTTCTTCACAGCGGCGAATTTCACATTACGGGAGGGGCGGCACAAAGTCAACGAGGGTTCGTACCTGCTTGCCTGCTGGCAAAGGCGGCCTCGGTCCACGAAGGACCGCGCCCCGAAATTGCTGACGGCGGTCTAACTACGGCGAGTAGAAATTTTTGCTGACTCGATACTGGCTCGGGAGCGCCATTTCCGTTCGCTCCCCGACATCACCGGCATGCGCCAGTCGGCGACCACTATGTCTACAGGGGATTCGATGAACATTGCCAATGCTGACTTGCCGTCGCTCGCCGTCTTCACTTGAAATCCGTCCGCGACACAGTTCGCCGCCCAAGCGGCGAGGGTTTCCGCGTCGTCATCTACCAGCAGTACGCTTGCCATAACGGCAACCGCGCAATCCTCTCCGCCTCCGCGCGCTTGAGCCCAAGTGCCTGTAGCACGACCGCAGCAGCGCGCTCGGCAAAGTTCTGTTCTCCCAGTCCAGATGCCTTCTGCTGCCGGACCGCTGGTGTAACGGAGGCGGAAAAGTGCAACTCAGCGGCGATCGCCGCGAAGATGATGCCTGTAACGGAAATGAGGCACAGGAAGTGGTCCGGGACGACAAAGCGTTTCGCGGAAATGCCACTTTGACTATCGCGCAGCAGTCGCTGACCGAGACCCCAGTTCAGCGCATGTACCGTAAAACCCTCGCGGATCAGGAGTTGTCCCCACACCGGCTCGCGGCGGGCGCGCATCAGCGTATGGCGCACACAGACAGCGACCACTTCGGCCGGGTCAGACAGCCCGCCGGCCATGCGGTCAAGCGTGCCGGCGAACTCCTCGAACACCCACTCGACGAGCGCGGCGAAGATTCCTTCCTTCGACTCGAAATGGTTGTAGAAGGAGCCGAAACCGACATCGGCGGCTTCGGTGATGTCCTTGATGGCCACTGAACCCATCCCTTTCTCGGCCATTAGCCTGAGCGCAGCGTCGAGCAGGCGGGTCCGAGTCTCCCGCTTGCGGCGGGCGCCGCGCGGCTGGCGCCCGTCGGTCGCCTCGGCCGGATCTGGCAGCTTTTGTGTGCGCTGCCGGGTTGCACGGGAGTTCGGGGTATCAGGCATCTCGGTTCCAGATTTCTGTAGCGTCGTATTGTAGATTTTTACGTCATGATTGACAAGTTCATCAGTTATGGGATGTAATGTCACTGTTGCGAACGGATCAGCGAGCGCATGGACAGACCAATTGAGTTGCGACGGTGCCTGGAACAGGGCGTTGCAGCGCTGAAGATGAGTCGTCCACTGCCGTTCCGATCCGCCAGCGCCGGGCTCGGGGCGAAGATCTGTTTGACGCTTGTCCTCTAGCTGTTCCGTGGGGAGTGGCCGCGTGCGATGACGAAGTACGAAGAGTTGCAAGCGGTTTGTATCAGGCGCAGCGAGTAGGAATACTAAGTTGTAGGCATGCCGGATCGAGTATTCGCGCACTTCGCAAAGCATGCTGCAAGACACACCGTGTCTTCCGATGCCTCGCCCATTTTATTGCTGGACCATCACCTGCCTTGTGAACATCGTGAAACTTTCCGGTCTTAAAACGCAGACGCTTGCGCGTCCCTTCCTGCCGTCCGTCGTCCGGCCATCCCTCCGAGGACGTCTTCTGATTGCGGCTTGCGGCGCAATGCTGCTAGCGGCCTGCCACCAGCGCGAAACCGTTGCTCCCGAGCCCAAGCCGGTCGTCGCCATCGCGGTGCATCCCGATGGGCGCACGGCGAGCGCCTCGCTGCCGGCTCAGGTACAGGCGCGGTACTCCACGCCTGTTTCGTTCAGGGTCGCAGGCAAGGTCACCGAACGGCGCGTGCGCATCGGCGATACCGTCAAGGCGGGGCAGGCCGTTGCGCTGCTCGACCCTACCGATCTGCGCAATAACCTGGCCAACGCGCGAGCGCAGCTCGACGCCGCCGAACATCGTCTCGTGTACGCCAAACAACAGCTCGATCGCGACCGCGCTCAGGCGCAGGCAAACCTGATCGCGACGGCGCAGCTGGAGCAGACCCAGGACGCCTACGCTTCCGCCCTCGCGCAGCGCGATTCGGCGCTTGCCCAAATGGCGCTCGCCACGGATCACCTGCGCTACGCCACGCTAACGGCAGACCACGACGGCGTCATCACGTCGGAGGACGCCGACACCGGCCAGAACGTTCAGGCAGATCAAGCCGTCTATCACCTCGACTGGACGGGAGACGTGGATGTTGTCTGCGACGCGCCCGAGCGGACGCTTGGCGCATTGACCGTCGGCGGCAATGCGCGCGTGAGCCTGTCCGCGCTGCCCGGTAAGACGTTTGAGGCGCGCGTGCGCGAGGTGTCGCCCGTCGCCGACCCGCAAAGCCGCACCTGGCGAGTGAAGCTCACGCTGGCCGCGCCAAGCCCCGAAGTTCGCCTCGGCATGACGGCCAATGTCACGTTCGATGACGTCAGTGACGCGCCAACGGCGCGTCCGTTCGCGCTGCCTGTGACGGCGCTCTTTCATAAAGGCGAGGACCCGGCAGTGTGGGTGGTGCGCGCCGGCAGCGACACCCTTGAGCTGCGCCCTGTCAGCATCACGCGCTACGACGAGCGCACGGTCTCCGTCACCGGCGGCCTGCACGACGGCGACCGCGTCGTGATGCAGGGGGTGCACGCAGTGAGCGCAGACCAACACGTGCAGGTGGTGGCACCGGTGCATCCCGAGGATTTTTCGTCATGAACGCACGCGACCGCAAAACCGGGCGTGACAGCGCGCCCGTCACCCCGTCCGACGCCGAGGCACATGGCGAAGGCGGCTTCAATCTCTCCGCGTGGGCGTTGCGCCATCAGCAGCTCGTGATCTTTCTGATCGGGCTTGCAACCCTGTTCGGCGTGATCGGGTATACGCAGCTTGCCCAGTCGGAAGACCCGCCGTTCACGTTCCGGACCATGGTCGTCAAGACTTACTGGCCGGGGGCGACTGCCCGCGAGGTACAGGAACAGATCACGGACCGGATTGGTCGTCAGTTGCAGGCCGCGCCGTACGTCGACAACATCAAGAGTTACTCGCGGCCCGGCGAGTCGATGATCTTCTTCGCAATGAAAGACTCGGCCCCGGTCAAGGATGTCCCAGAGACCTGGTACCAGGTGCGCAAGAAAGTGGGCGACATCGCGGCGACGCTGCCCAAGGGGACGGTCGGACCGTTTTTCAACGACGAGTTCGGTGACGTCTACACAAACATCTATGCGCTTGAAGGCGACGGCTTTACGCCTGCGCAACTGCACGACTACGCGGACCAGTTGCGCGCGATCCTGCTGCGCGTGCCCGGCGTCGCCAAGGTCGACTACTTTGGCGACCCGGACCAGCACATCTTCGTCGAGATATCGAATGCAGAACTGACGGGGCTCTCTATCACGCCGCAGCAGCTCGCCCAGGCAATCGACGCACAAAATACCGTTGCGCCCGTGGGCGCCATTACGACGGCGGACGACCGGGTGTTCGTGCGACCGAGCGGCGCGTTCAAGGACGTGCAGGCGCTCGCCGACACGCTCATCACCGTGAACAAACGTACGTTCCGGCTCGGTGACATCGCGAAGATCACGCGCGGCTACGACGATCCGCCCGTCACCCAGATGCGGGTCGGCGGACAGGCGGTCCTCGGGATCGGCGTCACAATGCAAAAGGGCGGCGACGTGATCAGCCTCGGCAAGGCGCTTGACGCGAAAACCGCCGAACTGCAGGCCGCCATGCCGGCGGGACTCAAGCTGGCTGCCGTCTCGAGCATGCCTCACGCGGTCAAGCATTCAGTGGACGAGTTCGTCAGGTCGGTCGCCGAAGCGGTAGCAATCGTGCTGGTCGTGAGCCTCGTTTCGCTCGGCCTGCGCACCGGCATGGTCGTCGTGATCTCGATTCCGATCGTGCTCGCCGTGACGGCGCTGTGCATGCATGTGTTCAATATCGGGCTGGACCAGGTCTCCCTTGGCACGCTCGTGCTCGCGCTGGGGCTGCTCGTCGACGACGCGATTATCGCCGTCGAAACGATGGCCGTGAAGCTCGAGCAGGGGTGGACTCGCACGCGCGCGGCGGCCTTTGCCTACACGAGCACGGCATTCCCTATGCTGACCGGCACGCTCGTGACGGTATCGGGCTTCCTGCCGATCGCACTCGCGAAATCGAGTACGGGCGAATACACGCGCTCGATCTTCGAAGTGTCGGCCATAGCGCTGATCGTATCGTGGTTCGCGGCCGTCGTGCTGGTCCCCTTGCTGGGCTTCCACATGCTGCCCGAGCATAAGAGCCACGAGAGTGGCGGGCACCATCACGAGCACGATGTTTACAACACCGGCTTCTACCGGCGCCTGTCGGGGTGGGTCTCGTGGTGTATCGAGCGTCGCTGGGTCGTGCTTGGTGTCACTGCCGCGCTCTTTGCGATCGCGATGGCGGCCTTCACGCGCGTGCCGCAACAGTTCTTCCCAAACTCGGAGCGGCCGGAGCTGCTCGCGGACCTGCGACTGCCGGAAGGCGCTTCGTTCGAGGCGACGCTGCGTGAAGCGAAGCGCCTGGAAAAGGCGCTCGACGGCAATCCCGGGATCGACCACTTCGTCGACTTTGTGGGCACCGGAGCACCGCGCTTTTACCTGCCGCTCGACCAGCAGCTTCAGCAGCCCAACTTTGCGCAGTTCGTGATCACGGCAAAAAGCGTCGAAAACCGCGAAGAGTTGATGCGCTGGCTCGATGCCAAACTCGGGAGAGAGTTCTCCGGCGTGCGCACGCGTGTGGCGCGGCTCGAGAACGGTCCGCCCGTGGGTTTCCCGATCAAGTTCCGGGTGAGCGGCAACGATATTGCAACCGTGCGCTCCATTGCTGAAACGGTCGCCGGGAAGGTCCGTGCCGACTCCCGCACACGCAATGTGCAGTTCGACTGGGACGAGCCGGCGGAACGGTCGATCTCGTTCGAGATCGATCAGAGCAGGGCGCGCCAGCTTGGCGTCACGTCGGAGGACGTATCGAACTTCCTGGCCATGACGCTTTCGGGGTACACGGTCACGCAGTACCGTGAGGGGGACAAGCTGATCAACGTCGATCTGCGCGCGCCGAAGAGCGAGCGTGTTGATCCCGCGCAGCTCACGAGCCTCGCGATTCCGACGCCGAACGGCCCGGTTCCGCTCGGTTCCCTCGGACACGTTCGGGACACGCTCGAGTACGGCGTGATCTGGCAGCGCGACCGGCAGCCGACGATCACCGTGCAGGCTGACATTCGGGGCGACGCGCAGGGCATCGACGTGACCCGCGATATCGAGGACGCGCTCGCCGGGGAACAAGCGAGACTGCCGGTCGGTTATCGCATCGAAGTAGGCGGCGCGGTCGAAGAAAGCGTGAAAGGCCAGACCTCGATCAACGCCGAGATGCCGCTCATGATTATCGCCGTGCTGACGTTGCTCATGATCCAGCTCAAGAGCTTCCTGCGGACGTTTATCGTCGTGCTGACAGCACCGCTCGGGCTGATCGGCGTCGTGGCCGCGCTGCTCCTGTTCGGCAAGCCCTTTGGTTTCGTCGCGTTGCTCGGCGTGATTGCCATGTTCGGCATCATTATGCGCAACTCCGTGATTCTGGTCGACCAGATCGACCAGGACATCGCGGCGGGGCATGGGCGCTTCGACGCGATTATCGGTGCAACCGTGCGGCGCTTCAGGCCAATCATACTGACGGCCGCAGCCGCCGTGCTCGCCTTGATTCCGCTGTTGCGTTCAGCGTTCTTCGGGCCCATGGCGACCGCGCTGATGGGGGGTATCACGATCGCCACGGGACTGACCATTTTCTTTCTGCCGGCGCTCTATGCGACGTGTTTCAGGATCCGGCGCGATGAGCGCGGGATGCAACCGGTTGTCGTCGAGCATACGGAGATCTGATCATGAAGCTTGCCCATAAGACATCCGCTCTCGCAGTCGCTACGGCGCTCGCGCTGACGGCCTGCTCGTTCGGCCCCAGCGGCGAGCCGCCGGCTGTGCCTTCGCCCGAGCACTACGGGGCGCAGGCGCAGCCCTCGAAGACTGTTGCCGCAGGCGGTATTGCGCAGCAATTCGATATCGGCTCGACGGCCGTTCCGCAATGGTGGCGGCTTTACCGGTCCGCCGTGCTCGATGCACTCGTCGACGAAGGCTTGCGCAACAGCCCGACGCTTGCAGGTGCGCAGCGAACGCTCGCGGCCGCGCAAGAGGGACTGCGCGCGCAGGTCGGCTCATCCACGCTGCCGTCAGTCGACGGTGCCGCCCAGGTTGAACGCGCGCGGTCACCCGTCGTGCCGGGCCTCGGCCCTGAGCAGGTGCAGTACAACTTTTTCGCCGGGCAGATTCAGGCGCACTACACATTCGACTTCTTCGGCCAGACGCGCTACGCAAACGCGGCGGCTGCCGCTCGCGTGAACGTGCAGGGGTATGAGCTGGAAGCAGCCCGGCGCGCGCTCGCCGCCAACATCGTCGGCACGGCGATCAATGCGGCGGCGCTCGATCGTCAGATCGCGCTCACCGAACGGCTCGTCGCTGTGGCGAGCGAAACCGCAAACGAGGATCGGCAACGGTACGCGCTCGGGTCCATTTCGCACGTGCAGGCGCTCAATTCGACGCAGGACGCAGATTCGATCGCGGCGAGCCTTCCGGCCTTGCGCCAGCAGCGCACCTCAACGGTCCACGCGCTGGCGGTACTGATGGGCCGGACGCCGGATGACGCACCGACCGTTCCCGACCTCGACAGCCTGTCGTTGCCTGACCATGTACCCGTCGTCGTGCCGTCGGACCTGCTGCGTTCGCGTCCGGACATTCAGGCCGCCGACGCCACCGTGAAAGCGGCCGCGGCCGACGTTGGCGCGGCGACCGCGCAACTCTTTCCGAGCCTGTCACTGACGGCCTCGATGGGCCGCGGCGGCTTTAGCTGGCCCGCGATGCTCTCAGGCGCGGGCGGGCTCTGGGCAATCGGTGCGGGCCTGTCGCAGCCGCTCTTCCACGGTGGGGCGTTGTTCGCACAACGCAGAGCCTCGATCGATACCTACGATGCGGCGGTTCTGCATTACAAGTCGACGGTCCTGTCGGCATTCCAGGATGTCGCGGATTCGCTTGCCGCACTGGACAACGACGCGCAGACGCTGGCATCAACCGAAAGAGCGGCACAGACAGCCCGTACGGCATTCGACGAAACGGCGTCGCGCGCCCGTCTGGGTTCCCTGCCGTCAACGGCACAGCATGCCAGCGAGCAGCGATTTCTCAATGCAGAGCTTAGCGCCGTCCGCGCCGGGAGCCAGCGCATGAGCGATACCGCCGCACTCTTCCAGGCGATGGGCGAATTGCCGGACGATCAGCCGCACGTGACGTCAAGAGAATGAACCTGATTCCTTGAGGTCGGGGAGAGCGTCGCGATGAATCGGTTCGCTCTCCAAAGCACCTTTGCTCATCGTACCAGGTCGGTGACCCTAATCCAGTAACGTGCCTTGTCGTCGTCGGCCTCATTCGTCATCGACTTCCGCCTCGACGAGTGGCAACTCTCGCATTGCAATCTTCTCCGCCTCCGCGCGCTTGAGCCCGAGTGTTTGCAGAAGCGTCGCTGCTGTGCGCTCGGCGAAGTGCTCTCCGCTGAAGCCAAGCTCGTCGAGCAGCTGCGCCGCCAGCGCGCCCGGCGCGACGAAATTCAGCTCGGCGGCAACTGCCGCGAGTACCGTACCGCCCACCGAAAGAAAGCCGATGAAGGGGTCGGCGACCACAAAGCGCCTGGCGGCGATGCCATTTCCGATATCCCGCAGCAGCCGCTGACCCAGGCCGCGGCTCAGGACGCGCGCTGAAAACCCTTCGCGTATCAGGAAGCGTCCCCATACCGGATCGCGCCGTGCACGCATCAGGGTATGGCGAACCGAGACGGCGATCACTTCAGCGGGGTCGGACAGGCCCCTGGTGAGGCGATCCAGCATGTCGGCAAATTCCTCGAACACGTTGTCCACAAGCGTCGCGTAGATGGCTTCCTTCGACTCGAAGTGGTTGTAGAACGAGCCGAAGCCGACGTCGGCGGCCTCGGTGATTTCGTTGATGGCTACGCCTTCCATGCCCTTTTCGGCCATCAGCGTGAGGGCGGCGTCGAGCAGGCGGGCGCGCGTCTCGCGCTTGCGACGGGCGCCGCGCGGCTCGCGTTCTTCGGAAACGGCAACCGGGGAGACTGGTGCCGCACGGGTAGGACGCTTTGCTGTCGGGCGATTTGAAGTGTTCGGCATGATCGGTCCAGTTTTGGCCACACCGAAGTATAGATGCTATTGTCTATGTTGACAAAACACTCAATTATGACTTTAATGTCATTAACGGCAGCCCAGCGCCGGTCTAACAAACGACATACGGAGTGACTGTGGAGACAGCAGCAACAGATGGTCCCGCGCCGTGCATCCAGCATGGCGAGAGTGATGCGCCGACCGGGGAATTTCCGCCAGCCGTAGATGTTTTGTTGGTGGGTTATGGACCGGTGGGTGCAACGATTGCCAATCTGTTGGCACGGCAGGGTGTGAGCGTGATGGTTGTCGACAGGTCGACTGAAATATTCATGGCGCCCCGTGCGATCGCGCTCGATAACGAAGCGCTGCGCATCCTTCAGCTTGCCGGCGTTGCGGAGAGCGAATTCGAGACGATTGCCATACCGTATGTCCACATGAGGTCACCCATGCTGGGCCTGTTCGGCAGGGTGAATTCGCTGGGCAGCCTGGACGGCCATCCGAAGCTCGTCACCTTCTACCAGCCAGACCTGGAGCGGTGCCTGCGCGCCCGGCTCGAGAGATACGACTGTGCGCATGTCGCGCTGGGGGTCGAGCTCAAGAGCTACACGGAGGACCGGGATCATGTGCTCGCATCGTTAGATATTGGACAGGGGCGCATTCGTGTAGTCCGCGCCCGCTATCTGGTCGGCGCGGACGGGGCGAGTTCATTGGTACGCCAGCTCATCGGGCAGGAATTCAAGGGCAAGACGTTCGGCGAGGACTGGCTGATCGTCGACGCCCGTCACGTACCGCGTCCGATCGATCACATCGAGTTCATCTGCGATCACCGTCGGCCGATCCCGCATATGGTCGCGCCTGGCGGCCGTGAACGCTGGGAATTCATGCTGCGGCCTGGCGAGCGTCGCGAGGAGATGGAATCCGAGGCGCGTATCCGGGAATTGCTGTCCCCATGGGGCAATGTCGAAGACATGATCATCGAGCGCAAGGCCGTGTATCGCTTCCATGCGCGCGCTGTCGATGCATTCAGCAAGGGCCGGGTGTTCCTGGCGGGCGACGCGGCCCACATCACGCCTCCCTTCGTCGGGCAAGGGTTGGTCGCAGGTCTTCGGGACGCAGCCAACCTTTGCTGGAAGCTCGCATGGGTGGTGAAAGGACGTGCCGACCCAAGGATTCTCGATACCTATGACCAGGAGCGGCGCCCCCACGCGAAGGCGATGATCAACCTGGCGAAGTTCATGGCCAAGCTCGTCATGCCCCGAAGTGGTGTCGTCGCACTATTGACTCACGGGCTGATGCGTCTGTCGAGACTGGTGCCGCGCCTGCGCGTGCAATTCGAAGAACTGCAGATCAAGCCGAAGAATGCGTTCCGCGACGGGCTGTTCGTCAAGGGTCGCTCTTCGACGAAGCTTGTTCGTGGCGCGGTCATCGCGCAAGGCTGGGTGAGAGGTTCGGATGGCTCCACGCGTCTGAGCGACGACGTGCTCGGGCAGGGCCTCACGCTGATCGGGTTTGGCGTGGATGCGGCGGCTGCGCTCGAGCACGTGACGGCCGCAACGTTTGCGCGTGCCGGCGGCCGCGTTGTCCAGATTGCACATCGGGGGCAACGGCTGCATCTTGCCCCGCGCGATAGCTGGGAAGACCTCGAAGGCGTATTTCTTCCCGGGCTGGTGCCCGCCGGGTGGGCTGCCGTAGTCCGGCCCGACAAGACAATCGTCCACGACGGCCCGGCCACCGAAGCAAACCGTATCGTGCGCGAGAGTCTTGCCTTGCTGGGTAGTCCCGTGAGCGCGCCGACACCGGAAGTCGAATCCGCTATTCGAACCGCCTGATTTCTTATCCGTTATGAACCTGACCACTGCACAGCCGGCTCGCCACCCCGATCCCACGACGAAAGCGTCGGCATTAGCCTATCTGATATTCGACCGGCAGGACCTCGGGAAAGCCGAGCAGTTTCTCAATGATTTCGGGCTACTGACCGTATCGCGCAGTGAAGCGCTATTGCTTCTGCGGGGAACCGGCGCTTCGCATTTCTGCTATGTCGTCCGAAAGGCGCCGAAATCCCGGTTCGTTGGTTTCGGGCTACAGGTCGACAACAGGGCCGATCTTGATGCACTTGCAAAAGTGCCTGGCGCCTCCGAGGTCGAGCGGTCGCCCTTGCCCGGCGGCGGCTATTCCGTACGGTTGACCGACCCCTCCGGCTTTCGCGTCGATGCAATATGCGGCCAGGCGCCAGTTTCGACGCTATCCCACCGGCCGCCATTGCCGTTCAACTCCGTGGATGCGGCCGTCCGGATTAACGGGACGCAGCGACCGCCCGAGTGCGCGCCCGAAGTTATCCGGCTCGGGCATGTCGTGCTCGAACTCGCCGATTATCAGGAAACGTGCGCATGGTATACGCAGCATTTCGGCTTCATCCCGAGCGATGTGCAGGTGCTTCCCGATGGCTCACCCGTCGTCGCGTTCATGCGGCTCGATCTGGGTGACAAGCCGGCCGATCACCATACCCTCGCTCTTGCGCAAGGCTTCCTGCCTACCTACAGCCATAGCGCCTACGAAGTCGTTGACGCCGATGCGGTCGGCATGGGCCAGCGCGTCCTGCGCGAGAAGGGCTGGACGCACGCATGGGGGATCGGCCGCCATATTCTGGGCAGTCAGATCTTCGACTACTGGCAAGACCCGTGTGGCGACAAGCATGAGCACTATTGCGACGGTGATCTCTTTACGGCTGATGCGCCGACCGGTGTCCATGCCGTGAGCCGTGAGGCGATGGCGCAATGGGGACCGACAATGCCGCGCAGCTTCACAAAGCCCAAATTCACGCCCGTGAGCATCGTGACGCTCTTCAGGAACCTGCGCCGCAGCCCCGATCTGACGCTGAGCAAGCTGCGGACGCTGGCAAAGCTTTTTGCCTGAACCAACCCCTTCCATGGAATCCGGAGATCGATAAATGGCACTTCACGTTCTGCATTATTTGCATCAAGACCGCGCCCAGTGGGGCGTGGTCGCTAATGGCGCTATCACGCCGATTCCTGGCGAGTTCAAGTCGACCTCCGAGTTTATCGAGGCCAACCCGGTCGAACGGCTGCTGGTGCTAAGCGGTCCCACGATTCTCGAATCGGAGGTGCAATGGTTGTCGCCCGTGACCGTCAATCAGCAGTTCATCTGCCAGGGCGCGAATTATCGCCAGCATATGATCGAGTCCGGAATGGACCCGGATGTGAAGAAATTCAACATGATCTTCACGAAGGCGACGAGCTGCATCGTTGCGGCCGACTCGCCCGTGGTTAAGCCAAACGAAGTGCAGTTCCTTGACTACGAGATCGAACTCGGTCTCGTCCTCAAACGCAACATTACGTCGCGCGAAACGGTCACTGAGGAAAACCTGCATGACTACATCGCCGGCGCCGTGATCGTCAACGACTATTCCGCGCGCGACATCCAGATTCCGCAAATGCAGTTCTACAAGGGCAAGAGCTATCGCACTTTCGGCCCTGTCGGCCCTTACCTGTGCCTCCTGGAGAAACGGGATATTTCAAAGCTGAAGGAGCTCGTGCTGACGCTGACGGTGAACGGAGCTGTCCGCCAGAATGACTCCACGGCGGGCCTCGTCTACGGCCCGGCAGAGACCTTAACAGAGCTTTCAGGCGTACACGACCTGCGCGCCGGGGACCTGCTCGCCACCGGCACGCCCTCCGGTTGTGCCCTGAGCATTCCGTCACCGGAAAAGATGCGCGCCGCGGCGCAGCTGCCTGAAGCGGAAAAATGGCGTCTGTTCCTGAAGATGCAGGAGGAAAGGCCACAGTACCTGCGCGTGGGTGACATCGTGGAGGCGCATATCGTCAGCAATGACCGCTCGATCAATCTGGGCGTACAGCATAACGTCGTTGTAGAAGAGGCGGCATGAAAGGCGTCGCAAATATAGACGATGTCCTTGCCATCGAAACGCAGGGACAACCGGCGGATCTTCCGTCGAGTACCTACGAGATGATCTGTCGGGGCGCAGCCATCAATCCAATGGCACCCGCGCTTTCGTTCTTTGCAACGGCCGACGACCATCGGAACGCTGAGTGCTGGACGTATAGCGAACTCGTGCGTGATGTCACGCGAACCGCGAATATGTTTTCGCACCTGGGGGTACAGCGCGACTCGGTGGTCGCGTACGTTCTGCCCAACCTCCCTGAAACGCACTTTGTGATCTGGGGCGGGGAAGCCGCCGGGATTGTCTGCGCGATCAATCCGCTGCTTGAAGGCGAAGCCATCGGCGAATTGCTCAACGCCTCAGGTGCGAGCGTGCTCGTCACCCTGGCGCCGTTTCCCGGAACCGACCTTTGGCAGAAGGTGCAATCGGTGCTGCGCAAGGTCCCTTGCCTGCAGCATCTCGTGCTCGTGAATCCGGCCGACCGCGTGCCGGGTGAAAAAGGCTTCGAGGCCCGGATGCTCCAACGCGGCGAGTGTTCAAAACTGCATGGACCTGGCGGCATTCACAGTGCCGTTCCTGCGCATGTTGGCATCCACGATTTCAGCACTGCAATCGCGAAAGAGTCGGGGGTAGCGCTCAGCAGCACGCGTCGGATGAGTATTGATGATGTGTCGTCCTTCTTCTGCACGGGCGGCACCACCGGACTGCCGAAGATTGCGATTCGCCAGCACGGCAACGAGGTGGCCAATGCGTGGAACGCGGGTCAATTCTTCGGCGAAAGCATTGGTCCGGGGAAAACGATTTTTTGCGGACTGCCGCTTTTCCACGTCAACGCCGTGATCGTGACAGGTCTGCTGGCGTTCTCGCGTGGTGCCCACGTCGTGCTCGGCACACCACAAGGTTATCGGGGCGAGGGCGTTGTAAAACGTTTCTGGGAAATTGTCGAGCATTACCGCATCAATTTCTTCAGCGGTGTTCCGACACTCTACGGATCGCTGCTGGACGTTCCGGTTGGCGAGCGCGATATCAGTTCTCTCGAGTATGGCCTGTGCGGCGCCGCCCCCATGCCGGTGGAATTACTTCGCACGTTCCAGGATCGTACAGGAATCAGAATCCTCGAGGGCTACGGCCTCACGGAAGGGACTTGCGTTAGCAGTGTTAACCCACCGCTTGGCGAGCGCAAGGTCGGTTCGATTGGTCTCCGTCTGCCTGGTCAGGCAATGAAAGCTGTGGTGGTCGATGAAAGCGGCCGGTATGTACGGGACTGCGTCGCGGATGAGGTCGGCCAATTGGTTATTTCCGGGCCAAACGTGTTCGCTGGCTATACCCGGCCGGAGCAGAACAGCGGCATCTGGATGGAAGGCAGCGACGGCGGGCGCTGGCTCAATACCGGAGATCTTGGACGCTGCGACCACGACGGCTACTTCTGGCTCACCGGCCGGAAGAAGGAGCTGATTATCCGGGGCGGACACAACATCGACCCTGCGGCAATCGAAGAACCACTGCATCGCCATCCCGCAGTCCAGATTGCTGCAGCTGTGGGGCGCCCCGATATGCACGCGGGCGAGTTGCCGGTTGCCTATGTCCAGCTAAAGCCGGGCACAACGGCAACCGAAGAGGAACTGGCCGAGTTTCTGCGTCGCGAGATCAACGAACGCGCCGCGTTGCCAAAGGGGATACGGATCGTAGACGCGATGCCGCTGACGGGTGTGGGCAAGATCTTTAAGCCGGCGCTGAAACGGTCCGAAACGACAGACGCCCTACGGTCGGCACTCGTGGAGGCTGGCGTTGAGCATGCAGCCGTTAGCCTTGTTGACGACACCTCGCGCGGATTGTTACTCCACGTCGAACTTGCCGACCCCGCGTTCGAGGCACTGGCGACTTCCGCGCTCGGGCGCTTTCCGTTCGCATTTTCGATCTCGGTCGTCGCGAGGCCGTCACGGGCGGAGCAACCGACGGGGACAGACGCAACAGCGACAGATACGCAGGGCAGCCCAACGTGAAACGAGCCACGACATCAACGGGGCGCGTTGGGTCACGCCCGGACTAAAGGTTAATCCGGTGTACGCGCCGCGATGCCGCGGTTCAAATGCCTGCCGGTGTCTATAGATTAGAACGCCTAATGGTTTGGAGGGAAAGAGGATGAGTGTTGCATCAGAAAGGTCTTTGCGTTCGCAGGTTGAAAAATGGCTCGGACCGACTTCTTCGACGCCGATTCGAGTTACCCGATTCAGCCGCGCGCGCTCGAATCAGAGGCCGTGCGTGCGTATCGAGCTACTGCTACCGGGAGGCCCGCTCGGATTCTTTTTCTTCCGGCACCGCGACGGCACGTGGTGCGTGTTCCCGCCTGAGACGGAACGCCTGGCCATGCACGCTTACTAGGCGTGCAGGGCGATCGGAGGATGCGACATTGTGGCAATACGGAGGAAGGAAAAACAATCAATTGAACGAATCCAACGGCAACACCACTGATTCATAAAAATTTCCAGACAGAGAGACAGGAGAAGAGACTTGAGGAATTACAAACGCGCGATTACTTCGGTCGGTATGGCGGCTTGCATCTGCTCGGCTGCGCTTATCGACAATGCCAATGCGCAGTCAGCCGGAAGCATAACGCTGGCGACAGGATGGCTTCACATTGCACCACAGGGCGACGCAACGCCACTAACCGTGGAAAGCATTGGCGGCGTGGCGGTGAATCAGCAGCTATCTGGTAGCGGAGCGCATGCGAGCTCAACGGATACGGTGGGAATTACCACCGAGTACTACGTCACGGACAACATTGGTGTCGCCATGCTTTTTGGACTACCGATGAAGGTGAATCTGGTTGGCGACGGGACGCTACATAAGTATGGCAACCTCGGCACGACAAAGCCGATGCCGCCCGCCATCGAACTTCGATACCACCTGTTTTCAGCCGAATCGAAATTCCGTCCGTTCATAGGGCTCGGCGTGAACTATACGTGGTTCACCCAGGTTCGGACAACCAATAGCCAGTTTGTCACTGATAGCCTTGGTCCAGGCGGCTCGGCACGTGCGACACTCAGTTCATCGTGGAATCCTGTATTCGAGGTCGGGGCAAATTACGCGATTACAAAACACTGGTCGGTCGGAACCTCTCTCGGCTACGTTCCGGTGAAGACCCACCTTACGTTATACGGGCAGACCGCAACGGGAACGCAGATCGTTTCCAAATCGACGCTCCGACTCAATCCCCTTAACGTCTTCCTGAACGTCGCCTATACCTTCTAGCGCGTACAGGTCGTCGATGCGCCAATCGAGGGGTTTGAACGCTCATCGAAGACACGGAAGTTATTTTTTCGCCACCCGGACCTGACTGCGGGCCGCGACCTCACGGTCGATTACACATATTGCGACACACGCTGCTGCAAAGGAGCCCGGCGATGCCGGGTCTCTGACCCACAGCCGACATGACCATGCTCGTTTGGGCTGCTCACACGCTCGGGGAAACGGTCGGTCATGCCGTCATGTCACCGCTTGCGCAGCAAAGCTTCTCTTTGGATTGAATAATGAAACGACAGGTCCTCAAGACCATTCTTTTTGCCTTGCCCAAGGTCCTTGACATGACGGCACGCCGCTTTCCCGCCTATCGTGATCGCCTGAAGGAGCGCGATCTCGTCGCCTGGATCGGACTCGCGGATGAAAGCATCGGCCGTGTCATCACGTTCAGGAACGGGCGCGTTCGGTCGCGCGCCGGCAGGCATCGGCGGCCCGACGTGCGCATGGCCTTCAAGGATGTGGCCACCGCCCTGAAGTTCCTTTCGCCCAAGCCGGATCAGGGCGAAATCATCCATGCCGCCAAGAACTTCAAGGTGGTCACTGAGGGCGAGGACGAACTCCTGGTGTGGCTGTTGCAAACCCTGAGCATGATGCAGACCGTCGGCCTGCCGATGGGCACACCCATGCGCGATGGCACCCGCCGCTACACTACCTGCACCAACGGCGGCCCGCTGTTCGTCTACGTCAAGGATGGTCGCGTCGTTCGGGTGACACCCATCGATCTGGACAGCACGGATGCGCCAAGTTACGTGATCGAGGCGCGCGGACGCCGCTTCAGCCCGCCACGGCGTGGATTGGTCGCGCCCCATGCCTTGACGCTCAAGTCGCTCGTTTACTCCGACAAGCGCATCCTTCATCCCATGAAGCGGGTCGATTTCGACCCTGACGGTGAACGCAATCCCCAGAACCGGGGTAAGTCTGGCTATGTGCGCATCAGCTGGGACGAGGCCCTGGATATTCTCACCAGGGAAATCAACCGGCAGAAGCGTGTTCACGGTCCTGGTTCCATTACCTTTCCCCTGTCGTCCCACCACCAGTGGGGCAATGTGGGCTACTACCTCAGCGCGCTGACGCGCTTTGCCAACCTGATCGGCTTCACCCGAGTCGCTGCAAATCCAGACAGCTGGGAAGGCTGGTACTGGGGCGCCATGCATCATTTCGGCAACTCAATGCGCATCGGCGTGCCGTCCGGCTACGGCGGCGTCGAGGATTGCCTCAAGGAGTCCGACATGATCGTCTTCTGGTCCTGCGACCCCGAAAGCACCAACGGGGCCTATGCGGGATTCGAGGGGACGCCGCGGCGCCTGTGGGCCAAGGAACTCGGCATCGAGTTCGTTCATATCGACCCGCACTGCAACCCCACTGCCCAATTGCTGGGCGGGCGCTGGATTCCGGTTCGACCGCAAACCGACGCTGCGCTCGCCACCGCCATCATGTATGTGTGGGCCGTGGAGGACCTGTACGACAAGGATTACATCGCCGCCCGCACGACCGGATTCGACGAGTGGAGGGCCTATCTTCTCGGCGAAACCGACGGCGTTCCCAAGACTCCCGAGTGGCAGGAGAGCGAGACCGGCGTGCCGGCCAAGGACGCTCGCGCGCTTGCGCGCCGATGGGGGAACAGGAAGGTCCATCTGGCCGTTGGGATGACCGGCGCGGGATTCGGTGGCGCGGGCCGCGGCGCGACTGGAGCACAATGGGCGCGCTGCATGATCATGATGATGGCGATGCAGGGCTGGGGTAAGCCGGGGGTCAATTTCGGCTGCCTTGAAGTCGGTGTCCCCCATGATCTCCATTTCTATTTCCCCGGCTACGCGGACGGCGGTATTTCCGGCGACCTGGCGTGGACCGCAAATGCGGTGAACAATTACCAGCGCATGCCGCACATCCTGACCATGAATCCGGTCAAGCAAATGGTCCCGCGCCAGCAACTGCCCGACGCCATCATCAACGGCCATGCCACGGGCTACCTCTGGGACGGCATCTCGCAGGAAGCCCAGTTCGCGCCGTTCAGCTACCCCATGCCCGGGTATTCGCCGATCCACATGATCTATCGTTACGGCGGGTCCGCCTTCAGCACGGTGACGAATTCCGGACGCTGGGCCGACGCCTACCGGCACCCCAGCATCGAGTTCGTGGTCAACCAGTCGATCTGGATGGAAGGCGAGGCCCAGTTTGCGGACATCATCCTGCCTGCATGCACTTCGCTGGAGCGCTGGGACATCGGCGAATGGTCGAATTCCGGCGGCTACGCCCACCATGGGTATGGCACGGTCAATCATCGCGTGATGACGCTGCAGCACAAGTGCATCGAACCTTTGGGCGAGTCCCGTTCCGACTACGACATCTTCACCGCGATCATGACCAGGCTGGGCTTGGGCGGGGTGTTTACCGAGGGATGCAGCGAGCTTGACTGGGTCAAGCGGGTCTTCGACTCGTCGGATCTGCCCGATCACATCTCGTGGCGTGAGTTTTGCCGTAAAGGCTATTTTGTCGTGCCATCCGAAAAGCCTGAGTTGCGCCATCCGGTGGACATGCGTTGGTTCGCGGAGGGCCGGCGGAAAGACGTTCAGGAACCACATCCGCTGCCGTCCCAGTTCGCCGAAAAATTTGGCACAGGACTGCAGACGCCGAGCGGCAAGCTGGAGTTCGTGCCGGAGTTGCTGAAGCGGCATACTGCGGACAATCCCGAGCGGCCGCCGCTCAACCGATATATCCCCTCCTGGGAGGGGCTGCGCTCGGACCTGGCTCAGCGTTATCCGCTGCAGTTGATTGCCACTCACAGCCGTTACAGCTTCCATACCCATTGCGACGGCAAGAATTCCTCTGTTAACAGCATCGAGGACCATCGCGCGCTGATCGGCGGCCACCGCTTCTGGCTGCTGAGGCTTAGTCGGGAAGATGCGACCGTGCGGGGCATTGCCCATCGCGACCTCGTGAAGGTTTACAACGACCGGGGCGCGGTGATCTGCGCAGCCGACGTCTCGCCGCTGGTCTACGCGGGAGTGGTCAAGTCGTATGAGGCGAGCGCCGAATTCAAACTGATTGAAATCGAAGGCGAACGCGTCGAAATCGGCGGTTGCATGAACATGCTGACCCCTGACCGGCCTCAAACCGCCGGCACCAGCAGCATGAGCCCCAACTCCTGCCTGGTGCAGGTCGAAAAGTGGAGAAGTGCCGAGGCGTTCAAGCTCGGTCGCGCGGCGTGAGGAACATGGAATGAGCAAGTGGAATCTGGTTATCAAAGTCGGGCGTTGCGAGAACTGTCAGAACTGCGTCATTGCCGCGCGGGACGAGCACGTCGGCAACGACTTCCCCGGTTATGCCGCGCCCGCGTCGCCCAACGCCGACAGCCCCGTTCGCATCCTGCGCCGTGTCCAGGGCGACTCGCATATGGTCGAGACCACGTATCTGCCGGTCATGTGCAACCATTGCGACGACGCGCCGTGCATGCGTGTGGGAGGCAGCGCCATTCGCAAGCGCGCCGATGGCATCGTCATCATCGACCCGGACAAGGCGCGGGGCCGGAAAGACATCGTGAAGTCGTGCCCGTACAAGGCGATCGTCTGGAATGAAGAGTTGCAAGTGCCGCAGACCTGGATCTTCGATGCCCATCTGCTCGATCAGGGTTGGCCCCGGCCGCGTTGCCAGCAGTCCTGTCCCACCGATGTCTTCGAGACGGTCAAGCTGGATGACGCAGCGATGGCCGAGAAGGCCCGGCGCGAGGGGCTCAAGGTATTGCGGCCCAACCTCGGCACGAAGCCACGCGTGTGGTACAGCGACTTGGAGCGCTGGGAAACCTGCTTCATCGGGGGAAGTGTCAGCGCGCAGATGGGGGAAGTGGTGGAGTGCGTCACGAATGCGGTCGTCGCCCTGTACGTCGGCAATCAGAAGGTGGGCGAAACTGTCTCGGACGGCTTCGGCGATTTCCGGTTCGGTGGCCTTGCCAAGGGAAGCGGCCTCTACCGGGTCGAGATCCGTCATGACCTCGGCAACGCCTGGCGCAATTGCGAACTGGACGAAAGCGTTTACCTGGGCGAGTTCAGGCTCGTCCAGTCGACAAACGGCGTGGGAGTCGCGTGATCATGAGCACCGCAACGAAGCTGCTTTGCCGGAGACCGGCGGACCCTGTCCAACTGGAGACACGAACGACCGCGATGCCCCGACCGGGAAAAGGCGAGGTTCTGGTCCGGGTCGAGGCGACGTCGGTCAATCCCATCGACGTCAAGCGCGCCAAGGGAAACCAGGTCAGCGCGTACATCCGCACGCTTTCGGTGTGCGACGGCAGATCATTGCCGCTGCGGGCGGACGCCCTCGCACTCGGCTTGGTGAGCCTGTGCGATGGTGTGCACAGACTTTTTGAGGCTATTGATGCATAACGAATACTTTCAGATCAGCAACGAATCCGGCATCGCACAGCTCCAGCTGAACCGTCCCGACCGGCTCAATACGATGGGGCCGTCCTTCTTTACCGCGTTGCGCGACGCCGTGCTGGCGCTGGATGGCGCGGGTGACACCCGGGCCCTCGTCATCAGTTCCACCGGAAAGCATTTCTCTGCCGGGATGGCGCTCGACGTGTTCACCGGTATGACGGATGTGTTTGACAACAGTAGTCCACGGGCCCGGTTGGGCTTCCAGCACGCGTTGCGAAATCTGATGGACTGCTTCGATACGCTCGATCAGGTCCGGTTTCCAGTCATCTGCGCAATTCAGGGCGGCTGCATCGGCGGGGGCCTCGATCTGGCCGTCGCCTGCGACATTCGCACTTGCACGGCCGACGCATTCTTCGCACTGCAGGAAACGCAGATCGGCATGACGGCTGACCTCGGTGTGCTCCAGCGCCTGCCGAAGATCATTCCCGTAGGCGTGGCTCGCCAGATGGCGTACACCAGTGAGCGATTGAGCGCCGAGCGTGCATTGGCAGTCGGCCTGGTGAATGCCGTGTTGCCCGATGCCGAGGCGCTGCTCCGACACGCGATGGAGCTGGCCGGAACCATCGCGTCGAAGTCCCCGCTGGCCGTTGCCGGGTGCAAGACTGCGATCAACTTCGCGCGCGATCATAGTACGTCCGAATCTCTGCGACATATGGCATTGCTCCAGAGCGCCATATTCGACACCCAGGACCTCGCCGAGGCAATTTCCGCCTGGAATGGAAATCGGCAGGGTCGCTTCGACGCGCTGTCGCCGCTGACAAACCGTGAGAAGGGCAATCCGCAATGACAGGGAACCGTTGCTGGCCATTCGCGCACTCGCTGGTCTACAGCCGTGCAGCTGGAAAGGTCAAAGTCCGAAGAGAAGGTCCTATTCCATTGAAGCGACCGTCCGCGACTCGCTTCCCGGCTGCGTGAACGCGCGGCGGATCTGATCCAGCGTTTTGGCGCGAGCCAGCGGCAGGCCTGCAAGGTACTGAAATTGTCGCACTCGGTGTATGGATATCAGTCGATCGCGCGTGACTTGAACGCGATCGTCATGCGCATCACGGAGGTCACGCGTGAATTATGGCCGCCGCCGGGTGAGTGTGATGCTGTGCCGGGAAGGCCGGAGCGACTGCTAGACTGCTGTCTATCGCTGGATTACGAGTTGCTTGTCCGCGGAAATACGGTTGGAGACGTGGTCCGAGACTGGAATATCCGGTAGCTCCGATCCGGCATTCCAGCCACCCTTTGTTGCCGTTTAGCGAAGAGATCTCGTCATGGAATATGTCGAAAGCCTGCGCGTTTTCCGGTCGGTGGTCGAATTGAAAAGTTTCGCACGGGCGGCGGACAGGCATGGCCTGACCCGGCCGGCGGTGTCGCGGGCCATCACGGGGCTGGAGCAGCGGATGGGATGCCGGCTGTTAAACCGGACCACGCGACAGCTCTCGCTCACCGAAGCCGCGGAGCGATTCTACGAAGGCTGCGTGCGTGTCCTGGACGATCTGGATGCACTCGAGGCGGACGTAGCAAACCAGACGCGGGAAGCGGGCGGCGTCTTGCGGCTAGTCGCCCATACGACGGCGACAATCAGCCGGCTGGTTCCCTTGATTGCCGGATTCAAGCGGGCCCATCCGAAAGTCGCGCTCGATGTGACACTGACGGAGCGGCCCGTTGACCTGGTTGCCGACGGGTATGACCTTGGCATCGTCGTTCCGTACATGGTGACGAGCGAGACGACCGTCGTACGCCTGCTCGAGCGAATTCCGGTTGTCATCGTCGCGACGCCGGAGTATCTGCAAACCTCGTCAATACCGCGACACCCATCTGATTTGGCCAATCACCATTTTGTGCTGATGTCGCCATCGATTCGTCGCGTCAGCATCGACTTTCGGAACGGCGAGAAAGAGCTGAGCGTACCGCGTTGTCTCGATATTTCGTCGAACAGCCCCGCTTTCAACCGGGGAATGGTGCTGCAGGGTTTCGGAATCGGTGTCGTGCCCGAAGACCTTGTAGCCAATGAATTGGCTTCCGGAAAGCTCGTCCGGCTGCTCACCGATTTCCAACTCGTCGACGACTGCATCGAAATTCGGCTCGCTTACAGCAGCCGGACACTGCTGCCTGCCAAGGTGCGCGCATTTATCGACTATGCGGCCGCCTTTTTCGAGGCACTGCCGACGTCGCGCTAGTTCGGGTAAACCGCGCGCGGCAAAGTTTGCGCGAATGCACAGCAGCGTTCGTGCGGTAGCGCTCATGCGCGCGAACCCCGGCGCGTATACGATATCTGAATGAACATGGAGGGCGGTCATGACCACGGCTGCCAGTTTTCATATCGGCTACACGCAATATCTTGGCCCTGGCGGCGAGCCTGCTCAGCCGTTGCCTGCGTTTGCGCGGGACCCGGCCGCGCTGCTTCCGCTCTATCGCGCGATGGTGCTGACACGGGCGTTCGACACGAAGGCCGTCGCACTGCAGCGTACCGGCAAGCTCGGCACTTTCGCGTCGTCGGTTGGACAGGAGGCCATTGGCGTCGGCGTCGCCAGCGCGATGCAGACCGACGACGTGCTGTTTCCGTCCTATCGCGATCACGCCGCGCAATTGCTGCGCGGCGTCACAATGACGGAAAGTCTGCTGTATTGGGGCGGCGACGAACGCGGCAGCGACTTCAGCGTGCCTCGCGACGATTTCCCGAACTGTGTGCCGATCGGCACGCAGGTATGCCATGCGGCTGGCGCGGCCTACGCGTTCCTGCTGCGTCACGAGCCGCGCGTCGCGGTGGCGATACTCGGCGACGGCGGCACGTCCAAAGGCGACTTCTACGAAGCAATGAACATGGCCGGCGTCTGGCAGGCGCCGCTTGTCCTCGTGGTCAATAACAACCAGTGGGCGATCTCGGTGCCGCGCAGCCGCCAGAGCGCCGCGCAAACGCTCGCGCAAAAGGCGATCGCAGCAGGAATCGATGGGCTGCAGGTCGACGGCAACGATGTGATCGCGGTGCATCAGGTGGTGCACGCGGCGCTCGCCAAAGCGCGCCGCGGCGATGGCCCGACGCTGATAGAAGCGCTCAGCTATCGCCTTGGCGATCACACGACAGCCGATGACGCGACGCGTTATCGCGACTCCGAGGTCCTTGGCAAGCAATGGGAATATGAACCGTTGCTGCGCCTGCGCACCTACCTGATGCACATGAACGTCTGGGACAAGGCGCAGGACGAGCAACTCGGCCGCGCGTGTCTTGCCCAGGTCGAGCAGGCCGTCGACGCGTATCTCGGGGTGCCACCACCGGACACATCCGCCATGTTCGATCATCTGTACGAGACCTTGCCGTTGGCGATGCGTGAACAATTGGCGATGGCGCAGCAATTCGCGCCCCCTGCGGGGAACCGCCATGGCTGACCTCAACATGGTCGAGGCGCTCAATCAGGCGCTCGCCTACGAACTGGCGCACGACCCAGCCGTCGTGCTGCTCGGCGAGGATATCGGCGTGAATGGCGGCGTGTTCCGCGCGACGGTTGGGTTGCAGGCGCGATTCGGCGCAGAGCGGGTGATCGATACGCCGTTGGCTGAAACGGCGATCGCCGGCACCGCGATCGGCATGGCGGCGATGGGCCTGAAGCCGGTCGTGGAGATCCAGTTCAGCGGGTTCATCTATCCGGCCATCGACCACGTTCTGAATCACGCGTCGCGTCTTCGGCATCGAACCCGCGGACGGCTGACGTGTCCGCTCGTGATCCGGGCGCCGTCCGGCGCGGGGATCCACGCGCCGGAGCATCATTCCGAAAGTCCTGAGGCGTTGTTTACCCACATCCCCGGATTGCGTGTCGTGACGCCGTCTTCGCCGGCACGTGCATACGGTTTGCTGCTCGCGTCAATCCGCGACCCGGACCCGGTGATCTTTTTCGAACCGACGCGACTCTACCGGCTCTTCAAGCAACCGGTGGAGGATAACGGCGAAGCGTTGCCGCTCGACAGTTGCTTCACGCTGCGCGATGGGTCCGACGTCACGTTGGTGAGTTGGGGCGGCGCGGTGCAGGACGTGCAGGCCGCGGCCGATCTGCTCGCGCAGGAAGGCGTGATGGCCGAGGTGATCGACGTGGCGACGCTCAAACCGCTCGACATGAACACCATTCTCGCGTCGGTGGCGAAAACTGGACGCTGTGTGATCGTGCATGAGGGTTCGCGCACCGGAGGGGTGGGCGCGGAAATAGCAGCCAATGTCGCGGAGCGCGGACTGTACTCGCTGCTCGCGCCGGTGCAGCGCGTCACCGGATATGACGTGGTGGTGCCGCTGTACAGACTCGAAAATCAATATATGCCAGCCACGGAGCGCATCGTCGCCGCGGTCAGGCAGGCTCTGGAGGCCTCGTGAAGCCATGAAAGTCTTCAAACTGCCCGATCTCGGCGAAGGCTTGCAGGAAGCGGAGATCGTCGAGTGGCACGTCAGGAGCGGCGACGAGATTCGCGCGGATCAACCGCTGCTATCGGTTGAAACGGCGAAAGCGATCGTCGAGATTCCATCGCCTCAGTCCGGCCGCATCGCGAAGCTGTTCGGCCAGCCGGGCGACGTCGTGCATCTGGGGGCACCGCTCGCCGCATTCGAAGGAGGGGGCGACGAAGCCGATGCCGGCACCGTGGTCGGCCATATGGAGGTCGGCCAGCACGTTGTGCGGGAAGCACCGGCGGCGCCTGGCAGCGGCATGGGCGCGGGTGCTGGCGCTGGCGCTGGCGTGATCAAGGCAATCCCGGCGGCGCGGGCGCTCGCGCGCAAGCTGGATGTCGATCTGGCGTTGGTGACGCCATCGGGGCCAGAGGGTGTCATCACGGCGGCAGACGTGCAGCGTGTCGCGAAAGTCCTCGCCGAGCTCGGGCCGCCCGAAGTGCTGCGCGGCGTGCGGCGCGCGATGGCGCAGAACATGGCGCGCGCGCAGAGCGAAGTGGCGGCGGCCACCGTCATCGACGATGCCGACATTCATGCGTGGCCGCCCGATTCCGATGTCACGATCCGGCTGATCCGCGCGCTGGTGGCGGGATGCCGCGCCGAACCGGGGCTCAACGCATGGTTCGACGGACACACGGGACGGCGCCACGTGCTGGAGAAAATCGATCTTGGCATCGCCGTCGATCTGCCGGATGGCCTCTTCGTCCCGGTGTTGCGCAACGTCGCGTTGCGCGACCCGGCCGATCTGCGTGGCGGGCTGGACCGTATGCGTGCCGACATCCGGGCGCGCAAGATTCCGCCGGAAGAACTGCGCGGCAATACGATCACACTGTCGAATTTCGGCATGATCGCCGGTAAATATGCGGCGCCCATCGTTGTGCCGCCCACGGTCGCGATTCTCGGGGCCGGGCGCATTCACGAGCAGGTCGTGGCGGTAGCCGGCGTGCCCGCCGTGCATCGGATCTTGCCGCTCAGTCTGACATTCGACCATCGGGTCGTCACGGGCGGTGAGGCGGCGCGTTTTCTGGCCGCGACGATGGCGGATCTGCAGACGGCACGATAGCGGTGCGCGTATCCGGCAGGCCACTCATGGCGCCGCGCTGTCGCCCTGTTTTTTGTGCTGCGACGCCATCCGCTCCTGCTGCGCGGGGGACACCGGATCGTAGTGGCTGAGCTGGATGCTGTAGTTGCCGTGGCCGCCGGCGATGGCGTTCAGACGCGACTGATAGTCGTTGAGTTCGGACAGCGGCACCTGCCCCGCAACGACCACGGCGTTGCCGGCGGCCGTGCGTGTGCCATGCACCTGGCCGCGCTTGGCGGACAGGTCGCCGATGATGTCGCCCATCGCGGCTTCCGGCGTCATCACCTCGATGTCCACGATGGGCTCGAGCAGAATGGGCTGGGCTTTCAGCACCGCATCGATGAAAGCCTTGCGCCCGGCGGAGACGAATGCCACCTCCTTCGAGTCGACGGGATGGCTCTTGCCGTCGAACACGGTGACGCGCACGTCCTGCATCGGGAAGCCGGCAAGCGGTCCGCTGTCGATGACCTGCAGAATGCCTTTCTCCACGGCGGGAATGAACTGGCCGGGAATGGCGCCGCCCTTGACGGCGTCGACGAACTCGAAGCCCGTGCCGCGCGGCAGTGGCTCCACCCGCAGCATCACTTCGCCGAATTGTCCGGCACCGCCGGTTTGCTTCTTGTGACGGCAATGCCCCTCGGCCTTGCCGCCGATGGTTTCCCGATAGGCGATCTTCGGCGGCCGGGTCACGACCTCGAGCTTGTACTGTTCGGATAGCCGCTCCAGCATGACGCGCAGGTGCAACTCGCCCAGACCTCGCACCACCGTCTCGTTGGTGCTGACCGGGTGTTCGATGCGCAGGCAAGGGTCTTCCGCGCTCAGCTTTTGCAGAACCTCCCAGAGGCGCTGCTCGTTGCCCGGGCGCGCAGGTTCGATGGCCAGGCCATAGATGGATGTGGGGAAGTCGAGCGGGGTCAGGTGGATGTCGCCGTCCTCGGGGGCGTCGTGCAGCACGGCATCGAAGCCGATCTCGTCGACCTTGGCCGTGGCGCAGATATCGCCTGGGCCGGCCTGTGGGACGTCCATGTGCTCTTTGCCCTGCAGCATCATCAGATGGGCGACCCGGAACGGCTGGCGCCCGTCACCGATATACAGCTGACTGTCGCGCCTGATCGTGCCCTGATGGATGCGAAACACCGCCATTTTGCCGATGTAAGGGTCCATGACGATCTTGAAGGCATGGGCCAATACATGCTTGTCGGCGACCGGTTCGGCGCGCATGACTTGCTGGCGGCCGCCGGCATCGCGGTAGAAGAGGGGCGGGTTGCCTTCCATGGGATTGGGCAGGAGCCGGACGAACACGTCGAGCAATTCCGCGATGCCGGCGCCGTTGGCCGCCGACGTGAAGCAGACCGGCACCAGATGACTTTCGCGCAGCGCCCGTTCGAAGGGCTCGTGCAACTGCTCCGGGCTGATGGCCTCGCCCTGTTCCAGGTAGAGCTCCATCAAGGCGGGATCGATCTCGACCACTTGATCGACTAGCGCATTGTGCGCGGCGGCAACAGACAGAAAGTCGGCGTCGCCGGCAGGGTTGAAAAAACAATCCACCACCTGGCGGCCGCTTTGCGCCGGCAGGTTGATAGGCAGGCATTCCTTGCCGAAGGCCTCCTGGATTTGCGTCAGAAGCCCCGGAAGATCGACCTTTTCGCCATCGATGCCGTTCACGACGATCATTCTGCAGAGCTTGCGTTTCTCCGCCCACGCCATCATGCGCCGGGTGGTCATTTCGATACCGGTCTGTGCATTGATGACAATGGCGGCAGTCTCCACAGCTGCCAGGGCACTGATCGACAAGCCGGAAAAATCCGGGTAGCCGGGTGTATCCAGCAGATAAATGCGGGTATCGCGGTAGTGCAGGTGGGTGACGGCGGAGCTCAGCGAGTGGTGATATTTGCGCTCGAGCGGGTCGAAATCGCAGACCGTGTTGCCACGCTCGACGCTGCCGGGCGCGTGTAACGCGCCGCCCTGATGCAGCAGGGCTTCGACAAGCGATGTCTTGCCGCATCCGGCATGCCCGACGAGGGCAATGGTGCGGATGGCGTCGGGGCTGTAATACATGGCCGCCCTCGTCCGGTAGTGGAGGTGGGGCCATTATTGGCGAAAATGGACCCGTGTGCCATACGGGTGATCGTTCCCTTCGTCGTCGCGCCGGCACAGTCACGGCGCTGCCGTCTGCATGTGTTGTTTGCGTGCTAGCACACGCAAACCAAATCGACCTATCCTTAAGGAATCTTGAGCAACCGTTTCCCGTTTCCTTCCTTCTGGAGGAGGTGCGTCATGTCAATGTCTGCCACTCTTGAGGAGTGCCTGCGCAGCAAGGGCTCCCAGTACGAAATCGTGCATCATCCGCACAGCCATTCCAGCATCGAAACCGCGGCGGCAGCGCATATTCCCGGCGATCGCCTCGCCAAAACCGTGCTTTTCGAAGACGAACACGGCTATGTGGCGGCGGTGCTGCCATCGACCTACGCCGTGCGGCTGTCCGAGCTTTGGGCACAGACCGGGCGCCACCTCCTGCTGGCCAAAGAGGTCGATCTGCGGGAGCTGTTCAAGGATTGCGACGTGGGAGCGCTTCCGCCCGTGTGTACGGCCTATGGCATGTATACCTATCTTGACGAGAGCCTCGCCCGTCAGCCGGACGTCTATTTCGAGGCCGGCGATCACGAAGCGCTGATTCACATGAACACCGATCAATTCCTTGATCTGATGGACCGCGCCGAGCGGACACGCTTCGCCCGCCGCATGGCGGGCACGCCGAGCTGACTGGCGCCCGTCGGGTGCAGCAAGGCTTGCGCAGTGCGGCATAAGGGGCACTGCGCCACCCAACCTTTGCGCGAGGCACATCATGCAACGCAGCGAGACGGTCCTGAAGCAGGTGATGGCGGCCTTCGAACGCGAATCCCACCTGAAGCTCCACCATCATCCCATTCATATGAGCCTGGACGGTGGCGCCTTGACCGTGACCGGCGAGGTGCCGGATATCGCATCCAAGAAACGCCTTCTTCAGTTGACCCAGATGCACTGCGACGGAACGCGTCTGGTCGACCAACTGCGGGTTACCGCCAACCCGCCGGTCGGTGATGGCGAGTTACGCACGCATCTTTGCGAACGGCTTGCGCAGACGGTGGAGTTTCGCAACTGCGTGATCTGTGCGCGCGTCAAGGGCCAGCTGGAAGTGCTGCACGGCACCATGGACGAGGCGGGCAACGACGGCAGCGGCGTCGTCGAAGTGACGGTCGAGGACGGCGTCGTGACCTTGACGGGGCAGGTGGGCAGCCTGTCCCATAGGCGCCTCGCGAGTGTGACTGCCTGGTGGGTCGGTGGCTGCCGCGACGTGGTGAACCTGCTGGAGCTGGTGCCCGCCGAAGCAGATGGCGACGAAGAGATTTCCGAGGCTTTGCACCTGGTGCTCGAAACAGATCGGCGTGTGCGCGCCGAGCAGATCACCATCAATGTGGAAAATCACCGGATCACGCTGGCAGGCTGGGTGGCGACGGAGGCGGAAAGACGCCTGGCGGAACAGGACGCCTGGTGTATGGATGCTATCGATGGCGTCGTCAACCGCATCCAGGTGGGGGCCTGATCTGACTGCGGGCAGGTGGAAGCAAGTTGCATTGCCGGACGTTACTGCTTTCCATGGAACGGCGGGCGTGACGGGAAATGAGTACGCGCAAGATTTCGTCGGGCGTGGCGATGGTTGTGTTGTCCGTGGGATGCCTCGCTGCGGACGCGGCGAGTTCGTGCGCTCCGGCGTTCTCCGAGGTCGATGTCAGACACGGCCTCAAAGTACAGACGGATTGCGGACTTCCCGGTCGGCCCCTCAATCGTCTGACCATTCGGTTGAACCGGGTGGTGAACCGCGCCAAACTTTCCGAAGCCCAGATCGTCTCGCTCGCGAGCGCAACCAACGTGATACTGGGCGCGATACATGCGGAATTGGACCGCGTTGGGGGCAAGACGGATACCGCGTTCGCCAATGTCGAGCCGCTAGTCGAGCGCCTTGCCGAGCAAATCAGGGCGCAGCCCGACGCAGCGCTCGCGTCCGAAGCCCGGCAATGGGCCACACGTTACGAGGATCTGCTGCGCAGGTCCTCGATCGCACGGAGTCCTGATCCTCTTGAATTGCAGATCGACGAAGCGCTCGAGCGCTTTGATCTGGACGGCGCGTCACAGTTGCTGGCCCAGCTGCTTGCCGAGCAACAGGAAACTCCGCAGGAAACCCCGCAGGTTTTCGCGGCGCGTTGGTATGCGGCCGGCGAGATCGAATTGCTGCGCTTCGCGCCGCAGCATGCGCTGCCGTATCTGGAAAAGGCCTGCGCGTTGCAACCGGAAGATAGCAGGATGGCGACCGCGCTTGCCGACACTTTGCAGGAGCAACGCGAATTTGAGCGTGCGGAACCGATTTACCGCACGCTGTTGTCGCGCTATCAGCTGCTTGCGCAGCAGAAGCCTGCCGCCTACCAGCCCGAGATTGCGCGCACGCTCGACAAGCTTGGCAACCTGTACGTTGGGCTGCAACGGCCCAGGGAAGCGGAGGCCGCCTATCTGCGGGCGCTGGAGAGCTATTGGGCACTGGCGAAACAGAACCCGGTGGCTTACGGGCCCGCTGTGGCAGAAACATTCGACAACCTCGGCGTCCTATACCGCGATACACAGCGCCTGAAAGAAGCGGCGGATGCTTATCGCGAAGCGCTGGACGTCGATCGTGCGTCGGCCTATCGCGCCCCCGCGACCTACAAACCCGATATGGCGACGACGCTCAACGACCTCGGCATTCTGTACGGCGCCACTCAACGGGAGAGCGATGCGGAGCAGGCGTATCGCGAGGCGCTGCACATCCAGCGGGCGCTCGTGCGAAGCAATCCCGCAGCCTACCGCCCGGCGCTTGCTCGTACGCTCAACAATCTCGGGAATCTTTATAGCGCGATGCAGCAACTCCGCGAAGCAGAGCACGCTTACAAGGAAGCGCTAACGATCCGGCAGCAGCTTGCCCGGGAGAGTCCAGCGCTCTATCGGGCCGATGTGGCGCGCACGCTGACCAATCTTGGCGCGCTCTATCGCGCCACGCAACGGCCGGAGCAGGCGCAGCAAGCCTATCGGCAGGCCTTGCAGATCTATCGTGTGCTCGCGGGGGAAACCCCGACTGTCTACCAGCCGGACGAAGCGCGGACGTTGAACAATCTCGGTGTCCTCTTCAGTCACAGCGGGCGCCCACGCGAGGCTGAAGACGCTTACCGGAACGCGCTGGATCTTTACCGGACTCTGTCGCGAGAGACCCCGGCGGCATACCGCCAGGATGAAGCGCGGACACTTGGCAACCTGAGCGCACTGTTGAGCCAGACTCAACGACCGCTTGAGGCCGAGGCGATCCGGCGTGAAGCAGCCCGCCTTTCCGACACAACGGACGCGCCTTAGATCGCTCCCACGACAACAAGCGCGATCGGTGCGTGCATGACGACGAGCACCGCATCGGCGAGCCCGATCGCGAGTTACTTTTGGCTATCCACGGAGGACATTCGAAAGACTGAGATGCCCTCCATAGGGTCCAGTGTTTCGCGCCAGGGTGCACGCTCCAGTAAGCGGATCGTGTCTTCATACCCTACGGCCCAGCGCCGCTCGATGCCATGCGACGAAAAATCGATATCCCTGTTCAAATCGTCGTTATCGAATGCCGGCGCGTCGAGTTCCAATACTTGCATCGTCGTGCCACAGCCCCAGCCGAGGAGCGCCTGAACCTCCGGCGTAGCGCGCTTTTCTTCCGGAATGTGCTGGCTGAGTTCGCGAATCACGTGACGCAGCCGGTGAATCTGCTTCTGTCGATCGAGATGGCTTTCCGCACGGCTTGAATACTGAATGTCGCGCTGCCGGCTCATGACCTGCAAGATGGATTCGGGTTCCGGCCCGCTTGATGGCCACAACTGCACCGAAAAAATCACCGAGCTGCATCGCGGCCGATCATCGAGCACGGCTTCGAGCGGCGTATTCGAGTAGATGCCGCCGTCCCAGTACGATTCGCCTTCCAGTCGCACCGAAGGGAAGCCGGGCGGAAAAGCGGCGGATGCCATCACGTGCTCGACATCCATTGGCGCGTCGCGATTGGTGAAATAGCGCATACGCCCGCTGCGGACGTTGACCGTGCCAACCGTCAATCGCGTCGCCTTGCGGTTCAGGTAATCGAAATCGATCAGTGAAGACAGGGTGTCACGCAGGGGCTCCGTTGAATAGAATGCCGCCCGCTCCGAGCCGACGCGCGCCTGAATATTCGCCCATGACCCCAGCTGTGGGGTGAAGAACGACGGCACGCCGTGTGTGACGATCGCCAGGTCGCGCGACCAGTTTGCAAGCCCCGGCAACAACCAGCTGGCCGCATCGACGCCACGACGCGCCACGCCGTTCCAGAACTGGGTTAATCGCGCAATGCGGTTCTCCGGCGGATTGCCAGCGATGATCGCGCCGTTTATCGCACCGATCGACGTGCCGATCACCCAGTCGGGGTCGACCTTGCGGTCATGCATCGCCTGATAGACACCAGCCTGGTACGCTCCGAGGGCACCGCCTCCCTGAAACACAAGGACAATCTGTCCGGGAATGTCCGGTGCGGCCTCTGACCGGCCGGCCGCGTTGGCCGCGTTGGCCTTATGCTCGCCGTGCGTCTTCTTACCCATAGCAGGTCTCCCGGACGAATGCCGCGGTGCCGGTGATTTTGCCACGGGTGGGGGCGAACTGGCACGAAAACCGATTCTGCGCTCAGAGGCGCGGCCACAAGCGAACGCATCGCATGAGGAGGAGGCCGCTTACCGTTGGGGCGCGACCGACTGAACCCGATTGCGTCCAGCACGTTTCGCGTCGTAGAGCGCGGCATCAGCCGCCTGAACGAGCGCGTTGGGCGTGCCGGGCGTGTTCTGCTCGTTCGTTGCGCACCCGGCACTGATGGTGACCTGACCGCCAGGTATTGGCCCCGTCATGCCCAGATCCATGACCGCGAGCCGGGCCTGCTCGGCAATGACCGATGCTTCTTCCAGTCCCGTGTCGGGTAACACCAGCGCGAACTCCTCGCCGCCATAATGGGCGACGAAATCGCTTGACCGACGTGCTGTTCCTGCGAGCGCTTTCGCAATGGCGCTAAGGCAGCCATCGCCCCGAAGATGGCCGAAGGCGTCGTTGTAATCTTTGAAATTGTCGACATCGACCATGACGAGCGAGAGCGGCTGGCCGGTGCGCCTCGCCCGATCGAATTCCCTGTGAAACTGGTCGTTAAAGTAGCTACGGTTGTAAACGCGCGTCAGGGCGTCGTGTGCGGACGTATGCAGCAGGGAAGCGTGCGCCTCGGACAACTCGCGGTAGAGCACGGTCACTTCCCAGACCAGCACGCATACCAGGACGCCGGGCGCCAGCATGCTGAAGACCCGTGCGACGTACCAGCCAAGGGTGAACTGGGCCATGCTCAATAGATTCAGGCTGGCGTCCGCAAAGGAGGCCAGCAGGGCAATGGTGACCCAGAGATCGAGCACGGTCCGCAGGCGCCCTTTGAACAGGACTACGACGATCGCGAGCAGGTCGAACAAGCAGATGGCGAGTCCGGTTCGGCTGCCCGAAAGCGGGTTCGTCTCGGGCGCCGTTTGAAAAGGCATCGACAGATTCGCATGAATGGCGAGGACGCCAAGCGCTGCAGCAAGCGCAGTTGGAATACCGATAAACGCCCACGTCCAGCGATCGATATAGGGCAGCGCGATTGGCTTGCTCGGGAAGCGGTCGCGTATGAGCGCCGCCAGAATGACGAGCAGCGGAAATCCCGCATGCCAGAAAACCCACATCCACGCCGCACTGTCAGGCTCGGCGCCTAACAGGCCGGTGCGCGTAAAAACACCCGGGAACATCAGCAGTTGCAAAGCGACGGTAATTGCCGTGAATGCGTACGCACCGCCGAGCGCGCCGAGTATCGGTTGTGGCGTTACGGTAAAGCGGGCGCCGAGAAGGAACGCGGCGATGCACGACGTGGTGAACACCGTGAGCGCACACATCGGCATGAAGGGCGTGATGGCCGGCAACGCCTGGTGCGCGCGCGGACCCGCGATCAACAACGTGAGCAGAATGAACAACGCACATGACCCAGCAAAAACGACCTGTTTGCGTGTCGTCGGCCCTATAAGCAAGCTGTTCATTCTGACCCGTTCGGTTGGTGTTCGGTCGTCCCGGCGTGTCGGTATCGCCAACGGCACACAGTGTATGCCTCGCCGGACGATACATCGCGGAGTTTGCTACGCACCACATTGATGCTTTTCCGGCAAAGCGCGATGGAGCGTTGCAGCCGGTCGGAACATATTGTCCTACAAATTTTCTCCGATGATTGCGTGATCACCGTTCGCGATAGTGCTCGACCGTATGGTCGGTGAAAGCTCGCCGCCTGGATGTTACATATCGCGTTTGCAGGTCACCCGCGTGTCGCCGGTGGCGCGGCGGCTTGAGCACGAACGTCCCATGATGTGTCGGTGCGCATGGCGGCGACAATCGGTCCGAGCATGGCTTCGTCTTCGAGGTCGGCGAGCGCAAGGAGCGCGGTGCGGCGCACTGCGGGCCTGTCCTCGCTCATAAGGTTATGAGGTTTGCTTGGTTGCCGCGTGCTCCGCGGCGCGCTAACGTCGACCCGTTTGGCATCTGGCACGCCCGACCGTTCATCGGGCCGATCGGCGCAGTGCGGGATCTACCCGTCAATTCTCCTTCGCGAACTTCCATGAGCAAACGTAGCGGGCACCTGCGCCTCGGCGCCTTTCTTTACCCTTCCGGGCACCACATTGCGGCGTGGCGGTATCCCGAGGCACAGGCGGACGCCGGCGTTAATTTCCGTCATTACGTACAGCTCGCGCAAGCGGCCGAGGCTGCGAAGTTCGATCTGATCTTTCTCGCCGACGGCGTGGGTACCCGCGGCGATAACGTCGACTTTCTCAGTCGCACGGCGCACAGCTACGTCGCGCAGTTCGAGCCGATCACGTTGCTTTCGGCGCTCGCCGCAGTGACTGAACGTATCGGTCTGGTGGGCACGGCCTCGACGAGCTTCAACGAGCCTTATCACATTGCCCGCAAGTTCGCGTCGCTCGATCACATTAGCGCGGGACGTGCGGGTTGGAATCTGGTCACCTCGTCAAGCGAGCATGAAGCGAAGAACTTCAACCGCGACCGGCATTTCGATCACGCCGAGCGCTATTCGCGTGCTGCCGAGTTCGCGGAAATCACCGGGGGCCTGTGGGACAGCTGGGAAGACGACGCGTTCGTTCGCGACAAGGCCGAAGGGCGTTTCTTCGACCCGGTCAAACGGCACGTGCTGGATCACAAGGGACGTTTCTTTCAGGTCAAGGGGCCGCTAAACGTTGCCCGTTCTCCGCAGGGCCATCCGGTCGTCGTGCAGGCCGGGTCGTCGGAAGCTGGCCGGGACCTTGCCGCGAGGACAGCCGAGGTGATTTTCACGGCACAGCAAACGCTGCAGGACGCGGTGGATTTCTACGCGGACGTAAAGGGCCGCATGCAGCGCTATGGCCGTCATCCGGACGATCTGAAGATCATGCCGGGCGTGTTTCCGATTGTCGGCCGTACCGAAAGCGAAGCTAGAGAGAAGTTCGAGCACTTGCAGTCGCTTGTCGATCCGAAGGTCGGACTAGCGCTGGTATCCGGGCTGACCGGCGGGTTCGATCTATCAGACTATCCGCTCGACGGCCCAATCCCGGAACTGCCCGAAACAAATGCGAGCAAGAGCCGGCAGGCGTTGACGCTTGAACTGGCCCGCCGCGAAAACCTCACGATCCGCCAGCTCTATTTGCGGGTCGCGGGTGCGCGCGGTCATTGGCAACTCGTCGGTACCGCGGCCCAGATCGTCGATCAACTCGAAGAGCGATTCGTCAATCATGGCGCGGACGGTTTCAACGTGATGCCACCGGTACTGCCCGACGGTCTCACCGATTTCGTCGAGCTGGTCGTGCCTGAACTGCGGCGACGCGGGTTGTTCCGCGAGGACTATGAAGGACGCACGTTGCGCGAGAATCTGGGTTTGCGGCGGCCTGAAAACCGCTATGCGCGGTCGTCGCCTACGCTGAAACGATAGGCGCATGCGTCTACTGCCGCCACGCGAGCGTGCCGCACCCACACCGGCACGCTCGAAGTGGCAATTTTCAACGCCGCTGGCGCGACGCGTGCGCCTGCGCTCGAACTGAGCGCGGAGCAGTTCGAGGCGGCATGGCGTGTCACTCAGTTCAACGCGACTGCCGCGGCGGCGCTCACCGGCGAGCCTTCGATCGCCACTGATGACGCACCGTCCGGGCCAACGGGCACGTCACCGACAAGCGTCGTGCGATACAGTTGCCGGTCGAAGTCGAGATCGAAAATATCCGTGGGCGCGAGGTGAGCTGTCGCGCGGTTGTCCCAGAAGGCGACGCTGCCGGCCTCCCATTTGAAACGCACCGTGAACTCGGGCCGCGTGACATGTTCCCAGAGCAGTTCGAGCAGTACCTGACTTTCGCGTGGCGTCACGCCGACAATCGACTTCAGGAAGCTCGGGCTGACATAGAGTGCCCGCTCGCCCGTTTCCGGATGAACTCTGACAAGCGGATGTTCGGTGACGAGAGTACGTTGCTCGACGGCTTTAACGAATGCTTCCGTTCCACTTGCGCCGGCAGGTGGCGTAAAGCGATGAAGCCCGCGCAGGCCGTCGGCGAACGCGCGCAACGGCGCCGAAAGCTTCTGATAGGCGGCCACGAGGCTGGTCCACTGCGTGTCGCCACCGTAAGGCGGAATCGTCACCCCGCGCAGGATCGACCCCCAAGGCGGATTGACTGCGGCCGTCACGTCCGTGTGCCAGCCGGTCCACGGTCGTAACAGCGCCTGCCCCTCGAAACGCGTCGCCTTGCGGTACTTCGAAATCGAATAGATCTCCGGATGACCGTCGACGTGGCCGAATACCGGATGTCCCACGGTCAGCTCACCGAACTGCGCCGAGAAAGCGACGTGCTGCTCATGCGTCAGGAACTGCTCGCGAAAGAACACGACGCGCCACTTGAGAAGCGCCGCACGAATGTCTGCGATCTGGCGTGCGTCCAGCTTTTGCGTGAGGTCCACACCCTGAATTTCAGCGCCGATGTGCGCGGAAAGTGGGGTGACCTGAATGGACTGTATTTCCTGTAAAGCTGCTGCACTCATGAGAGGCTCCTGACGAAGAGAACTGAAGGTTTGGTGCGCATGAGGGATGCCGTGCGCGTCACCACGCAAGCCGCCATTCTGTGATCGGCGGACTCGCCACTGGAATGCGCGTGCCGCCGTGTGGCGCATCGTCTTTGCGAGGGTCGCGGCGCTCGCCGTCGTGCTCGGCGAAATCGGCCAGCACTTCATCGCGCAAACGAATGAAACGGGGATCGTTGCGCTCGCGTGGACGCGGCAAGGCGACATCGACGATCCGTTTGATGCGGCCCGGTCGCGGCGCCATCGTGACGACACGGTCGCCCAGGTAAAGCGCTTCGTCGACGTCGTGCGTGACGAGAATCATCGTGATGCGTTCGTGTTCCCAGATGCGTTGCAATTCGTTTTGCAAGCGGCCACGCGTGAGCGCATCGAGCGCACCGAACGGTTCGTCGAGCAGGAGCACGCGCGGGCGGTTCACGAGACCGCGCGCGATCGCCACGCGCTGCGCCATGCCACCCGACAGGTGGTGCGGATAGGCATGTTCAAAACCGTTCAGGCCGACGAGTTCGATGTGCTGTGCGACCGCATCGCGCTTTTCGCGCGCCGAAAGTGGCGCATTGCGCAACGCGGCGAGAATGTTTTGCGATGCCGTCAGCCACGGAAACAGGCGGTGGTCCTGAAAGACGATCCCACGTTCGAGCGACGTATCGCGCACCTTTTCTCCGGCGACGACGATATCGCCGGTGTAATCGGTATCCAGTCCCGCGATCAGCCGCAGCAAGGTCGACTTGCCGCAACCGCTGGATCCGAGCACGCTGACGAATTCGCCGGGACGCACCCGCAGGCTGATGTCGTCGAGTACCGCGAGCGACGCACCGTCTTGCTGCGCATAGCGCTTGCTGACGTGAAGAATGTCGATGCTTTCGGAAAGCGTGGAAGAAGTCATGAGCGGATCTTGATCTGTATTCAGTGCAAATTCAGAGCGCAGCCGATGAATATCGGGTGCGTGTTTATCGTGCGGCCACCTGCGAACGGCGCGCAAAGATCGCTCGTTCCACCGCGCGCGCCAGCGCGTTCAACGCCCAGCCAGTGACACCGACCACGATTACGCCGAACAGCACCAGATCCATGCGGAACTGCTCGCTGCCGTCGATCAGCGTATTGCCGATCCCGCTGCCCGCCACCAGCAGATATTCCGCGCCGAGCGTGGCTAGCCACGAATAGATCAGCGCGAGATAGATGCCGGTGAAAATCGACGGCAGCGCGGCCGGCAGAACGACGGCACGGATCAATTGCCAGCGCGAATAGCGAAAAGTGCGCGCGACTTCGATATAGGCGCGCGGCACGGCGTGAATGCCGTCACACGTGTGCGCGGCAACCGGCAGCAACGCCGCGAGCGAGAGGAATACGATTTTTGCCGCATCGCCGAGACCGAACCACACCGAGATCAACGGGATCCATGCGAACAGCGAGATCTGCTTGAACGTGTCGAAGCCTGGGCCGATCATGCGCGTGGCGAGCCGCGAAAAGCCGAGCACGCTGCCGAGCAGCAGGCCGCCTAGCGTGCCGATCACGAAACCGCTCGCTTCGCGCGCGAGCGAAGCGGAGAGTGCCTTCAGTAGCGCGCCGCTGACGATCTGTTGACACGCCGTGGCGAAAACCTGTTCAGGACTGACCAGCAAGCCGCTTTTGACGACGTGCGCCTCCGAGGCGGCCCACCAGATCGCAATGGCGACGGCGGGTAATACGGCACCGCGCCAGTCGATGCGTGCGAGCAGCGGCCGGCGCGGTTGCGCCGCGCGGCGGAAGGCGGCGGGCACGTTGCAGTCGCAGGATGCATCGGCCGACTGTTTCGATCCGGCGGAGCGCTTGAAAAGGGCAAGACTCATCGTAGATTCCTCCTGGGCGGTGCGTAGCACGCGTTGGCGAGATCACTCGCGAAATGCCGACGGTTGACCGCGCCGCAAACGCGCTTCGAGTGCGTCGAGTGAACGATTGATCGCGTAACCGATGGCGCCGACAACGACCACCGATGCCATCACCAGGTCGAGCTGAAACAGTTGCCGGCCGTAGACGATCAGATAGCCGAGCCCTTCGGACGACGCCACCAGTTCGACAACCACTAGCGCAAGCCAGGCTTTGGTGAACGCGAGCCGCACGCCGGTGGCGAGCGTCGGCACCGCAGCGGGCAGCACGAGGTAGACGATCCGCTGCCAGCCGTTGTATTCGAATACGCGCGCGACTTCATCGAGCGAAGCGGGCGTTTGCCTGAATCCTTGCAGCGTGCTCAACGTGACCGGAACAAGCGCGGCATGCGCGATCAGGATGTATTTGAGCGGCTCCCCAACGCCTACGAGCAGCAGCAGAAACGGCAGCCAACCGAGTACCGGAATCTGCACGAGCGCATTGAAGCTCGGCAACACGTAGGCTTCGAAGGTGCGCGACAGACCGAGCGTGGCGCCGAGCACAAAACCGAGCAAGGTGCCCGCAGCGAAGCCGAGCAGCACGCGTTGCAAACTGATCAGCGTGTTGCTGGCGAGATCGCCGCTTTTCGCCAGTTCGACGAAGGTGTCGAACACGCGCTCGGGCGGTGGCAGGATCTGCGGCGCGATCCAGCCGCGCTCGCAACCCGTTGCCCATATGGCGAGCAGGACAGCGGGCAATACCCACGGCGCGAGGTGCCAGGCGAGCGCGCGCAATCGCGCATTGCGATAGAGCGGCGTCGCTCGGACCTCAGGCGCCGCGGCAGCGTGGCCGAGCCTTTCGCTCTCGGCCGGGAGTACGGATTCGCTCATCGTGATCGCTCCTGTGTTAGCTAGCTGAGCGGTTTGCCGGCGGCGTCGTAGCGCGTCCAGTAGTGGTCGAGTTTCTGGGCGCGCAGCGCGTTGTCGAGATACTTCGTTTCGAACCAGCCGTCGACCTGGACCGGCTGACGGATCAGTTTGAGTTTCAGTGCGTCCGCCGCGACCGCTTTATAGCGCGCGACGATGAACGGGTCGATTAACGGCGAATTGCGGTCCTTCAGACTTTGATTCGCGAACTCGGCCTGCCACGAGGAATAGGGCACGCCGCTTTTAGCCCACAGCTTGAAGAGCGCATCGCGGTTCGCTTCATCCGACGACCATTGCGAGCCCTGGACGAACACGTTGACGACGCGTTGCACGATATCCGGATGCGCGTGGTCGAAATCGTCGAGTACCAGCAGATGCGATTGACGGGTGAATTGCGGCCCATCGTTCTGCGATTCGTAGACGACTTTCGCCAGCCCCTGGTCGCGCAGCTTGTACACGTGGTAATCGTTGACCGATGCGTCGATCCCCTTGGACGCCAGTGCGGCGAGCGAGCTGGCGGTGTCGAGATTGATCACGCGCAGATCGCGCTCGTCGAGCTGATTGGCGGCAAGCGCGTTGTCGGCGACCAGTTGCAGATTGGTGCCGCGAAAGATGGATACGCGACGGCCTTTGAGGTCTTTGATCGAACGCACGTCCGAATCCGGAGGGACGGCAACCTTGATGCCGGTGCGCACGCCCGAGGCGAGTAGAAGATGAGTCTTCAGGCCATTGGCGCGGGCCAGTACAGCGGGCAGATCGCCCTGAAAGGCGAAGTCGAGCGCGTTGTCGGCGATCGCTTCGTTGACCGCGGGGCCGGCGCCTTTGAAGAACAGCCATTCGACCTTGATGCCGTCGGCGGCGAATTCCTTTTCCAGCGACTGCTGCAATTGCACGGTAGCCGCAGGCGACCCGCCGAAAGAAGGGGGATCGCCGGTACCTTGTTGTGCGACGCCGATGCGAATCACCGCGGGCTTATCGGCATACGCGTGAACCGCGGCGAACGACAGGGCCGCCACGGCGACGAAAGATTTCAGCAGACGAAAATAGCGCATGCGGCAATACCAGTCGAGGGAAGGAATGGGGTGCAAATGCTCAGGTAGACCAATAGCTGGCACTACACGTTAGATTCGCAAGCGCTCGAATCCAACCAATCATTGCTGATAAGAAAATCTGCAGGAGTTCGAACCTGCTGCCTGGCTTGCTATGGCGTTCGACATGCAGGTTCGGCGGGGTAACGGTTAGCGCGATCTTTCTCGTACGCAGCCGCTATACAATAATGTCGCCGCCACATTGTTAATGGTCGCTTGAAACGGGACCGGAATTCGAGGCATAAGGATCCAATGAATCCATCGGAAAGCATTGACCAACTGATCGCAGGCATCACAGACTGGCGTGGCAAAACGTTCGCCAGCATCCGCAAGGCCATCCTTGAGGCCGACCCGGAGATCATCGAGGAATGGAAGTGGATGGGAAGCCCGGTGTGGTCTCGCGACGGAATGATTGCGGTCGCCAACGCCCACAAAGGGAAGGTGAAGCTGACCTTCGCCCACGGGGCGAATCTCCCGGATCCCGACAGGCTCTTCAACGCGGGTCTCGAAGGCAACGCGAGACGGGCGATCGATTTTTTCGAGAGCGATAAGATTAATGAGCGTGCGCTAAAGAATCTCGTCCGTGCCGCTATCGAACACAATCAGACCAAGTTGAAGAAGAACGCGCCGGCGAGTGCCCGAGCGAAAGTGCCTAGTAGGAAAGAGACGTGAAGCTGTAGCGCTATCGTTTTTTGCTCGCGCATTTTCGCGTCGAGATATTGCCTGGTATCGCCTCGATGCATCCAGCGATCGAGCGTTTTTCAGCGCGACAGCAACGAAACAGTTGCGATGCCGAGGATAGTCATCACGAGCGAAGCCGTCACGTGAATGACGATCTCGCCTGCCGCCCAGCCGAGCCGGCCGTCCTGCAAGCGCTGCACGACTTCCGCCGAGAACGTCGAGAACGTCGACAGGCCGCCCATCAAACCCGTGATAACGAAGAGCCGCCATTCGGGTGCGATCTGCGGCGCCCGCGCGAACCCCGCGACCGCGACGCCGATCACGTAGCCGGCGATCACGTTAGCGGCGAAGGTGCCGAGCGGCAGACCCGTGAACAGGCCGTTCAGACGGATACCGAGAAACCAGCGGAACAGCGAACCGAGTGCGCCGCCAATGCCGACCGCGAGAATGGACAGATACATGCAAAAGTACTCTGGCGTAGCCAAAAAGGTCGACAAACCGGGCTCAAGCGGGAGGCGCGATGCCGCGTCCGCAGTTGTCCGGGCGAAGCAGGCATCACCAGCCATCAAGGGCGGCGAATGGAGCATGTGGAGAATGCCATCCCCAGCGCGCAAGTCTAGCATCGGCGGGGCATTGGGGCCAGGTGAGCGCAGTTGCGGCGCGCGTGCGGGCGGCATGGCTTGGGGCGTGATCTAGAATAAACAGAGGGCCTGCGAGCGTTTGCCGTGGGTTTATTGCAACCGCGCGGGAGGCCGACATGACGAAGGGCTGCCAGCTTACGTTCTATACCGAGAAGAACCGGCGCCACGGCCATCAAACGGTCGTGGAATGTTTGCTGTCGATCGCGAAGCTCGTCGGCATCCATGGCGCGACTGTCGTGGCGGCGGCCGAAGGGGTCGGCCACGCGGGCGCGCGGCATGCAGCGCGCTTCTTCGAGCTGGCGGATCAACCGCAGCAGGTGATTTTCGCGGTCACTGAAGGGGAGGCGGAAGCCTTGCTCGAGGCGGTGCGCGCGGGCAGCGTCCCAGTGTTCTACACGCGTTGCCCGATCGAATTCGGCCTGATCGGCGAGCACGGGGACGCGAAACATCCGGCGCGCCGCTAACCCTGTTTTCGGCTAATCCTTCAGCCGACGCGTTCGCGCTGCAGCGTCGCCGTTGTGCGCGGCCAGCGACTCGGCGCTGCCGAAGAATTGCATGCCATAGGCAATCGTGTAGCCGATGAAGAAATACGCGATCGTCGAGACCGAGAAGTCCAGCAGAATTTTGACCAGCGCATTGACCTGATTCTTTTTGCGTACCGTGCCGAGTTCGAGAAACCCGAATCCCGCACGCATGGCCAGCACCATGGCGCCGCCCAGCCATAGGCAAAATATTCGCTTTTGTTTACGTTTAATTCAAAAGCCTGACGTTATATGCGCATTCGTTGTGCGCGGCTCCGAATTTGACGGCAGATGCGCGGTCCGCGGCGCTTCGTCTTTGTCTTCCTGCGCAAACGCCGACATAATGTGCCGTCCCCGTGCACGATCTGCCGGCCATCGACCTCCAATGCGTACGCATGAGACTGACCACCAAAGGCCTGTTGCTGATCGCAATTCCGGCCCTCTTCGAACTGGCGCTGCTGTCCGGCCTGGTCAAAGCGCAGTCCGACGCGGCGCAAGCCGAGCGGTGGGCCATCCATAGCGAAGACGTGCTGCGCGAGACCACCGCGATTCTCGATCCGGTGCTGGGTGAGTCCGTGGCGCTGCGTGGCGCGGTGCTCGCCAACGATACCCGCTTTACGACGCCGGTCACATTGTGGATGGACGTCGACCGTCGCATCGATCAACTGGCCGAGCTGGTTGCCGACAACCCGGCGCAAGTCGAGCGCGTGGCGCAGGTGCGCGAGGCGGTGCAGGGGTATCGCCAATGGTCGGACCGCGTTCAGGACATGCTGCATTCGGGGCGGCGGCGCGATCTGCTCGATCGCTTCCGCGAACTGGCCCAGGCCGACGTGCTCGATCGCTTCCGTCAGCAGGTGACGGCGTTTCAGACCGAAGAGCGGCGCCTCGACACGTTGCGCTCGAATGCTGCCGACGCCGCGCGTGAACAGCAACAGACGCTGGTCGTCGCGGCGGTGTTCGGCTCCCTGCTGTTCGTTGCGCTGGCCGTCTGGTTGTACACGCGCGGCGTGCGCGGCCGGCTCGCGCTGCTGTCCGATAACGCCGGGCGCCTCGCGGGCAACGAGCCGCTGGCGCCGATCGGCCCGGGCGGCGACGAAATCGCCCGGCTCGATCTGACCTTGCATGAAACGAGCCGGCGCCTGCTCGAAGCTGAGCGCATCCAGGCGCGCTTCCAGTCCGATCTCGCGCGTCGCACCGGTGAGCTGGCGCGCATCAACGAGACCTTGCGGCAACAGACCCAGGAAAACGAAATGTTTATCTACAGCGTGTCGCACGACCTGCGTGCGCCGTTGGTGAATCTGCAAGGCTTCTCGAAAGAACTGACCCGCGCCTGCGACGAATTGCGCGCAGTGCTGCGCCAGTCTTCGCTCGCGGCGGAACCGCGGCAACGCATCGAACGGGTGGTGGACGAGGATATCGGCGAGGCGCTGCACTTCCTGCAGACGGCCGTGCTGCGGGCGTCTCATATCATCGACGCGTTATTGCGGCTGTCGCGCGTCGGCCGTGTCGAGTACCGGCGGCAAAAGGTCGAGGTGCGCGATATCGTGCCGCGCGTGGTCGATGCCATGCAAGGGTCGATCCGGGCGCGCCGGGCACATGTGATCGTCGACGAATTGCCGGCGGTGTGGGGCGACCCGACCGCGCTTGAGCAGGTGTTCGCGAACCTGATCGGCAATGCCGTCAATTATCTGGACCCGGCGCGCGAAGGCCAGATCGAAATTGGGACGACACCGGCGCCGCCGGGCGTGCATTCGCTACGGATTTTCTACGTGCGGGACAATGGCCTGGGCATTCCGGCGGTCGCGCTGCCGCGGCTTTTCAACGCGTTCCAGCGGCTGCATGGCAATGTGGTGGCGGGGGAGGGTATCGGCCTTGCGCTTGTGCGGCGCGTGGTGGAGCGGCACGGCGGGCGCGTGTGGGCAGAGTCGAAAGAGGGTTTGGGCACGACGTTTTATCTGTCACTGCCCGAAGCGGAGGCGCGGACGGCGCAACGGGCTGTCGAAACGCATGTCATGCCGGCTGATGGTGTTCCGGCGGTTCGTGGCGCGCGCGAAGTGCGCGCGGCCCCTGGTGATCGTGATGGCCCTGACCTGAACGGCGGTGCGGCGGCGCATGCCGCCAATGCTGCCGATGCCGCCGATGCCGCGCCCGGCATCAATACGCGGTAAAGAGCCGGCGCGGCTTGAGCAGTTTGCTGCCGCGAATCGACCAGTAGCAGCCGCAGGCGAGCAGGACCGCAACGCCGGTCAGCGCCTCGAGCGGCGCCGGGTGCAAGCCGGGCAGGCCGTCCAGCACGAACAGCCCGCGCGCGACGATCAACAGCGCCGCCCACAACGAGCACGCCGCTTGCGCCAGCATGCGCGCGCCGGCCAGGCGTCGCGCGCGGTTTTCTCTCGACCAGCCGGTCGGCGTGCGGGCGCAGAAAAAAACAATTGCCATCAGCGTGACGGCGAGAATGACGATCCAATCAGTCAGTTCCATCGAAAAGGCTCCCAAGTCAACCGGCGACTATAGGAAAGCCTTGCGCTGTGAACTATCGGACTAGTCTCAAATGCGAATGTGTTTTGGCGAGCGCGTATTGCCGCGAAGGCAAGGCGCTCGCCTTGGGATCAGAGTTCGATTCGCGTGCCGAGCAACACGAGGAATTGACGCAGCCACTCGGGGTGAGCCGGCCATGCGGGGGCGGTGACGAAATTGGCGTCGGTGATCGCCGCGTCGACTGGAATGTCGGCATACTCGCCGCCGGCCAGCTTCACTTCGGGCGCGCAGGCCGGGTAGGCGGAAATGCGTTTGCCGCGAATCACGTCGGCGGCAGCCAGCAGTTGCGCGGCGTGGCAGATCGCGGCGATCGGCTTGCCCGCTTCGGCGAACTGCCGCACGAGTTCGATCACCTTGTGATTGAGCCGCAGATACTCCGGCGCGCGGCCGCCTGCGATCGCCAACGCGTCGTATTGACGGGAATCGGCGTCGTCGAAGCTTGCGTTGAGCGTGAATTGGTGGCCCGGCTTTTCGGTGTAGGTCTGGTCGCCTTCGAAATCATGGATCGCGGTCTTGATCTTCTCGCCCGCTTTCTTGTTCGGACAGACCGCGTCGACCATATGGCCAACCGCCTGCAGTGCCTGAAACGGCACCATCGTTTCGTAATCCTCGGCGAAGTCGCCGGTCAGGAACAGAATCTTCTTTGCTGCCATCGCATGCCTCCAATTGATCAACGGAACACAACGAAACGCTCCGGGAGTCTACTCCAACGCGTTTGACAGAACCGCGACGGCGTATCATGGGCGCGTTTTCGCATGCGGAAGCCGCTCGGTGCGGCTCACACCCAGACATGACTTTATCTATACGTTCACCGTTGTTGCGCCGCGTCGCGGTTGTCGCCCTCGTGTTCGGCGGCCTCGCGGCTTGTCAGAAGAATGATGCATCGGCAGGGCAGGTCGCCGGCAAGCTCAACGATGCAGCGCAAGCCGCCGGTCAGAAGCTCGATCAGGCGGCCAGTTACGTTGACCAGCAGGTCGATGCGACCAAAGACGCCGCGCAGCGGAATCTGGAATCCGCTGCCTCCGCACCGTCGATCAAGATCGATCCCGCCGCGCTGGCATCGACCGCGCAAGCCAACCTGCAAGGCGCGGCGAGCGCCACGAATGCGCAACTCGGCAAGGCGGCGGCGCTGACTGGTCAGGGCCTCGAGACGGCCGGGCGCAAGCTGCAGGAGTGGTCGGCGCAGAGTTCGGCCTCGTCGGCTGGCGGGTCGGCTTCCGCGTCGGCGTCCAGCGATTCCGGCGACGCGCAAAAGCAGATGGACAAGTGAGGTGGTGGCCCCTGCGGCCGCTCGGGTGACGAGGCCGGCTCGCCAATCGATGAATTCGCGCAAGCGTCCTAACAATCGGTTACGCATGTTCGGTCGCAGGCGGTAGAACTGCGGCTACACTGGCGTCTCCCGTTTTCTTACGGATCGCCATGCAGTCATGCCCAATGCGGCGTGAGCCAGGGGCCGCGCCGTCTAACGGCGGGCAACCGGCGACTCACGCAAGCTTTCATTTTTCTTCCAGTCATGTCGGATGCAACGCTCGACGCGGCATGCGCGCTCACGTCGCGGCGTGGCTTGGCGCGTGGGTGGCCACGGCCTGCCTCGCGCTGATTCTGGGCATTGGATGGATGCCCGCGAGTGCCCAGGCCGCCGGCACGGGCACGCCAGTCATTCCGGCCTTGCAGAGCCTGATCAATAGTGCCACGGCAACGCCTGCGTCTGCCGCCTCGGGCGCCTCGGCCGCGGAAGCGGCCTCCGCCCCGTCGCCCGCGAGCCAGGCGGAACTGGCGCGCTCGCTCGACAGCGTGATCGCCACGCTCGACAACGACCGGCAGCGCACCGCGCTCGTCGTCCAACTCAAAAAGCTGCGCGAGGTCTCGCAAAACGTCGCGCCGCCCGCAGCCGCGCAGCCGAGTCCCGGCTTGCTCGGGGCGATCGCATCGGGCATCGCGTCGTTCGAATCCGGCGTGCATCAGGGCCGCACGCCCATGCGCTATTGGGCCGGACGCTTCAACGCGGCCGGCAACGAGCTCTACACGATCATTTCGGGTCAGGGGCAAGAGAAGTTCGCGCGCATCGTCTTTTCGATGATTGCCATGCTGGCCGGCTGGGGCGCGTGCGCCGGCGCGCTGATCTATGTGCAACACCGGCTGTACCGGCGCTTCGGTATCCTCATGGGGCTCAACCCGAATCCCACCACGCGCGAACTGCTGATCTTCGCGCTGCGCCGCGTCGGCCCGTGGATCATCGCCTTTCTCGCGGCGGTGCTGTTCGTGCGCGCAATGCCCGACGCGCTCGGCCGCACGCTCGGCCTCGTGGTCGCCTACGCGATCGTCGCGGGTGCGGTGTTTTCGGCGATCTGTCTGATTATGTTTTCGCTGTTTGGCTCAGGGCATCGGCGGGTGGCGGTGCGCCTGCTGATCGATTACGCGCGGCGCGTGCTGTTCGTGGTGGGCATATGCGCTGCGCTCGGCGATGCGGCCGTCAACTATGACGTCGCGCATCAGATGGGGTCGAATCTCGCCGCGCTGATTTCGACGGCCGCCAACATGACGGCCGCCGTGCTCACCGGCTATTTCGCGCTGGCGTTCCGCCGGCCCGTCGCGCATCTGATTCGCAACCGGCCTTACGAGCAGCGCCACGATCACAGGGCCGCGACCGACGCGTTCGACGTGCTCGCCTCGCTCTGGCACGTGCCGGTGCTGGTGCTCGCCGGGGCGTCGGTGGTGGCCACGCTCGGCGGCTCGGGTTCTAGCGAAAACGTGCTGCAGATTTCGGTGGTGACCGCGCTGCTGCTGGTGTTCGCCTTCTTTCTGTCGGCCATCGTGCTGCGCATGACGCGCCCGCGCAGCGCGCGCTCGCGGCGCCGCTCGCCCTATCTGTCGCGCTTGCTGCGCTTTTGCGGCACGCTGCTGACGTTGTTCATCTGGCTGTTCTTCTTCGAACTGGCGGCGCGTTTGTGGGGGGTGTCGCTCGCGGCGGTCGTGGAGGAAAACGTGGCGGCGCGCGGGATTGCGCACGCAGTGACCGCGATCATCGCGACGGTGTTCATTTCGTGGCTGCTGTGGATTCTGGTCGACACCGCGATTACCGAAGCCCTCAATCCGGGGGGGCCGCGCAACAAGTCGCGCAATCCGAGCATGCGGGCGCGCACCATGCTGCCGCTGCTGCGCAACGTGCTGCTGGTGTCGATCATGACGATTGCCGGCATCGTCACCGCGGCAAACCTCGGCATCAATGTGACGCCGCTCTTGGCCGGCGCCGGCGTGATCGGCCTCGCGATCGGCTTCGGCGCGCAGTCGCTCGTGACCGACCTGATCACGGGCCTGTTCATCATCATCGAAGACACGATTTCAGTTGGCGACTGGATCGACGTGGACGGTGGGCATGCGGGCACCGTCGAGCATCTGTCGATCCGCACCGTCCGTTTGCGCGATGGGCAAGGCGCGATTCACGCGATCCCGTTCTCGCAGATCAAGATCGTCAAGAACCTGTCGCGCGACTTCGCCTACGCGGTGTTCGAAGTGCGGATGTCGTTCTCGACCGACGTCGATCAGATCACCCAGCTGATTCGGGAAGTCGGCGCCGATCTGATGGCCGACTTCCGCTATCGGCGCGAAATGCTCGGGCCGATCGAGGTGTGGGGGCTCGACCGTTTCGATCCGAACTGGATGGTCGTGAAAGGGCAGATCAAGACGCGGCCGTTGCAGCAATGGAGCGTGGCGCGCGCCTTCAATTTGCGGCTCAAACGCAAGATGGACGAAGCCGGCATCGAGATTCCGGTGCCGCAGATGCGTGTGTACACGTCGTCGAAGGATAGCGAAGGACAGCCTTTGCAGGACGATGAGCTGCGCGAGACCGGTCCGCATGGGCATGGGCACGCGCGTGCTGCCGAGACGGGCGCCTCGGCGCGGTCCGCGCACGCTGCGGTGGCGATGGCACGCGATGTGTCGCACGAACCGCGTCCGGCGCCGCCGCCAACCGGGCAGACCGCGCCGATTCCGCCACAGATTCCGACGGCGGGCGAAGCGGGTGGCAAAAGCTGATTGCGCTACAAGCCGGGTGAGCGGACCTTCGCGCGGTTTGCGTCTTTACGCAGGATGAACGGGTCTCAGGAGAGTGCCGGTGCGTTGGCCGCGCGTACGATGTCGTTGACATGCGTGGCCATCTGCGCGCCCGCGACACCGTAGATATGCAGCGAGACGGCGGGCGCGTCGCTGCCATTGCCCAGCTGGTGAATGCCGCCGCCCTTGCCGCCGCGCGCAAACGACACGGCTCCGGCATTGCGCGCTTGTGTACGTGTGGCGCTTGCGCAGTGTTGTGCGCCGTTCCATTCGAAGACCGTTTCGCTCAGTGTGCCGTCGAGTACCGCGTAGCCGCACCACGTGTGGTGCGCATGCACCGGGCTTGCCTGGCGCGGCAGCCACACCAGCGAGGCGATCGCATAGCGGCCCTGCGGATCGGCGGCCAGCAGATGACGCCGGTAATTTTCAACGGAGCCTTCGCGTTGCGCCGGCGTGAGCAACGCGGGATTCGCCGCGGCTTCGGCCAGCGCGAGGCGCATGCTGCGCGCGAAGAAGGTCGAATCCGACGGTTTAGGGAGTTCCACGCAGGCTTCGAACAACGCGTCGAGCGCGTCGCACAGGTGCGCGAGCGGCGCGCTGCGGTGCGCGCGCGAGGGCATTTCACTCGCCCCGGCAAACTGCGCGGCGTGGACGGAGGAACGGGCGACGGGTCTGGAAGGAATGTCTTGGCTCATGATCGCGGCGCAGCGGTGTGGCTGCTTATCGGCTATTTTTGGATAGACACATTTATACCCGTTTGCCTGGAGAAAGAGTTTCCATATAATTCCACTCAAAGTCTTAAAAGTAGAATAATTTCCTATGGGGGTGTGACGATGGGAATGGATATCATCGATCGGCGGCTGCTCGAACTGCTGCAGGAAGACGCAACCATGCCGATCGCCGAACTGGCGCAGCGCGTGAATCTGTCGCAAACGCCGTGTTGGAAGCGGCTGCAGCGTCTGAAAGAGACGGGCGTGATTCGCGCCCAGGTGGCGTTGTGCGATGCGCGCAAACTCGGTGTGGGCACGACCGTGTTCGTGGCGGTGCGTACGAATCAGCACACCGAGGCTTGGGCGCGGACCTTTACGCGTGCGGTGCAGGAGATTCCGGAGGTGGTGGAGGTGTACCGGATGAGCGGCGAAACCGATTACCTGCTGCGCGTGGTGGTGTCCGATATCGACGACTACGATCGCGTCTATAAACTGTTGATCGCCGCCGTGCCGCTGTATGACGTGAGCTCGAGTTTTGCGATGGAACAGATCAAATACTCGACGGCGCTGCCGGTGCGGCCTTCGGCCGTGGTAGAGGGGCGCTGATTGCAAGCCGTGTGCAAGCTCGGTGGGCGTAGAATGCCGCCTTCCCAGACACTATCCGCGACCGCCTCGCGAACCGAGCCCGCCTCATGAACAAACCGCCGCGCAAGAAGAACCCGACCTTTGGCATTGCTGTTTTCATCGTGGTCGCGGTACTGCTGGTGATCGCCACGCTTTTCTATAACGCCATCACGGAAAAGCGCGATTTCGACCGCCAGAACGCGCCGGCGCCGACGATTTCATCGGACGCGACTGCGGCGGCGGCTGCGGCTGCCGAAGCGAAGCCCGCAAGCGGCGCCGCGCAATAAGAGGGCGCGATCGTTTTCACTCTTCTGGCAGGCGAATCAGGCTCGCATCCTTGCGAATCTGCGCCGACGCCGTCAGCATCTGTTTGCACTGATGGGCGAGCAATTTCATGTCGTGGACGGTGTCCGCCGAGTGGCTCGGCGATTTCTCCGTCTCGACCACCATCGCATCCAACTTGCGCATCAATAGTTTGACCTGCTCGCCTTGGTCGGCGGGCGGCGCGCTACCGGCTTCGGCTTCGGTCAGATTGTCGCGGACCACGCTCAGGGCGCGTTGCAACGGCTGCAGCGAGACGCTGTCGGCCTGCTGCGCCGAGGTGCGCAGCAACGGCGCGGCTGCTGTGATCTGCGAGGCGAGCACGTGGCTGCGCACCAGCAGGTCGTTCAATTCCGGCACGAACCTCTGCGCGGACTTCGGCTCGAGCATCATGCGCTGGAACGCCTGGCCCAGATTGGCAAACGCGACGTGGACGTTCTTGCGCGCAAGCCGGTAGCGATAATCGCGATCGAGCGCGGTTGCAGCGGCTACGGCGGCAGGGGACGCGCCGCCGGCCGGCTTGCTGGATTCGATCGCCGGATCGGCCATTGCCGCGACGGGCGCAAACGCGCCGGCCTCAGTGACCGTGGCGACCACCGCGGCGGCCGGCTTGCCGCTCCACCACCAACTCGCCTCCAGATATTGCCGCGTCGCATTGATCATGTTGTTGACGAGCTTGCCCATCAACCGGTATTCCCAGTAGGGGAACAGATGGCTCGCCGCAATCGCGATCGCGCAGCCCACCACGGTATCGATTGCGCGCTCGCCGATGATGCGCATGCTGCCCGGCGCGAGCAGGTGGAACATGAGCAGCACATACGAGGACGTGAACACCACGCTCGCCGTGTAATTGAACAGCAACAGGCTGTAGCTCATCACCATCGACGCGAACATCACCACCAGCAGGATATGCGGCTCCTTGACGAAGATAATCAACGCGATGCTCGCCGCACAGCCAATCAGCGTGCCGACTATCCGCTGGCCGTTGCGCTGCTTGGTCAGCGAATAGCCCGGCTTCAGGATGATGACGGTGGTCATCACGATCCAGTATGCGTTGGTGAGCGGCAGCAGACGGCCGAGCCAGAAACCCACGGCGACCGCAATCGTCACGCGCAGCGCATGGCGGAAGCTCGGCGAGGCCATGGTCAGATTCGAGAAGATCTGCCCGAGCGGCACGCGGCGGCTCGATACGAAGCGGGAGAGCGCCTTGTCGAGGCGCAGTTCGGTCTCGGTCTCGGTCGCGCCGGGATCGCTCGACAGGCTTTGGTGCATCTTGTCGATCAGGCGCGTGGCGCTCCAGATACGCCGGAAGGTGGACGATATCGCCGAATAAGCCTCAGGATTTTTGGCAGCCAGGTCCTGCTTGCGCATTAGTTCGATCTCGAACTCGATGGCGCGCAATTCGGCTTTAACATTCACGCGCTTACGCGGCGGCTGATTTTGCAATACCGCGAGTCCGATTTCTTCGAGATCGGCTGCGCATTTGCGAATCAGATCGCGATAGAACACCACCAGGTCGGAGGCGCCAAACGTGTTACGTACCAGCGAGTAATCGACATGCGTGCCAACAAACAGTTCGTGCAGATCGACCGTATTGATGAACAGATTGAACAGCATCGCCCGGCGCGGCTCGAGCCGGCCGGTTTTCAGCTTCGGCAGATTGCGCAGCACGATGTCGCGCGCGGCATCCTGACGATCGACCGCGGCGATCTGCTTGTCGACCAGATTGCGATAGCACTCGTCGAGATCGTTATCGAGATCGTAAAAGGCGGCGCGCGCGAGCAGGTAATCCGCGCATGCGAACACGCTTTCGGCGAGCGCCTGCTGTTCGATGCGATGCATCATCCAGTGGCTCACGAAAGTCGACCAGTACGTGTACCAGAGACCGCCCACCAGAATCCATGACGCATTGACGAGCGCTTGCATCGGCGTGAAATGCTCTTCCAGCGTCATGATCATCATGAACAGCGTGGCGAAGCTGATCTGCGGCCAGCGGTTGCCATACACGACGATCAATGAGAGCACAAACGTGAGCGGCACGACCGTGCACCATAACGCCACCGGGTTGACCGTGGCGAGACCGGTGGCGAGCGCGGACAGGAAGCCGATCACCGAGCACGCCAGCATTTCGTTGTGCTTGTACTTGAGCGGGCCCGGCATATCGACCACACATGCGCCGAGCGCGCCCGTCGCGATCGTGAAGCCGAGTTCGTGATCGTGAAACACGATCAAACACAATATGGGCGGCAACGACACGCCGACTGCGATGCGCAGGCCGCCATAAAAGTATTGGCTGTAAAGGAATTTTTTTATTTCAACCGAATAGCGCATCGACTGCCTGGATTCCATTCACTGAGAGAACGCGGTTGAAAAGGTCGACCCGGGACAGACCCAAACTGCCGTCGAGTCTAACTGATTTTGTGCCTGATCTGACCTCGTCCATTCGGCCAGGTTCTGCCCTGGGAGCGCGTTTGTTATGCTGTCGCCTCAATGTCTGTTGCGGCCCGGGCGTTCCGCTCGCGTCGCCTGCTTCCTCGAGATCCATGCTCCAGCTCTTCTACTCGAACCGCTACGAAACCCTTGTCAGCGCACTGCTCGACGATCTGGCGCAAGCGCCGTCCGATCCCTGGACCGCGCGGCCCGTGATCGTCCCGAGCGCGGCGGTGCGGCGCCGGCTCGAGCTCGACATCGCGGTGCGCCAGGGTATCTGCGCGAATGTCAATTTTGGTTATCTCGCGCAGTGGCTGTGGGCGCAAATCGGCGGCGTGATCGAAGTGCCCAGGCATTCGCCGTTCGCGCCGGACCGCCTCGTCTGGCGCTGCTACCGGCTGCTGGGGGAGACGGACGAAGCATTGCCGTGGAACGCCTCGCCGCGTCTGCGTACCTATCTCGATGCGGCGGATGCGTCGATGCGTTACGAACTGGCGCGCCGCGTGGCCACCGTGCTCGACCACTATCTGACCTATCGCCCGGAATGGCTGCTGCAATGGCAGAAGGGCGGTTCGATCTTCGCAAGCGGCGCTGCGGACGACACCGGTCCGCGTCTCGTCGGCGCGAGCGTTGCGGCGCGTGAGGACGAGCGTTGGCAAGCGGCACTGTGGCGCGCCGTGCTTGCCGAAGTGGCGGGCAATGCGCAAACGCCCGCGCTCGCCTTGCCGCCCGCTTATCGCTTTCTCGAAGAAATCGGCACGCTCGATCTGGAAGCCATCTCGAACGCGCAGTGGCCCGAAGCCGTCAGCGTGTTCGCACTGCCGACCATGCCGCCGCTGCACGTTGCGTTGCTGCGCGCGTTGTCGCGCTGGGTCGATGTGCGTCTGTATGTGATGAATCCGTGCCGCGAGTTCTGGTTCGACGTTGTCAGCGCGGGCCGCGTCGAAGCGCTCGATGCCGCAGGCCAGCTCGACTATCAGGAAGTGGGCCATCCGCTGCTGGCCGAGTGGGGCCGCCAGACTCAGGCGCAACTGCACATGCTGCATGAGCTGACCGAGAGTGCCGCGTCCGGCGAGACTGGCGACTTCACCGAGAATCCGGAACCGAGCTGGCTCGCCGCCGTGCAGAACGGCATTCTCGATCTGCGGGCGGAAACGGACACGGACGAATTGCCGGTCGAGAACGGCATCGAAGTCCATGTGTGTCACAGCCTGTCGCGGCAGCTTGAAGTCCTGCATGACCGCCTGCTCGGGTGGTTCGACGAGTTCGGCGATCTGCAGCCGTCCGACGTGCTGGTTGCCGTGTCCGATCTCGCGGCGGCCGGGCCGTTGATCGATGCGGTGTTCGGCACCGCGCCCCTTGGCGATACGCGCCGCATTCCGTATCGCATTACCGGCTTGCCGCCCTCGCAGGCCAATCCAGTCGCGCGTTTACTGCTGGACTGGCTGGCCTTGCCTGAGCGGAGCGTGGGTGCGCCGGATCTGATCGAATGGCTGCGGGTCGATGCGATCGCCGCGCGCTACGGGATCGATGCCAGTGCGCTCGAAGCCGCGCAGGAATGGCTCGCGGCCGCCGGTGCGCGGCGCGGGCTCGTGCCCGGCGAGCCGACGGGCGAGCACGTGCCGGTGGCGCGTCATACGTTCGCCGACGCGCTGACCCGGCTGTACCTCGGTTATGCGATGCCGGATGGCGGCGAGCCGGTCGATGCGTGGTTGCCCGTTGAGGGCGCCGATGGATCGGCCGCGGAGCTGCTCGGCCGCCTGTCACGTTTCGTCGACGATATCGAGACCTTCGCACAGCGCTGCGCGGCCGAACAGACACCTGCCGAATGGACGCAACTGCTGCTCGAAACACTCGCGCAGTGTTTCGACGGCGGCGTGGAGTTTGCCGATTCGCTGGCGGCGGTGCGTGACGCCATTGACAAGATGGGCGACGCGATGCAAGCGGGCGCAGAAGACGTCGTACTGCCGGCCGCCGTGGTGCGCGGCGCACTCACCGAGGCGCTCGACGACCCGGCGCGTGGCGGCGTGCCTTGGGGTAGCGTGACGTTTTCGTCGCTGACCAGCTTGCGCGGGTTGCCATACCGGATCGTCTGCCTGCTCGGCATGGACGACGGCGTGTTGCCGAGCCTCGCCCGCGCCGACGAATTCGACCTGATGGCCGCGTTCGGCAAAGCAGGCGACCGGCAGCGCCGCGACGACGAACGCAATCTGTTCCTCGATCTGCTGCTGGCGGCGCGCGACCGGCTGTTTATCGCCTATACGGGCCGCAGCATTCGAGACAACGCGCCGTTGCCGCCGGCTGCGCTGGTCGACGAATTGCTCGATCACCTCGCGCAAGTGTCGGCGGGGGAAGGGGCGAGTCCCGCGGAAATCGAAGCCGCACGGCATGCGTTCATTGTCGATCACCCGCTGCAGGCGTTCGCGTCGGACTATTTTTCGTCGCAGCGAGGCCTCTTCACTTACGACATGGATCGTGCGGAACTGGCCAGTTTGCTGGCCGCGCCGCAGCATCCGGTCGCGGCGCCATTCTTCGATCAACCGTTGCCCGCCGAAGACGCGGCCCCCGTTGCATTCGACGAATTCGTGCGCTTCTGGCGTCATCCAGCGCGTGCGCTGTTGCGCGACCGGTTGGGTATCGTGTTGTCGGATGCGCAGGGCGAATTGCTCGACACCGAACCGTTCGAACTTGACTGGGCCGGCCGCGATGCCCTGGCGGAACGGCTCCTGCCTGTCCTGTTGAATAGCGAAACCGAAGACGAGGGCCTGTTCGACCGCGTGCGCCGAGTCGCCGCAGCCAGTCCCGAGCTGCCGGGTGGCGCGACCGGCGCGGTATGGCGCTCGCGCGAACTCGGCGCGCTGCGCCAACTCGCCGACAGCGTGCGCCGCGAAGTCGCTTCAGGTGTCGAGCGTTTGCCGTTCGTGCTCGATATCGTGCCGCGCTGGCCTGATCGTGCCGACATCGCCGATACGCTTTTCGGCCCTCACGACGCGGCGCTCCGCAAAGCGGCCGAAACACCGCTGCAACTGCACGGCACCTTGAATTTGCTGACCGAAACAGGACAAGTGATTTTCCGCTACGCCAAACCTACTGCACGCGACTATCTGTCGGCGTGGCTTGCGCATCTGGTCTATTGCGCGGCGCAGCCGAACGGCCCACGCCGCACGGTTTGGCATGGCAGCGGCGAGAGCTTCGAGCTTACGCCGGTCGCCGCGCCACTCGATGAACTGGCGCCGCTTGCCGCATTGTTCAGAGCCGGGCGCATGCTGCCGCTGCGCTTTTTCCCGAAGAGCGCGTGGGCGAAGGTCAGCGAGAGTGATTCCGCGGCGCAGGGCGTATGGATCAACGATCGGGTGCGCGGCGAATCAGATGACCCCGCTTTGCGCATCGCGCTGCGCGGCACGCCGCTTTCGCTCGACGAACCGTTCGGCAGTCTTGCCTCGATCGTCTTCAAACCGCTCGTGCAGCATCTGCGGAGCGCATCATGAGCGGCGCCGTTCACCATCACGCGCTGGTCGCGCAAGAGCTCGACGTCTTCGCCTGTTCGCTCGACGGCGTCAATCAGATCGAGGCGTCGGCGGGAACCGGCAAGACCTGGAACATCTGCGCGTTGTACGTGCGCCTGCTGCTCGAAAAGAACCTGAACGCCGATCAGATTCTTGTCGTGACCTTTACGAAGGCGGCGACCGCGGAGTTGCACGAGCGGATTCGCCGGCGGCTCGCGGAACTGGACCGGGCTATCGATACGGACGACGACGGTGGCGATCCGTTTATCCGGCGCCTCTTTGAAACGACCCTTGCGCCGGAGCGCGGCATCGATCGCGAGACCGCGTTGAAGGTCGTACGCCGCGCACTGCGCACGTTCGACCAGGCCGCGATTCACACCATTCACGCGTTCTGTCAGCGTGCCTTGCAGGAGGCGCCGTTCGCCGCGGCCATGCCGTTCGCCTTCGAAATGGAAGCCGACGACGCTGCCTTGCGTTTCGACATGGCGGCCGATTTCTGGCGCGAGCAGGTAGAACCAGTGGCCTACGCGCATCCTGCGTTTGCCGCATGGCTGGTGGCCAAACGCGCCGGCCCCGCGTCGCTCGATGAGCAACTCGCGCGGCGCCTGAAGAAGCCGTTGGCGCAGTTGCGCTGGGGCAAGATCGATTCAGGTGGAAACGATGCCGATCCGCAGGCGGGTTTCGATGCTGCCTGCGCCATGTGGCAGGCGGAACGAGACGCGATCGTCAGTCTGCTTGGACAAGCGCAGGACCGTCTGAGCAAGACCTCGCACAAGCCTGACCTCGTGAGCGCCGCGATCGCCGCGTGGACCGAATACCTCGCCCAGGGCGATTGTCATGCGCCGCCGCCCAAGGCTGCGTTGAAGCTGACGGCTTCGGCGTTGAAGAAGGCCACCAAGATCAAGTTCGAACCGCCTGAACATCCGTTCTTCGAGCACGCGGAAGCGCTGGCCGCAGCCGTGGTTGCCGCCGAAGCCGCGCAACGCGCGCGCTGGCTCTCGCTCGTAGAAACCTGGCTCGACTACGCGCCCGCCGAGCTGGTGGCGCGCAAACGCACGCGCCGGGTGGTGTCGTTCGACGATCTGCTGTCCAACCTGTATCGCGCGCTCGCGGCCAACCCCTGGCTTGCCGATGCTTTGCGCACGCGTTATCCGGCCGCGCTGATCGACGAGTTTCAGGATACCGATCCGTTGCAGTTCGCGATCTTCAGCCGCATTTTCGCGCCGGCCGGCCCGTTGTTTCTGGTCGGCGATCCGAAGCAGGCGATCTACAGTTTCCGCGCGGCGGATTTGCATACCTATCTGGCGGCACGTGCGGCGGCTTCGGCGTGCTACACGCTCGCGGTCAATCAGCGTTCGACCGCGCCGATCGTCGAGGCCTGCAACCGGCTGTTCGAAGCCAATCCCCAAGCGTTCGTGCTCGACGGTCTCGACTATCAGCCGGTGCGGGCTGGCGAGCGGCGCCGTCCTCCTTTTTCCGAACCCGAGGCGAGCGCGGGCGACTTTCGCATCTGGACCCTGCCACAAGGCGACGCCGCGTCGACCAAACGCGAAGCACAGCGCGCGGCGAGCGAAGCCTGCGCCGCGGAGATCGTGCGGCTCCTGCGCGGTGCGCGCGAAGGGTCGGTGACGATCGGCGACGCGCCGCTCGCGCCGGGCAATATCGCGGTGCTCGTGCAAACGCATAAGCAGGGCAGTCTGATCAAGCGTGTGCTGGCGTCGTGGGGTGTCGGCAGCGTCGAACTGGCGCAGGCCTCGGTGTTCGCGACGCTCGACGCCGAGCAGATCGAACGCGTGCTGGCCGCGGTCGATACACCGGGCGATCTGCGCCGTTTGCGCGCCGCGCTCGCCACCGACTGGCTCGGCCTCGATGCCGCCGCGTTGTGGCACCTCGAGCAGGTCGCCGACGCGCCGGCGCCAGCCGGCGATCCCGCGCATGCCGCGGACGCGATGGGTTGGGTCGAACGTTTCTCGCGCTATCGCACGCTATGGCACGAGCGCGGCTTCGCCTTGATGTGGCGCACGCTGATGCGCGAACTGCGAGTCGCACAACGCCTGGTGGCCGGACCGGACGGCGAGCGCCGTCTGACGAACGTGAATCATCTGGCCGAACTCGTACAGGCGCGTGCCGCCACGCAACCCGGCATCGCACCGACATTGCGCTGGCTTGCCGCGCAACGTACGCAAGGTGGTGGCGAAGATGCGCAATTGCGGCTCGAGTCGGATCGCAACCTTGTGCAGATCGTCACCGTGCACAAGTCGAAAGGGCTGGAATATGCGGTTGTGTTCTGTCCGTTTCTGAACGACGGTGCGCTGCGCGAGCCGCCATCCTCCGGTTTGCCCGATGCGCGCGAGTATCACGACGAAACGGGCGGCGCCGTGCTGCACTACGGTTGCGATGACGAAGAGGCCGAACGCGCGTCACGTTACGCCGCGCGCGAACAGGCGGCGGAGCGGGCGCGGCTCGTCTATGTGGCGCTGACGCGCGCGGTGTATCGCTGCTATCTGGTTGCCGGTACTTATCTTTCGTCGCGCTCCACCAAGGAGTCGCGCCGCAGCGTGTTGAACTGGCTGGTGGGGGGCGGCGGTCACAACTTTGACGATTGGCTCACCGATCCGCCCGACGAAGCCGCCTTGTCCGAGCGATGGCGCGCATTGGCGGGCGGCCCGATCACGTTGCAGGCGTTACCGAAAGTGGAGCGCCGTGTGCCGTTGGAAAGCCTTCAGGATAGCGGCGCACGGATGCAGGCGCGCGCTAGCCGGCGGCCGTTGCGCGATCAGTGGCGCATGGCGAGCTTCAGCGGCTTGATCGCCGCCGGTGGCAAAGCCGAAGAGGCGCATACGCCGGTGGAAGAGGTGCGTCCCGATCACGATGAGATCGCCGATGCGCTCGTACCTGCGCCGTTGCCGGTGCCGCAAGCGCCGACCTACGCGGAGGACGACATTCTCGCGTTTCCACGCGGCGCGGCGGCGGGCGACTGTCTGCACCGCATGTTCGAACTCGCGGATTTCACCGATCCGCATACGTGGCCGGATGCGATCCGGGGCGCTTTGCGCGAGCGCCCGGCGCCGGCCGTGTCCGAACTCGCGGCACGTTTGCCCGCCATGATGCATAAGCTGATCGCGGACGTCGTGACCACCGAGCTCGTCCCCGGCATGGCGCTCGCCAGGCTGAATCCGCGGCGGCGCCTGAATGAACTCGAATTTCTGTTTGCCGCGCCGTCGCTCGATTTTCCGGCGTTGCGCGAGCTGCTGATCGAACACGGCTATCCCGACGTTGCGCTGGAACCCGGCGTGTTGCGCGGTTTCGTCAAAGGATTTATCGACATGATCGTCGAGCACGACGGACGCTTCTGGATCGTCGACTGGAAGTCGAACCATCTGGGCGACACCGCCGCCGACTACGCCGCGGCGCCGCTCGAAGCGGCCATGGCGAGCCACGCGTATCACCTGCAGGCGCTGCTCTATACGGTGGCGCTGCATCGCTATCTGAAAACGCGGGTGCGCGATTATGCGTACGACACGCACATCGGCGGCTATCTCTACCTGTTCGTGCGCGGCGTTCGTCCGCACTGGCGCGATGCCGACGGGGCGGCGGGCGTTCATATGCGGCGGCCTGCATTCGAACTGGTGGCGCTGCTCGATGCGGCGATGATCGGAGGTGTCGCATGAGCACGTTCGAGCGGAACTCTTCCGCGCCGCCGGAGCTGGACGACATCGGGGTGAATTTACCGGCGCCGGCCGACTTCAGCACCGCGCTTGCCGAAGGGTTCGCGCGCCGCATCGGCATTTTGGCGCGGCGCGGCGGCGCGTCGGGCGAGGCGGTGAAGTGGGCGGCGCGGGCCGCCTTCGCGGCGAGCCGCGCGACGGCCGAAGGGCACGTGTGCCTGCCGCTTGCCGTGCTGGCGCGACGCTTCGATGCGCCGAGCGCACAAGTGCGCGCGGCGCTGTTCGCGAGCGGCATGGTCAGCGACGGTTCGCAAAGCGCCGCGGCGTTGCGGCCGCTGGTGATCGATGGGCAACAGCGGCTGTATCTGGCGCGCTACTACGACTACGAGCGGCGTCTCGCGCGCTCACTGGTTATGCATGCGGACGGGGGCTCCGGCGCAGGTGTGAGCACGGACACGGACACCCAAACGCTGCACGAGCGTCTGCTGCGCTACTTCGGGCCGCCGCAGGACGACGAGGTAGACTGGCAACGCGTCGCGGCAGTCATGGCGCTGTCTGGGCGGTTGACCATCGTCAGCGGCGGGCCGGGCACCGGCAAGACTACGACGATAGTCGGCGTGCTCGCCTGTTTGCTCGATGCGCGGACCGATCTGCGCATTGCATTGGCGGCGCCCACCGGCAAAGCCGCGCAACGGATGCAGGAAGCCTTGATCGCACGTGCCGGCGATTTGCCCCCCGAACTCGCCGCGCGCTTGCCGCAGACGTCGTACACCTTGCATCGGCTGCTCGGTTCCGGGCCGGCCGGGCGCTTCCGGCATCATCGCGACAACCCGCTGCCTTACGACGTTGTCGTGATCGACGAGGCGTCGATGATCGACGTCGCGATGGCGGCGCATCTGCTCGATGCCATTGCGCCGCAGACCCGTCTGGTGATGCTGGGCGACAAGGACCAACTTGCCGCCGTCGAGGCCGGCGCGGTGTTCGCCGAGCTCAGCGCACGGCCTGCTTTTACGCCGAATGGACTGCAGCGGATCGCCGAGGCGCTTGGCATTGAAGCGGCGCGCTTGTCGCAAGCACTGCCGGGCGTATCGAGCGGCTTTGACGGGGAGGCTGACGATCTTTTCGCGCATGCGGATGCGCCGGACGATTTCGATACACTGCCTGACGACTTGTTTGTCGACGCCGATGCACGGCGCGCATTCGGCGGACTACCCGGCGACGATCTCTTTGCGAGCAGGCCGGCGCCGGCTACGGGAGCGCAATTGTCGCGGTCGTCTTCGCGATCGTCATCGGGATCGCCTTCGCCGGCTCAAAACCCACTCGCCGATTGCGTCATCTGGCTCGAGCGTAACTATCGGTTCGGTCTCGAATCGCCGATCGGTCGCTTGTCGCTCGCGATTCGCAACGGCGCGGCCGGCGTGGCGCTCGAAGCCCTGCGCATCGATCCTGCCGAACCTTGCGCAGCGGCGTTGTACGAAGACACGCATGCGACGCTTGCCGAGCGCACCGTCGCGCGGCTTGCCGCCGGTTTCGCGGCGTACGCGGAGGCGCTCGCCGAAGCGCTAGCCGCTGAAACACCGGACCCATTGCCGCTCTTCGATGCGCTGAACCGCTTTCGAATTCTGTGTGCGACGCGTTCGGGGCCGCGTGGCGTCGATCAGGTGAATGCCGCAATGGCCGCGCAGGTGCGGCGCTCGGCGAGCGTGACACTGGCGGTAGGCGCGCATTGGTTCGCCGGACGCCCCGTGATGGTCACGCGCAACGATTACGCGCTCGGGCTGTTCAACGGCGACATCGGTATTGCACTGCCGGGTGTGGGCGGTGCGTTGCGCGTCTATTTCCGTACCGGCGACGGCGGTCTGCGAGCCGTATCGCCTGCTGCGCTGCCGCCGCACGATACGGCATTCGCGCTCACGGTCCATAAGTCGCAGGGTTCGGAGTTCCAGCATGCGGTGTTGATGCTGCCGTCGGTGTTCAGCCGCGTGTTGTCACGCGAACTCGTGTACACGGCAATTACCCGCGCGCGTGAGCGGGTGGAGGTGATCGGCGCGCGCGCCGTGCTGGCGCAAGCCATTGCGACGCCGACGCAGCGTGATTCGGGTTTGGCCGCGCGAATTGCGGAGGCGTGGTGCGCCGCCTAGCAGCATGGCGTGGGCAACGCCCGTGTTCGTTCGCGGGCTCAGCAAGGAGTGCGGGCGAGTCGGACAGTCCGGGTGGCGCGAGCAGGCGAGGCAACGTGGGCAACCGGGCAACCGGGCAGCCAAGCAGCCAAGCAGCCAAGCAGCCAAGCAGCCAAGCCCCCTCAGCTCGCGATCCCGCCCGGTTGCACGCGCACCTCGACCCGGCTGCGCATGGTCTTGCGGTACCACAGCGTCCATAGCGCCAAGGCGCCGTAAATGCCATAGCCGATGAACGGCGAGACCACCAGAAAGCGCTCGATCGGCCAGGTGAGCGCCATCCATGCGCGCAGCGCCGTTTCACCGGTCAGGCCGACGCCCCATACCAGCGTTATGAACCGCATTGCACTGACGAGAGCCGGCCGCTCGCGCCACAACGTTTCGAAGCGCGCGGCGCCGCCTTCCATCTCACGGGCGACGGTGGCGCGTGCGAGATAGAAGATCAGCGGGCGGCGCATCGGCAACGACAGCAGAAACACAACGCCCACCGCGCCGGACACCAGCGACTCGCGCAGCAACAGCATGCGGGGACTGCCGCCCAGCGCCATTGCCGCGACCGACAGCACGATGCCTGCCACGACCATCACGCTGAGCGCGTCGACGCGTCGAAAGCGAACCAGTTCGATCAGGCTCCAGGCGATCGGCGGTACAGCGGAGGCTATCAGCGCGCCGGTTTCGCCCAGGTGCGGCAGCGCAAGGCGGTAAGCCAGCCACGGCAGCAGAAAGTTGACGGCCAGTTCCAGCACAAGACCCGGACGGAGCTTCATATTAATTTACGCTGTAAGCGAAAACTGCAGTATCGGTGAACCGGCTGGGCCGAGGCAAATAGTTTTTCGCATCGACGGGCGCGCCCGATAGTCCGTAGTCGGTAATCGGCTACGCCCTGTGTACACTTGTGTCTCCTAGCTCAATCCAGTCATGACATCCCGCTATCCAATCCCGCCCAACGAAATCGAATTGACCGCAGTGCGCGCGCAAGGAGCGGGCGGTCAGAACGTCAATAAGGTCTCAAGTGCCATCCATCTGCGTTTTGACGTGCAGGCGTCGTCGTTGCCGGAGGTGCTGAAGATGCGCCTGCTCGCGCTGTCCGATCATAGGCTCACGCGCGACGGGGTGGTGATCATCAAGGCGCAGGAGCATCGCACTCAGGAAATGAACCGTGCGGCGGCGCTGGCGCGGCTCGATGAACTGATCGAAAGCGTCAGCGTGACGAAGAAGCCGCGCGTCGCGACCCGGCCGACGCGCGCCTCGAATCGGCGCCGCCTCGACAGCAAGACCCGGCGCAGCGAGATCAAGTCCGGCCGCGGGCGGGTAGAGGATTGAAGGGACTAAAGGGACTAAAGGGGCTAAAGGGACTAAAGGCGGCTGACCCGGTCAGGCTCAGCGTTTGCCGCCGCGTTCGCCAGAACGCGTATCGGCCGGCGCCGTCGCCGGCACAAAGTCGACGCAAAGCACATGCGTGCCATCACGGTCGAATGCGATTGCCGCGGTATAGCAGTCCTGGCCATCCGCGAGCGAATAGTGCGGCCCCATCATGGCGACGCGCCCCGGCGCGGCGAGCGCATGCTTGAAATACGCCCGCCGCGACCAGTTGCAGTGCGTATCGGTGTAGAGCGGCGCGAGCCGCAGCGGAGGGGGAGGCACCGAGGTGGCCGTAATCGACGCTTGCGTCTGTTCGCCTTGACCGTCGGTGATGAACACCCGGCGCGCTTCGCGCAGATGCCACACTTTTTGTGCCGCCTGCCGTAGATCGCCGGTGGCTTTGAAGGCGTCCGCGGCGGCGAGCACGGCTTCGGCGAACCCTTCGAAGCCAAGCCGCTGGTGGCCGGCATGGTCGAGTTCAAAAGCGGCGAATTTGCTCCACATCGACCCGATCAGCGCCGGTACCCTGGCGCACGCAGCCTGCACCGAACTCTGCGGCTGGCCGAGCCAGAAGCCCTGCACGAAATCGACGTCGGCCTGCATCAGAATCATCAACTCTTCGTCGGTTTCGACGCCTTCGGCCAGCACCAGCGTACCGGACTGATGGAGCATCGCAATCAGATGGCTGATCATCGAGTCGTCGCCTTCACGCTTGCCCGCACGGGCGACCAGCGAGCGGTCGAGTTTCACGATGTCGGGACGAAAGCGCCACACACGGTCGAAGTTCGAAAACCCGGTGCCGAAGTCGTCGATCGCAATCAGGAAATCGCGTGGCTGTGACGCCGCGAGCATGCTGGCGACGGCGGATTCATCGTCGGCAGGTTGTTCGAGTACTTCGATGACAATGCGCTCCTGCGGCAGGCCGAAGTGCGCCGAGAGCTCATCGATGAAGGTGCGCTGCGGCCAGCCGGTTTCGAACACCTGCGGACGCGTATTCAGAAACAGCCACCCGGTACTGATGCCTTGTTCCATGAAATTCGCCACATGCAGGCAGCGCGCGATGCGGTCGAGTTCGCGTGCGTCGGCGGCCGAGCGTGTGCCGGAGAAAAGCACTTCCGGCGACACCGGCAAGCCGACCGGATCGAACGCGCGCAGCAGGCCCTCATAGCCGACCACACGCTGATACGTGACGGACAGCACCGGCTGGAACACGCTGTGCAAGGTCAGCGCGCGCCATGTCGCGGTCCAGCCGGACTTGTCCCGGACCAGATGTGGGAGCAGGCCGCTCAGGGTCAATTCGCTGACGGTTGGCATAAAGGCGGGCATGAGAGCGGACATAGTGCCATCGCGGCAAGCGGGTGACGGGGCGCGCGAACCGATTCAGCGCGCAACGGATGCACAGCCCGGGCGTCGGCAGGGTAAGGTAGGTACAACCTGGGAACGCGGAGAGCAATGCCAGCCATGCTGGACTCCGGCGGGATTAGTCAAAACCAGTCTAGCAGTTTGCACTTTGCATGAATGTGCGGGCTATCACAGACGCGGGACGTGGCCGATTGCCCGGCAAACCGGCCGTAGCGCGGTAGCCGGCCTGGGCGTCGCGGGTGTTTCGCGTGAGCTTCGCACCCGTTTGCGGCGCGCAGGATCGATCATTTCGAACGCAATCAATCGCGCATATGAAGCCGAGGGTAGCAGGGCGGTGAGTGGCCACCCGCCAAACTCCAGGCAAGGACGGTGCACAGACGTTTCTCGCACGCGAAAGGCTTTGCATCAGGGTAAGCCAGCCGCCACGCTCGCTTGCCCGCCGCGATTGCCCGCCGCGCGTGGCCGCCTGCAGGTTTGGCGGGGGGCGCGTATGCTGCTGCTTTTCGTGAAAAAAACGGACGGCAGGCATGGCGGAAATCGCGGTGGTCGCAATCTCGGTGGCAAAGCCGGGCTATGAAGAGCAAGTACGCGAAGCGCTTGAAGGCATCGTGGGCCCGACGCGCAAAGAGCAAGGTGCGCTTCAATACGATCTGCATCGTGACGTGCAGGAGCCGCGCCGGTTCGTGTTTGTCGAGCGTTGGGAAAGTCAGGAAGCGCTGGCCGCGCATGCCCGATCCGCGCACATTGCGGCTTATATGGAAACGGTGGCGGATTGGGTCGAACACGCGGAAATCCGGGTCGTGTCGAAGATCGCGTAGGCGCTTAAGGGGTGAACAACGGGAGCGAACAGCGAGGGGGAATAGCGAGGGGGAATAGCGAGGGGCGAACAGCGGGGGGCGAACAGCGGCGAGCGGGCTGTCAGGCCGGATCCGGCCTGTGCGGCGCTCGCCGTTTATCTTTAGTGCGTGGCCTGCGGGACGTCGAGGATCAGGATGATGGTCCAGTCGGCATCGCCATCGTGGTGATACTGGCGCTCCGCGACGATGAACGGTTGCTGCTTGCCGTCCGGGCCAAGAAACAGCACGTCGCCTTCCATCGGCAGGCATTCGACGGGCGGCAGCGCGAGGAACGCTTCCTGACCGCCGCGCGGCATCAGTTTTTCGATTTTGCGAGATGCTGCTTCAGTCCATTCGATATCTAGCTGAATGTTGCTCATGCTGTCCTCCGCACCAAGGTGCGCACAGGTTAGGGGGATGCCGGCTGGGCGCCGGCCGGTGCGCGACTTTAGCATAACGTCAGCGGTGCGCAGCGGGCCTGCAGCAAGTTCATTAGACAACAAAAAAGCCGAAACCGGCGGTGCCAGCTTCGGCTTTTCACCTTCGCGGCGAGACAACGGGTGATGCTGTCAGTTGCGCTTACGAACTGGCGGCCATCGGTTTGGCGGCCTTCTTGTGATGCGGCGCCATCTTGTGATGTTTTTCCGGCATAGCCGGTGCGCTTTCCATTGCTTGCTGGCGGTTTTGCAAATCTTGCGCGCGTTGCTCGACGTCGGCGGCCTTAGCCGGATCGGTGCTCATCATGACGCCGCTGTCCTGCGCATAGGCCGCGCCCGTTACGGCACCGAGGGAAACCAGGATCGCCAGGGACACTTTCTTCATTGTTACCTCCGCAGAGTGGTTATGGACCCGAATATGTGCCTGTCCAACAGGAAAGACAATGCATTCTAGCCAGCAATATCCGCCCCAGCGGACGTTTTGTAACTGCAATGACAATTAGTTACATCTTGTTACGTTCAATCCACAGTCGTTGTCGATAACGATCTCGCGTCGAGCCGATAGTGCGTTGTCGATAGAAAGAATATTCGTATCTCTAAATAAATTGATTCGTCACGGCGTGTGAGATTCAGAACCATCCGATTGCACGATAGACATGAAATTGCGCGATTCCAATCAGTTCGTGTAGCGCAATCTCCGCACTCGCCAGATTGTCATAATGCGGTAGTACACCGAGACGTGCGCGCCGCGCGTTCGAGATCAACGGCTGTGGCGAGAGGCCGAAACAATGGAAGTCGAGCAAGGCGCGCGGCATCTGATACGCGGAAGTGACGAGGATCAGGGAATCGTAACGTGACCGTTCGAGAATAGCCGAGACGTTGCGCGCGTTTTCGTAAGTCGTGCGGCTGCTGTTTTCCAGCACGATGTCCGTACGCGGTACCTGTTTGCGCAGCAGGTAAGGCAAATAGGTGTCCGCTTCGGTTGCGGCACGCCGCTGCGGATTGCCGCCGCTCACGATCACCTGACACGTGGCTGCCGTACGCTTGCAGGCTGCATAGTTCTCGGCGCTCACTGCGATGCGCGCGAGCACGTCGGGCGGCGGCACGAGGACGTCGTTGGCGTCGTAGATGGTGCCGCCGCCGAGCAAGATGATCGCGGTGCGCGGCGCGAAGCTGGCAGGCGTGTCGGTCTGCCGATACGGCTGCGCCAATTCCAGCAATGGAGCAGTCAGCCAGCCGGCGGCGAGCAGCCAGAACAGGGCGATCGTGACAATGGCGAGAGGCCGGCGAGCGCGTTTCCATAGCAGGATTGCTGCAAAAAAAAGCGCTAATAAAGTGAATAGAATCAATTTAAATGGGGTAACGTATGACTTTCGGGATGAATCTATGGGCCTGCTATCGCGCCGCAGCGGTTGCATCGCCGGCCTGTAGAGAGAACGCTAACATGCCGTTCAGACGGGGGTTCCGAAAACGAGACGAGGCAGCACCTGGCGGAATTCGGCGGCGTGGCACGCCGCCTGCTTCCAGCCAAGGGCGGGTGCCATGCGCGTCACTGGTGGCGCGGTGATGCGTTGGGCATTGATGTGTCATAGCTGCACTTTAAGAAAGAAGTGAGATGACCACGTATTCCAACGAAGCGGTACTTGAAGCGCTGCGGCGGGCGCAATATCGCCAGGTCCCATGGGCCAGACGGCCGAGTGTATTCCAATATCTTCGCGCGTTAGGCCTGATGGACACTGTTCGGCAGCGAACTGTCGCTCCGGCTCCGGGTTTTCACGCGCCTGTCGATATCGCCGTGCTCACCGAGCGCGGCAGGGCCGAGTTTGCGAGACTCGCGCACGACGAACGCCAGCTGAGCTGGACCGCACAGCGAATGAACGACTACGTCGTTGCGACAGCCGAAGCGCGCCCCGCGGCCGCTCTCGAAGCCCGGCCTTAGGACGGCGGGCAGCTGGCGCTATTTTTCCGGCCGCTTTACGCGGCTGGCGGTGATTTTATTGCTCCGCTTATTGCTCGGCTTATGCGCCTCGGGGCAGTGCGCATCGCCCGCCCGTTGATGCAAAAAAAAGCCCGTATCGCAAGGATACGGGCGTACCGGAATTACTACTGCCACGCTGTGCTAATGGCGTTTAATCAGACTGACGTTGCGCCGGGTGGTTCCCCCGATCGTTCAATTCGCCATGCAGCGGTTTGTTTCGCGGTTATGGTGAACGCTAGCGCTAGCGGACAACAGGAGCGGTCTCCGATACACGCGATCATCTGAAGCACGCCGCCGCTAGGTATGCGCTAGCACTCGCGCGTGTTAGCGCATATCTAGCGGCGGCGCGCGGGATCTTCGCGCGGCGGTTCCTGGCGCGTGCGTACATTGCTCGCGATATCGCCGCGCAGGTCGCCACGCGGCGCCGGCGGCGTGAAGTCGCGGCTGCGTGGATTGCTTTGCTGCCAGGCTTGCATCGTGACCGTGTGGTCCGGACGCCAGTTCCCGCCTTGTGGGCGCTGCTGTGCGAGCGCCGGTGCGGCCATTGATGAAACGACAATGCCGCACAGAAGCAGTGACATTGGTTTCATGTGAGCTCCCGTCAAGCCGATCGACTCAAGGCCTGTTTGCATACATATAAGGTATGCCGAGTAACGAAAGCACGCTGTAAGCAATAGTAAATGGATGTTTCGCCGGCGCCCATCGAGCCGCTTCAGGCGTCTGAAGCGACTCGGCAGTGAAGTCGGCGAAGCGGGGAGAGACGACTGCGCTGGGCGCGCCGAGGAGCGGTGCCCATTGCAGGCCGGGCGGGCGCCCACCTATGGCGCACGGCGGCCCAGATACTGCCTGGCGCCCGCAGGCGCCCGGAGGCAAAATTCGCGTCAGGCCATCTTGATCGGCGCGCGCCACGATTCCGGATTGGTCCAGAATGCGCCACGCAGGCGGTCGCGGCTCGGCGGTGCCGGCGGTTTCGCCGCGGTCGCGCCAATGCGGCCGCGCAGCGAAATTTCACGGCCGCTCGTGCCGAGTCGCTTAACTATTTCGGCGAGCGTACCATCGGCTTGCCATTCGTCGAAGCGACGGCGGCAAGTCGGCGGCGACGGATAGCGGCCCGGCAGTTTGGACCAGCCTTCGCCCGTCGACAGCACCCAAAGCACAGCGTTGACAACCGCGCGTGCTTCCACGCGTGGCCGACCGCGCCGTTCGCTCCGTGCAGGTTCCGCACAGAACAACGCCTCGACCAGCGCCCACTCGTTGTCTCTCAAATCGTCGAACAGCATCATGTTTCACCTCAGCGAAGCTAACTCCGGTGCGCTGCCCCGCGCCGCGCACTCTCCATGCACTCGATAGGCGAGTGCCAAGGGGGTCGGGCTTGCCACGGTTTCATGTCAGTCAGAAGTCATGGCGCCGACCCTGTGTGCATGTAAATGCAGGAAGTGTGCCAAGTCGAGTCCAACACCTGAAAGTCCCGTGACAGCGGGCCAGCGCGGGCGCTAGCTAGGGGCGTATAAGAATCCAAAAAACCCGTCTCGCAAATCGGGACAATCACCAATCTTGTGCAATCAGGCCCGGCCAGCGTGCGTTTGCGCCTTATTGCTGCATTGCAGCGAGGCCGTTCAATACGACTGTGGTGCGCATTTCGCCGTACAATACGCATCAAACGAGGTTATTGATGAGGTCTGTGAATGAATGTGACGCTGCGTCAGCTAAGGGTTTTCATTGAGGTCGCCCGTTTGCAGAGCTTCAGCCGGGCCGGCGATGAGATCGGTCTGACGCAATCCGCGGTCAGCCGCTGTGTGCGCGAACTGGAGGGGGAGATCGGTCTGAAGTTGATCGACCGCACCACGCGCGAGGTGCAACTCACGGACGTCGGCGGCAACCTGGTATCGAGCGTGTCACGCCTGCTGACGGATCTGGACGACGCGCTGCGCGAGATCCGCGAAATCGGCGAGCAGCGCCGCGGACGCGTGGTGGTGGCCGCGAGCCCGACAGTCGCCTGCCGGTTGATGCCTGGCGTAGTGGCGTCGTGCGGACGCCAGTTCCCCTACATCGTGTTGGGTCTGCGCGACGATGTGCAAAGCGACGTGGTGCGCAAGGTGAAGTCGGGCGAAGTCGATTTCGGCGTGATTATCGGCCCGTTTTCCGCCGACGACCTGCTTTGCGAATCGCTCATGACGGACTCGTTTTGCGTCGTTTCGCGCGACGACCACCCCTTGGCGGCGCAGGAGCGGGTGGCATGGACCGACCTGCAAGGTCATCAGCTCGTCATGCTCGATTACGCGTCAGGCAGCCGGCCGATCATCGACGCCGTGATGCAGGAGTACGGCGTGAGCGCCACCGTGGTGCAGGAATTGGGGCATTCCGCGACCGTTTTTGGGCTGGTCGAAGCGGGTGTCGGCGTGAGCGTGTTGCCGTGGCTGGCGCTGCCGCTGCCGGCGGGCGCCTCGCTGGTGGCGCGGCCACTCGTGCCGCGCGCCGAGCGCACGGTCGAACTGGTGCGGAGGCGCGACCGCTCGCTGTCGCCGGCGGCGGAGGCGGTGTGGGGCCTGATTCGTCAATTGCCGGCGCGGGCGGAGGATCTGGGCTGATGACCCAGGCGCGCGTCATCACCCGGTGACTTCGCCGTTCTAAAAACAGGTGCCGCGCTAAACTGTCGGCTCTGCCGGGCGTCAGCCTTGACCCATTACCCGTCCATCACCGTCTGGAAGCCTCGATGAGCGAATCGGATCTGCCTGTGTCCTCCGTCCCCAATGCGCGCGATGCCGTGCGCGCACTACGTCCTTCGCAGATTCGCGAAGTCGCGAACGCGGGTTTCGGCGTCGCAGACGTGCTGCCGTTCTGGTTTGGCGAGTCCGACCGGGTGACCCCGGCCTTCATCCGCGACGCCGCCAGCGCTGCGTTGGCCGCCGGCGCTACCTTCTATACGCATAACCTGGGCATTGCGCCGCTGCGCGAGGCGCTCGCGGGCTATGTCAGCGAGTTGCACGGGAGCACGTCGCCTGAGCACATCGCGGTGACGAGCGCCGGTGTCAACGCGTTAATGCTGGCTGCGCAGCTAATCGTGGGCGCGGGCGACCGCGTCGTCGCGGTCACGCCGCTGTGGCCGAATCTGGTCGAGATTCCCAAGATTCTAGGTGCGCATGTGGAAACCGTCGCGCTGGGCTACGGCGAACGCGGCTGGCAACTCGATATCGAGCAGTTGCTGGCGGTGTTGACGCCAGACACGAAGATGCTGCTGATCAACTCGCCGAACAATCCGACCGGCTGGGTGATGAGCCGCGACGAGCAGCGCGCCGTGCTGGCGCATTGCCGTCGCCACGGCATCTGGATCGTCGCCGACGAAGTCTATGAACGTCTTTACTATGCGGGCGACGATTCCGCTGCGCGCGGCGCCCATTCGCGCACGGCGCCGTCGTTTCTCGATCTGGCCGCGCGCGACGAGCGCGTGATCTGCGTAAATTCGTTTTCCAAGGCGTGGCTGATGACCGGCTGGCGGCTCGGCTGGCTCGTTGCGCCGGCCTCGCTGATGGACGATCTGGGCAAGCTGGTCGAATACAACACGTCGTGCGCGCCGGCTTTCGTCCAGCAGGCAGGCATCGCGGCCGTCCAGCAGGGCGAGCGCTTCACGCAGGAGCTGGTGCTCGACCTGAAGGCGTCGCGAGACCATCTGGTGCATGCGCTGTCCGTCGTGCCTGGTGTCGACGTGAAGGCGCCGCCCGGAGCGATGTATCTGTTTTTCTCGATGCCGGGTGCGTCGCGCAGTCTCGAGCTATGCAAGGCCATGGTGCGCGAAGTGGGCTTGGGCGTGGCGCCCGGCAGCGCCTTCGGCCAGCAAGGCGAGGGCTTCGTGCGCTGGTGCTATGCCTGCGACACGGCCCGGCTCGACGCGGGTGTCGAGCGGCTGAAGACGTTTCTGGCGAAACACGGTACGCATTGAGCCGCAGCGGAGCGGGCCGGCGGTCCGGCTTATGAGGCGGATTCGGGCCCGTTCCGCTCCGATTCCTGTTCATTTCCGCCAGCTTTCCCTTTTTAGCGGGCGACTTGAGGCAGCGCTGAAAAATGCGCCGGGTATTTCGTCTTTACGCACCGATTGTTTTTGCGTAATATGGCGCTCAGTCACGCGATTCCTTTCAGGAACATCGCTGCTCCGTCCGGCTGGGTTTGGCTCGATTGCCTGTTTCGCCTCCCCCCGGTGCGTGCTCCCATCAATATGACCGATCAGAATCGGGCGAGCGCGTCTTCAGTTCCACATCGTCTGTTTGATCCGGTTCTTTGACCACAGGGTCTGACCTAGCTGCATGAATACCCAAGAGGCGAAGATCGTCCTCGAGACTGCCTTGATCTGCGCGCAGGAGCCGTTGAAGCTCGGCGATTTGCGCAAGCTCTTTGCCGACGGCGTGTCGGCAGACACTGTTCGGAATTTGCTCGAAGACCTCAAGCAGGATTGGTCTGGGCGCGGTGTGGAGCTGGTCGGGCTGGCGTCGGGCTGGCGATTTCAAAGCAAGCCCGCGATGCGGTCGTACCTGGATCGTTTGCATCCTGAGAAACCGCCGAAATATTCGCGCGCGGTACTCGAGACGCTCGCGATCATTGCGTACAGGCAACCGGTCACGCGCGGCGATATCGAAGAGATTCGCGGCGTCACGGTGAATACGCAGGTCGTCAAGCAACTCGAGGATCGCGGCTGGATCGAAGTGATCGGCCATCGTGATGTGCCAGGCCGTCCGGCGCTATATGCGACCACGCGGCAATTTCTCGACGACCTCGGTTTGAAGGCGCTCGACGAATTGCCGCCGCTCGCCGATCCGTCGGCGCAGCTGAATGCGGATTTGCTCGGTCAGCATGCGATCGAATTTTCCGAGGTCGAGGCCGCACAGGCTTTGGCTTCGGATGATGAGAACCCGCTCGAAGGGCCGTCGGAATCTGCCTTTGGCGAGGCAGGTGCTGAAGCAGGTGAGGCAGTTGAGCTTGCCGAGGCAAGGCATGATCCGGCGGATGCCGCGCCGGCGCCTGAGTCCCATCAGGACGCTTCTGCAGCGCCGAATGGGCAAGAACATGCCGAAGCGGCAAACATTGAACCGCAGGCCGGCGCTGCCGAGCCTGCACTGAATCACGATCCGGTCTCCCAGGCCGATCCGGCAATACCCGCGCACGACTTGGGCGTACTCCGCAATACGGAGCGCGCCACCGAGCCGAACCCGACCACGGCGGCGCACGGCGATCCTGAGGATCGCCGCGATGCCGCGCAGGACGCAGGCATTCTGACCGACGACGAACCCGAGTCGCGCAGCGCCTGACGTAATCGAACTTTTTTGCCACGCCCGCAATGGGCGTGCGCGACCTGACATTTTGAGGTTGTTTTGACACATACCCACGACACCGATTCGTCCGAATCCGAGCGCGCCGTGCCGTCGGCACGCGCCGATGAAGCGCGCACCAAGCAAGCGTCGGCAGGCGAGGGCGAGCGCCCGGCGCAGACCACGGAAGCAGACGGCGAAGACCGTCCGCGCCGCGGCCTGCGTCGCGGACCGCGCAGCCTGATCGCGCGGCGCCGCGCCGGCGCGAAGACGAAGGGCGCCGAAGGCGCGCCCGCGCAAGGAGCGCCGGTCGTCACCGAAGCGCCGCCGGACGGCGAGGTGGTCGCGCAGGTGCGCATGCCGCGCAAGGATGCCGGCGCCAAGGGCCCGCGCCGCAATGCGGGCGGCGCGAAGCGCGAGGGCGGACAACGTGAGGGGGCGCCCCGCGAGGGCGGGCCTCGCGAAGGTCAGCGCGATGGCGGGCCTCGCGAGCGTCAGCCACGCGAAGGCGGTCAGCGTCAGAATCGCCGGGGCGGCGAAGCACCGGTGGCAGCCGCGACCGAAGCGAGCCCGGACGACCTGTTCTCGTACGTCACCTCGCCCGCCTTCGACGCGGACAACAGCGCCACTGGCGGCGTGCGCGCCCCGATGCTGCGCCGTGGCAAGCCGGCTGCGCCCAAACGCGTCCTCGCCGCGGACGACGACGCGCCGAAGCTGCACAAAGTGCTGGCCGAGGCCGGCATGGGCTCGCGCCGCGACATGGAAGAACTGATCGTCGCCGGCCGCGTGTCGGTGAACGGTGAGCCGGCTCACATCGGCCAACGCATCATGCCGACCGACCAGGTCCGCATCAACGGCAAGCCGGTCAAGCGCAAGCTGGCCAGCAAGCCGCCGCGCGTGCTGCTGTATCACAAGCCGACCGGCGAAATCGTCAGCCACGCCGATCCGGAAGGCCGCCCGTCGGTGTTCGACAAGCTGCCGCCCATGAAGACCGCCAAGTGGCTCGCGGTTGGCCGCCTCGACTTCAACACCGAAGGTCTGCTGATGCTGACCACCTCGGGCGATCTGGCCAACCGTTTCATGCATCCGCGTTACAGCGTCGAGCGTGAATATGCGGTGCGCGTGGTCGGCGAGTTGGCGGAAGGCATGCGTCAGAAGCTGTTGCACGGTGTCGAGCTGGAAGACGGCCCGGCGAACTTCCTGCGCATTCGCGATGGCGGCGGCGAGGGTACCAATCATTGGTATCACGTCGCGCTCGCCGAAGGGCGTAACCGTGAAGTGCGCCGTATGTTCGAAGCAGCCGGCCTGATGGTCAGCCGCCTGATCCGCACGCGTCATGGCCCGATTTCGCTGCCGAAGGGCCTGAAGCGCGGTCGCTGGGAAGAACTCGAAGACAATCAGGTGCGCGCGCTGATGGCATCGGTGGGCCTGAAGGCGCCGTCGGAAGAAAAGGGCGGCCGCAGAGAGGCGCCGGAGCGCAAGCAGCCGGATCCGATGCAAACGTCGATGGGCTTCATCAGCCGCGAACCGGTGCTGATGTCGCATGGCCGTTTCGATCAGCAGCAGCCGCGCGGTCAAGGCCGTCGCGGTGCGGCGGGTGGTGGCTTCGGCGGCGGTGCGGGCGGTGGTTTTGGTAGCGGTGGCGGCTACGGCAATCGCGGCGCTGGCCGCAGCGTCGGTGGCTTCAGCGGCCCAATGGGCGGCGGCGCGCCTGGCCCGCGTGGCGGCCGAGGTGGTGACGTCGACGGCAATCGCGCGCCGTCGGGCGGTGGCAATCGTGCGGCTGGCGGCGGTAAGCGCGCTGGCGGCCCTGGTGGCAATCCGGGGAGTGGCGGTGGCAGCCGCGGGCCGGGCGGCAATCGTGGCGGTAACGCCAACCGCGCCGGTGGTGGCAACGCCAACGCGGGCGGCGCCAATCGTAGTGGCGGCGCGCCGCGCGGCCGCTCGCGTGGCCGTTAAGCAGCAAGCGCTGTAAGCATGACGGTGGGCGGCTGATCGTTTCTCAACGATTCACGCCTCGCCACCGTCGGAATCGATCGACGGGCGTTGCGGATTCATCGCAGGTTTCATAGAACGCATAAAACCGCGGTGCGTGCATAAATAGGGGCGGCGTTTCCTGGCCCTGCTTGCCCGGCGCGGGTCCGAGGCCGTGCAAGCCGCCTTGCAAAAGGCCCGCAGCGCTGCTATTTCGTTGAAAGATTCCCATGAAATCAAGCGGAAATGCGCTTCGCGCGGCGTTCTGCGGTTTGCGTTTGTCCCGAAAAATGGCTACAATCGCGGAGTCGCTGGGCGTGCGGCTTTTCATGTGCGGCTCAGGTGCGACCACCGGCAATAAGATGATGGGCGTTTAGCCCATTTTTTTTTGCCGCTCAGTTCTCAGTGGTTCGGCATCTCGGGTAGCACGAACGTGCGCCGGCTTGGCGCGCGGCCCGCATTGGTGTTTGCAGACAAACCCGGCAGGTCTCGCCGCGCGAACATCTTAGAGGGCACTGTGCAACTGACGGAACTGATTGAAACCACGGTCGTGGGACTCGGCTACGAGCTCGTCGATCTCGAGCGCACCGGGCGCGGCATGTTGTGTATTTATATCGACCAGCCGGCCGGCATCGCGATCGAAGACTGCGAGAAAGTCACGCGTCAGCTCCAGCACGTTCTGACGGTCGAAAATATCGATTACGAGCGGCTTGAAGTGTCGTCGCCGGGTCTCGACCGCCCGCTGAAAAAACTGGCGGATTTTGAACGCTTCGCAGGCAGCGAAGTGGTAATCACATTGAAAAAGCCATTGGACGGACGGAAATCGTACCGGGGCATTCTGCATGCTCCGCAAGGCGAGACGATCGGTCTGGAATTTGAAGGGAAGGAAGGCGCCGCGATGCTCGATTTCACCGTCGCGGATATCGATAAGGCACGCCTCGTTCCGAAAGTTGACTTTAGGAGCCGCAAACAATGAGTCGCGAAGTGTTGATGCTGGTGGATGCGCTGGCACGCGAGAAGAACGTCGATAAAGACGTGGTATTTGCCGCGCTCGAGGCGGCCCTCGCTTCGGCCTCCAAGAAACTCTTCGAAGAAGACGCGGACATCCGTGTCCAGATCGACCGTGAAAGCGGCGAGCACGAAACGTTTCGCCGCTGGAAGGTGGTGCCGGACGAAGCCGGCCTGCAAGAGCCGGATCAGGAAATCCTGCTGTTCGAAGCACGCGAACAGAAGCCGGAAATCCAGCTCGACGAATACATCGAAGAACCGGTGCCGTCGATCGAATTCGGCCGTATCGGCGCGCAGGCCGCCAAGCAGGTGATCCTGCAGAAGGTGCGCGACGCCGAACGCGAGCAGATCCTGAACGACTTCCTCGAGCGCGGCGAGCACATCATGACCGGCTCGGTGAAGCGCCTGGATAAGGGCAACTTCATCGTCGAAACCGGCCGTGTCGAAGCGCTGCTGCGCCGCGACCAGCTGATTCCGAAGGAAAATCTGCGCGTGGGCGACCGCGTGCGCGCCTATATCGCCAAGGTCGATCGCACCGCTCGCGGTCCGCAGATCGAGCTGTCGCGTACGGCGCCCGCATTCCTGATGAAGCTGTTCGAAATGGAAGTGCCGGAAATCGAACAGGGCCTGCTGGAAATCAAGGCGGCGGCCCGCGATCCGGGCGTGCGCGCCAAGATCGGCGTGGTCGCTTACGACAAGCGCATCGATCCGATCGGCACCTGCGTCGGTATCCGCGGTTCGCGGGTACAGGCCGTGCGCAACGAGCTTGGTGGCGAAAACGTCGACATCGTGCTATGGTCGGAGGATCCCGCACAGTTTGTGATCGGCGCGCTCGCGCCGGCAGCCGTCCAGTCGATCGTCGTCGATGAAGAAAAGCATTCGATGGACGTCGTCGTAGACGAAAACGAACTGGCGGTCGCGATCGGCCGAAGCGGCCAGAACGTGCGTCTTGCCAGCGAACTCACCGGCTGGCAGATCAACATCATGACGCCGGACGAATCTGCGCAAAAGCAGAATCAGGAGCGCGGCGTACTGCGTGACCTGTTCATGGCGCGTCTCGATGTCGACGAAGAAGTTGCCGACATCCTGATCGACGAAGGCTTTACGAGCCTCGAAGAGATCGCCTATGTGCCGCTCAACGAGATGCTCGAAATCGAAGCATTCGACGAAGACACCGTTCACGAACTGCGGAATCGCTCGCGCGATGCATTGTTGACGCAGGCGATCGCGAATGAAGAAAAGGTTGAGAATGTTGCACTCGACCTGAAGAGCCTGGACGGCATGGACGCCGACCTGCTCGCCAAGCTTGCCGAACATCAGATCCAGACGCGCGACGAACTCGCCGAGCTGGCTGTGGATGAACTGGTCGAGATGACCGGAATGGAAGAGGATGCCGCTAAGGCGTTGATCATGAAAGCACGTGAACACTGGTTCCAGTGAGAAATGACCATGGCGCACTAAATTGAACGCGGCCGTCAGGCCGCATGACCCGATGCTAACCGCAAGGAATCGGTCCTTGCATTAAGAGGAATGAATGGCGAGTAACAACGTAGCCCAATTTGCCGCGGAACTGAAAATGCCTGCAGGCGTGCTGCTCGAGCAGCTGCAGGCGGCGGGCGTCACCAAAGCGAGCGAAGATGACAGCTTGTCCGAAACGGACAAGGCGCGTCTGCTCGACCACTTGCGCAAGTCTCACGGCTCGACTGATGCGGACAAGCGCAAGATCACGCTGACGAAACGGCATACGTCGGAGATCAAGCAATCCGACGCGACGGGCAAAGCTCGCACCATTCAGGTCGAGGTGCGCAAGAAGCGCACTTTCGTCCGCCGCGACGAAGCCGCCGGTGAAGGCGGCGATGCATCGAATCATGTGGCCGAGGCCGACGTCGACGTCGACGATCTCGAACTCCAGCGCCGTGAAGAGGAAGCTCGTCACGAAGCCGAACTGCTCGAACAGCAGGCTCAGGAGTTGAAGGCGCGTCAGGAGCAGCTCGAGCGCGAAGAAGCCGAACGTCAGGCGCGCGAACAGGCTGCTGAAGCCGAGCGCCGTCGTGCGGAAGAAGAAGCGGCGAAGAAGCGCGCGGCGGCTGCGGCCGAAGCGGCGGCTCGCGAGCAGGCTCAAGCTGCGAAGCCGGCGCAGGCTGCCCAGCCGGCGGCGGCCAAGGCTGAACCGGTCGCGGCCAAGGCTGCGGAACCGGCGGTTGCCAAGGAAAGCGAGCAGGACGACGAGCGGGCTGCGGCAGAACGCGCGGCGCAACGCGAAGCGGCGAAGAAAGCGGAAGACGCAGCGCGTCAGGCGGCCGAGAAAACGCGCGCCGAGCAGGCAGAAATCAGCAAGCGCCGTGCTGCGGCGGAAGCCGAAGCGCGTGCGATTCGCGAAATGATGAACACGCCGCGCAAGGCGCAGGTGAAGGCGCCGGAACCGGCGCCGAAGCCCGCTGAGCCGGCCAAGGCCGCGGAAGCCAAGGGCACGTTGCACAAGCCGGCGCGTCCGGCGGGCGAAGCGCCGGCACGTCCGGCAGCCAGGAAGCCGGCGGCTGCGGCTCCGGCTGCCACGACCACGCCGTCGGCTGGCGACAAGAAGAAGCCGGGCGGCGGCAAAGGCGGCTGGCAGGACGACGCAGCGAAGCGCCGCGGCATCAAGACGCGTGGCGACACGAGCGGCGGTGTCGATCGCGGCTGGCGCGGCGGCCCGAAGGGTCGCGGCAAGCATCAGGATCAGAACACCACGTTCCAGGCGCCGACCGAACCGATCGTGCGTGAAGTGCACGTGCCGGAAACCATCACGGTCGCCGATCTGGCGCACAAGATGGCGGTGAAGGCCTCGGAAGTCATCAAGTCGATGATGAAGCTCGGCCAGATGGTCACGATCAACCAGATGCTGGACCAGGAAACGGCGATGATCATCGTCGAGGAACTGGGTCACCACGCGGTTGCGGCCAAGCTGGACGATCCGGAAGCCATGCTGGTCGAAGGCGAAATCACGGACGCGGAAGCACTGCCGCGTCCGCCGGTCGTCACGGTCATGGGCCACGTCGACCACGGCAAGACCTCGCTGCTCGACTACATCCGCCGCGCCAAGGTTGCAGCGGGTGAAGCAGGCGGGATTACGCAGCACATCGGCGCCTATCACGTCGAAACGCCGCGTGGCGTCATCACGTTCCTCGATACGCCGGGCCACGAAGCATTTACGGCCATGCGTGCTCGCGGTGCGAAGGCAACCGACATCGTGATTCTGGTGGTGGCAGCCGACGACGGCGTGATGCCGCAAACGAAGGAAGCCATTGCTCACGCGAAGGCAGGCGGCGTGCCGCTCGTCGTCGCGATCAACAAGATCGACAAGCCGGATGCGAATCCGGAGCGCGTGAAGCAGGAACTCGTCGCGGAAGGCGTCGTGCCGGAAGAATACGGTGGCGATTCGCCGTTCGTGTCGGTGTCGGCCAAGACCGGCGCGGGCATCGACGACCTGCTCGAAAACGTGCTGCTGCAAGCCGAAGTGCTGGAACTGAAGGCACCGGTCGAAGCGCCGGCCAAGGGTCTGGTCATCGAAGCGAAGCTCGATAAGGGTAAGGGTCCGGTCGCAACGATCCTGGTCCAGTCGGGTACGCTGAACCGCGGCGACGTGGTGCTGGCAGGCAGCGCTTACGGTCGCGTGCGAGCCATGCTCGACGAAACCGGCAAGCCGACCAAGTCGGCAGGCCCGTCGATCCCGGTTGAGATTCAAGGTCTGTCGGAAGTGCCGCAAGCAGGCGAAGAAGTCATCGTCATGCCGGACGACCGCAAGGCGCGTGAAGTCGCGTTGTTCCGTCAAGGCAAGTTCCGCGACGTCAAGCTGGCCAAGCAACAGGCCGCGAAGCTCGAGAACATGCTGGAACAGATGGGCGAAGGTGAAGTGGCGTACATGCCGCTCATCGTCAAGGCCGACGTGCAAGGTTCGCAGGAAGCTTTGGTGCAGTCGCTGCTCAAGCTGTCGACCGACGAAGTGCGTGTGCAGATCGTGCATGGCGCAGTGGGCGGGATCAGCGAGTCGGACGTCAACCTGGCTACGGCTTCGAAGGCGGTCATTATCGGCTTCAACACCCGTGCGGATGCACAGGCGCGCAAGCTGGCGGAAAGCAACGGCGTCGATATTCGCTACTACAACATCATCTATGACGCAGTAGATGATGTGAAGGCCGCGATGTCGGGCATGCTGGCACCGGAGAAGCGCGAAGTCGTGACGGGTACGGTCGAAGTCCGCCAGGTCTTCAAGGTGCCGAAGATCGGCGCGGTGGCCGGCTGTATGGTCACGGACGGTTTCGTCAAGCGCTCCTCGTCGGTACGCGTGCTGCGCAACAACGTTGTGATTCACACGGGCGAGCTCGATTCGCTCAAGCGTTTCAAGGACGACGTGAAGGAAGTGCGTCAGGGCTTCGAGTGCGGTATGTCGATCAAGAACTTCAACGATATCGTCGAAGGCGATCAGTTCGAAGTCTTCGAAGTTACCGAAGTCGCGCGTACGCTGTAATTCACGCGGCATTGGCTCAACGGGCGGAGCGGGCTTAAGCGCCCGCCCCGCCCGTTGTTTTTGGGCCGGCGCATTTGTCGCGTAGTGCGCCCCGCGGTGGTGTGCAGTCGCTATCAAGCCGCTTCATTGCCGTCCCGGCAACCACCACCACGGCTCGCGCGAACAACTTTTTTGCATCCGTCAGAACGGATCACACAAACACCATGCCTAAAAAACGTTCTTCTCCCAATCGCAACGTGCAGATTGCCGATCAGATCCAGCGCGATCTGTCCGAGCTGCTGCGCGAGGTCAAGGATCCGCGCATTGGCCTCGTCACGATTCAAAGCGTCGAGCTGACGCCCGACTACGCGCACGCGAAGGTTTACTTCACGACGCTGACCGGCGACCCGCAACAGACGCTCGAGGCGCTCCAGCACGCGGCCGGCCATTTGCACAATCAGCTGTTCAAGCGGCTGCACATCCATACCGTGCCGACGCTGCATTTCCATTACGACCAGACGATCGAACGGGCCGTCGAAATGTCCCGTCTGATCGACGAGGCGAATGCCAATCGCGCAAAAGAAGACTGAGCGCGCCGTGGCAATGCCTCAGGCGCAGTTTATCTAGCGCTGTTTCCGACCACTTCGAAGACCCTGTCTTTCTGACATGACCGCACCTCAACGCCCCCGCGTGCCGCGTCGCGCGCTCGACGGCGTACTGCTGCTCGACAAGCCGCTCGGCCTGTCGAGCAACGACGCGCTGATTCGCGCGAAGCGTCTCTACCTGGCCAAAAAGGCGGGCCACACCGGCACGCTCGATCCGCTCGCGACGGGGCTCTTGCCGCTGTGTTTCGGCGAAGCGACCAAGTTTTCGCAAGATCTGCTCGAAGCCGACAAGACCTATGAGGCGACCATGCGCCTCGGTATCCGCACGACCACCGGCGACGCCGAAGGCGAACCGATCGACACGCGCGACGTGACCTGCGATCAGGCTGCTGTCCAGGCGGCGATGCAGACATTTCTCGGCGAGATCGTCCAGGTCCCGCCGATGTATTCGGCGCTCAAACGCGACGGCAAGCCGCTGTACGAATATGCGCGCGCCGGCCAGACGGTCGAGCGGGAAGGGCGTCTGGTGACGATTCACGCGCTCGAGATGCTGGCCTGTGCATTGCCCGATGTGACGTTTCGCGTGACGTGCAGCAAAGGCACGTATGTGCGCACGCTTGCCGAGGATATCGGCGAAGCGCTCGGCAGTGGTGCGCATCTGGTCGCCCTGCGGCGTACGGGCGTCGGCGCGCTGACGCTGGAGAATTCGGTGACGCTCGACGCGTTGTCCGATGCGACGGAGAGCGAGCGTGATACGTGGCTGCAGCCGGTCGATGCATTGCTGTCCACCTTCCCGCTCGTGACCCTGGACGAAGACGCGACCCGTCGCTTCCTGCACGGTCAACGTCTGAAACTCTCGGAGTTGACCGTCACCGGCGACGCTGTGAATGCACCCCGCGTGCGCGTGTATGCAGCAGAAGGGCGTCTGCTGGGTGTCGCAAAGCAAGGCGAGGGCGTATTGGCGCCCGAGCGGCTGGTCGTTACCGCGGCGAGCTAGCCCGAAGATCGGCATCGTCGCCGCGACGAGCGGTATCTGCATCGCCGCGGCAGCAAGCTGAGCATCGGCCTCATCACCGCAACGGGTCAGGCCGACACATCAGTGGCAACAAAAAGGCGGAGCCGCTCAACAGCGGTCCCGCCTTTTTTCTTGCACCTGCAGACAGCCCGCGTCGCGGACGGAAGCTAAAACTTCAATGCGCCGCCGCCGCCGCCGCGCCAGCATCACCGCTGGCGCGTTCTGGCCTCGCCATCCAGATCAGTGCGATCAGCGCGACGAAGATCCCAGCCGATACGAAGAACAGATCGTTCACGCCCAATTGCGCGGCCTGCTGCGTAGTCATCGTATTGAACAGACCATACGCCTGCGGCTGACTGAAGCCCGCCGCACCCATCTGCCGGATCGACTGATCGAATACCGGGTTGTACGCGCTCGCCTGTTCGGCGAGTTGCGCGTGATGCATGATGGTGCGGTGATCCCACGCGGTCTGGAAAATCGACGTCCCAATCCCGCCGCACATGATCCGCACGAAATTCGACAAGCCCGACGCCGCCGGAATCCGGTTGCCCGGCAAACCCGATAGCGTGATCGACACCAGCGGGATGAAGAACCCCGCCATGCCAATCCCCTGAATCAAGGTGGGCAGCAGCAGCGAATAAGTATCGACGCCGGTCGTATAACGCGAGCGCATCCAGAAGCACAGCGCGAACACAAGGAACGACAAGGTCGCGATATAGCGCGGATCGGTACGCGGCAACACCTTGCCGGTGATCGGCGACAGCAGCACGGCGAACAGGCCGACCGGCGCCATCACGAGACCCGCTTCGGTGGCGGTGTAGCCGATATCGGTTTGCAGCCACAACGGCAACAACACGAGGTTGCCGAAGTAGAGCCCGTAGCCGATCGACAACGCAATCGTACCGCTCGTGAAATTGCGCCGGCTAAAGAGCGACAGATCGACCACCGGATGCTCGGCCGTCAATTCCCACACGACGAAGAACGCGAGCGAAATCACCGCGACCAGCGCCAGCACGACAATGGTGGTCGACGAGAACCAGTCGAGGTCCTTGCCCTTATCGAGCATCACCTGCAACGAGCCGACCCAGAGGACCAGCAGGCCGAGGCCGACGCCGTCGATCGGCGCTTTTTTGACGACCGAATCGCGGTTGCGGAAGATCGTCCACGTTGCCACGGCAGCGATCGCGCCGACCGGAATGTTGACGTAGAAAATCCACGGCCACGAGATGTTGTCCGAGATCCAGCCGCCGAGAATCGGGCCGGCCACCGGCGCGATCAGGGTGGTCATCGCCCACATCGAGAGAGCCATCGGCGCCTTGGCGCGTGGATAGCTGGCAAGCAGCAGCGTTTGCGACAGCGGAATCATCGGGCCGGCCACGGCGCCCTGCAGCACGCGCGAGGCAAGCAGGAACGGCAGGGTGGGCGCGAGGCCGCACATCCACGACGAGATCACGAACAGGATGATCGACGCCATGAACAGGCGCACCTGGCCGATACGGTCGGTGAGCCAGCCGGTCAGCGGCACGGAGATCGCGTTCGCCACCGCGAACGATGTGATCACCCATGTGCCCTGGTCGGACGACACACCGAGATCGCCCGAAATGGACGGGATCGATACGTTCGCAATCGACGTGTCGAGCACGTTCATGAACACGGCGAGCGACACCGCGAGGGTGCCGATCACCAGTTGCGCGCCCTCGAGCGGCGGATGAGGGACTTGCGCCTGAGCCTGAGCCATTAAAAAAGCCTTCTATGAATCGTTTCGCCGCTTACATCAGCTTCGCAGCGGGCTTGGGGGCGCCGGCTTGAGTCGATTTCTGCGAGCCGCCGTTCGGACCCGCGTTTTCCGAAATGATGCGAGCGATTTCCGCGTCGGCTTCGTCGCCGTACTTGTCGAACACATTGGTCTGATAAACCGTGTTCGGCGCCTGGCCGAGCTGGCCGCCGTTGTCGTCCTTGATGCTGACGTCGGCTTGCATCGACAGGCCGATGCGCAGCGGATGCTTTTCAAGCTCTTGCGGGTCGAGCGCGATCCGTACCGGCAGACGTTGCACCACCTTGATCCAGTTGCCGGTTGCGTTCTGCGCGGGTAGCAGCGAGAACGCCGAACCCGTACCCGCCGAGAAGCCGACCACTTTGCCGTGGTACACCACCGATGAGCCGTACACGTCGGCCGTCAACTCGACCGGCTGGCCGATGCGCATGTGCTTCAGCTGCACTTCCTTGAAGTTCGCGTCGACCCACACACCACCCAGCGGCACGATGGCCATCAGCGGGGTGCCCGGCGAGACGCGCTGGCCGACCTGCACCGAGCGCTTCGCCACGTAGCCCGTGACCGGCGCCGGCAGGTTGTTACGCGCGTTGGCCAGATACGCGTCGCGCACCTTCGCGGCGGCAGCCTGCACGTTCGGGTGATTGGCGATCGTGGTGTTGGCGGTCAGCGCACGGTTCGACGCCAGTTGTTGCTGGGCGGCGTCGACCGAGGCTTGCGCGCTCTTCACGGCGTCGCGGGCGTGCGAGATTTCTTCCGCCGACACGGCGCCGGTTTGCGCGATCGTCATGCGGCGCTTCAGGTCGTCCTGCGCGCGCGACAGATCGGACTGACGCTGGGCGACTTGCGCCTGGTATTGATTGTCGTCGGCGAACAGGCCGCGCACCTGGCGCACCGTCTGCGCGAGATTCGCTTCGGCTTGTTGGAGCGCGACGCGCGCGTCGGCCGGATCGAGCACGACGAGCGGGTCGCCGGCCTTCACGGTCTGTGTGTCGTCCGCGTTCACGGCAATCACCGTGCCGGTGACTTGCGGCGTGATCTGTACGACGTTGCCGTTCACATATGCGTCGTCGGTGTCTTCGTGGAAGCGTGCGTCAAGGAAGTAGTAGAGGCCGTAGGCGAGCGCGGCGATCAGGATCACGATGACGAGCAGCGTCATCATGCGCTTGCGTTTGCCGCTGTTCGCCGGCGGTTGTTGTGCCGGTTGCGTCGGCTGTGGGGCCGGCTGAGTCGGCTGTGTAGTAGCCGCGGGCTGCTGGGTGGTGCTCATTGATGTGCTCCGGGTTCTCTCAAGCGTCGTCATTTATTCGTATGTTCGTGCAAGTGTGGGTCGCGTCGATGTGGCTTCAGTTTGCAGCGGCGGTCGCGGCGGTGGCCGATGCCGCGGCGGCCGATACCGGGGCATCGGCCGGCACCACGAGGCCGGTCTGCGTTGCATCGAAACCGCCGCCGAGCGCCTTGATGAGGCCGATCTGCAGATCGCGGCGGCGCATCTTCAGGCCCGTGACCGTCTGTTCGGCGGCAAGGCGGTTCTGGTCGGCGGTCAGCACCTGCAACTGCTCCGACAAACCGGCCTTGTAGCGGATCACTGCCAACTGATAGGCCTTGGTCGACGCGTCGAGCGCGCGCTGGGCGTCGCCCGATTGCTGGTCGATCGAGCGGATCGACGACACTTGCGTCGCGACATCCGAAAGCGCATTGATCAGCGTCTGGTTGTAGTTCGCCACATCGAGGTCGAAGTCTGCGTAGCGGCCCTTCAGCTGCGAGCGCAACGCGCCGGCGTCGAAGATCGGCAGGTGAATTGCCGGGCCGAACTGGATCTGCCGGCTTGCCGAGGTGAGGAAACGGCCCCAGCCGAACGCATCGAAACCGAAGCCGGCGGCAAGATTGACGTCCGGGAAGAATTCGGCCTTTGCTTCCTTCACATCGTGCATCGCGGCTTCGACCTGCCAGCGTGCGGCGACGATGTCCGCGCGGCGTGCCACGAGGTCGGCCGGCAAGTTGTTCGGCAGCGCTACCGTGTCGCCGGTGGTCAGAACCGGTTTGGCGATCTGCAGGCCGCGATCCGGACCCTTGCCGAGCAGCGCGCCCAACTGATAGCGCGCCACGGTGATCTGGCCGTCGAGATCGGTCAGGTTCGCCTGGCTGGTCGCGATGTTGCCGTTGGCGGTTTCCCGTTCGACGTTGGTGTCGAGCCCGGCGGTTACGCGGCCGTTGGTGATGCGGCTGATGTCCTGGCGGTTGGCGATTTCGCGCGCGGCGATGTCGCGGAATGCGTACAACTGGGCGAGCTGGTTATAGGTGCTCGCCACGGAGGAGGCAAGCGTCACGCGCGCTTGCTGCATATCGGCTTCTGCGGCCTTTTCCTGCGACACGGCCTGGCCGAGGCGCTGGCGGTTCTTGCCCCACAGGTCCAGATCCCATGACGCGCTCGCCAGCACATTATTCTCGCTGTACCAGGTGCCGCCGTACGGCGGCGGGTAAAGCGCGTTTGCCGAGAACAGCTCGCGGTTCCATGAGTAGCTGCCGTTGACCTTCGGGTACAGCGCCGAGCGCGAGCTTTCAATGTACGACGAAGCCTTGGCGAGGCGTGCCTGCGCCTGCGCGATCGAGGGGTTGCCGTCCAGCGCTTCCGCGATCAGCTTCGGCAGTTGCGGGTCGCCGAACTGGTTGGCCCAGTCGAGCGACGGCCATTGGCCACCCTGGCCGGGCAAACTCTGGCTTGACTCGTACTGAGCCGGCGACGAGATCTGCTTGTCGCTCTTCATACCGAAGTAGTTCGCGCACCCCGTGAGGGCGAGCGCCGTCACCGCGGCGGCGACAGCGGCCCGGCTTGAAAGCGCGGGCGCGGACAGGGAAAGGGATTTCATCGCTCGACTCTTGAGTGGAATGTAATGATGGACGCTGCAAGCAAGTTATTACGATTTGCTGTCAGGATTGCTTGCCGCATCACGGGTTAGACCCGTTGCCTGTTCACCGGAATTGACAAGCACGCGGCGCAGCATGCTCTTCAGGAAGCCCACCTCTTCCGGGGTGAAGCCGCCCAGAAGACTGTCCAGCACACCGTTGAAAATGGCCGGCATTTTGGCCGCGATCGCATCGCCTTCCGGTGTCAGCGCGAGCCGTACGACCCGTCGGTCCTCGTTGCTGCGCACTCTTGTCAGCAGGCCGCGCTTCTCCAGCCTGTCGACCAGACGCGTAACGGCGCTTGCGTCAATGCCGTATTCACGCGCCAGTTCGGCCGCCAGCAAGCATTTGCCGCTGGCCACCATGAACAGGATGCTGCCTTGCTGGCTGGTGATGCCCAGTTCAGCCATGCTGCGCTGGGTGACCAGGTTCGACACGGTCGATTTCACCCGCGAGATCAGATAGCCGACGCTTTCGCCTAACTGGTATTCGCTGACGACTGAGTCGGATGTGGAGGACGGATCCGTCATGATTCTCGTGCGAATGCAATGGTTGACTAGGCAGGATTATAGACAGCGGTTGATTGACGCGGCAAGCGTTATTGCAGCTTAGGCAAGGAACTCTTGCCGCTCAAGACACAATGCGCGCAGTTTTGCGTAGGGTATTGCTGAGGTATGGCGAGTTCATTTCCTACGCACCGCTGCATGGAGGATGGCGGGGTTATCAGGGAATACCAGAAAGCTTCATTTGGGCGTGCTATAATGTTGGGTTCCCAAAAGTGCGCTTTGGGCTTTGTTGGCTTCGTACACAATGCTGCTGCTGGCGCACTCAACTGTCTCCAGGTTCCTATGACTCGCGCCCTACGCAACATCGCCATCATTGCTCACGTCGACCACGGCAAGACCACGCTCGTCGACCAGCTGCTCCGCCAGACCGCCACGTTCCGCGACAACCAGCAGGTTGTCGAGCGCGTGATGGACTCGAACGACATCGAAAAGGAACGTGGCATCACGATTCTTTCGAAGAACTGCGCGGTCGAGTACGAAGGCACGCACATCAACATCGTCGACACCCCGGGCCATGCCGACTTCGGCGGTGAAGTGGAGCGCGTGCTGTCGATGGTCGACTCGGTGCTGTTGCTGGTCGACGCAGTCGAAGGCCCGATGCCGCAAACGCGCTTCGTGACCAAGAAGGCGCTGGCGCTCGGCCTCAAGCCGATCGTCGTGATCAACAAGGTTGACCGGCCGGGCGCGCGGATCGACTGGGTGATCAACCAGACCTTCGACCTGTTCGACAAGCTGGGTGCAACCGACGAACAACTCGACTTCCCGATCGTCTACGCATCGGGTCTGAACGGCTACGCCGGCCTGACGCCTGATGTGCGCGAAGGCGACATGCGTCCGCTGTTCGAAGCCGTGCTGCAACACGTGCCGGTCCGCCCGGCCGATCCGGCAGCGCCGCTGCAACTGCAGATCACGTCGCTGGATTACTCGTCGTACGTCGGCCGTATCGGCGTCGGCCGCATTACGCGTGGCACGATCAAGCCGGGCATGGCTGTCGCCGTGCGCTCGGGTCCCGATGGCGCGATCCTGAACCGCAAGATCAACCAGGTCCTGTCGTTCAAGGGTCTGGAGCGCGTGCAGGTCGACTCGGCTGAAGCCGGCGACATCGTGCTGATCAACGGTATCGAAGAAATCGGTATCGGCGTGACCATCTGCGCGCCGGAACAGCCGGAAGCGCTGCCTATGATCACCGTCGACGAACCGACCTTGACGATGAACTTCCTCGTCAACTCGTCGCCGCTGGCCGGCCGCGAAGGCAAGTTCGTCACGAGCCGTCAGATTCGCGACCGCCTGATGAAGGAACTGAACCACAACGTGGCGCTGCGCGTGAAAGAAACGGGCGACGAAACCACGTTCGAAGTGGCGGGCCGCGGCGAGCTGCACCTGACCATTCTGGTCGAAAACATGCGTCGTGAAGGCTACGAGCTGGCCGTGTCGCGTCCGCGCGTGGTGATGCAGGAAATCGACGGCGTGAAGCACGAGCCGTACGAAAACCTGACGGTCGACATGGAAGATGGCCACCAGGGCGGTGTGATGGAAGAGCTGGGCCGCCGCAAGGGCGAAATGCTCGACATGGCGTCGGACGGCCGTGGCCGTACGCGTCTCGAGTACCGTATTTCGGCGCGTGGCCTGATCGGCTTCCAGTCGGAATTCCTGACGCTCACGCGCGGCACGGGCCTGATGAGCCACACGTTCGACTCGTACCAGCCGGTCAAGGAAGGCGCGGTGGGCGAGCGTCGCAATGGCGTGCTGATTTCGCAGGACGACGGCGCGGCAGTGGCGTACGCACTGTGGAAGCTGCAGGATCGCGGCCGTATGTTCGTGTCGCCGGGCGAGCCGCTGTACGAGGGCATGATCATCGGCATTCACAGCCGTGACAACGACCTGGTCGTGAACCCGATCAAGGGCAAGCAACTGACCAACGTGCGTTCTTCGGGTACGGACGAAGCGGTGCGCCTCGTGCCGCCGATCCAGATGTCGCTGGAATACGCCGTTGAATTCATCGACGACGACGAACTGGTCGAAGTCACGCCGCAATCGATTCGTTTGCGCAAGCGCTACCTGAAGGAACACGAGCGCCGCAGCGCGAGCCGTAAGGGCGCTGTGGACTGATGGGCGCTGGCGCATTGAGGGAGCGATGTTCCTGAGATGCGCGTTGCGTGCATGACGAAAAAAAGCCGTTCCGGGCATGCCCGGAGCGGCTTTTTGTTTGGGTTAGATATCTGTGCGGGATTGCGTTTTCGGACGCCGGCCGGTTTTCACCGTGGCGCGATTAGAGTTCATCGTGTCCCAAGTGCGGGCGTTGCCCCACTTCCGGGGGCTCGCCCATCTCATCGTCGGTACCGTGCCTGGAATGTGAGGTGTATGGTGGGTCGCCATGTCCGGGATTGGGAACGTACAGCCGGAGCAGATCCGGCGCAGCGTTGTATCCATCCTCGTTAAATGCTGTGTGCATGTAGTTTCGCAAGGCGGCTTCCGTATGCTGCCAGTCCGGGTATGTGAATACACCGTTGTTAGGATCGAAGATGGCATATCGAGATGCGTCGCCATGTGCATCTGACGGAAGGCGCTGTACTAGCAGTGCATGACCATGGCTCTGCGGAGCCTCGCCAGGACGTTGTACGCGTACGCCTATGTATGCGATCCCCCCGGGTGGCATGCCCGGCGAGGTACCCATGTTGTGTATGACACCGTCTGTGCGCTCCTCCTGCGTCGCCCCGCCTTGGGGGTTCCACTGCCGCGTTGTGGAACGGTGGTAATTGTTTAGTCCGAGGCTTTCCGGGCGGTCCTGGAAAGCTTGGATTCTGTCGAGCGTGCTTTGTGCTGCTGTTCCGCCGCCATTGATCTCGCTCCTTATGTAGGTGACCGCAGACGGTAAATCAGTCGTCGCCCCCGCGGCACTTCGGTCAATGCGGCGCATTGTTTCGTGAACGATGCCGTCGCACGTTCCGCGCCCTTCCTCGCCCCGAGTCTCTTTTTTGTCGAATTGATCGAACGCCAGGTACGACGATGCACCGTCTTTGAGAGCCTCGCCACCCCGGCATTCCCGGAATTCCGATTTCGCGCATGCGCCTAACGCTGCGCCGCGCTTTTCTCGACTGAGTGTTTGGTCGGCGCTTGCGGCGTTTTTGCCGACCCCGTGCTGGGGAGGGGCGTTCGTGTTGGGAGGCGGCCTTACTGACTGGTCATGTGGCGTTGTTGCAGATTGATGTATGACATCGGATTCCGGGAAAATCTTGGGTTGAACGGGCCGCGCGTCCGCGGGCGGCGATATGTCTGCGAATGTGTCCGAAGGCATGGTCTGCGCGGATGTGCTCGTGTAATGGGTGTTAAATTCCATTGGCTGCTCCATCGAGGGTCAAAAGCCGCATGAAAGCGGACACCGTGCCGATACGCAGCGGTCTCGGCGATTCGAACTCCTTGGCGCCAATGCCGCCGCATATTGCGCACATTCAGTGTGTGGATAATTTCGCGGGCGAGGTGCTGAATAGATACGGCGGCGGTGCGGTGCCCGCGGTTGACGGGCCGATTGCAAGTGTTTGCCCCCGTTTCCCGCAGAAGACTGTTGCGAGGACTGGCAATACCCCTGAAAGCCCGTCGCCACGGGCTTGAGCGGCATTCCGTCTGCTATCTGCACTATCCGTTCTGTGATATGCTCCCCGGGTGCAAAGTTTTAGGTCCTTCCAAGCAAGACTTGATTCGCGCAATCCGCCAAACGGTCAGGCCGTGTCGCGGAAGGTTCTGTAACCCGCTATTTCTCGAGAAACTCGAAGAAAGGTGAGCGTAAAAATGATGAAGCAATTCCAGTCGAACTCTTATCTGTTCGGCGGCAATGCTCCGTACGTAGAAGAAATGTACGAAGCGTATCTCGACAATCCGGCGTCAGTGCCCGAGAACTGGCGCAGCTATTTCGACGCGTTGCAGAACGTCCCTGCATCGGATGGCAGCAATGCCAACGACGTGGCCCATGGCCCGATCGTCGAATCGTTTGCACAACGGGCCAAGGCTAACGCCTTCATCCCGCGCACGGCGGCCGGCGGCGAAGACCTCGCTACCTCCCGCAAGCAAGTCTATGTGCAGTCCCTCATCGGCGCATATCGCTTCCTCGGCTCGCAATGGGCCAATCTCGATCCCCTGAAGCGCCGCGAACGTCCCGCTATCCCCGAACTTGAACCCGCGTTCTACGACTTCACCGAAGCCGACATGGACCAGGAGTTCAGCGCCACGAATCTGTATTTCGGGTTCGAGCGTGCGTCGCTGCGCGAGATCGTCAAGGCCCTGCGTGACACGTACTGCGGCACGATCGGCGCCGAGTACATGTACATCAGCGATCCGGAACAGAAGCGCTGGTGGAAAGAGAAGCTCGAGTCGATCCGGTCGACGCCGAGCTTCTCCAATGAAAAGAAGAAGCACATCCTGAATCGCCTGACGGCCGCTGAAGGCCTCGAGCGCTTCCTGCACACCAAGTACGTCGGCCAGAAACGCTTCTCGCTCGAAGGCGGCGAAAGCTTCATCGCGTCGATGGACGAAGTCGTGCGTCATGGCGGCGCCAACGGCGTGCAGGAAATCGTCATCGGCATGGCCCACCGTGGCCGTCTGAACGTGCTGGTCAATACACTCGGCAAGATGCCGGCGGACCTGTTTGCCGAATTCGAAGGCAAGCACGTCGACGACCTGCCGGCCGGCGACGTGAAGTACCACAAGGGTTTCTCGTCGGACGTCTCGACCGATGGCGGCCCGGTTCACCTGTCGCTCGCGTTCAACCCGTCGCACCTCGAAATCGTCAACCCGGTGGTCGAAGGTTCGGCGAAGGCCCGTATGGATCGCCGCGGCGATGACAGCGGCCTGCAAGTGCTGCCGGTGCAGATTCACGGCGACGCGGCTTTCGCAGGTCAAGGCGTCGTGATGGAAACGCTGAACCTCGCGCAAACGCGCGGTTACGGCACGCACGGCACGCTGCATATCGTCATCAACAACCAGATCGGTTTCACGACGTCGGACCCGCGCGACTCGCGTTCCACGTTGTACTGCTCGGACGTCGTCAAGATGATCGAGGCGCCGGTGCTGCACGTGAACGGTGACGATCCTGAAGCGGTCGTGCTGGCTACGCAGCTGGCTATCGACTTCCGGATGCAGTTCCACAAGGACGTCGTCGTCGACATCGTCTGTTTCCGCAAGCTGGGTCACAACGAGCAGGACACGCCGGCTGTCACGCAGCCGCTGATGTACAAGACGATTGCGAAGCACCCGGGCACGCGCGCGCTGTACGCTGAAAAGCTGGTGCAACAAGGCGTGATCACGGCGGCAGAAGGCGACGAATTCGTCAAGGCCTACCGCAAGGCGATGGACGAAGGCCATCACACGATCGACCCGGTGCTCTCGAACTACAAGAGCAAGTACGCGGTGGATTGGGTCCCGTTCCTGAACCGCAAGTGGACCGACGCAGCCGACACGGCTGTGCCGCTGGCTGAGTTGAAGCGCCTCGCTGAGCGCGTCACCACGATCCCGGAAAACTTCAAGGTTCACCCGCTGGTCGAGCGCGTCATCAACGACCGTCGCGCGATGGGCCGTGGTGAAGCGAAGCTCGACTGGGGCATGGGCGAACACCTGGCATTCGCGTCGCTGGTCGCATCGGGTTATGCCGTGCGTCTGACCGGTCAGGACTCGGGCCGCGGCACGTTCACGCACCGCCACGCGGTGCTGCACGATCAGAACCGCGAACGCTGGAACGACGGCACCTACGTGCCGCTGCAGAACATCGCCGAAGGTCAGGCGAAGTTCACGGTGATCGACTCGGTGCTGTCGGAAGAAGCGGTGCTGGGCTTCGAATACGGTTACTCGACCGCGGAGCCGAATACGTTCGTCGCGTGGGAAGCGCAGTTCGGCGACTTCGTGAACGGCGCGCAAGTCGTGATCGACCAGTTCATCTCGTCGGGCGAAGTGAAGTGGGGCCGCGTGTCGGGTCTCACGATGCTGCTGCCGCACGGCTACGAAGGCCAAGGTCCGGAGCACTCGTCGGCACGTATCGAGCGTTTCCTGCAACTGTGCGCAGACCACAACATGCAGGTCGTTCAGCCGACCACGCCGGCGCAGATTTTCCACCTGCTGCGCCGTCAGATGATCCGCCTGTTCAGGAAGCCGCTGATCGTCGCTACGCCGAAGTCGCTGCTGCGCCACAAGGAAGCCGTGTCGGATCTGTCCGAACTGGCGAAGGGCGCGTTCCAGCCGATCCTCGGCGAAATCGACGAAGCGATCGAGCCGAAGAAGGTCAAGCGCGTGGTGGCCTGCTCGGGTCGCGTGTACTACGACCTGCTGGCACATCGCCGTGAATCGAAGTCGAACGACGTCGCGATCATCCGTATCGAACAGCTCTATCCGTTCGCGCATAAGCAGTTCGAAGCGGAAATGAAGAAGTACGACAACGCGACCGAAGTGGTCTGGGTGCAGGACGAGCCGCAGAATCAAGGCCCGTGGTTCTACATCGAGCACCACCTGAAGGAAGGCATGAAGGACGGGCAGAAGCTGGCATACAGCGGACGTCCGGCTTCGGCCTCGCCGGCAGTCGGCTACTACGCGAAGCACTACGAGCAGCAGAAGGCGTTGATCGAAGGCGCTTTCGGCCGCTTGAAGAGCGCGTCGATCGCTAAATAAACACGAGAACCGAACCGGGAAAGCGCAGGGCGCTTTCCCGTGCCGCGTCCGAGTGATCATTCACGGCATTCGAGGTTCGCAGGCGGTCGTCGAGTACATAGATCGCGCGCCGTCACCCGATACGTATTCAGGATATTCATAATGGCTATTGTTGAAGTCAAAGTTCCCCAGCTTTCCGAGTCGGTCTCGGAAGCCACCATGCTGCAGTGGAAGAAGAAGCCCGGTGAGGCTGTTGCACAAGACGAAATTCTCATCGAAATCGAGACCGACAAGGTCGTGCTCGAAGTGCCGGCACCCTCTGCCGGCGTGCTCGCACAAGTGATCTCGAACGACGGCGACATCGTCGTTGCGGATCAGGTGATCGCCAAGATCGATACCGAAGGCACGGCAGGCGCCGCTGCTGTCGAAGCCGAAGTGAAGCCGGCGCCCGCCGCCACATCGGCACCGGCTGCTGCTCCCGCCGCTCAGGCTGCATCCGCAACGGGTGCGAACACTGCTGCTTCGCCGGCTGCCGGCAAGCTGATGGCCGAGAAGGGTCTGGGCGCAGGCGACGTCGCCGGCACGGGCCGCGACGGCCGCATCACCAAGGGCGACGTGCTGAGCGCAGGCGCACCGGCTGCCAAGGCTGCCCCGGCACCGGCTGCCGCACCGAAGGCTGCGAAGCCGTCGCTGCCGGACGTGAAGGCGCCGGCATCGGCCGACCAATGGCTGAAGGACCGCCCGGAACAACGCGTGCCGATGTCGCGTCTGCGTGCGCGTATCGCCGAGCGTCTGCTCGAGTCGCAGCAAACCAACGCCATCCTCACCACGTTCAACGAAGTGAACATGGCGCCGGTGATGGACCTGCGCAACAAGTACAAAGACAAGTTCGAAAAGGAACATGGCGTGAAGCTGGGCTTCATGTCGTTCTTCGTGAAGGCGGCTGTTCACGCGCTGAAGAAATACCCGCTCGTAAACGCGTCGATCGACGGTAACGACATCGTTTATCACGGCTACTTCGACATCGGCATCGCGGTCGGTTCGCCGCGTGGCCTGGTGGTGCCGATCCTGCGCAACGCAGATCAGCTGAGCCTCGCCGAAATCGAAAAGAAGATTGCTGAATTCGGCCAGAAGGCCAAGGACGGCAAGCTGTCGATCGAAGAAATGACGGGTGGTACGTTCTCGATCTCGAACGGCGGTGTGTTCGGCTCGATGCTGTCGACGCCGATTATCAACCCGCCGCAATCCGCGATTCTGGGCGTGCACGCCACGAAGGAACGCGCTGTGGTCGAAAACGGCCAGATCGTGATCCGTCCGATGAACTATCTGGCGCTGTCGTACGACCACCGGATCATCGACGGTCGCGAAGCAGTGCTGTCGCTGGTCGCGATGAAGGATGCGCTGGAAGATCCGGCTCGCCTGCTGCTCGACCTGTAAGCGCCGGTTCGGCCCGGGCCGGCTTGTCATCGCGCAAGCCGGCCCCACCTAAGCAGCACGTCTTTCGCATTCCGCAGTATTGGAACGACGCCCGCCACGAAGCGTGGCCGCGCGTCGCTCCGTCATCAAAAGGATTGTCATGTCCAAAGAATTTGACGTCGTCGTGATCGGCGCAGGCCCCGGCGGCTACATCGCCGCAATCCGCGCAGCGCAACTCGGCAAGACCGTCGCATGTATCGAAAAGTGGAAGAACCCGGCCGGCGCGCTGAAGCTCGGCGGCACCTGCCTGAACGTGGGTTGCATTCCGTCGAAGGCGCTGCTCGCGTCGTCGGAAGAATTTGAAAACGCGTCGCACCACCTCGCTGATCACGGCATCTCCGTGTCGGACGTGAAGGTCGATATCGCGAAGATGCTGGCCCGCAAGGAAGGCATCGTCGAGAAGATGACCAAGGGTATCGAATTCCTGTTCCGCAAGAACAAGATCACGTGGCTCAAGGGCCATGGCAAGTTCACCGGCAAGACGGACGCCGGCGTGCAGATCGAAGTCAGCGGCGAAGGCGAGACTGAAGTCGTGACGGCGAAGAACGTCATCATCGCCACGGGTTCGAAGGCGCGCCATCTGCCGACCGTTCCGGTCGACAACAAGATCGTCGCCGACAACGAAGGCGCACTGACATTCGACTCCGTGCCGAAGAAGCTCGCCGTGATCGGCGCCGGCGTGATCGGTCTGGAACTCGGCTCGGTATGGCGCCGTCTGGGTTCGGACGTGACCGTGCTCGAAGCGCTGCCGGAATTCCTCGGCGCGGCTGACCAGGCGCTGGCTAAGGAAGCCGCCAAGCAATTCAAGAAGCAAGGTCTGGACATTCACGTCGGTGTGAAAGTCGGCGAAGTGAAGACGACCGACAACAGCGTCACGATCAATTACACGGACAAGGACGGCAACGCGCAAACGCTCGAAGCCGACCGCCTGATCGTGTCGATCGGCCGCGTGCCGAACACCGAGAACCTCGGTCTCGAAGCCATCGGCCTGAAGGCGAACGAGCGCGGCTTCATCGACGTCGACGACCACTGCGCAACGGCTGTGCCGAACGTGTACGCGATCGGCGACGTAGTGCGTGGCCCGATGCTCGCGCACAAGGCTGAAGACGAAGGCGTGATGGTTGCAGAAATCATCGACGGCCAGAAGCCGCATATCGACTACAACTGCGTTCCGTGGGTGATCTACACCGAACCGGAAATCGCATGGGTCGGCAAGACCGAGCAGCAACTGAAGGCTGAAGGCCGCGAGGTCAAGACGGGCCAGTTCCCGTTCATGGCGAACGGCCGCGCGCTGGGCATCAACAAGGCGGATGGTTTCGTCAAGATGATCGCCGACGCGAAGACCGACGAGCTGCTGGGCGTGCACATCATCTCGGCGAACGCATCGGATCTGATCGCGGAAGCCGTGGTGGCGATGGAATTCAAGGCGGCGTCGGAAGACATCGGCCGCATTTGCCATCCGCACCCGTCGCTCTCGGAAGTCATGCGCGAAGCGGCTCTCGCCGTGGACAAGCGCGCGCTGAACATGTAATCGCGCACGCCTGACGGAACGCAACTCTGGCATCACCACGAAGGCGGGCGGGTTCACTCCCGCCCGCCTTTCTTTTTGCAGCAACACGATGAACGTCACCGAATACTACGAAAAAGAACTGCAGACGCGGGGTTATCAATCGGACCCGGCGCAACTCGCGGCGGTCGACCGCCTGCAGCGGTGCTATGAAGAGTGGGTCGAGTACAAGTCGCGCCGCTCGAACGCGTTCAAGAAGCTGCTTATCCATCCGGACCTGCCGCGCGGTGTGTACATGTGGGGCGGCGTAGGGCGGGGCAAGAGCTTCCTGATGGACAGCTTCTACATGATCGTGCCGGTGCAGCGCAAAACGCGGCTGCATTTCCACGAGTTCATGCGCGAGGTGCATCGCGAACTGGAAGAGCTGAAAGGCACAGCCGATCCGCTCGACGAACTCGCGCGCCGTATCGCCAAGCGCTACCGGCTGATCTGTTTCGACGAATTCCACGTCTCGGATATCGCCGACGCGATGATTCTCTACCGTCTGCTCGACAAGCTGTTCGAGAACGGCGTGCAATTCGTGATGACGTCCAACTACGATCCGGACACCTTGTATCCAGACGGTCTGCATCGCGACCGCATGCTGCCGGCAATCGAATTGATCAAGGCGAAGCTCGACGTGATCAATGTCGACGCGGGTACCGACTACCGCAAGCGCACACTGGCCCAGGTGGAGGTGTATCACACACCGCTCGGCGCGGCTGCGGACAAAGCGTTGCGCGACGCATTCTCGCGCCTTGCAGCGGTTCCCGATGAGAGCCCGATCCTGCACATCGAAAAGCGGGAGCTGAAGGCGCTACGGCGCGCCGACGGCGTCGTGTGGTTCGATTTCGCGACATTGTGCGGCGGTCCGCGCTCGCAGAACGACTACCTGGAACTGGCGAGCCGTTTTCACGCGGTGATCCTGTCCGGCGTGCCCCAGATGTCGGCGCGCATGGCCTCGGAGGCACGCCGCTTCACCTGGCTGATCGACGTGTTCTACGACCACAAGGTCAAGCTGCTGATGTCGGCAGCGGTGCCGTCCGATCAGCTGTACGTCGACGGTCCGATGGCCAACGAATTCACCCGCACGGTGTCGCGCATCGTTGAAATGCAATCGAAAGAATATCTCGACGCACCGCGCCGGATCGTCGATACGTCGCTGACTTAAGCCGCCGCGCGACGCGTGCGCGGATGCTTTTGCGATAGATCACGGTCTGCCCGCCGAAGAGGCGAAGTCCGAAGGCGTATTTTCAAGATTCGGATTGGTCTTATGTTCCGTCCGCGGACGACTGGATATCTTCTTTGTCATGGTTCTGACAAAGGAGTGACCATGAATCCCTACCGTGATATCAATGATGAAGAATGGCAACGTGTTGCACCGTTGCTCCCTGAGCTGCGTCCGCGCTCCGAACTGCGTGGCCGGCCGCTTGCCAACACGCGCTCGGTGCTCAACGGCGTGCTGTGGGTGATGTATAGCGGCGCGACCTGGTCCGCCATGCCGCGCAAATATCCCTCGTATCAAACCTGCCATCGCCGCTTCAAGGCATGGTACGAATCCGGCGTGCTCAAGCGCGTCATGGACCAGTTGTTCGGTGCGGCAAGCGAAGAACTCTGTAACCTGATGGAAGCACGCATGCGTACGCATGTGAGCGCTGAACAGAAGAGCGTTGACGCGGAAAAGGTTCCGGCCACGGCGCCCACGGCGTATAGCCCGGCATCGGTCACGCCGTTACCGTCTTCGCCGTTCGCGTATGCGTCGCCCTTCAAGCACGCTGCATGACGACGCCAAGCAGCCGAACTCAAACAAAAAAACGGCCGGACGATGGCGATCGTCGGCCGTTTCTTCTGGTTCCATCAGGGCAGCGGTAGCGGCCTTGATGGAGGCCCTGATGGAACACCACCTTCGCGCCTCAGGCATCGACGCCTGAACGACTCGCCTACTATTGCTGACGAATCCAGGTTTGCGAGCGGCCCAGCAGCGAAACGCCAATATAGCCACGCACCACCAGCTTGTTCCCACCATCTTCCAGGTGCATCTTGCACTTGTAGACCTTGCCGTTTTCCGGGTCGAGAATCTGCCCGTGGTCCCAGCCTTCGCCGTCTTTTTTCATATCGCTGACGATCGTCATACCGAGAATCAGCTGGTCCTTGCGCGCGTCCGTACATTCAGTGCAGCGGCGATCCGGCTGATCGTTCGCATTGAGCCCCTTGATCACCTTGCCGCTCAACGAGCCGCTGCTGTCCTGTGAAATCTGCACGAGTGCTTTGGGCTGGCCGGTGTGATCGTCGATGGTTTGCCACGTGCCGATCGGGGAATCGGTTTGCGCCATTGCCGTGACGGCGCTGACGAGCAGCACGCCCGCGAGGGCGGCATGTTTGGCTGTGCGAAGTGCGATTGTGCGTGCGCGTTGAGTGAATTGCATCATTGTCTTCCTCCTTGATTAAAGACAGCGCGATCGTGGTCGCGCGGCGTTATCGGCATCCCGGGCCCTCTGCAATTGCCGGCCGCCGTGATGCCTGGCACTGCCTCTCAGATTCAACTTCGGCTCCCTCGGTCTGCGACTCGCGGCTTGAGTGCCGCGGTTCGCACATCGTCAGCGCAGAATACGTGAAAGTGCGCGCGCCGTTTGATAGTGGACCCTCTAATCAGGACGCGGCACTTTCGAACGTCAGTTCAGCTGATACGAGTACGTCGCGTTGATGCGGGGGCTGCGCGACGCGCTTTCCACCGGCGCGTCGCCGATCGGCTTGGCCACCGACAAATCCAGGCTGTAATACTTCGAGTCGGAGATCCGGAAGCCGAATGCAATCGACGACAGCTTCGACGGCGAGGGCGTTCCCGCATGCAGATAGACGCGAGCCATGTCGAACGAGACGTAGGGGGTGAAGGTGCGCAGATAGGTGAAGCCCGGCGTGAACGCCCGGTTGACTTCGAACGTGGCGCCCCAGCCCGAATCGCCCGATGCCTCTCCTGGCTCATACCCCAGCGCAAAACGCTGTGCGCCGAACGAGATCTGTTCCGACGTCGGCAGCGAGACGGCGCTGTATTGGCCGGTCAACGAAATCGCGGTGCCGATCTTCAGCGGCCACTCATTGGTTTGCGAAAAGCTTGCGCCGGTCCGCACGAAGTTGATCGACGCCGGATTCGCGACGGTCGTGCCGGGAACGTTCGAGTCGCCGGATTTCGATGCGCCAAGGATATCGAATGCCTTCGCCACCGAGATACTCGCGCGGCGCACCTGGCCGGTTTCCGCGCTGGCGTAGTCGGCCTGCAGTTGCATCACCCGCACCTGCGAGCGCAAGCCGATCTGTGCACCGGTCTGCTGATTGTTGTAGCGGTCCTCGTCATGCGAGGCATAGGCCGAGGCGGTGCCGATCACGCTTTGCTTGTTGTTCAACAGGATCGGATAGGCCAGCGAGCCGCCGACCTTGTCGTTGATGACCGTGCGCTCGATGTAAGAGGGCAGGCCGGGATTGTCGACCGGATTGCCGCGATAGTGCGACGCGTCGATCTTCCCGGTCAGTCCATCGCTGCCGACCGGTACCGCGGCGTGCGCGGCAAGATAGGTGACGTTGTCGCGGCCCTTCGGCAGCAAGGCGGACACGCTCAGTTGTTCGCCGAGCGCGGTCAGGCCGTTCTCGGTGGCGGTGAGCAGGCCTTGCACGCCGGGGTGATTGAAGTCGATACCCGCGCTGACGTCGAACGGTTTGCGCTCTACGTTCAATTCGAGCGTGGTGGCGCCGTCGGTGTTTTGCGGTGGCGCCACGTTGGCCGCGACTTTGACGCCGGGCAACAGCCCCAGCACGTTGATGTAACGCTCGAAGGTGGCGCGCTTGAGCGGCCGGTCGGCGACGATGTGGTCGGCGATCGAGCGGATCTTGTCTTCGACCATGCCCGGCTTGCCCGTCACCTTGACCACGGACACGTAGCCTTCCACTACGGTCACTCGCACCACACCGCCTTCGAAAGTTTGCGCGGGAATGAACGCGAACGAGAGCGCATAGCCGCGCTCCTGATACAGCTTCGTCACGCCGTCGGCGACCTGAATCAGATCGCCGATGGTGGTGTCTTTGCCGACGAGGGGTGTGAAGCGTTGCGCGACTTCATCGAACGGAATGGACTTCACGCCCTCGACCTGAATCTTTGAAGGCGTCAGATGGCGGGCGAGCAGTTCCTGAAGTTGGGGGGCTTGCGGCGCGACCTGCAGGGTCACGTTCGGGCCTTTGTCGGGCGCCTTGATCTGCGGCAGCGAATCGAGTGGATTACCGCCGACTGCCGGGCCGGCCGGGCGTGACTGCGCTTGTGCTTCTACCTGCATCGCGCTTGCCGCAATTGCAGCGAGCAGGAGGGTCCATTTGCTAACGTACCCGAGTTTCATCGGATTTTCCTCGTATGCCGTTCTTGTATTGCGGGCGCGCCGCCTGGCCGGGCTGGTCGCGATCGCTTATGTGTGGCTCGACGCATACTGCCATGCTTGCATGTATAACGTCACGGGCTCCGTCGGGCTTGAGCATCGGCTGCAAAAGCGCGGAGCACGTGATGAGACGGACTGCTTATGCGCGTTGCGCAGCGGGACGTCCGATGGGACGCCTCGTGCGCGCGGCATTGATGAGCGACTTATGCGGACTACTTATGGCTCACCGGCACCAGACCACCGAGCAGTGTCGTCAAGCCGCCCGCCGGACTGCTCGAGCTGCTCGTCGATCCGGCTGCCGAGCTGAGCGTGCCGGTCAGCTGGCCGACGAGGGCGGTGACGGGGGCGAGCGGACCGCCGCCGCTGCTGCCCGAGGCGCTGCTGGTGACACCGGAGAGCGCGCCGGTCACCGTCGACAGCGGACTCGATGCGCTACCCGAGCCGCCCAGCGCCGAAGTCAGCGAACCCAAGGGCGTGCCGCCCAGCGCCGAGGTCAGCGAACCCAGCGGCGAGCCGCCCGTAGCCGAAGTCAGCGAACCCAGGGGCGTGCCGCTCAGCGCCGAGGTCAGGCCTGACAGCGGTGTGCCGCCGAGCAGCGTCGACAGCGAGCCGAGCGGGTTGTTGCCGAGCCCGAGACTCGCGAGCGAGTTTTGCAGCGGGCCGGTCGGGCTGCCGTTAGCAGGCGCTCCATTGACGACGGCCGTGTTCGGGCTGCCGACGAGGCTCGTAAGCAAGCCGGGAATCGGATTCGCGCCATTCGGGCCGTTCGGATTGACGAGGCCGCCGGCGTTCGTCACCGTGTTGCCGAGCGAGCTGACCAGTGTGCCGAGATCGGCGCCGACCGGATTATTCGTTGCCCCGCCGACTTGCGAGCCGGCCGAGCTCAACGCTCCGCCGATTTGCGCGAGCACGCCGCCGACTGGCGCGCCGAGGCCGGTCTGCGTGCCGACCGTCTGCGTCACGAGTCCGGCGGTCTGCGTGATCGGCGTGATGGCGGTGCTGATCGGCTGGGTGATCTGTTGCACCGGCGCGGAAGCTAGCGAATTGCCGAGCGTTGCGCCACCGGCGTTCAGTGCGCCGGCGGTCGTGGAGAGGACCGTTGCAAGCGGCGTGGTGAGCGGCGATAGCGGCGCGAGATTGCCGGTGCCGAGGCCGCCGACCGCGGTGCTCAGACCTTGCACGACGCCGCTCGTCGAGCTGACCACCGAGCCGAGTCCGGCGACCGTGGTGCCGACCGGATTGGAGGTCGTGCCGGTTTGCCCGACGCCGTCGCCTATCGCGTTGGAGAGCGCGCCCAGTGTGCTGCTCGTACTCGACACCGCGTTGCCGAGACCTTGCGTGACTTGCGGGCTGAGGCCCGGGATGGTCTGCGAGGCGATCGTGTTGCCGAGGTCGCCGGTGGTCTGCGCGGCGGCGGTGGCGAGGCCGCTGGTCCCCGACGTCGCCGTGGTGGGCGGCCCGCCGCTGGTCGAACCCCCGCCGCCGGCGCTACCGCTGCCAGATACGCTCGGCGGCGCAGTGACGCCATTGCCGCCACATGCCGCGAGCAAACCGGCGGCCGCTACGGCGATCAACGGTGCGCGCAACGACGACACGGTCGCGCACGCCGCATAGAGATTAAAAAAACGTTGGGTGGACATATGTGCTCCTCAGTGTCTTCCAGGTGTCGTGTGCGTTGATTTCGTGCGCCGGGACAACGGGTGTCTGAGCGGCGCGGCTCAATTCAGCCAGGTTCCGGAAGGGCCGGGGCGCGGCTGGCGGGCCACACTCCGGTTTCAGGTTGCTGCACTTCTTTCGATGACGGCGACGGCATTGCTTACTTCTTCGACAGACCGCCGAGCAGGCCGCCGAGGATCGACGTCACGGGCGCGAGCGGGCTGCTGCCCGTTCCCTTGCCGCTGGTGCTCGACAGCGACAGGCCAGGGCCCGAGCTGGTCGAGGCGGTGGTGGTCGTCGTGGCTGGCGTGGCGGCCGCCGTGGTCGTGACGCCGCCGAGCGCGCCGGTAACACTCGACACCAAGCCGGCGACTGGGGCGAGCGGGCTGCTGCTGCCGGCCGTGCTGTTCAGGCCGCTGGTCACGCTCGAAAGCAGGCCGGTGACAGGCGCCAACGGGCTGCCGCCGCTCGATGCGCCGCCGAGGCCACCTGTTACGCCGGTGAGCGGAGCGAGCGGGCCACTGCTGGCGCCGCCGGTCAAGCCGCCAAGTGCGCTGGTGAGCGGGGCCAGCGGATTGCCGCCGGTGCCGCCGGTGAGCAGGCCGCCTACCGATGCGGCCGTGGTGCCCGTATCCGCGACCGTATGACCAAGTGCGGCCGTGATCGGATTGCCGCCGGTTGCACCGATCAGCGTGCCGGCCTTGCCCAGGCCGCCGCCAAGGGTCGAGAGCAGGCCGTTCAACGGTGCGCCGAGGCCCGTGGTGGTGCCGACCGTCTGCGTGGTCGCTGCGACCATCGACGTAATCGGCGTGATAGCGGTGCTGAGCGTTTGCGTGACTTGCTGCACCGGACCCGTCGAGAGCGCAGTGGTGAGCGTGCTGCCGCCGTTGGTCACTGCGCCGCCGAGCGTATTGACGGCGCCGCCGAGTGGTGTGGTGATGGCCGCCAACGGCGCGAGCGGGCCGCTGCCGAGACTCGTCACAAGGTTGCCTGCATCCGTCACGGCGCCGCCGGCATGACCGACCACGCCGCCGAGGCTCGAGACCGTCGTGCCGATCGCGTCGCCGCCGGTACCGAGTTGGCCGAGTCCTTGCGCTACGCCGTTGCCGAGCGTCGAGACCGCCGAGCCGGCTTGCTGCACGATGCCGCCGGCGGCCTGGGTGGTTTGCGAGCTGACGCCCGGCAGCGTTTGCGAGCCGATCACGGTACCGATGCTCGAGACCGTCGAACCGGCATCGCTGACCACACCGCTGGTGTTGCCGATTGTTGTGCCGAGCGCATTCGCGACTGCGCTCGTGCCTGTTCCTGTTCCCGTTCCTGTTCCAGTATCCGTACCGGAGCCGCCTTCCGAACCGGTGCTGATGCCGGAACCGCCCGAGCCCATCGAACCGCTGCCGGTGGTGGAAAGTGCGCTGCCGACGGAGCCGCTACCGCTGCTGCCGGTGCCGGAACTCAGGGCTCCGGAGCCTCCGCAAGCACCAAGAGAAAGCATCGCTGCCACGCTGGCCGCAATCAGCGTTGTTCGTCGTATGGTGTTGGCCGTTTGAATTTTCATGTCGCCCTCGCATCGCATGTGTTTTTGGGTGTTGCTGCGTGCTTATCTCTGCACGAGCCGTGCCATTTCGACTGAGTAATGCAGAATATTTGTTGCCGAGAGGCGTGAGGCTATGCGTGATATGGCTTTGCGAGGAATTGATGGAGTGCCCGCTAACTCAGATATACCGCGCGAAAATGAATTCGCTAAACGTTTGCGAGGGCTGCGTAACGTAACGAGCCACGCGCGCCGTTACGAAACACGGCGTAACGCAAGCGCAAAGGGAGGGGCCGCGCGCTTGAAACGTTCTGTTCAAACAAATAATTAGTGTAGCGAATCTAACTTATGGTTATTCCTATGTGCTGCAACGCACGAACTGCCGTTAACCTGAGCACGACGCGAAAATGCATATGGCGTCGCGCCAAGGGCAGCGGACAATTGCTTAAATATGTTGATTCGGCTATAAAACCCGAATGCATCGAGGATTGACGTGGGAGGTGCGTAATCGAACAGACAGCTCGTAGACATCTGTTTTATTGAAGCCAGCTGCCAAACGGTACTTCTGCAGCGCAACACGCAGGACCAGGAATTGAGAGACCAATGGTCCGCAGCGCCCAAGACTCCGTCATCCGAAGCAGCGCGTAAACGAACGAAATAAATGAAAGTCCGAGGGTAAAAATGAAAAAGTTCACCAAACGCTTCCTGAGCGATAACAAGGGCGTGACGGCCATCGAGTATGGTTTGATCGCGGGGTTAGTAGTACTCGTCATCGTTGCGTCGGTGACGTCGATTGGGACGAATCTCAAAGACGCGCTTGGCAACGTTGCGGCCGCGATCCCGACTAGCGCCCCAGGCGCCTAAAGGGCAACCTGCAAACGTCCTGCGAATCGGCTGGCGTGATTACGTTCGCTCGCTTCGCAGGCGTTTTCTAACGCATCGCCAAATTGGCTAGAGCGAATTGCATTGCAATTCACATGGCGTTGCTTTGCCTGCCGGGTGCGAAATGAGTGTCTTCGTTGGTATTTTATTATTTATCGCCTGGGCTGCACTGGTCGCTATTAGTGACTGCGCCCGCCGGCATATTTCCAATTCAGTTGTCGTCGCTGGTTTGGCGGCGGCATTCGGCTGCGCATTTCTGCAATGCGGGCCTTTCGGCGTTTCGGCGACCCAGGCGAGCGTTGGCGCGTTGATTGGTCTCGTCGTGCTGTTGCCGTTTTTCGCGCTCGGCGTAATGGGGGCTGCGGACGTCAAGGTGTTCGCCGTGCTGGGCGCGTGGTGCGGCATGCACGCTTTGCTCGGCCTATGGATGGCGGCTAGTCTCGCCGCGGGTGTCCATGCGCTCTGGCTGTTGATTACGACGCGCACGCGGCTCGCTGGTTTGGTCCGTTCCCACGGCGCGACTTTCGAACTGGCTGGCAAAAGCTCTACGCCTTACGGCGCATGTCTTACGGTGGCCGCAAGTGCATGGCTCGTGTTGCAAGGACTGGCTGGGGGGCTGCGATGAAACCGCTAGCAACCCAGCCTGCGTGCGCGTCGCTCAAGCGCATCCAGATGCGTCACGCGAGGGCGCAACGGGGCTCCACGGCGGTCGAGTTCGCGTTGCTGTTCCCGCTGTTCTTCACCATTCTGTACGCGATCGTTACCTTCAGTTTGATCTTCGTGGCGCAGCAGAACCTGACGCTCGCAGCAGAGGAAGGCGCGCGCGCCGCGCTGAACTGGCAGAGCAATACGTCGCTGCAAACCGCGCTCCTCAATCGCGGCAACGCCGCCTGTGCCGCGGCAAAACTGATGATCGCGACACTGGTGCAATCCGCGCAATGCACGCCGACTTCCGCGCCCTGCGGCCCGAATAACACGATGCAGTGCGTGAACGTCCTGCTGACTTACAACTACCAGGCTAACCCGCTGGTGCCGACCTTGCCGCTGATGAGTTTCACGTTGCCCGGCACATTGGCGAGCAGCGCCACGGTGCAACTCAACCCGGAGAACATTCAGTGACGTACGCGCCGGCTCCCAGCCTTTATGTCCGTCGATGCTGTTTTGAACGCTCGTACGGCACGGCATCGTTCAACCGAAGCAGTGAGTCGTCATGCCGACTCTGACCAAAATTCTTGCCGGCGTGCTGATCGCTGTCGCGTTGCTCCTCGGTCTGTTCGCGTGGACGCTGTCGCGCCGTCCGGCACCGGTGGCTGTGACCGCCGCGACGCACGCAAGCTTCCCGGTGGTGGTCGCCACCCGCATGTTGCCGGCAGGCAAGCCGATCACCGTCGACGAACTGCGCGTGCAGACGCTGCCGATCAATCCGAACGGCGCCTTCACCGATCCGGCGCAACTGGCCGGCCGCGTGCCGAACGCCGAGATCGGCGCGGACTCGCCGGTGCTCGAGGCTCAGTTGTCATCAGGACTTGCCGAGCGTATCGAGCCGGGCGAACGCGCTCTCGCCGTGCGGGTCGACGAGGGCAATGCGGTCGGAAACCGGTTGCGGCCAGGTAATTTCGTCGACGTGTTTTTCACGCTCAAGCGCGACGGCGTCGTGGGCAACGGCAGCGAAATCGATCGTACTCAAGCGCGTCTCCTGATGTCGAAAGTGCGCGTGCTCGCGTTCGGCAACGCAACCACCAACGGCGACAGTGCCGGCGACCCGAACGGCATGGTGCGCACCGCGGTGCTGGCGGTGCCGGTCGCAGATGTGGACCGTCTGACGCTCGCCGAAAGCGCTGGCCGTCTGATCTTCGCGCTGCGTAATCCAAAGGATGCCGAAGTAGTCGATCAAGACGCGCTGCCGTCCTATCCGGGCGTATTGAAAACGGTGGCCCACACCGGCGCGGCTGAGCCGCTGCAGGATTCGACCCGTGCCGCGGCCGGCGTGTCGCTCGACGCGTTGTCGGGAAGCACCAGTTCGGCAGGCGCCGGTGCACGGCCGCCGCTGCCACATATGCCGCCGCCGCCGACGCGCGTCGCGGGTAACACAAATAGTACAAAGAGCGGTATCGAAGTGATACGGGGTGGGCGCGCCGAGTCGGTCGCCTGGTAAGCAGTTTCAGGGAGCGGGCGGCCACGCGCGTCCACAACTACATGACACAACGGATTTTTGTATTCGGGAAGGCGGCGTGGCTTGGGTTGGCTTTGCTCGCCGCATCGGCTGCGACTGACGCGGCCGGTCCGGTGCAGCGGACGTACTCCGCACAGGCATCCCAGACAGCTCAGGCTGCGTCCTCGCAGACCATCGACCTGACGGTCGGTGCGCAGCAACCGCTCGTGACCGGCCATACGCTGCAGCGTGTCGCGATCGGTGACCCGGCAGTGGCCGATGTGCTGATCATCAAGGGCGACAAGCGCGGCGGCGTGCTGTTGGTCGGCAAGGCGGCGGGCACGACCAACCTGATGCTCTGGGCGCGCGATCGCGAGACGCCGCTGACCTATACGGTCAACGTAACCACGCCGGCCGCGGCTTCGCTGCTCGGGCCCGATACGCCGGCCGTCAAGGTGCTCGGCAGCACGGCGGTGGTCTCCGGCTCGTCGGCGACCATGGAGGCGCACCAGCGCGCCGTGGTCGCGGCGGAAGGCTCGCTGGGCAAGGATGGCGCCGTGTTCGACACGTCGACTGTGGCGAGTCGCGCGGTGGTGCAGGTCGATGTGCGGGTAGTCGAGTTCAGCCGCTCGGTGCTCAAGGAAGTCGGCTTCAACTTCTTCAAGCAGAACAACGGATTTTCGTTTGGCTCGTTTGCGCCATCGGCGCTGACCTCGGTTTCCGCGACCGCGGGGCAGCAGCCGCAAACGACGGCCACGATGCCGATTTCGTCGGCGTTCAACCTGATTTTCAACTCCGCCACGCATGGCCTGTTCGCGAACCTGAGCCTGCTGGAGAGCAACAACCTCGCGCGCGTGCTGGCCGAACCGACACTCGTGGCCTTATCCGGGCAGAGCGCCAGTTTCCTCGCCGGCGGCGAGGTACCGATTCCAGTGCCACAGGGGCTCGGTTCCACAGGCATTGAGTTCAAGCCGTACGGCGTTGGACTCACGCTGACGCCGACTGTATTGAGCCCGCAACGCATTGCGTTGAAGGTGGCGCCGGAGGCAAGCCAGCTGGATTTTGCCAACGCCGTGACGATCAGCGGCGTGTCGGTGCCCGCGTTCACCACGCGCCGTGCCGACACCACGGTCGAGCTCGGCGACGGCGAGAGCTTCGTGATCGGCGGCCTGATTGATCGCGAGACCGCATCGAATGTTGCGAAAGTGCCCTTGCTCGGCGATCTGCCGGTGATCGGCACCTTCTTCAAACAACTGAATTACCAGCAGAACGAGAAGGAGCTGGTGATCATCGTGACGCCGCATCTGGTGTCGCCGCTTGCGAAGGGCGCGACCTTGCCGACGACGCCGGGCGAGCAATCCGAGCAGCGCAATGGACCGGTGTGGCGGTCGCTGATCGGCGGCGTGACGGCAGGCGATGCAGCGCCGGGATTTTCGAAGTGAAGCCGGCGGGCGGCCAGGGGGCGCGCCGGATCGGTGGAGCAGTGAGCCAGTGTGTACGCGAACCGCGCGGCCCCGCTGGCAAGCAGGACGACGCGGGGGCTTCGCAGCCGATGCCGCATAAGGATGTCCAACATGAACGCGAGAACGCATTCATTGACTGAACGGGCGGTTACCGATTATTTCGTGTTCGCGTCGCTGGACGACGAACACGTGCATTGGCTCGCCGATACGCTGGTGGATGCCGGCGTGGTCGAAGCAGCCACACTCGATCCCTCGATGCTGATGCAGCGTATTGCAGTGCTGAATCCGTCGCTGGTGTTCGTCGACTTTTCCGGCGGCCGCGCTGCTGCCGCGAGCGCTGCGGCGAGCGCGGTGCGCACAGCCTATCCGGGCATGCAGATCGTCGCGCTCGGAGCGCTCGCCGAGCCCGAAAGCGCATTGGCCGCGCTGCGTGCCGGCGTGCGCGATTTCATCGATGTGTCCGCGCCCGCCGAAGACGCGTTGCGTATTACGCGCCAGGTTCTGGACAACCTCGTCGAACCGGTCAGCCGCCATGGCCATGTCACCGCGCTGCTGGGCGCGCGCATCGGCATGGGCGTGAGCACGCTCGCCGCGAACCTCGCGGTGATGTTGCAGCGGCGCGACGTCGCGCAAGGACGGCAAGCCGCTTTGCTCGATCTCGGCTTGCCGGCCGGTGACGGCTCGCTGCTCCTGAACACGCGCAGCGAATTCAATTTCGTCGAAGCCGTGCGCAACCTGCGCCGCTTCGATCAGACCTTCGTGCACACCGCCTTGTCGCATCATTCGAGCGGTCTCGCGCTCACCACGCTGCCGCCCAATCTTGCCGACATGCGCGAGGTGTCGTACTCGTCGTCGATCGGCTTGCTGAACCGGCTGCGCGCGTTCTTCGACCAGCAGATCGTCGATCTCGGCGGCTTCACCAATAGCGAGTTCATCGCCCACGTTGTGCAAGCTGCCGACGAAACCTGGTTGTTGTGCGATCAGGGCGTGGCCTCGATCGTGTCGGCAGTCGGCGTGCTTGACGCGTTGCGCGAGGAGGGCGTGGACACGGCGAACGTGCGGTTGATCGTCAACAAGTTCGACGCCGACCTCGGCCTTGCCGCCGCGCAGATCGCGCAGCGTTTGGACGTTCCGCTGCTGGGCACCTTGCCGGAGCGGCGCGTCACGCTCGGTCAGGCGGTCAACCAGGGGCATCTGCTGGCCGAAATCGCGGCGCGTGACCCCTACGTGCGCGCACTCGAACCCTTGATCGAACGGCTCGGCGGCGCCACGCGCGCGGTCGCGCAAGTACGCAGCAAATCCGCGTTCGGCGCGCTCAAGCGCTTCATTCCAACCACTTACAAGCGGTCATAGACGATGGCAAAAGAAATCGAATTTGCCGACGACGCACCTTCGTTCGCGCATAGCCAGCAGTTCCAGGACATTAAGAACGCCGCCCACGAACATCTGCTCACGCGTATCGAGGAACTCGGCTCCGAGTTCGGCCGCTGGTCGCGTAATGCGATCAACCAGTTCGTCGATCTGGAGATGGACAGCTTTGTGCGGCTGCGCCGGATACCGATCAACGAGAGTGAAGTAAGGTTGATCGCCGAGGCGCTGACCAAGGAGCTGGCGGGCTTCGGGCCGATCGAGGATCTGCTCGCCGATCCGGCCGTCGAAGATATTCTGATCAACGGCTACAACGACGTGTACGTGTCGCGTCACGGCATCCTGACCAGGATTCAGGTGCGCTTTGCCGACAATGCGCACCTGCTGCGGATCGTGCGGCGCATTCTCGCGCCGATCGGGCGGCGTCTGGACGAGTCGAATCCAATGGTCGATGCACGCTTGCCGAACGGCGGGCGTGTGAATGTGGTGATCGAACCGCTGTCGATCGACGGGCCGATCGTCTCGATCCGTAAATTCCGCAAAGATCCGATGCGTCCTGAGGATCTGCTCGCCAACGGCACTTACAACCCGGAAATCGGCGCGCTGCTCGAAGCGGCGGTCGCCGCGCGCTGCAACGTGCTGGTGTCGGGCGGCACGAGCTCGGGCAAGACCTCGCTGCTTAACGCGCTGGCGTTTCACATCCCCGAGCCGGAGCGGGTCGTGACAATCGAGGACACGGCCGAACTGTCGCTGAACCACCCGCACGTGGTGCGGCTCGAGAGTCGGCCAGGCGGCTTCGACGGCGCGGGCGTCGTGACTATTCGGGACCTGTTGCGCAATACCTTGCGGATGCGGCCGGACCGCATCATCGTCGGCGAAGTGCGCGGCGGCGAGGTGCTCGAAATGCTGCAGGCGATGAACACCGGCCACGACGGCTCGATGGGCACCGTGCACGCCAGTTCGCCGCGCGAATGTCTGTACCGCCTCGAAATGCTGGCGGGCTTCGCGGGCTTCCAGGGGACCGAGTCGAGCTTGCGCCGGCAGATCGCCAATGCGATCGACTTCATCGTGCAGATCGGCCGGCTTTCGAACGGGCGCAGGCGGATTCTGTCGATTACCGAAGTCACGGGGCTGTCGGACAACATCATCGCAACCCAGGAGCTCTATCGCTACGAGCCGGTCGCGACCGCGGAAGGCGACGAACTCGATAACTGGGTCTCGCTAGGCATCCACCCGCACTCGCCGAAACTGGCGCGTTTCCGCCAGGCGTTGGGCGGGGGCGAGGTGCAGAACGGATTCGGCAACGCGGGTTTCGGCGGCGGTGGCGGCTTCGGTGGCGGCGGCTTCGGAGGCGGCAGTGGCGGCTTCGGCGGAGGCTTCAATGTCTAGCGCGGTACTGGTCTTCGCGGCGCTCGCGCTGCTGTGCGCGGCGTTCGCGTTGCTGTTATGGCAGCGCGGCGCGCAACGCAAAGACCAGGCGAGCGCTGAACGCTATATCGATAGCCGGATGGCGGTGGCCATGCCGGCCGGCGCGGGTGCGGGCGGGTCGGCCGGCGGTGCGGGGGGCGGTCCGCGCGTCGCGCCCGCGCGCGCGGCTGCTGCGCCGGCCGTGTTCGCGCCGCAAGCTCCGCCGGCCGATGCGGGCTGGCTTGCGCAATGGCGCTACCTGCAAGCGCGTTTGCGCTTCATGCTGCAACACGCGATGGCGCGCGCGGGGATTGCCAATGCAAAGGCTCCTACCGCGGTCGCCGGCTCAATCGTGCTGCTGCTGTGCGCCTGGGCCGCGCTGATAGGCGGCGTGCTCGCCGCCGGTGCGACGCTGATTGCGTGCGCGATGTTCATCTATTTTCTGCTGGCGGTGCGCACGAACAAGCGCCGTCAACTGATCGTGCGGCAACTGCCGCTGTTCCTCGACGGCATCGTGCGTCTGATTACGCTTGGCAACAGCGTTCCTGCCGCGTTTCAGTCTGCGTTGCAAAGCACCGAAGCGCCGCTGCGCGAATGTCTGGACTATGTGTCGCGGATGTTGCGCACCGGCGTCGAAATCGATCGGGCGCTTTCGCAGGTCGCGGTGATCTATGGGGTGCGCGAGCTCGAACTGGTCGGCGCCGTGCTGCGTCTGTCGGTCAAGTACGGCGGCCGTGCCGACGTGATGCTCGACCGCATGGCCTCGTTCATGCGCGATCTCGAACAGGCCGAGCGCGAACTTGTGGCAATGTCGGCGGAAACGCGGCTGTCGTCGTGGGTGCTGGCGATGCTGCCAATTGGCATTGGCGGTTTTCTGATCCTCTCGAATCCTAATTATTTCGCTTCGATGTGGTTTGATCCGACTGGGCGGCAGCTGGTCTATCTGGCGTTCGGCTTACAGGTGATCGGCGCCTATCTGCTGTATCGCCTCGCAAATCTGAGGACATGACGATGCGAGTTCATCAACTCGTGGCTCTCGCGCTCGCTCTGGCCGCGCTCGCGCTGTTGCTGCTTGGCGGCCTGGTATTGGCGCGCGTCGCCGCCGTGCGGCGCAGCGAACGCACGCTAAGACAAGCGCTCGACGGACGCGCGATGCAGACCGCGGCGCTCGCGGCCGCGGCGGCCGCACGTGGCGCGGACGGTGCTCAGGGCGGTTCGAAAGCGGTCTTGCGAAACGTGCAGCCAAAAGGGTTCAAGGGCCTGCTCGAGCGCTTCGCGCATACCGGGATTCGGTGGCTCGACACGCCATTTGGCCGCCAGGTCGTGGCCGAGGAAGACCGCCGCTTGCTTGAACAGTGTGGCTTCGTCGATACGCGCACGCGCGGCCTGTTTTTGGTAGCGCGGCTTGCAGGCGCGCTGCTGCTGCCGGTGCTGGCAGGCACCTTGGCGCGCGGCTATCTGGGCGGTACGCGCTACATCGTGCTGGTGGCGATCTCGATGGTGGCGGGCTTCCTGCTGCCGAAGATCGTTCTGATGCGGCGTGCCGGCAAGCGCCGCACGGGGGTGGTCGACGAATTGCCGCTGCTGGTCGATCTGCTGCGCTTGCTGCAAGGCGTGGGCTTGTCACTCGATCAAAGCTTGCAAGTGATGGTCAACGATTTCCGGACGATGCTGCCCGTGCTCTCGAGCGAGCTGGAAATCGCGCAGCGCCAGTTTGCGGCGGGCCGCACCCGCGAGCAGTCGCTGAACCGGTTGGCTGCGAGTTACGACAACGAAGATTTGCGCGCGGTCGTGCGCATGCTGGTGCAGGTCGACCGCCATGGCGGTGCAGTTCAGGAACCACTCAAGCAGTTCGGTGACCGCCTGCGCGAATCGCGCCGGGCGATGTTGCGCGAACGCATTGGCCGTCTCGCCGTGAAAATGACTGGCGTGATGATTGTCACGTTGCTGCCCGCGCTGATGATCGTGACAGCCGGCCCGGGCGTGCTCGCTGTCCAGCATTCGTTGCTCTCGATGCACCGCCGGTAAGGATTTTGCAATGGCTCACTGTCTACCATCGTTCGAATTTCCGATGCGTGCCGCTCGAACCGGCCGCCGCGCCGCGTGCTGCTCCGTGGCGCTGGTCGCCTTCTCCCTGCTCGGCGCGTGCGCGTCCAAAGACATCGTGGGTTATGGCGTCGGTGCCCAGGCGGAGCGTGCGGCGCTGACCCAGCAGGCCAATCGGGATCCCGCGCCGGACACCCCCGGCATGTACCTTGGACTGATCGACCAGATGCAATCGCAGGGGCTTTATTTTGCCTCGCTTGCGCATATCGACGCCTACGAAAAGCAGTACGGTGCGAGTCCTGACACGATTTTGCTGCGTGCCGACGCGTTGCGTATGACCGATCAGCCTGACGCCGCCGCGACCGCTTACGGACAACTGCTGAAGACGCCGCTCGCCGCGCGCGGATATCGCGGGCTCGGTCTGATCGCGGGCGCGGCCGGCGACTTTGCGCGTGCCGCGCAGGAACTGCAGCGGGCCGCACAACTCGCGCCGACCGATGCGGTGACCCTGTCGGATCTCGGCTACGCGCGACTGCGCGATGGCGACGTGAATGGTGCACGCGTGCCGCTCATGAAGGCGGCCGAACTCGATCAGAACAATCCGAAGATCGTCAGCAACATGACGCTTTATCTGCTCGCCCATGGCGACCAGGCGCAGGCGCTGGCAGTGATGAATCAGCAGAAGTTCACGCCGGACGTGCGTGCGGCGATTCGCAACGACGCGGCGCGGGTAGCCGCGGCGGGACGCTCGCAGGCCAGCGGGTCGCAGGCGCAACCGCAACCATCGTTCGGGCAGGCGGGCGCAGGCGCCGGCATGGTCGCGAGCGCGCAAGGTATCGAGCCGGCGCCGCGCGTGTTGCAGCGTTTCGCGCAGTAAGCGCGCAAAGACCGATCAGGCAATCAGGGGAATCGAGATGAATAGCAGAACAACGAAGCGGAGCTGGGCGGCATCGGTGCTGTGCTTCGGTGTGGCCATGGGGGTGGCCGAGTCAGCGCTTGCGCAATCGAGCGCAACCGCCCCGCCGGCGGATGCCACGCCGCCACTGGTCCGGACAAGTGAAGTGGGGCACTCGACCCGCGCGTGGCTCGACCTGCAAAGCAGCAACACAGAAGCCGCACCCGCTTTGCCGACGCTGGGCGCCGAAGCCGGGCTTGCCTACCGTCGCTACATGGAATCGTTCAAGAGCAAGATTCCCGATCTGTACGGTTCCGCGCTGAATACCGGTAGCGGCGGTGGCGGTGGCGCGATGGGCGCAACCGGCGGCACTGGCCCAGGCGGCGGTTCGAACTGACATGCGCAAACCCTCGACCTTTACCGTGGCCGCTCGCTGTCCGTGCTCGCTATGCGCGCGGCGCGGCGGCGCGTCGATGCATGGCGCGCGCCGCCAGCATGGCGTGGTCGCGGTTCTGGCGGTGATCTGGCTGAGCATCGCGATCGCGGCGCTCGGCGCGATCGATATCGGCAATGTGTTTTTCGTGCGCCGGCAGTTACAGCGTGCGGCGGATCTGGCTGCTGTGGCCGGCGTGCAACTGGTCAGCAGCGCGGGTGGTTGCTCCGCGGCGACCGCGGCGGCAACGCAAAGCGCGGCGACCAATGGTCTACCGGCCAGCGGCACCGTGACGGTGTCGTGTGGCAGATGGGACACGGCGACCAGCACGACGCTGACGACTCCCCCGGCCGATGGAACGGGCTCACCGATCAACGCGGTGAAGGTAACCGTCGGCCAATCGGTCCCGTACTTTTTTCTTGGGCCGGCGCGTAACGTACAGGCATCGGCGACGGCGAAAGCGACGAATATCGGCGCATTCACGATCGGCACTTCGCTGATTTCGGTGGGTAGTAACGGTTGCACGGCCTCCAGCAGTACCCTGAACAACGTGCTCGGCGGTTTGCTAGGCATGAACCTGCAACTGGACGCGGTGTCGTACTGCGGCTTGGCGACCGCGCGGATCAAGATGCGTGATCTCGTGGTAGCGGCGAATGCGGGCACGGTCGACGGACTACTCGCCCTTCCGGTCACGGTGAGCAGCCTTGCCAATCTGATGGTGTCGGCGCTGCAGCAGACGTCGGTTGTCAATGCCAATCTGAGCTCCACCATCGGCGCGCTGCAGACAGTGGGGAGCGCCAACGTGCCAGGCGGGTTCAACATCGGTGACAGTTCTTCGGCATCAGGCCTGTTATCGCTCGGTCTGGCCAATACGCAGGCTGCGCTCGATGCAACGATCAGTCCACTGGATGCGTTGATTGTGTCTGCCGAAATCGCCAGGAAAGGACAGCCGCCTATCAACATTGCGGCCGGCCTGAATCTGCCTGGACTCAGCACCACCTTGAATTTGCAGATCATCCAGCCGCCGGTGCTGGCGATCGGTGAAGCAGGCACGCCAGCCGGCGACTCGACGGCATGGGTCACCACAGCACGCTCCGCGCAGGTGCGGGCTTACCTGAAACTGAATCTGGGCACGGCTTCGTTGCCGATCGGCTTCCTCGGGGCGCTGCTTCCGATCAATGTCTCTCTGCCGATTTATCTCGAGGTGGCGCCGGGGCAAGCCGGACTAAGCTCGACACAGTGCGCTTCGACATCTCAGGCGAGTCAATCGGTGGTTGGCGTACAGACGGGGCTCGCGAATCTCTGTGTCGGCGACTGGCCGAACGATTTGTCCGCCACGCAGGCATTTAGCTGTACAAATCCCGCCACACTTGTGAACGTTTCGCAGGTGACCGTTACGGGCGTGGCGTCAGTTTCCGCAGTGAATCCGCAGACCGGCTCGCTTACTTTCGACGGTGTCGTCGACAACGAATATCAGTCGACCAATTCGAACAATGTAGGCGGTGTGATTTCCAATGCGCTATCGGGCCTCGGCGCTCAACTGGCAAAGCCGAACGCATTGACCGTTCAGCTCAGCGGCTTGAGCCTGCCGCCAGGCTCGATCGCGTCGCCTATCGTTACACTTCTCGGTAACGTGTTAGCGCCCGCGCTCGCCGGTCTCGACACGCTCCTCGTTCCTGTGCTGCAACTTCTCGGCGCGCAGATTGGCGTCAGCACAATTCACGACCTGTCGCTGACATGCGGCGTCTCGCAACTGGTCAACTAGCGTAACCACGACAAGATGAGAACCAACCCCAAAATCGAGGAACTCGATATCTACGTCTGGGAAGGCAAGGCCGACATCGTCGACCGGGTCGCGCGCTGCATGGCGAGCTTCGACGTCGAAGTGATCCGCGCGGACGATATCGCGATCTCGCCTGAACGGACGGCGCTGCGGCCGTCGCTCGCGATCATCAGCGTCTCGGTGATCGACAGCGGCGCGCTGCTCATGCGCGACTGGCAGGCCGCGCACGGCATTCCCGTCGTGTGGGTCGGCGCCGCGCCGCGCGATCACGACCCGGCGACTTACCCGGCCGACTATTCGCACATTCTGCCGCTCGACTTCACCTGCGCCGAATTGCGCGGCATGGTCATGAAGCTGGTGCTGCAACTGCGCGCGCACAGCGCCAAGACGCACGCGTCGGATGCGATGATCGCCAACTCGGAGTGCATGCAGGCGCTGCTCCACGAAGTCGACACGTTTGCCGACTGCGACACGAGCGTGCTGGTGCACGGCGAAACCGGCGTCGGCAAGGAGCGCATCGCGCAACTGCTGCACGAAAAACATACCCGCTACGGCAAGGGGCCGTTCGTCGCGGTGAACTGCGGCGCGATTCCGGACGGCCTGTTCGAGTCGCTGTTCTTCGGCCACTCGAAAGGCTCGTTTACCGGCGCGGTGGTCGCGCACAAGGGCTACTTCGAACAGGCCGACGGCGGCACGCTGTTTCTCGACGAAATCGGCGACTTGCCGCTCTACCAGCAGGTCAAGCTGCTGCGCGTGCTCGAGGACAGCGCGGTTACGCGAATCGGTTCGGCCACGCCGGTGAAGCTCGATTTCCGGCTGGTGGCGGCGACCAACAAACATCTGCCGCAACTGGTCAAGGACGGCACCTTCCGCGCCGATCTTTACTATCGGCTTGCGGTGATCGAATTGAAGATTCCGTCCCTCGAAGAGCGGGGTGCGGTCGACAAGATTGCGATCTTCAAGGCGTTTATCGCGCAGATCGTCGGCAGCGATCGTCTCGCCGGCTTACCGGACCTGCCATACTGGCTCGCCGACGCGGTGGCCGACACCTACTTCCCGGGCAATGTGCGCGAACTGCGCAACCTGGCCGAGCGGATCGGCGTGACGGTCCGTCAGATCGGCGCATGGGACGCGGCGCGCCTGCAGCGGTTGCTCGCGCTTGCGCGGACCAGCCAGCCGGTGCCGGCCGAGAGCGCCGCCGAGGTGCTGGTGGATCGCAGCAAATGGGACATGGCCGAGCGCAGCCGCGTGCTGGCCGCGCTCGACGCAAACAGTTGGCGTCGTCAGGACACGGCCCTTTATCTGGGCATCAGCCGCAAGGTTTTGTGGGAGAAGATGCGCAAGTACCAAATTTTTGATGAAGAGCCCGAAACACGCGAAAGTGAGTAATAATGAGACGGTTGTACTAAAACAAAAACTGTTCGAGCAGGATTTACATGGACCGAAAGTCGAAACTACGGCAGATTGCCTTGGCCGCAATCATCGCGATGGGGGTCGTGCAGGGCGTGAATGCGCAGGCTCTGCCGGATAGCGGATCGAGCGCTGGCGTCGTTTCCCAGCCGGGCACGACGGCGGCGCTGCCGGCCAATTCAGTGGCTGGACAGGCGCAGACGAGCGCATTGACGCCGGACGAAGCAAAGCAGTCCGCTGCGGGCAATGTGGCGGAATTGCAGCAGATGATCCGCGGCTCGGATCTGAGCGAATTGCGCACGACGTACAACGGCAGCTACGGCGCGAGCTTGCTGTTTTACGGCAAGGAGATGACGTACTACGTGGCGTTGTTCCAGCAGAAGAACTTCTGGCGCGTCATCAAGACGCAGGACGCCACGCGTGCGGACATGATCTACAAGGATTTTGTGCGCCAGACGCTACAACTGTCGGACGTCGAGATTAGCCGCACGCAACTGGAAGCGCAGAAGGCGTTCACGGAACGGATGATCGCGTTGTCGCAGGATCGTGCAAACCGCTTGCAGGCTGACCTCGACGTCGCACATCAGCAGCAGACGATTGTCGCGAATCAGCAGCAGCAGACCCGTGCCGAAGCAATGGCGCTTGCGCAGCAGAAGGCTGCCGCACAAGACCAACTGCGCGCTGCGCAACGCCAGGTTCGCGAACTGCAGCGTCAACTGGAAACCGGCCTGCCGTCGCACTGACCCGAAGACCCGAAGACCCGAAAACCGGGGAGGGCGGCGCGAACGCGCCGCCCTCCCATCGGACATACAAGCCGTTTAGTAGCGCAAGTCACCTATCCCCGCGGCACGAAGCCCGTTGCCGAAGCCTGTTTGCCGCCGAGCGGCACCCCTCGGCGCCCCGTTGGTTTCCTTCGCAAACCCATCCGCGACGCACGCAGTGCGCAGTGGGAGCTGACGACTCCTTTGTCACTGACGCAGCAGATGCGAGGACACGGATTCCAGATGCGCCACTAAGGTCAAGAAAAGGCCAGCGCCGCAGGCATCCGCACGAACAAGCGCCGAGCAGCCAACCAGGTCAAGAAAACGCCAGCGCCGCAGGCACGCAGACGAACAAGCGCCGCGCAACGCAAAAAAACCACACCTCTAATGCCGCTTCTTCCCCGCCGAAGGCGCCTCATCCGCTGGCGCGTGATGCGGCTCAGCCACATCGACGGCGATCGGATCACTGGCGGGAAAACTCTCATCGAGTGCCTCATCGAGCCGGCTCTCGGCGGACTTGGCGGACTTGGCGGACTCGGCGGACTCGGCGGACTTGACGGGCTGGGCTGCTTCCTTGGGGTGAGGTGCCTGATGCTTCTGCTTGGTCATGACGTGCTCCGTTAGAAGAAAGCCGACAATTCAGCATAGCGCAAAGCGGGCTTGCGCGAGCATCGACCGAACGATATGGGCACTCGCGCCGTAAGCGTTTCTTTCAGGTCCGAAACCCCAAAAATCAGATCGGGAAACAACGGGAAAAAGCAAAACTTAAAACCATCCCGCATCAAGTCGTTTTCCGAGTGTCGCCTGACAACAAAAGCATCCGCCGGCCACATCGACCGGCAGACCACACGGCAGACCACACGGCAGACCGCATGGCAGACCGCAAGGCAGACCACACGGCAGACCGCACGTCATACCGTGAACGGGCAACACCCAGCTCGGAAGGGGAGCACAACCAAAGCAGCGAACAACACGGCAGCGAACAACAAGGCAGCGAACGACATGGACCGAACAAACCCTGCACGCGTGCAGCGCTTCAACGCATCACATGTGGTGGAAGCCGAACTGGAACATCTGGATTGGGCGACGCGGCAACCGGCGCTGCGCATGCTGGACGCCGTGTACTGGCGGCGCCGCTTGCTGGCGGTCAAATGCGGATTCGAACTGACGAACTTGCAGGTGATGCGGCTGGAGAAGATTTTGCAGCGGCTCGGCTATTCGTCGGAGTAGCCGGCCGCGGCGGAGGCGGTTTATTCGTTGCCGCCGCTGCTGGTGCCACCATTGCCACCATTGCCGCCGGTGTTGCCACCATGATTGCCGCCGTCGCCGCCGCCCGTGCCGAACAGACGCCGGCGGCGTGTGACGACAACCGGCCCGTCGGACGTGCTGCTGCTACGATCGGACGCAGGGCGATCCGAGGCCGGCGTGCCGTACGACTCGCGCGGTTCGCGCGGCTCGCGATGGTCGCGCGGCTCACGCGAGCCGTGCGGGCCACGCGTGGTATGTTCACCGTGCGAAGGCCGTCCGGCTCGCGGCGCCGGACGCGTGCCGGTGTCGAGCTGGATCGTCGAGATCGCGCGCTTGTAGATGCCTTGCAGGCCGACAGGCGTGCGCAGCATCACCAGATACTGATCGAACGACTCGATGCACCCCGTCAGGCGAATGCCGTTGACAAGGTAGATCTCGACGCGCTTTCGTTCTTTGCGCGCAGCGTTCATGAAATCGTTTTGCGGATGCGATTCTGCGGAAGCCATGGACAATTCAGGTTAGTAATACGGTTGTTCGCCGCGATTCTACCCTGTGTGGGGGTGGAACGCGTCGGCGGCCGACTGCGTCCACTATAACGGCTTGCGCGCACATAAGCATCTGATAACTTTTAGCTGTAACGTTGAGTTACGAATCTGCGGACGAAAAGCGCCTTCTTCGGCCACGTTCGAGCGCGCCCGATGGGGATGGCGGAAAAAGCGGGGGGCCTGCCGCTGCCGCGCGTGGAATAAATCACAGCCCGCTCACGTTAATTCAGACATGGCGGCGCTGCATTTCGCACGCGGCCGATCGGATTCCCGGCTCGCAGGCACCGGCTGGGCGCTCATCAGGAGACTCACCATGAAAGTATCCCGGATTCTTTCCGCCGCATTCGTGCTGCTGGCGCTCGCGCTAGGTTCGCTCGCAACGAGCGCCTGCACCTCCGCGACTGACAACAGCGCCTCGGGCACCAGCGGCAACACCGGCAGTGGCGGCGGCTACTGAGCGTTGCCACGCCGGGTGAGTTTCGAAGCAGAAGTGATTTCGTGGCTCCCGCAGCTGCGCCGCTATGCGCGCGCACTGACGGGGGACCGCGCCTGGGCCGACGACCTCGTGCAGGATACGGCGGAGCGTGCGCTCGCGCGCTGGGCGGCGTTCCGCCCGAACAGCAACCTGCGAGCGTGGCTCCTGACGATCCTGCGGCATCTCTACATCGATCAGTTGCGCGGCCGCCGCGAGATTGCCGTCGACGACGAAAGCGCGCCGTGGCGCAATCTCGAAGCGCCACATGGCGAAGTCGACGGTCTCGTGTTGCGCGATCTGCAGCGCGCGCTGTATTGCCTGCCGGTCGAGCAACGGGAGGTGCTGCTGCTCGTATGCGTGGAGGAACTGTCTTATCAGGAAGCGTCGAAGGCGCTCGGCGTGCCGATCGGCACGGTGATGTCGCGGCTATCCCGTGCGCGGGAACACATGCGCGTGCTGATGACGGAGGGGCCGCTCGAAGGGGGCGCTGTGGGGTTGGCGCGTAAAGTCCCGCCGTTGAAAGTAGTGAGAAATCCGTGATGAATAACGACCACGATTCCAGCTTGCCTGAGGGGCCCGATCTGCGGGCGCTGTCGGCGTTTGTCGACGGCGAGTTGCCGCCTGTCGAGCGCGCCGCGATCGAGGCGCAACTGCCGCAGCAACCGCAGGCTGCCGCGAGAGTGGCTGCGTGGCAGGCGCAGAAAGCGGCGCTGCAGGCGCTGTGCGGTGCGTCACAGCGCAACGGCGAGCGCAGCGAGCACAGCGGTAGCGTCGGGGGCATCGGGGGCGTCGGGCAGAGCGACGCCGACGAGCCGGCCTTCATCGTGGTGCGGCGGCCGACGCCGTGGTGGCAACGCGTCGGGCTTGCGGCGTGCTGGCTCGCGGCAGGCGCGGGTCTCGCGCTCGCCTTGGGACCGCTCGCGCCGCGTCTGACGGGCGGCGCATGGAACGGACTGGGCGGCCAGCCGCCGAGCTTTGCCGAGCGCGCCGACATCGCCTATGCGGTGTACACGCCCGAGCGGCGGCATCCGGTCGAAGTCGCGGCGAGCGAGGAAGAGCATCTGATCAACTGGTTGTCCAAGCGCCTGAACCGGCCGCTGTCGGTGCCGTCGTTGCAGGAGTACGGTTATTCGCTGGTGGGTGGGCGTTTGCTGCCCGGCGAAGCGGGGCCGGCCGCGCAGTTCATGTACGAGAACCCCAGCGGCGCGCGGCTTACGCTGTATATCACGGGTATTTCTCGCGACGAAACCGCGTTTCGCCTGTTCCGCGAAGGTAACCGGCGGACTTTCTACTGGGTCAGCGACCGCATGGGCTACGCGTTGTCCGGGCCGATTGCGGAAGGCAAGCTGCGCTCGATTGCGATCGAGGTGTGCAGCGCGCTCGGCGGCAAACCGGAGGCCTGGCAGTAGCGCTGAACGCAGGGCAAGCACCTGGGACCCGCGCAAAACGCAGGCCACACCAGCCGGCTGCAACACGCTGTAACAGAACCGCCTGGCACTCGCGCGCGCTGTCGGAATAGCGTCGCGCGGCGTTTCGTTTACTCGCTGCAGGATCATGCTGTCCCGCCTTGCCTGCGCGGTGGGACGGCACGGTCTCGTGCGAGGCGAACCGACGGGGTCTTTACGGTGTCGACACGCTTTTTGCGAGTCGCAACGCCGGCGCGTCGAGGCAGCGAAATCATGCTTACTTTTCATCAGTTCGGCACGGGGCTGTGTTCCGGCGTAGCGTGTCTGTGCCTGTGCGCCGCAAGCGTTGCGCCGGTCGAGGCGCAATCGGACGTGGATGCGCCGTTGAACGACACTTCGACGTGCCGCTTAGTCGTGGGTCAGGCGGAAATCGATGGCGTCATGCAACAGGTCAGCGGCCGCGCGTGCCTGCAGCCCGACGGCAGCTGGCAGATAGTCGAAGACGATGCCGCCGCGCTGGCTTTGGCGCCGGCTCCGGTGTATTACTACGATCCATGGTACTGGGGGCCGCCGGTGGTATTCGCTGGCGGCGTGTCGGTCATTTTCGTCGACCGCTTTCATCATTTTCATCACATGGATCATGTGCGTTATGCGCAGGGGCCAAATGGAATGGGTGCGCGCGGTAACTGGCATGGCGGCGCGTCGACGCACATGTGGAGCGGCATGTCGCACGGCAGCAGCGGCGGCGGTGGGATGCACCGCTAGCTTGCCGCCAGCCGCACGGGTGGCCGCAAAGGAGAGACCTTGACGCGCAGTTTGCCGCCGAAAGTTTCCGCCGCCGGGTTCGATCGCGCGCTCGACGCTTGGCGCTCGATCGTCGGTGAGCCGCAGGTGGTCACCTCGGCCGCCGGGCTCGCCGCGTATCTCGATCCGTTCGCGCCCGGCGAGCGAGAAGCGTTCTCCGCGTCCGCCGCGCTGCTGCCCGCATCCGTCGATGAGATCCGCGCAGTGTTGCGGATTGCCAATCAATTTCGCATTCCGCTGTGGACGGTCTCAACCGGACGCAACTTCGCGTACGGTGGCGCTGCTCCGCGGCTGGCGGGTTCGGTGGTGCTCGATCTGCAGCGGATGAACCGCATCATCGAAGTGAACGAAACACTCGCCTACGCGCTGGTCGAACCGGGCGTCAGCTACTTCGATCTCTACGCGCATCTGCGCGACAAAGGCTACAAGCTCTGGGTCGATCCGCCCGCGGCGGGCTGGGGCAGCGTGATCGGCAATACGCTCGAGCGGGGCTTCGGCTATACCGCGTACGGCGATCACGCGGCGGCGCAGTGCGGCATGGAAGTGGTGCTCGCCAACGGCGACGTGCTGCGCACAGGAATGGGCGGAATCGAAATCGGCACCACGTGGCAACTGTATCAACCGGGTTATGGGCCTTCCTTCGACGCGATGTTCATGCAGTCGAACTATGGCATCGTCACCAAGCTCGGTGTCTGGCTGATGCCCGCGCCGCCCGCGTATCTGCTCGGCGAAATCAAGTTTCGGCACGAAGCGGATCTCGAAACGATCGTCGAACGCTTGCGGCCGTTGCGGCTCGATGAAACGATCCGCAATAACGCGGTGATCGAAGGCGGTTTGCGCCGGGCCGCGGGACTGTCGGCACGTCAGCAGTGGTACGACGGCAAAGGTGCGATGCCCGAGAACGCGGTCGCGGCGATGCTCGACAAGCTGAATGTGGGCCGCTGGAATCTGCATTTCGCGCTGTACGGGACGCCTGAATTGATCGACGCGCGCTATGCGATCGTGCAGCGCGCGTTCGCCCGCGTGCCGCAGGCGAAACTTTCGGCAGCTCGCTATGCGGGCGATGCGCAACCCGCCGCGGGCGGCGATCGCAATCTGGCCGGCATCCCCGCGATGAGCGCGTTCCGCATGCTCGACTGGCGCGGCGGCGCGGGTGCCCATGTGGACTTCGCGCCGGTGTGCCCGGCGACCGGGCGCGACGCGCTGCGCCAATACACGATGGTGAAGACGCGAGCGGCGGAATACGGCTTCGATTACTACGGTGGTTTTACGGCGGGTGTGCGTCATCTGCATCACATCTTCGCGGCGATCTTCGACCGCGACGACGCGAACCAGGTCGAGCAGGCCGGTGCTTTACTGCGCTCGCTGATGAGCGACGCACGCGCGGCGGGTTACGGCGAATATCGCGCGCATCTCGCGTATATGGATTTCGCCGCGGCGCAGTACAGTTTCAACGATGGCGCGTTGCTGCGGCTCTCGGAAACGATCAAGGACGCACTCGACCCGAACGGCATTCTCGCGCCGGGCAAGCAGGGGATCTGGCCGGCGGCGTGGCGCGACCGGCGGGGTTATACGTGAGGTGCGTGAGGTGCGTGAGGTGCGTGACGGAGGTGACGGAGGTGACGGATGTGACGTGTGCGAGAGGCAAATGTCGTGGGTGACATTCGCGAGTTGATGGCGTAAGCAAACAATGGACCGACGCACTTTCATGATGACCGGCGCATGGCTTTCGACCGCGGCAGGTGGTGCGTGGCCGTGGCTCGCGCATGCAGCCGCCCGCCGCGACACGCTCGCCGTGATCGACTCCACGCTCGCGGGCGGCCCTGCATTCGCCGACTACGTCGCCCATATGAAGCTGTCTGCCTTCGAAACTGGCGACGACATCGGCGTGCTCTGGTACACCACACTTGCGCCGCGTCTCAGGCAAACGCCTGCGCAATCGCCGGCGTCGCTGATCGGCCTCATACGCGCATCCGATTACTTCGTGCTCAGGGAACTGGCCACCCGCATAGGCCACATGGGCGAGCACAGCGTCGAGCAGGGCGCCGGGCCCATCGGGCATGTCGCCTTCGCGCTGACGCCGCGCCTTCTACGCTAGAACTTATAGGCCTTGTTCTTCGGATCGAAGGTCGAGTCGTCGAAGGTTTTCGGCGTGATGCTTTCGAAGACGATCTTCTCGAAGATCTTGCCGTCGTTGTTATATGACTCGACCGTGCGGAAATACGGATGCCGCAGATCCAGCCCGAGCGTTTCCTTCTTCGCATAGAACTGCGGCTGGCCGGTCGGCGCTTCGACGGTGAAGGCCACCACGCGCACGCCTTCGATCGTTGTCACTGCCACCTGGGTCGAGCGCGGCAAGCCGGTTTCGATGTATTTCTTGCCTTCGGAGAGATACTGGCCGGCAATGTACTCGGTGCCGAGATCGCGCACCTGGTGGTTCGACTGCGCACGGGCGAGGGCGCCGTTCAGCGAGGTCCACAGCGGCATCACGTTCATGATGCCGCCGAGGTGGCCATACATTTCGTCGGTGCGTCTGGATTCGTCGTAGATGATTTCCTGACCGGCGTGCGCACCGTCGGGCAGCCACTTTGCGTAGATCCGCAGCGGATCGTGGGCGATGCGCACCAGCATGTGATCGGGCTTGTCGGGCCACTGGCCGTGAATGCGTTCCGAGCGCGACATGACGAACTCGTACGACGGGTAACCGTTCGGCCCTTCCTTGATGTAACGCGGCAATGCAAGCGGATCGAGCGACTGGAACAGGGCGACCAGTTGCGCGTCGTCGAGCTTCTCCATTGCGCCGCTTTGTTGCGCGGCGCGCAGCCACTTGACCTGCTGATCCAGCGTGAGCTTGCCGACCTGCGAGGGCGGCGTGGTCGGCGCCTTGACAGCGCTGGCGGTATCGAGCGCGGGCGGTGTGGCGTCGTTCTGCGCGAACGCCGGTGGCGCGAGCGCAGCGGCGCTGGCTACCAGCACGCCGATCAGGAGTCCCCGCGACGAAACCGCAGGTAATGACGCAGTCAGGGACGCATTCAATGTGGCGTTTTCCGACAAAAAACGGGCGAGGCGCATGAAGGCCGGTGAACGGCGCGAGCGTACGGACAGGCTGTGCTTCATGAAACTCTCCGAAATGATGGCGGCGCGTGGTATCGAGCGCCTCGCCTGTCAGGCAGGTTTTTGCTTCGCGAGTTCCTCGTCGCGCAGCGCGCGGCGCAGAATCTTGCCGACATTGGTTTGCGGCAGCTCGTCACGGAACTCGACGAGCTTTGGCACCTTGTACCCGGTGAGGTTCTTGCGGCAGTGGGCGATCACCTGTTCCGCGGTCAGCGACGGATTGCGCTTGACGATGAACGCCTTCACCCGTTCGCCTTGCGCCGCGTCGGGCACGCCGATTGCGGCGACTTCGCGCACGTCCGGAAGCATCGCGATCACGTCTTCGATCTCGTTCGGGTAGACGTTGAAGCCCGACACCAGGATCATGTCTTTTTTCCGGTCGATCAGGCGGATGAAGCCGCGCGAATCCATCACGCCAATGTCGCCGGTGGCGAGCCAGCCGGCGTCGTCGATCACCTTGGCGGTTTCTTCCGGGCGATTCCAGTAGCCTTTCATCACCTGGGGTCCCTGCACGCACAGTTCGCCCGGTTCGCCGATGTTCGCCCATGTACCGTCGTCTTTCCTGAAGCGCACTTGCGTGGACGGCGCGGGCAAACCGATCGAGCCTTCGAAGTCGTGCAGATTGGTCAGGTCCACCGGATTCATCGACACGATCGGCGAGCACTCGGTCAGCCCATAGCCTTCGATGATCGGCTTGCCGGTGACCGCCTTGAAGCGATCGGCGACCGACTTCTGCGTGGCCATGCCGCCGGCCATCGCGAGCTTCAGGTTCGAGAAGTCGCGCTTGCAGAACTCCTCGTTGTCGAGGAACGCGTTGTAGAGCGTGTTGACCGCCGTCATGCCGGTGAATTTCTCGTGACGGATGATCATCATCACGCGCTTCATGTCGCGCGGATTGGCGATCAGGATATTGCGCCCGCCGAGCCCCATGAAGATCAGCGCGTTCACGGTCAGCGAATAGATGTGATAAAGCGGCAGCGGCGTGAGCACCGTTTCGATCTCGCCGCTCAACTGGCCTTCGGACCACGCCTTCGCCTGCAACAGATTGGCGATGATGTTCCTGTGCGTGAGCATTGCGCCTTTGGCCACGCCGGTGGTGCCGCCGGTGTATTGCAGGAAGGCGATGTCGTGGTGCGTGGGGCGCACGGGCGTCAGCGGCCGCGTGTAGCCGATCGAGAGCGCTTCGAGCAGCGGCACCGCTTTCGGCAGGTTGTACTTCGGCACCATCTTCTTCACGCGGCGCAGCATGAAATTGAGCAGACGTCCCTTCAGATTCGGGCCGTCGGCGAGCAGATCGCCGAGCCCCGTCACGATGACGTTCTGTATCCTGGTGCCCGGCAGCGCGTCTTCAACGGTCTTCGCGAAGTTCTCGAACACGATGATGGTTTGCGCGCCGCTGTCCTTCAACTGATGCGCAAGCTCGCGCACCGTGTAAAGCGGATTGACGTTGACCACCACACCGCCCGCCTTGAGCACACCGAACAGCGACACCGGATACTGAAACGTGTTCGGCAGCATGATCGCGACGCGCTCGCCGGGCTTCACACCGATGCTTTGCAGATACGCGGCGAACGCAGCCGCCTTGCGGCCGAGCTCGCCATACGTCAGGTTCGCGCCGACGCTCACATACGCGACGCGCTCGCGGAACTCGGCGATGCATTCGTCGAAGAACTGCACGAGCGATTCGTACTGGTTGACGTCGATCTCCCGCGGCACGTCGGCCGGATACGACGCGTACCAGATACCGTCGGTGTTGGGCGCGTGATTTGCCGCCTGACCGGGCGTCTGACTGCGCATTTGACCGGGCGTCTGGCCCGCTCTATTCGCGAGCGGTGCGGATCCGACGGCGGGCGAGAGCGGGGCTTGCGTGGGCTGGGTCATCGTTCGTCTCCTGAAGCAGGCGCTTCATCTGTTTGTGTGCTGGTCTTGCAGCCAGTCATGCAGTAATCAAGGTAGTAATCAACGCGGTCATTGCAGCAGCCTTCAAAGCCAGGCATGGATTGAAGCACGTGCTGAGCGAGCGGCGACGCTCAGCGTTCCAGCATCGCCACCACGCCCTGGCCGCCCGCTGCGCAGATCGAGATCAGCCCGCGCGCGGTGCCGGCCGGCTTGTCGAGTTGTGCGAGCATTTTCGCGAGTCCGGCGACGATGCGGCCACCCGTGGCGGCAAACGGATGGCCGGTGGCGAGCGAGCTGCCGTTCACATTCAATTTTGTCCGGTCGATCGCGCCGAATGGCCCGGGCATGCCGAGCTGCGTGCGGCAATACTCGTCATCCTGCCACGCCGCTAGCGTGCACAACACCTGCGCGGCGAACGCTTCGTGAATCTCATACAGATCGAAGTCCTGCAAGGTGAGCCCGGCGCGCGCCAGCATGCGCGGCACGGCGTAGGCAGGCGCCATCAGCAGGCCTTCTTTCTTGTCGAAAAAGTCGATGGCGGCGGTTTCGGACCAGCTCAGATACGCCAGCACCGGCAGGTCATGTCTGGCCGCCCATTCTTCGCTCGCTAGCAACACGGCGGAAGCACCGTCCGTCAGCGGGGTCGAATTGCCGGCGGTCAGCGTGCCCGCGTCGCGATCGAATACCGGCTTCAGACCGGAGAGTTTTTCGAGCGTCAGGTCCGAACGCAGATTGTTGTCTCGCGCAAGGCCACGGTACGGCGTCATCAGATCGTTGACGAAGCCGCGCGCATACGCGTCGCTGAGCTTGCGGTGGCTGTCGTAGGCGAGCACGTCCTGCGCTTCGCGCGAGATGTTCCAGCGCTTGGCCATCAGCTCGCAATGCTCGCCCATCGACAGCCCGGTGCGCGGCTCGACGTTGCGCGGCAAAAGCGGTTTGAAAAACATGCCTGGCCGAAGTTTGGCAAGAGCACTGACGCGTTGGCCGGTGCTCTTGCCGCGATTCGCTTCGAGCAGGATCTTGCGCATGCGCTCGTTGACGCCGATCGGTGCATCGGATGCCGTATCGACACCGCCAGCAATGCCGGCCTCGATCTGCCCGAGGGCGATCTTGTTGGCGACGAGAATGGCCGCTTCCAGCCCAGTGCCGCAGGCCTGCTGCACATCGTAAGCCGGCGTTTCTCTCGCGAGTGTGGTGGACAGCACGGATTCGCGTGTCAGGTTGAAATCGCGCGAGTGCTTGATGACGGCGCCGGCTGCCACTTCGCCCAGACGTTCACCGTGCAGGTTGTAGCGGTCGATCAGGCCTTGCAGCGTGAACGTCAGCATGTCCTGACTCGACGCGGTCGCGTAAGCGGTGTTCGAGCGGGCAAACGGAATCCGGTTGCCCCCGATGATGGCGACGCGGCGCACGGCGGGCTGCGGGTTGGACATGCTCGGCTCCTTTAGAGTCGTTCCCTGGTTCAACGGTGCGAATGATACGAATCGTGAGTAAGGCTTCTTTGCGTCGCTGCGTCTGTTAGCTCAACAACGATTTTCAGGCGGCTTCAATTCCATGCGGTCACGAAGACAGGCACGTGCCTGCGGGTGCCTGCCGGTGTCTCATAACAGCTTCCACTGCATGCGGCCGCGCAAATGCGGCTTTTCTCCGGCAATGTCGCGTACCTCGATGTCGCGCTCGATCAGCGAGGGCGACGCGCTCCACAGCGACGCTTCGCCCGGCAGCAGCATCGGCAGCTTGAATTCGGCGCAGAGCGTGGCTTCGGCGAGCGGCTTCGGCGGTTGCAGCGCGGAGGCGGCGCGCGCCAGCGTCCACATGCCATGCGCAATGGCGCGCGAGAAGCCGAACGCTTTCGCGGATAGCGCGGTGAGGTGAATCGGGTTGTAGTCGCCGGACACGCTCGCGTAGTCGCGGCCCAGTTGCGGCGCCAGTTGCCAGCGCGAGATGCGTTCCAGCGCGTCGTGCCCGAGTTCCAGCGGATCGAACGGACTGCCGCTCGCCGGCACGCCACGCTTCAGATAGACGCTGTCGCCGTCCCATACCGCTTCGCCGCGGCGGTACATGCGGGTATGCAGCACGAACGCCTGGCCCTTGTCGTGACGCAGCAGCGCGCCGAATTCCACCTCGACGCGCAACATGTCCTTGTAAGCGAGCGGCCGGCGCAGGCGCACGTGGTTCGCCAGATGCACGAGGCCGAGCGCCGGCCAGGGAAACGCCGGGTCGGTCAGCATCAGCAGATGCAACGGGAAAGCGAGCAGATGCGGATACGTGAGCGGCACGCCGTGCTCGGGGATGAAGCCGCAGACCCGCGAGTAACGCCAGATCGGCCCGGGGTCGAGGGCCACGGCGGGGCGCACGAGGCGCAACGCCGGCAAGTGCGCGTCGCGCCCGCGTTTGACGATGCCGGACAACGCGCGCCCATACAGCTTCGCGGGCGCAGGCAACGGCTCGATGACGACGGTCTTCGGACGGGCCGCGCTCGCTGCGTGACCACTCGTGAACGGATTACCCGGCTCACCCATGCTCACGCTCCAATCAGGCTTTGTCCGCACACGCGCACAACCTGGCCGCTCACACCCGCCGATCCCGGGTGCGCCAGCCACGCGATGGCCTGTGCGACGTCCACCGGCTGGCCGCCCTGGCTCATCGAATTCATCCGGCGGCCGGCCTCGCGGATGGCCAGCGGAATCTTCGCGGTCATCTGCGTTTCGATAAAGCCGGGCGCGACCGCGTTGATCGTGATGCCGCGCGCACGCAGATGCGGCGCCATGCTTTGCACCCGGCCGATCACGCCGGCTTTGGATGCGGCGTAATTGGTCTGGCCGGGATTGCCGGCAATGCCGCTGATCGACGACACGCCGACGATGCGGCCGCCGTCGCGCAAGATGCCGGCCGCGAGCAGCGCGTCGTCGATCCGTTCCTGCGCGGACAGGTTGATGTCGATGACGCTTTGCCACGCGGCGTCGGTCATCTTCGCGATGGTTTTGTCCTTGGTGATGCCCGCGTTGTGCACGACGATATCCACGCCCTGTTCGTCGAGCGCCGCGGCGATCTGCGCGGGCGTTTCGGGCGCGGCGATGTCGAAGGCGAGGGCGGTGCCGTTCAACTGGTGCATGGTCGAATCGAGCGCGTCGCGCGCCGCTGGGATGTCGATGCCGATGACGTGCGCGCCTTGCGCGGCGAGCACGCTCGCAATCGAGGCGCCGATGCCGCGCGCCGCGCCGGTCACGACGGCGCGCCGGCCGGCGAGCGGCTGATGCCAGTCGAACGCCGGCAAGGCCGTCGGCGCCGGCGCGCACGCCGATGCGCACCACCTGGCCCGACACGTACGCGGAGCGCGGCGATAGAAAGAATCGCAACGTCGCTTCGATGCCGTTCTCGGCGCCTTGCTCCACATAGACGAGATTCGCGGTAATGCCGCGCCGCGCTTCCTTGCCGAGCGAACGCGCGAAGCCTTCGAGCGCGCGCTGCGCGGTCCATTGGCGCGGGCTCGCGCAGGCCTCCGGCGGCCGCCCCAGCACGATGATGCGGCCGCATTTGCCGAGCGAGCGCAACGTATCGTGGAAGAATCCGTGCAGCGGTTCGAGCTGGCTGCTGTCTTCGATACCGCTCGCATCGAACAGCAAGGCGGTGAGCTTGCCGGGCGAACCGGACTCCGCTGGTTCGAAACGGCCTGTCATCAAACCGTGGCGATTCGCGAGCGGCACCCACAGGCCCGCGCTTTCATGCGCCACGCTCGTCATGCCGATGCTCGTCACGAGATTCGCGAGCGCGTCGAGCAGATGCGGCTCGCGGCCCGCACCGATCGCGATCAGGCCGTCGAACTCGGGCTGGTCCGCGCGATAGCGGCGCAGCACCTCGGGCTTCGGTAAGCCTAACGAACGCGCAAGGCGCGCGCCGAACGGCGAATTGACGAAGTTCAGATAAGAGTCGTTCATATTATTCGTTGCTCCGCTGGCCACGCCCGAAGGAAGTCCCTTGGGAGATTGGGGGATTCGGGGACGTCGGACGTGTGTCAGTGTGCACCCAGTTTGGGGCACTGAGTGTGCCCTGTCTGGATGTTTCTTTTAAGGCACTCAGGCCGCGAGTTCCAGCGCTTTCTCGAGCACGTCCTTGCGCTTTTGCAAGTTGGCGAGCATGTCGAAGTCGGGCGGGAAGTCGTCGACCTTCACGACTTGCTCGCCATACCGCGCGTAGTCCTCAAGCACGCGGCGATCGTCGGCATCGATCAGGCCTTTTCGCTGGGCCGCTTCGGTCCACGCGGCCAGGTGCGGCAGGCTCTGCGGCAGCGGTTCGAGCAGGCCTTGCTTGACTGCATCGCGCAGTTTCTGGTCGATCTGCGTGAAGCGCGGGTTCAACTCGAACACGAGTTCGCCATAGCCGAGCGCGTCGACATCCGGATGCGGCACGTACGAGTCGGACACGAGGCGGTTGCGCGCCGCGCCCGGCGTTTGCATCAGCTCCGCGATCTCGGTGCCGAGCCGGTCGGACGGCTCGCGATACGGCAGGCCGAATGGGAATGCCAGCACGCGCACGAGACACGCGGCAAGGCGGTTCGGGTAGTTCGCGAGCACGCCGTCGAGCGCGTGCTGCGCCCTGTACAGCGAGTCTTCGACGCCCCAGCGCACTAGCGGCAGGTCTTCCTCTTGACGGCCTTCGTCTTCGAAGCGCTTGAGCGTCGCGGAAATCAGATAGAGCTGCGAGAGCACATCGCCCAGACGCCCGGAGATGCGTTCGCGCCGTTTCAGATCGCCGCCGAGCACGAACATGGAGACGTCGGCGAGCAACGCGAATGCTGTCGAGAGACGGGTCGCCGCGCGGTAGTACGGCAACAGCGGCGCGTACGCCGTGCGCGGCCTGGCGATGAACGCGCCTCCCGTGATGCCATAGACGAAACTGCGCACCACATTGGAGAGCGTGAAGCTGACATGGCCGAAGAAGGCGGCATCGAAATCGCGCAGCGCCTTGGTGCGGTCCGTTGCGAGCGTGGCGGTCATTTCCTTGAGCACATACGGATGGCAGCGAATCACCCCCTGGCCGAAGATGATCAGGCAACGCGTGAGGATGTTCGCGCCTTCCACGGTGATCGCGATCGGCACCTGCTGATAGGCGCGCGCGAGGAAGTTCGACGGCCCCATACAGATGCCCTTGCCGGCGGCGACGTCCATGCCGTCGTTGATCACCATGCGGGCGCGTTCGGTGATGTGATACTTCGCGATCGCCGAAATTACCGACGGTTTTTCGCCGAGGTCCACCGCCTGTGCGGACAGGCGGCGCGCGGCGTCCATCACGTAGAGATTGCCGCCCATGCGGCCGAGCGCTTCCTGTACGCCCTCGAACTTGCCGACGGCGGTGCGGAACTGACGGCGAATCGCGGCATAGGCACCGGTGCCGCGCACGGCGATCTTCGCCATCCCCACGTTCGACGACGGCAGTGAAATCGCGCGGCCCGCCGCGAGGCACTCCATCAGCATGCGCCAGCCGTTGCCGACTTGCGCGCGGCCGCCGATCACCCAGTCGAGTGGAATGAAGACGTCTTTGCCCGAGTTCGGACCGTTCTGGAACACCGCGTTCAGCGGCCAATGGCGGCGGCCGATGTTGACGCCCGGATGGTCGGTCGGAATCAGTGCGCAAGTGATGCCGGGTTCTTCATTCGAGCCGAGCAGATGGTCGGGATCGAGCGCACGGAAGGCGAGGCCGAGCACGGTCGCGATCGGTCCGAGCGTGATGTAGCGCTTGTCCCACGTGACGCGAAAACCCAGCGTTTCGCGGCCCTCAAACGTGCCTTTGCAGACGATGCCGACGTCGGGAATCGCTGCCGCATCTGAACCCGCGTATGGGCTCGTCAACGCGAAGCAGGGGATCTCGTCGCCACGGGCGAGGCGCGGCAGATTGTGGTTCTTCTGCGCTTCGGTGCCGTAATGCATCAGCAGCTCGGCGGGGCCGAGCGAGTTCGGCACCATCACCGAAACGGCGGCCGCCGAGCAGCGCGTGGAGAGCTTCATGATGACCTGCGAATGCGCGTAAGCGGAGAACTGTTTGCCGCCATACTGCTTCGGAATGATCATGCCGAGAAAGCCGCGTTCCTTGATGTATTGCCAGGTTGCCGGCGACAGGTCCTGCCACACCGCGGTGGTTTCCCAGTCGTTCGCGAGATCGCACAGATGCTCGCATTCGACATCGAGAAACGATTGCTCCTCGACGGTGAGCGTGGCCGGGCCGTAGCCGAGCAGCGTGTCCCAATGCGGGCGTCCGGAGAACAGTTCGGCGTCCCACCAGACGGTGCCGGCTTCGATTGCGTCGCGCTCGGTCGGCGACATCTCCGGCAGGATTTTGCGGAAGACCTCGAACACCGTTTTTGTGAGCCACGCACGGCGCAGCGGTTTGATCGCGAGGACGAGGGCGGGGAGGACGAAGACGATCGCGAGCGCCGTCGTCACCACCGGACCCGCCGCTCCGCTGACCTGCGCGGCCGCCACCCAGACGATCATGAAGGCAAGCCACCATGAGGCGCGCGCCTGAACGTAGACCAGCGCGAGAGCGGCAATGACGAGCACCAGGGTGAACCACGGCATGACGTTTCCTCCTGTTTCGATGGTGCGTGCGAACGCATCCACGGGGCGCGGACGGCTTATGGCAGCGCCGCCCGCACCGTTGGCTTCAAGCTGTGCCGTGCAACGCGGGCTGAAACGAACTCGCCTCCACGTCGCCACCGTGGCGTTCACCGTCCGAGGCTGCCGGCACCGACGGTTCAAACCCGCCTGACGCCGGCTGCGTACCCGCAACCCCCGCAGGCGGATTCGCGCGTTCCATCTGGCCTTCGGGGCCGCCTTCGGTGGCGTCGCCCAGCACGGCGGCGAACGTGGCCAGTTGCGAGCCGTCGGGCAAGGGCGCTTTCAGCGCGGCCACCATGAGCGAAGCGAGACGCGCGATCAGTTGCAGGTCGTTCATCGACTTGCCTTGCGAGAACTCCGAAATCAGGCTGTCGGTATCGGCGCCGGCCAGCACGCCGGACAGCGCGCCGATCGAGAAGTGCAGACGCCAGCCAAGCTCTTCACGCGGCAGATGAGGCAGCGCAAGCTGGAAAGCATCGAAAAAACGCACGGCCACAGACTCGTAATGCGCATTCAGAAAGTCCCGAATGAATGCCGACGGGTCCGTATAAGCGCGCCCCAGCAAGCGCAGAAACGCCTTGCCGCCGACGCGCGGATCGCGCGACAGCCGCAGCGCGGGAATGAACATGGCGCCGAGCACGTGCTCGCAGGTCAGACGCGCGCCGAGCATTTCGTCGAAGCGGTCGAGCAGCTTGAGCCGCTCCTGGTTGAGGCGGTCGAGCCGGCGCGCCAGCATCGAGTGAATCAGCGATTCCTTGCTGCCGAAGTGATAGTTGACCGCCGCGAGATTTACTTCGGCACGCGAAGTAATCTGGCGCAGGGACATGGCCTCATAGCCGCATTCGATGAAGAGTGTTTCGGCGGCGTCGAGGATGCGGGACTTCGTGTCGCCGGCATGCCGGCCTGTTGTTCGAACTGCCATTTTGCGTCTCCCAGTTGCCGGGCATCCGGCCCGCAAACAAGCGATTCAAATGACTATTTGAAACAGCCGTTTTTTTTCAGGATAAAGAAGGATGGGGACTGCGATCAAGGGCTCGGTGTGGATTAACTCCTCTAGAAGACCTGACGAAGGTCCGTCTTTCCAATGCGCGCGGGCGCGTCAAACCGCGCGGAAATAAAAAAGGCCGTTCCGATCGAAATCGGAACGGCCTCGTATTGCTTGCTACCTGTGTTTGGCCCTGCGTTTGTTTTCTCGCGCCAGCTTCGCGTGGGTTCTTACTTCTTACGCTTGCTTTGCGTCTGCGTTACCTGGTGGCGGATCGAGCCGCCTTTGTAGCTATTGTGCCCCATAACGCGCCGGCGAAATAGCTGTTTAGTTCGAACGCTTAAAGCTCTGCCTCAATCCACCAATCACCCCAAAGGGACTTCCTTCGGGGCGGGGACTTTCTTAGGCGTGCGTTGCGACCTGTTTCGCCGACTGCGTCATGTCGATGCCACGGCGTTCGCGGCTGAACGGAATCAGCACGGCGATCAACACCGCCACGATACCGATCACAACTGCCATGATCAGCGCGTAGTTGTTGCCGTGCGCTTCGGCGGCGCTCGCTTGCAGCGGTCCGTTCACTGACGCGATCAGATTGCCGAGTTGATACACGAGGCCCGGGAACGTCGCGCGAATTTCATCGGGCGAGATTTCGTTCAGGTGCACCGGAATCACACCCCATGCGCCCTGAACGGAGATCTGCATCAGGAAGGCACCGGCCGCGAGCAGCACAGGCGTGGACGAGAAAGCCCAAAGCGGCAACACCGGCAACGCGATCAGGGCGGCGATGAAGATCGCGCGCTTGCGGCCGATCTTCTCCGAAATGAAACCGAAGAACAGACCGCCGCAGATCGCGCCGATGTTCAGCGTGATCGTGATCCACGACACGGTATGCGCGTCGAACCCATGTTGCACGCGCAGGAAGGTCGGATACAGATCCTGTGAACCGTGTGAAAAGAAGTTGAACGCGGTCATCAGCACGATCGCGTAGAGCGACAAGCCGATGTTCTGCTTGAGCGTGGCGACGAGACCCAGATGCGCTTTCTTCTCGAGCGTCTTGAAAGCCGGTGACTCCGGCACGTGCGCACGCACATACAGCACGAGCAAGGCCGGCAGCACGCCCACGAAGAACATGCCGCGCCAGCCGATGTATTGATAGAAGACGCCGAACACGACGGAGGCGAGCAGGTAGCCGCTCGGATAACCGGCCTGCAGGAGACCCGAAACGATGCCGCGCGATTTCGGCGGCACGGTTTCCATCGTCAGTGCGCCGCCCACACCCCATTCGCCGCCCATCGCGATGCCGAACAGGGCGCGCAGCACGAGCAGGGTGGTCAGGTTGGGTGAAAAGCCGGACAGCAATTCCAGCAGCGAGAAGCACGCGATGTTGATCATCAGCGTGGGACGACGGCCGTATTTGTCGGCGAGCCAGCCGAAAATCAATGCGCCGAGCGGACGCATGATCAGGGTCAGCATAATGCCGAAGGCAACCGTGGGGATTGTTGTATTGAACTCCGCCGCGATATCTTTCAATACGAACACCATTAGAAAGAAATCGAATGCGTCCAGGGTCCAGCCCAGGTAGGCGGCGATCGTGACGTTTCTCTGTTCCCGTGTCCAACTCATTGATTGTTCTCCTGACTCTCCGATAACCCGTGTTCGACGACGGGTGGCTCTGCAGCCCCATGCGCCCTGTGCTCTGGGCTTCGAGCGAGTGTACGCCGAGCGTTAAACGCTTGCATGATTGAAGCCGCGTTTATCCGTATTAATCCCTGGAGCGAGTTTCATGCTGAATCTCGCTGCATGGGGAATGTTTGGGTAATGTAATTATCGTATTGATCTAGTTTGCTATATTGTTTGTTATTTGTAATGTTGGTTTGCATCCGCGAGTGGTAATCCTCTCAATCCGGCTTCAGGGTTGAGCGTGCGGGTTCCTGTTCCATCGCGGCATTCCGCGTTCGTGCTGTGGCCGAGCAGTAGTTCACGCCTGGCCGGCACCTATGACAAAATAGGCCATCGACGGCCACGCCAGTGCAAGAGCCGTTAACTGAGAATGAGAACTGACTGAGAACTGAGCGACAACTGAGCGACAACTGCGTGGCAACTGCGAACCCTTGAATCCCCTTTCCGCCACCGTACCCATATCGCTCGTCAACGGCTTCCTGGCCGGCGCTGACCAGGCTGCGGTTGTGCGTCTGGCCGGGCAAGCGGGGATCCCGCACGAGTTACTGCACGAGCCCGCAGCCCGTGTGACGCAGGAGCAGTTTTCCACGCTTTATCGCCTGCTGGCGAACGAACTCGACGACGAAATGCCGGGTATCTTCAGTCGGCCGTTGCGCAATGGGACACTGAAGTATCTTTGCCTGAGCCTCCTCGATGCGCCACGACTCGAGGTTGCGATGAATCGGTTCGGCCAGTTTTTTCACCTGATTCTCGACGAGTTCAGACTCGAATCGCGACGCGAAGGGGCTGTCTGCCGCGTTGAACTGGTGCCGAACCCAGACTACCCGGCCGTCAGCGTGCTGGGTCGCGAACTCGTGCTAAAACTCGCGCACGGGGTCGCCTCGTGGCTGGTTGGACAGAAGATTCCGCTGTCGGAAGTGGAGTTCGATTTTCCGCGCCCACCACGCGCGAGCGACTATCTCTATCTTTTTCCAGGGCCGGTGCAGTTTGGCCGCGCGCGCACCTTCATGTCGTTCGACGCCACGTACCTCGACATGCGCATCAGGCAACACAAAACCGACCTGAAAACATTTCTTGCGCGCGCGCCGGAAGGCTGGATTTTCGTGTCGTTCGCGGAACAAATGGTCTGCCACCGCGTTCGCCAGTCTATTGCCGCTCGTCTTCCGACGATTCCAACCATCGAAGTCGTGGCGCAGGACCTGCATTTTTCCGTCCGGACGCTGTGCCGCCGGTTGTCGGCTGAAGGGACGACGTTTCAGGCGATCAAGGACGAACTGCGGCGCGATCTTGCCATTCAGCGGCTCACGCGGTCGGCCGACGCGATCGGAATGATCGCCTATGACGTTGGCTTCGACGACCCGAGTGCGTTTCATCGGGCCTTCCGGCATTGGACCGGCAGCACGCCTCAAGCGTATCGCAAGATGGCGTGAGTCAGAACATCGACGTCCCGGTCAACGGCGTCCTGGCGTGACGCGAGCGAGCCGCGCGAAGCGGCAGCTTTTGTCAATGAATGGGCAGGTTTGGACATTGGGTGGGGCGGGCGAGGGCGCTACGATGCGGCATGTGGATCGCGGCGTGCCGGAGTCAGTCCGTCACGGGACGCGTATCTGTGCCTGAAAACGTACCGTGAGGAGACACGCGATGAGCTACACCGCGCCCGTAAAAGACATGCTGTTCGTGATGAAAGAATTGGCCGCGCTCGAAGACATCGCGACCTTGCCTGGCTTCGAAGACGCGAACCTCGACACGGCTCAGGCCGTGCTCGAAGAGTCGGCGAAACTGTGCGGCGAAGTGCTGGCGCCGCTGAACGTCGAAGGCGATCGCAATCCGAGCAGCTGGAAGGATGGCGTGGTCACCGCGACGCCCGGCTTCAAGGAGGCGTTCCGCCAGTTCGTGGAAGGCGGCTGGCAAGGCGTGCAGCATCCGCTCGACTACGACGGCCAGGGCCTGCCGAAGCTGATCGCGACACCGTGCATCGAAATGCTCAATGCGTCGAACCTCTCGTTCGCGCTGTGTCCGCTGCTGACCGACGGCGCGATCGAAGCGCTGCTCACCGCCGGCACCGAAGCGCAAAAACAGACCTACGTGCCCAGGCTGATTTCCGGCGAGTGGACTGGCACGATGAACCTGACCGAGCCGCAGGCCGGTTCCGATCTCGCGCTGGTGCGCACGCGCGCCGAACCGCAAGGCGATGGTTCGTTCAAGCTGTTCGGCACCAAGATCTTCATTACGTGGGGCGAGCATGACATGGCGCAGAACATCGCCCATCTCGTGCTGGCGCGCACCCCGAACGCACCGGAAGGCGTGAAGGGCATATCGCTCTTCATCGTGCCGAAGTTTCTCGTCAATGAAGACGGTTCGCTCGGCGAGCGTAACGATGTGCACTGCGTGTCGATCGAGCACAAGCTCGGCATCAAGGCGAGCCCCACCGCGGTGCTGCAGTTCGGCGACCACGGCGGCGCGATCGGTCATCTGATCGGCGAAGAAAATCGCGGCCTCGAGTACATGTTCATCATGATGAACGCGGCGCGTTTCGCGGTGGGCATGCAGGGCGTGGGCGTCTCGGACCGGGCGTATCAGAAGGCCGTGGCGTACGCGAAGGATCGCGTGCAAAGCCGCCCGGTGGACGGCTCGGCGAAGCAATCGGTGGCAATCATCCAGCATCCGGACGTGCGCCGCATGCTCGCGACGATGCGTGGCCTCACCGAAGCATCGCGCGCATTGGCGTATGTCGCCGCGGCTCACTGCGATATCGCGCATCGTCATCCTGACGAAGCAAAACGTGCCGGACATCAGGCGATCTACGAATACCTCGTGCCGATCGTGAAGGGCTGGAGCACGGAGCTGTCGATCGACGTGACGAGCCTCGGCGTGCAGGTGCACGGCGGCATGGGTTTCATCGAAGAAACGGGCGCCGCGCAGTACTACCGCGACGCGCGCATTCTGCCGATCTACGAAGGGACGACCGCGATCCAGGCCAACGACCTGATCGGCCGCAAGACTGTGCGCGACGGCGGCAAGGTGGCGAAGTCGCTGCTGGCCGGCGTAGCAGAAACGATCGAGGCGCTCGGCACGCAGCAGGGTGCGGCGTTCGAATCGATGAAGAAGTATCTGGCGCAAGGTCATCGCTCGCTCACCGCGGCGGTCGATTTCGTTGTTGCCAACACGAAGGACGATCCGAACGCGGTGTTCGCCGGCAGCGTGCCATATCTGAAGCTCGCGGGCATCGTGCTGGGCGGCTGGCAGATGGCGCGTGCGCTGCTCGTGGCGGCTGAAAAGCGCGCCGAAGATCCGTCGTTCTACGGCGCGAAGATCGCGACCGCGCAGTTCTATGCCGAGCATGTGCTGCCGCAGGCGTCGGCGCTCGAAGCGTCGATCGTTACCGCGAAGGGCGGGGAGAGTGTGCTGGCGCTGGCCGAAGACCAGTTCTGACTGAGGGATCTCACATCAATGACCCCCGCAAGTCTCATTGAGCAAGCGTGCACTGCAAGACCTGCGACATCAAGGACCCGACCCAGAACATCGTCTGGGTGACGCCTGAGGGCGGCGGTGGGCCGAATTACCCGAATATGTGACCTGCGAAACGGACTCGAAAGCCGTCGAAGCAGGCTTGCACATTAAAAAAGGAATCCGAAATTAAAAGAGAAGTCGTCGTTGTGAGCGGAGTTCGCACTCCCATCGGCTAGTTCGGAGGTAGCCTGAAAGATATCGCCCCGACGGAACCGGGTTCGCTTGTCGTGCACGAGGCGCTGGCGCGTGCTGACGTTGGTGGCGATCAGGTCGGCCACGTCGTCTTCGGGAATGTCATCGCGACCGAGCCGAAGAACCTGTATCTGGCCCGCGTCGCGGCGCTCAACGCAGGTGTGTCCGAGGCAACGCCGGGCTTTACGGCGAACCGTCTCTGTGGCTCGGGCCTGCAGGCGATCATCTCCGCCGCGCAAACAATCTTGCTGGTCTACGCAGACATCGCGATTGGCGGTCCCATCCAGTAGTCGTCCACAACACAAGCATTCAGGTCAAAACATAGATGAATGTGCCGTGCGTCATTTACTATTGTCCGATCGCAGACTAGGATTAATTGACCGTTTGGTTCTATCCGACTGCGGAAGTTTTAACCGAATCTATCCTCGGGCGGGCAGTGCCCGATTCCGCTGCTAGTCATTCACTGAATAAACAGAAGGATAATGCGCTGTCATGGAGACGACCCGACAGACCGCCCGTGAGGCAGGCCGGGGCCGCGCAATCACGAGGGAATCATGATTCTGCATGCCCAGGCCACTTTGCAAGATCGGGTGGCGGCAACCGGCTTCCGGGTTATGGCGCATTGCATTTCGTCGAAATCCAGAGCGAATTTTTTCAGCACGTCACCCGGCACCAGCCTTTGAGATGGAGTCCGGCCATGAGCATCGTCATGCCCGTGATAGTCGTGCTGGAAGCGACCATCATTCTGTGGTTGCTGGTGATGTTGGCGCGACGCCACGGGGCGGCGGCATCGATCGCCAGTATTAAACCGCTGGGTAGTTCTGCGCACGCAGAACGCGCTCTGGCCAGCCTGGACATGGTGTTTGCACGCATTGCGAGAACGGTGGTCGAGGCGGGTGGTGCTTCCCATTCACCGGTGAAAGCTGGTCCGTCACGCGACACCTGCGTGGAGGCTTCTCGCGTCGCGGAAGTGTCTGGTGTGACGGAAGCCGGCCAACGTGGGGCGCGCGCAGGGCATCCACCTGCAGGTGCACCCGGCGCGGCGGCTTCCGCGAGGGTGGTTCGCCGGGAGGCTTGTACGAGTGGCGGACGATCGATGGACATACCGCATGCTCAGGCCGCCGCTCCGGAACGAAAGAGCGGCGAGACGTGCTTTCGCGAAGCGCTTGCATTATTCCCGTTTGCGATTCTCATGCTGGGCGAGCGTGGCCGCATGGTCATGGTCAATCCGCAAGCTGCGAAGCTGTTTGGATACGAATGCGAAGAAATGATCGGCAGACCTGTTGAGTTGCTGGTGCCCGACCTGCATTTCGAAGGCAGCACGCCCTTTTGGACGGACAGGTTCGCGCTACCCGACGTGCGCGGCGCGGCGCCTTTGCAGGAATTATCCGCACGGCGCAAGGACGGCGTGGTGTTTCCCGTGGAAATAGGGCTGAATGCGTTTCGCTTCGACGACGATTGCATCATGCTCGCTTTTGTCATCGACAGGACAGATCGCTATGAACTGCACCGAAACCGTCAGGAGCTCGCCCATCTGACGCGCGTCTCCACCATGGGGCAGCTCGCCTCTTCGCTCGCCCACGAGCTGAACCAGCCGCTCACCGCGATTCTGAGCAATGTGCAGGCAGCACAACGGTTCATGACCGCCGACCCGATCGACCTGGCGGAAGTGCGGGAAATCCTCAATGACATTGTTCAGGATGACTATCGTGCCAGCGAAGTGATTCGACGCATCCGCGCAATCGTCAAGAAGGGCGATCTTGACGTCGTGCCGCTCGATCTCGCGGGGGTGGTCCGCGACGTGATTCTGCTGGTGCACAGTGACGCGATCGTGCGAGGCACGCGTTTGAGGCTCGACATTGACGACACCCTGCCGCCCGTGCGCGGCGACAGGGTGCAACTGCAGCAGGTCATGCTCAATCTTCTGCTCAACGCATTCGACGCGCTGAACGATGTGCCGCCCGTCGACCGGATGGTAGCGGTAACGCTCAAGCCTCAGGGTGGCGACATGGTGTGCATTGCGGTTCGCGACAACGGGCACGGATTGACAGCGGACAAGCTGGATAAGATCTTCAAGCCATTCTTCACATCAAAACCCCAGGGGCTCGGTTTGGGATTGTCGATCAGCCGCTCCATCATCGACATGCACCGCGGGCGACTCTGGGCCGAAAACAACACCGATCGAGGCGCGACCTTTTATGTCACGCTGCCCGCGAATGATGCGATGCAGCACGACGAGTCGCGATAAAGGCCATGACACATTCTGATCTGCTGGTGTTCGTCGTCGACGACGACGAGTCTGTGTGCCGAGCGTTCGCGCGTCTGATCCAGTTCGCTGGCTATCGGGTAGAGACATTCGGTTCGGCCCGCGCATTCCTGGACAGGATCCGTGCCGAAACCTGTCCGGCGTGTTTGATACTGGACATCCAGCTGCCGGACGTCAGCGGTCTGGAACTGCAGCGCGAACTCAATGCGGCGATGCCTATCATTTTCATCACGGGGTATGGCGACATCCCCATGACGGTGGGCGCCATGAAAGCCGGGGCAACCGATTTCCTGCCGAAGCCGGTGCGTGATACGGATCTGCTTCGTGCAATCGACCAGGCGTTCGAACAGGTGGCGCAAACGCACGCAGTCCACCGCGAACTGGACGCGATCCGTCTGCGTGTCGGAAGACTGACACCTCGCGAGCGGCAAGTGATGGCGCTCGTCGTGAGCGGCCGTCTGAACAAGCAGGTCGCCGGCGAACTGGGCACGGTCGAAAAGACAATCAAGGCTCACCGCGCGCGCGTCATGGCGAAAATGGAAGTCTCGTCGCTGGCCGAACTGGTCCGCGTCGCCGAAAAGGCCGGCCTCGGCACCGTTGCCGAAACACACGTATCGCACTAGGCCGCATGCTGGCGCGAACGGCGGACGGAAACAGAACTTCACGCGCTCTGTATCTTGGCTTCCTTGCGATAGTCGCTCGGTGAAACGCCTTCCCAACGTTTGAACGCGCGCGTGAAATTGCTCGAGTCGCTAAACCCTAGCAAGAACGTGATTTCGGTAATCGACAACGCCGATTGCTGTACATAGCTGGAGGCCAATTCCTTGCGTGTCGCGTCGAGCAGCTCATTAAAATTCGTATCGTGCTGCGAGAGCTTGAACTGCAAGGTGGTCGGACTGATACACATGGCGCTGGCGACTTTGTCTCTCGAGCAGTCGCCATTGGGCAGATACTCAATGATTTTCTGCCGCACTGTGCTTACCACATCGTGTTTGTCGAGACGGGCGATATAGCTGGTGGCGAGGTTGTCGTGCAATTGCGCCAGCTCAGCACACGCGCCGGTCAGCGGTTTTTGCAAATCCGGTTTCGAAAACACGAGTTCAGGTGCAGCCTGGTCAAAATCGACAGGTGAGCGAAATAGTTTCTCGTAGGGGCCGCCCCCTTCGCGCGGCATCGGGTGAGAGAACGCCACGCGGACCGGCTTGAAATCGGCGTGGTAGAGCTGGCGCATGGACAGCACGACAAAGCCCAGCAACGCATCTTCCGTCTCGGCGCACACGGGCACCAGCAGTTTCATGCGCAGCGAGACCTCGTCGCCGTTTTCAACAATGTTGATTTCGCAGGCCTGAGAAGCGAGTCTGAAGAATCGTTCCAGCCGTTGGCAGAATGCCATCAGGTTGGAACTGGCCGCGAGCGCGTAGCCGAGTGCGTGCAGATTCGAAACGTGAATGAACCTGGCGACCGTCAATCCGAAGTAGGGGTTGTGCGTCACGTCCACGCAGACCTTATACAGCCTGGCCATCGTGGCGACCGGGAGCCGCGTCATGGGATCGTTCTTCATCAGCGACGGCTGGACGCCGGCCGCATGAAAGATCCGGGCACTATCGACTCCGCTGTGCTCGAGGGCGCGTGAAATTGCGAGCGCATAGCCACCGATCGTCGTGAGAACGGCGTCGCTGTCGGAGCGGGAGGCGGTGGCTCTCTGCATGTTGGACGGCAATCATTGCTGGGCCGGCGTGCTGTGTGCGAGCGGCAGGCTGGCTGGGGGAGAAATGCGCTTGAGCGACGGTGTGGTCGCGTCGGTATCGCAATAGCGTAGCCGCGATTGCACTGCGAACTCCATCGGCGTAAATGCCAGGTCAGGAATCGTCACACGCGCGAACCGCCATTTGCACGAAGGTCAAAGCTCCCGATGGGCGTGTTGCGCGGCGTTCGCAAACCTCTTCCGTGCGTCTTACTTTCGCCCGGTGTTTACCCGCATCGAGCGCCAGGTTGCGCACGGTGCACGCGCAAGACCACTGGATTGTCTTCAAAGACCAGCGCCGCGCGGGATGCCGTTCATAAAATGCCTCCGATTTGTCAATGACCCGCAGACCCGCGATCCGGCGGCTGGCGTCACGTTTCAGTCCATGACAGGAGACCCTCATGACCCGCGAACTCAACCCTGCGGCATCCGATTCCGCTCCGGCGGGACCGTCTTCGGAAGAGACGGGCTCAATCGGGCAGCCCTTTCTCACCGGTGTGGCCATAGCCGGGACGCAGGATCTGCCATTTCCCAAAACGCCGACAGCCAGTCTCGCCGCGCGGACGCTGGCCGAGTCGAAGCACCAGTGGCGCAGCAAAGCCACCCCCTTGCGCGCCGACGCGCCGAACGTATTGATCATCATGCTGGACGACGTCGGCTTTGCACACGCCGATACGGTTGGCGGTGCGATTCATACGCCGACGCTCAGCCGCATTGCCGATTCCGGCGTGCGCTACAACGCCTTTCACACCACCGCGATCTGCTCGGCGACGCGTGCGTCGCTGTTGACGGGGCGCAACCACCATCGCGTGGAATCCGGGACCATCACCGAGTTGGCGAGCGATTTTGACGGTTACACCGGTGAGATTCCAAAGACTTCAGCGACCATACCGGAAGTGTTGCAGCACTATGGCTACAGCACAGCTGCATTCGGGAAGTGGCATAACACGCCTGCCCAGGATGTCTCTGCTGCGGGGCCTTTCGACCGCTGGCCGACCGGGTGCGGATTCGATCATTTCTACGGTTTCATGGGGGCGGAGTCCTCGCAATACGAGCCGAATCTGTATCGCAACACCACGCCGATCGAGCGGCCCAACGATCCGAAGTATCACCTGAGCGAAGATCTGGCAGCGCAGGCCACCAGCTGGTTGCGCCAGCAACATGCTCTTGCGCCTGACAAGCCGTTTCTGATGTATTGGGCGCCGGGAGCGGTGCATGGCCCGCACCAGGTCTTCGGTGAGTGGTCGGATAAGTACAAGGGACAGTTCGACGGAGGCTGGGATGTCTATCGCGCGCAGGCCTTCAGGCGTCAGAAGGCGCTTGGCTGGATTCCGGCCGACAGCATCCTGACGCCGCGCCCAGACACGATGCCTGCATGGAATAGCCTTGGCGACGATGAGAAGCGATTCCAGGCGCGCCTGATGGAGGTGTACGCCGGTTTCCTCGAGCATGCCGACACACAGGCCGGCAAGATCGTGGATGAACTGGAGCGGCTGGGCTTGCGTGACAACACGCTGATCTTTTACGTGCTGTCGGATAACGGGGCGTCCTCGGAAGGCTGGAGCGGCACCATCAACGAAATGCTGACGCTCAACGGCGTGCCGATGCCTTTCGCGCAACAGATGAAGATCCTCGAGGAGGAATACGGCGGCCTGCCCGCGTTGGGCGGTCCAAAGGTCGCGAACATGTATCACGCCGGCTGGGCCTGGGCCGGAGAAAGTCCGTTTCAGGGCACCAAGCTGGTGGCGGGTTATTTCGGCGGCACCCGTGTGCCGATGGCGGTTTCCTGGCCCAAGGGCATCAAGGCCGACGCCAATGTGCGTGGGCAGTTCCACCATGTCAACGATATCGCGCCGACCCTCTACGAGGTCATCGGCATTGCGCCGCCGGAGTCGGTCAATGGCCAGAAGCAGGATCCGCTGGACGGCGTGAGCCTCGCGTATACGTTCGCCGACAGCGAGGCGCCCACGCAAAAAACGCATCAGTACTTCGAAGTATTCGGCAGCCGCGGGATCTACTCGGAAGGCTGGATGGCGTCGGTTTTCGGGCCGCGTGTGCCATGGTTGCCAGGCGCCTACGCCGCCTACGCGAACTGGAATCCGGATGAAGATGTCTGGGCCTTGTACAAACTCGACGGCGACTTCTCCCAGTCGAACGATATTTCGCGCGACTACCCGCAAAAGCTCGCGGAGTTGAAACAGAAATTCGATAGCGAGGCGCGCGCCAATCACGTTTATCCGATCGGCGCGGGTTTGGGGCCGCTTCTTAATCCCGATGCTCGTGTGGGAACGACTCAGACCGAATGGCACTTCAATACGGAGATCACGCGCCTGCCCGAATTCTGTGCGCCTAATCTGCGCGCGCGCAACAACCGGGTCACGGTGGACGTCGAGGTGGCCGCCGCAGGCAGCGGCGTGCTCTATTCGCTGGGTGCGGTAGCCGGCGGTCTGGTGCTCTATATGGACGACGGTTACCTCCACTACGAATACAACTTCCTCGGTGTGGTGAGAACGCGCTTGCGTTCAGCGGACAGGATCGCGCCGGGTCCGCGTCGGTTCGATCTCGAGACCATGATGAGCGGGCCTGCGCCGGGTGCGGCTGCCGCGTTAGTCATGATGGTCGACGGCGTGGAAGTGACGCGGGCGACGACGCCGTTCACCGTCCCGCTTGCGTTCAGCGCGAGCGAAACCTTTAACGTCGGCGTCGACCTCGGTTGCCCGGTGACGCTGGACTATCGTGATCGCGCGCCGTTCAGATTCAATGGCCGGATCAACGACGTGCATATCGTGTATCTGCCATGATCGACTACATCGTGATCGGCGGTGGATCGGCGGGCTGTGTGTTGGCAGCCCGCTTGAGCGAGGATCCACGGGTTCAGGTTTGCCTGCTCGAAGCAGGCAAGCCTGATAACAGCCCATTGATTCAATGTCCGGCGGGGCTTGCCGCGTTGATCCCGTATCCCATCTTCAACTGGGCGTTCAAGACGATGCCCAACTTCGGGCTGAACGGCCGGATCGGCTACCAGCCGCGCGGCAAGGCGTTGGGCGGGAGTAGTTCGATCAACGGGATGATGTATATCCGTGGCGACCGGGCCGACTACGATCAATGGGCAGAAGAGGGCAATGCCGGCTGGAGTTATGACGAGGTGTTGCCGTACTTCAGGAAGTCGGAGAACAACGCGTTCTGGGGCAGCAATGCGCATCACGGCGCAAGCGGCCCGCTCAACGTGGCGGATGTGCTGGAACCGAGCGTCTATGCAAGAGCGTTTGTCGAGGCCGGCGTACAGGCGGGGCATTCGCCCAACCCCGATTTCAATGGCGATCATCAACTGGGCATTGGACTGACGCAGGTCACGCAAAAGAACGGCGAACGCTGCAGCACCGCCAAGGCGTTCCTGACACCGAATCTCGACCGGACGAACCTGCAGGTCATCACCGGTGCGCAGGCTACGCGAATCCTGATGGACGGCAAGCGCGCGGTTGGTGTCGAGTTTCAACAAGGCGGCGCAATCAAGGTTTTGAAAGCCACGCAGGAAGTTTTGTTGTCGGCCGGCGCCTTGCAGTCGCCACACATTCTGATGCTGTCGGGCATTGGGCCTGCCGGGCATTTACAGCAGCACGGCATTGACGTCGTCCATGATTCACCGGGCGTCGGCAAGAACCTGCAGGATCACATCGATATTGTTCACAGCTACGAAGCCGGTGCGTCGCGAGGGCTGTTCGGCGTGTCGCTGTCGGGCGTGTGGTCTGTGGCGAAGGGCATTCGCACCTGGGCGAAATACCGACGCGGCGTGCTGACGTCCAACTTCGCGGAAGGCACGGGCTTTGTGAAGACGCTGCCGGAAGAAAGGCGCCCGGATGTGCAGCTCGTGTTCATCGTTGCAAAGCTGATCGACCACGGCCGGAAGATATTGATCGGTAATGGCTACTCGGTTCACTGCGGCCTGTTGCGCCCCAAATCCCGCGGCAGCGTTTCATTGGCGAGCGCCGACCCGTTGGCGGCGCCGCTGATCGACACCAATTTCCTGGCCGATCAGGACGACGTGAGTCGCCTCATACGCGCTTTCAAACTGGTGCGCGGCATCATGCGTCAGCCGGCTCTCGCGCGATTTGGCGGCAAGGAATCCAGAAATTCGGCGCGCGCGCAGACCGACGCACAGATCGAAGCGTTCATTCGCAACCACGCTGACTGCGCCTATCACCCTGTCGGGACCTGTCGCATGGGTAACGGTCCGCTCGATGTGGTCGACGATCAATTGCGCGTGAAAGGGGTGCACGGTTTGCGTGTTGTCGACGCGTCGATCATGCCGAACATCGTGTCGGGCAACACCAATGCACCGACCATCATGATCGCGGAGAAAGCCGCCGACATGATCAAGGCCGCGTTGGCCGAGATCAAAGAGGGATCATGCTGCACTGGATGCCCCTCGTGAAGGCACGATCGCGCGGTACACAAAATTAGAGCTGCGGCGGCATCGAGAAAGAGGCGAAACGCAAAGCGCTTTCCGTTTCATTTCACCGTTTGCCAGGCGCTGCGATGGCTCATCATCTTGATCTCCAAAGGAGCAGAACCATGGGTGTTCTCGACGGAATCCGCGTCGTGGAAATAGCGGGTATCGGGCCGGGTCCTTTTTGCGGCATGTTGCTTGCCGACATGGGCGCCGAAGTCATCCTGATCGAGCGCGCCGACGCCAACGATGGCGGCATGCTCGATCTCGGCAAGAGCGCTATCGTCAATCGTGGCAAACAGTCCATTGCGCTGAACCTGAAGGACACGCGCGCGATTGACGCGGTCCTGCGGCTCATCGAGGGTTCAGACGCGTTGCTCGAAGGCATGCGCCCAGGCGTGATGGAGCGGCTGGGGCTCGGGCCGGAGATGTGTCTCTCACGCAATCCACGCCTCGTATACGGCCGGATGACCGGATGGGGACAGACGGGGCCGTTGGCGCAGTGCGCCGGCCACGACCTGAATTACATCGCGCTCTCCGGCGCGCTGTGGTTCGCGGGCGAACCCGGCAGGCCACCCATGCCACCGCCCACGCTATTGGGCGATCTGGGCGGTGGCGCGCTGTATCTCGCGATGGGCGTGCTTGCCGGCATCCTGGGCGCTCGCCGTACCGGTCATGGCCAGGTGGTGGATGCTGCCATCGTCGACGGCAGCGCCAATCTGATGAACCTGCTGCTCTCGGTGCATGCCGCAGGGCATCAGCCTATCGAACGCGGGCGCGGCCTTCTGGACGGCCCGCACTGGAGTGGCACCTACGCGTGTGCCGATGGCCACTTTGTCAGTGTCCAGGCGCTGGAGCCGCAATTCAATGCGCTGCTCTTCAGCAAGCTTGGGCTCGGTGACGATCCGGATTTCCGGCAGCCTTATCACCCGCATCGATGGCCTGCCCTGCGTGACCGGTTGGCGGCGGTATTCGCCACGCAACCCCGGCAGCATTGGATCGATTTGCTCGAAGGCAGTGATGCCTGTTTCGCGCCGGTGCTGACGCCTGTCGGAGCCATGACGCACCCGCATATGGCCGCTCGCGGCGTCTATGCGGAGCGCGACGGGGTATTGCAGGCCGCCCCGGCGCCGCGATTCTCCGCGACCCCGTCCGGCGCCCCTAACGCCGTACCGCGCCGTGGTGAACATGGCCTTGCGATCCTCCGAGCCATCGGGCTTGGCGAAGACGAGATCGTGCAATTGCTCGCCGCGCACTGAGGCCACGTCACACGCAACTTATCGCCGGGACCTGCGACTTCATTCCAATGACCTGTAGCAAACCACAGTTCTCCATACGATCAGCACATTCGCCAATTTCTTGAGGCCGACGCCTTCGTCGAGCGTCCTGATCACCGAAAAGTATGGAGATGTCATGAACGAAGACGTTTTGTTGTACGACGTCGATGGGTCTGTTGCCCGTTTGACGCTGAACCGCCCAAAGGCGATGAATTCGCTGAACCTGGCGATGCTTGCGGAACTGGATCGCCGTCTAACGCAGATCGAGGCCGACGATGAGATGCGTGTGCTGGTGCTTACCGGTGCCGAAGCAGCCTTCTGTGCGGGCGCAGACCTGAAGGAAGTATTGGCGGGCCAAGACCTGGGTCCCGGCGAAGCGGATTTTCTCGATCGTGCGAACCAGGTGTTTGGCCGGCTGCGCAATTTCCCGAAGCCCGTGATTGCCGCGTTGAACGGCGTCACGATGGCCGGCGGCCTGGAACTGGCGATGTGCGCGGATCTGGTGATTGCCGCCGAGACCGCCACGCTCGCCGACGCGCATGCCAACTTCGGCGTGTATCCGGGCGCGGGTGGCGCGGCCGTCCTGCCGCGGCTCATTCCGCTCAACATGGCGATGTATCTGCTGCTGACCGGCAAGTCCCTGTCGGCCACCGAGATGAAGGCGTGTGGCCTCGTCTGCGAAGTGCACCCGGATGCGGAACTCGCCGAGGCCGTGCAGAAGCTCGCCACGCATATCGCGCGAAAGAGCCCCATTGCGTTGCGCCGCATGAAAGAAGTAGCGCGGCAATCCGCCGACAAAACGCGCGACGACGCCTTGCTGCACGAGCAGGTGATGCTGCGCCAGCACATGCGCACATTCGACTTCCACGAAGGCTTGCAGGCTTTCGCCGAAAAGCGCGCGCCCCGGTTTCAAGGCCGCTGAATCACATCGTAACGAGAACAGAAACATGAGCGATATCTATGTGGCCGGCGTCGGCATGACTGCCTTTGGGCGCCTGCTTGAAAAGTCGGTGTACGACATGGTCGGAGAAGCCGTAGCGCTTGCGTTGAAAGACGCCGGCTGCGGTACGGCCGACATTGGCGCCGCGTATTACGGGACCATGACGAATGGCCAGTTGCAAGGCCAAACCGCCATCCCCGGCCCGATTGCGATGCGCCGCCTCGGCATTGAAGGCGTGCCGGTATTTACGGTGGAAAACGCCTGTGCCACGGGTTCATCGGCATTCAACCTGGCGACGCTGGCGTTGCGTTCGGGCAGCTGCGATATCGCGCTGGCCGTTGGTGCGGAAAAGATGAATATTCCGGACAAGGCCAGGATGTTCGCGGCGTTCGACGGCGGCTGGGACGTCTCGACGGTGGAGCGCAACAAGGCGACGTTGCTCGCCATGGGCGAGGGCATGACGCCGCCGCCGGGCACCATGTCCGAGCGCCCGTACAGCGTCTTCATGGACGTGTATGCCGCGATTTGCCGCAACCACATGTTGCGTTACGGTACTACCCGGAGGCAGATCGCTGCTGTGGCGGCAAAGAACCATCAACACTCGGTGCACAACCCGCTGGCGCAGTTTCAACAGCCCTTCAGTATCGAGGAGGTATTGGCGTCGCCACCGATCGCCTATCCGTTGACCACGTTGATGTGTTCCCCGATCAGCGATGGCGCGGCTGCTGTCGTGCTGTGCAACGCAGCGGGACTGAAGAGGCTCAACGGCGCGGCGCGCCGTGCGGTGCGTGTGCTCGCCAGCGTCGTGCAAACCGGCACCACGCGCGGCCTCGATGAGCCGCACAAGATCATTGCCCACCGCGCGGCGAAAGAGGCATACGAACAGGCTGGCGTGGCGCCTGAAGACGTCGATGTCGCGGAGGTTCACGACGCGTCCGCGATCGGCGAAATTCTCAATGCCGAGTCATTGATGCTGGTGCCTTTCGGCGAAGGCGGACCGGCAGCGGAGCGAGGCGACTTTACGGTCGGCGGCCGCATGCCGATCAACCCTTCCGGCGGCCTCGAATCGAAGGGCCACCCCATTGGCGCAACCGGCCTCGGCCAGATCCACGAACTGGTGACCCAGTTGCGCGGCGAAGCGGACAAGCGGCAGGTGGACAACGCCCGCATTGCGATTCAGGAAAACGGCGGCGGTCTTTACGGTATCGAAGAGGCCGTGGTGGCCATCACGATTCTTGCCAAACAGTAAGTCATTCAGGGAAGCCTAGAGATGGGATACGTATTCAGGACGGAAGAGCAGCGAGGCGCGGTGGACGGACTGCGGCGCTATCTGGCAGACAAGGCCGATCCCTTGTTCAACAAGGAGTATCGCGACAGGTTCGTGCCGAAGGAGCAGATGGGTGAGTTCATGCGTGAGCTTAGCCAGTTCGGCCTGATTTCGGGTACCGTGGGTGAAGAGCACGGCGGTCTGGGTCTTGATTGGCTCACGATGATCATGCTGTTCGAAGAAGTGGCGGCCACCTCGGTCGATCTGTCGGTGCCGGTGCTGATCAATGGTTTCTGTGCGCAGATGCTCGCGAGGCTGGCGCCTGCGCATCTGCGCGAACGCTATCTGCCGGGACTGCTCAAGGGCGAACTGTTCTGCAGCGCGGGTATCTCCGAGCCGGACGTTGGCTCCAACGTGCTGGAGATCAAGACGCGCGCCCGGCGGGATGGGGATCATTACATCATCAACGGCGAGAAGACGTGGATCAGTAACGGCGCCTATTCGGACATTCTGATCTGCACGTGCCGGACCGGCGACGATCCGCGCCGCGGCCTGACGCACTTTCTGCTCGACCGCAAAGAGCATCCGTACGAGGTTCGGGATATTCATAAGATCGCCTGGAACAGCCAGTCGACGGCGCAGATATTCCTTAGCGATGTCCGTGTGCCGGCCAGCAACATGCTCGGCAACGAAGGGGAAGCGCTGAAGAACACGTTAACGATGTTCGAACGCTCGCGTGTTTTCGTCGCCGCGCAGGGTCTCGGTATTGCACGGCGCGCATTGGAAGAGGCGACGCGCTATGCCACGGAGCGCAAACAGCACGGCAAGGTGATTGCCGGGCACCAGCTGATCTCCGCGATGCTGGCCGAAATGGCCACGCATGTCGACGCCAGCCGTCTGCTGACCCAGCGTGCTGCATCGATGATCGAAGCGGGAGTGCCCGCCGAGATGGAAGCAGCCATGGCCAAATATTTTGCCTGTGAAGCCGCGGTGACAATCGCCCGCCAGGCGGTGCAGATTCACGGCGGCAATGGGGTTACCAAGGAGTTTCTGGTCGAGAAGCTGGCGCGCGAAGCGATTGTTGTGCCGATTCCGGAGGGCACGACCCAAATCCAGCAACTCATCATCGGGCGCGCGCTGACTGGGGTCAACGCATTCTGATGCGTGGCGGCGCTCACGGCGCTGCCCGCACCAGGGCCTTTCAAATTCTCAACTTATATTCGGATATCCCATGCGTATTCAGGACAAAGTCGTCGTTATCACCGGGGGCGCTTCGGGGCTTGGTTTGGCCACCGCGCTGTACCTCACGCAGGAAAAGGGCGCCCGTGTCGCTATTTTCGATTTGAATGTCGAAGCCGGTGAAAAGGCGGTAGCCGATATCGGCGCCGATCGCGCGATGTTCGTGCAAACGGACGTCAGCAGCGAAGAGTCGGTGCAAAAGTCTGTCGGCGAGGTCATGGCCCGCTTCGGCGCCATTCACGTCTGTATCAACGGCGCGGCCGTGCCGACCGCATTCAAGGTGTTGGGCAAGGAAGGCAAGGCAGCGCCGCTCGCAAAGTTCGCGCAGACGACCGCGGTCAATCTCAACGGCGTATTCAATGTGATGTCCAAATGCGCGGAGCAGATGGCGAGCAATGACCCTGAGGCGGGCGAAGAGCGTGGCGTGGTGATTAACGTTTCCTCGGGCGCGGCGTACGAAGGTCAGATCGGGCAGAGCGCCTACGCGGCGACCAAGGCCGGCATCATCGGCATGAACATGCCGGCCGCGCGTGAACTCGGCGCGATTGGGGTGCGCGTCAACGCGATCGCCCCCGGCCTGTTCCTGACGACTATGGTGGCGGGACTCGACGAGAAGGTGCTGACGATGCTCAAGGAGCAGATGGAAGCGCCGAAGCGTTTGGGCGACATGCGCGAGTTTGCGCACTGCTGCGCGTTCATTATCGAAAACGCTTACCTGAATGGCGAAACCATTCGTCTCGATGCTGCGTCGCGCATGCGTGCGAAATAGAGTCGGTTGAGGATCGGTTCAGGATCGGTCGATCCCCGAACGTTTCAAAGACTGGTGCTGGAAGAGAGTAAAAAATGAGATTGGCAGACTATTTCGATGCGGTAGCGCAGCTTCACCCGGACAACCTGGCGTTTGTCGACGGCGCCACCCGCATGACATACGGCGAGGCCCAAAAATACGTACATGCGGTAGCGCACTGCTTGACGCGCGCGCGCGCGGCAGGTGCGGGCACGCATGCGGCAATCTATGCGCCCAACGACTACCGGGTCAGTCTGCTGCACCTGGGTATCAACCTGGCCGACGCTGCGTGGCTGTCCGTCCACATTCGCAATTCGGTTGAGACTAACGCCGAGGTGCTCGACTACTTCGACACCGACATGGTGTTCTTTCACAGCTATTTTGAAAGCAGCATGCCGGTGCTGAAAGCGAAGCTGTCGAAAGCCAGACTGTATGTCTGCATCGACCGCGCATCGGAACACGGGATGTCGATGGATGAATGGCTGAAAGACTGCTGGAAGCCTTTCCGCAATCAGCCGGAGGACCCGGCCAAGCGTGCGTTCCTGCAACCTACCGGCGGCACGACCGGGCCGTCCAAGGGCGCGGTGCACACGCATCGGAGCCTCGAGTTCATGGGGCTGGGTCTCACTTCGGCGTTCGGCATCACGTCCAGTTCGCGGCACTTGTGCGTGGCGCCGCTGACGCATGCCGCCGGGCTGCTGGCGCTTGGCTTCACGATCAAGGGCGGTGTCAACATTCTCATGCCGGGTTTCGATCCAGATGCCGTGTTGAGCTTGATCGAAGCGGAAAAGATCACGCACCTTTACCTGCCGCCTACCGCCGTCTACGGTCTGCTGGCGCATCCGAAGACCCGGAAGACGGACTTCTCTTCGTTGCAGGCCTTCATCGTCGGTGCGGCGCCGATCGCGCCGGAGAAGTTCAAGGAAGCAGTTCAAGTGTTTGGACCGGTCATGTATGAAAGCTTCGGGCAGACAGAGACGCTGGTGCCGATCCTGGTCAAAGGTCCTGCGGACTACCTGATGCCGGATGGCAGCTTCGACGAGGATGTGGTGAGGGCGGCGGGTAAAGCGGTCGACGTCGCGTGTCTCGCCATCATGGACGCCGAAGGCAACCTGTTGCCTGCCGGTGAACGTGGCGAGATCGTCGTGCGCTCGTCGATGGTTATGCAGGGCTACTACAAGAAGCCGGACGACACGGCTGCGGTTTCGGCATTCGGCTGGCACCACACCACCGATGTCGGCGTGCGGGACGCACGGGGCTACGTCACCATCGTGGATCGCATGAAGGACATGATCGTCACCGGCGGCTTCAATGTTTTTCCCGTCGAAATCGAGAAAGTCATTCAGAACCATCCCGCCGTTCTCGATTGCATTGTGATCGGCGTGCCGGATGACAAATGGGGCGAGGCGGTGAAAGCGGTGGTTCAGCGCAAGCCCGGGCTGACCGTTTCCGAAGAAGAGATCATGGCGCTCTGCAAGGAGCATCTGGGCAGCACGAAGACGCCAAAGAGCGTCGAGTTCTGGGTCGACCTGCCGCGCAGCGCGGTGGGCAAGCTGCTCAAGAAAGACGTTCGGGAAAAGTACTGGGGTGAGCAGTGGCGATCGGTGTAGGTGCCGATCTACCGATCCGCTGCAGGCGTGCCGCCTGAAGCGCGAGATGTAGCGGGATACGTGCTCGATCGAGACCGCGCCGAGAAAGAGGGTGAACCGGAATGCCGAAATGAACGATGCCATTGAAAATCTGCGGGACGTATTGGCCCGGCAGCGTGATGCATGCCGCGCCAGCCCCTATCCTGAGTTGAAGCAACGCAGGCGCGAGTTGAAAACGGTGCGAGAGGCCTTGAGCCGCTATCAGGATCGACTCGCGGCGGCGATGAGCGACGATTTCGGCCGCCGCTCCGAGTTCGAGTGCAAGATGCTGGACGTGATGTTTCCTGCGTTGCAGATCGACCATGCGCTTGCCAACCTGCGGCGTTGGATGAAGCCGCAACGGCGGCGCACGGACTTGCTGTTTCGCACCAACAGCGCCAAAGTGGTCTACCAGCCTAAAGGCGTTGTCGGCGTGATCGCGGCATGGAATTTCCCGATCGTCGAGGCAGTGGGGCCGATGATCACGGCGCTCGCAGCGGGCAATCGGGTGATGATCAAGATGTCGGAATTCTCGCCCCGCAGCACGCTGGTTCTGTGCGAGATGCTGGCTGAGATATTTCCGGAAAATCAGGTGGCGGTGTTTGGCGGCGGCGTGGATGTTGCTCGGGCCTTTGCGAGCTTGCCGTTCGATCACATCGTGTTTACCGGTTCGCCTGCTGTCGGAAAAGAGATCATGCGTGCGGCGTCCACCAATCTGACACCTGTCACACTGGAGCTCGGCGGCAAGTCGCCTGCGATCGTCGCACCTTCAGCGTCGCTGGCGGCCGCGGCGCGCTCGATCGCGCACGGCAAGGCATTCAACGCGGGGCAGGCCTGCGTGGCACCGGATTATGCATTGGTGCCACGCGATCGGATCGACGAATTCGTGGCAGCCGCAGTAAGCGCATTCCGACGCATGGTTCCCGACCCGGCCGGCGATCCGAACTACACGTACATCGCTTCCGACCGCCACGCCACGCGCGTGCATGAGTTGCTCGCCGATGCGGTGGCCAAAGGCGCCACCGTCACCTCGTGCGGCACCGGCAACGGCAACGGCTCGCGAGCCGTGCCCATGCAGATCGTGACGAACGTGACGCCCCATATGCGGATCATGCAGGAAGAGCTGTTCAATCCCATCCTGCCGGTGATGGCCTGCGATTCGCTGGACGAAGGCATCCGGTACATCACGGCGCGGCCTCGTCCGCTGGCGTTGTACTACTACGGTACGGACGCGGGCGAAATCAAACGATTGGAGCAGGACGTTCACGCCGGTGGCATGACCGTCAACGATTGGGCATGGCACGTTTTCCAGGGTGACTTGCCGTTTGGCGGCACCGGCAATTCGGGAATTGGAAGCTGGCGCGGGCCGGAGGGATTCAGAGCGCTGTCGCACGGCAAGTCGGTATTTAGGATGAGGCGCTGGTTCCCGATCGGTCTGTTTCGTCCGCCCTACGGCACGCGCGTTCAACGGCTGATATCGAAGCTATTCCTTGGGTATCCCGACCCGGCCTTGAACATTCCGTGTTCATATGAAAATGAAGCCCGCCGGTATGGTTCGACGGCGCAAGACATAAGCAGAGAGTCGACATGAGAGCCCTACACCTGATCCAGGCCCGCGGGGCTTCCGGCGCCGGCGTGTACCAAGGTTCGAAAGCCTATGCGTGGACCGTGTTCGCCTTGAGCTTCGGATTGATTCTGTCGGACTACCTGTCGCGCCAGGCGGTGGGCGCCGTCTTCCCGTTTCTCAAACCGGTGTGGGGCGTATCGGATTCGCAACTGGGCGCGCTCGTCAGTATCGTGTCGCTGGTGGTCGGCGTGATGACCCTTCCGTTGTCGCTGATCGCGGATCGTTGGGGGCGCGTCAAAAGCATTACGCTGATGGCGTTCGTCTGGTGCTTCGCCACCATCGCGTGTGGCATCGCGACCAGCTACACGCAGATGCTCGCGGCGCGCGCAATGGTGGGGTTTGGCGAGGCCGCCTATGCGGCGGCGGGCGCGGCTTTGCTTGCCCACACTTTCCCGGAAGACAAGCGTTCCGCGGTATTGGGGGCGTTTCAATCGGGCGGCATCTTCGGTTCCGTGATGGGCGTGGTGATTGGCGGTGCGGTCGCGAGCCAGTTCGGCTGGCGCTATGCCTTTTTCGCGGTCGGCGCGCCGGGCCTGCTGCTCGCCGTCCTTTACCCTTTCTTTGTTCGCGATTACCAGGTGCCTGCCTTGCAACAGGGCGCTTCGGGCCAGTGCGTCAATGGGCGGCCGCGGTTTGCCGAAGTATTCAAACATGTGTTCGCCGCGCGCTCCGGCAACTTTACGTTCGCCGCGTTCGGTCTGCAGCTGGGGATCCCCGCCATTCTGATTGCATGGGTGCCGACATACTTCAATCGCTTCTACGGCTATGACCCGAAGAAGGCGAGCCTGATCGCGGCGGTGGTGGTGCTCCTGCTGGGTATGGGCATGCTCTTTGGAGGCGGCGTGGCCGATTGGCTGAGCAGGGGACGGCCTCGCTATCGGGCGCTCGTGCCTGCCGCTTACGCGCTGATTTCCGCGTTGATGCTGTTTGCGGCATTCGCATTGCCGCCTGGCTTAGCGGGGCTTGTGCTGCTGCTCGGCGGCGCGCTCTTCGCCGCGGCGCATGGGGGCGCCGCGGTGGCGATGCTGATCGACGTCACCAATCCCGCCGTTCACGCCACCGTGACGGCAACTGCGGTGCTGGGCGCCAATCTGCTTGGCACGGCACCAGGTCCGTATCTGGTGGGACTCCTTTCCGACGTGACGAATCTGCGCACAGCGCTCACTGTTGCGCCGCTGATGTCGCTGAGCGCAGCGGTTCTATTTCTGCTTGCCGCGCGTTACTACGAAGCGGATATCGCCGCGAGGAAGGCTGCCGGCTAGGAACGGCAGCGGTTTTTGTCTGCGCGGCATGCGGCATGCCGTACGTCGTACGCCGCGCGATTCTGGCGACACTCTGAAAGACCTCCTTTTTGGCCGCAATGACAGGCGCGGGAACCGCTCGTCCCATACGATTAGCCATCGACGCAATACGGCCGGAGCCGGCCGTATTGCGGGGCTGATTTAGTCAAATCTCAAGCGGGTTGCTTGTTCTTCAAAGGCCATAGCCATGACTTCTGCTTCGCACTACTGGGTGGCCGCCTGCCGCCGTCAAGCATGAATGCCCCAACCGCGGCATCGCTGACCGGCATTCATCTGATGGCGAAGCCCATCGGCGCGCTTTGCAATCTCGATTGCGGCTATTGCTTTTACCTCGAGAAACAAAACGCGTTTCCGCCACGCGAGCGCTTTCGTATGTCCGATGAGGTCCTTGAGGCTTACGTCCGGCGATATATTGCGGCTCAGTCGGCGCCTGAGGTCGAATTCACCTGGCAGGGCGGTGAACCCACCTTGCTGGGGCTGCAATTCTTCGAGCGCGCCGTGGCATTGCAGCGCAAGTTCGCTCAGGGCAAGCTGATTCGCAACACCTTGCAGACCAACGGCACCTTGCTCGACGACGAGTGGGGTGCGTTTCTTCGACGCGAGCGTTTTCTCGTGGGCGTCAGTCTGGATGGTCCGCGTGAGCTTAACGACGTGGCGCGCCCCGACAAGCGCGGCCATTCGAGTTACGACGACACCGTGCGTGGTTTGGCCGTCTTGTCGCGTCATGGCGTGGATTTCAATGTGCTGGTGACAATATCCAGCACCAATGTCCATCAGCCGTTGGAAATCTATCGTCATCTGAAGGAACTAGGCGCGCGTTTCATCCAGTTCAATCCGGTCGTCGAGCGGGTGGCTCAGCCTGAGGAAAAGGTCATCGGACTGCATTTTGCCGTGCCCCCGTCGCTCAGCTTGTCTGCCGTAGCGAAAGCGAAGCCAGTGGCACGTAGAGAAACAGCGGTGACGTCGCTGACGGTGAGCGCGCTTGCGTACGGTGCATTTCTGTCCGCGGTATTCGATGAATGGGTTCGCAACGACGTTGGCACGGTTCACGTGATGAACTTCGAATGGGCGCTCGCGTCGTGGTGCCAGTTGCCTGCGGGCGCGTGCATCTTCAGCCCGCGTTGCGGCAAAGCCGCCATCGTCGAGCACGACGGCAGTGTTTACGCTTGCGACCATTTCATGTACCCGGAATATCGCCTCGGCAACGTGATGTCGGACGACCTGGGCAGCATGATGTCCTCGCAGGTGCAGACCGACTTCGGCATGGCGAAGGAAACCTCGCTCCCCGCCAAATGTCTGCGCTGTGAATTCCGCTTCGCGTGCCATGGCGAGTGCCCCAAGAACCGCTTTATCGAATCGGAAGACGGCGAACCGGGGCTCAATTATCTGTGCGCCGGCTATCAGGCCTATTTCCGTCACATCACACCCGCAATGAACATCATGGCGCGGTTGCTGGGGCAGGGCAAACCGGCGGACCAGGTGATGGACATCATCCGGTGCTGACGCCGAACCCGCGATGTCTCGCCCGACGACCGCGGCGGGACGTCCGGTCTGAATGATCATCCGATATGGCTGACGCGAACGACTTCAGACGCGTATTGGACAACGATGCTGCTTCGACGACCTGTCGTGCGGCGTTGACCGTTGAGGGCTGGTGAGCGGCTTACACAAGCCGTTCGGCGGCTGGCTGCTGACCACGAGTCTCGCAGGTTGCTGGTTTTGGAAAGTGATTCAGCACGGAAATTTCTGGTTGCCACATGGACGCCGGATCAGGTAATCCAAGGAGACAAAATGAAAAGAGGCTTTGCAGTTGCAATTGCAGTGGCAACAGTCGGTAGTACTGCGCATGCACAATCGTCGGTAACAATGTATGGGGCAGTGGATACGGGGTTGCTTTATCAGAATACTTCGGCGGCTTCGTACAATCCCGCCGCGCCGAATACCGGCCACCTTTTCAAAATGAAAGACGGTGGCATCTATACCAGCATGCTCGGGTTCAAAGGTACGGAAGACCTGGGAGGCGGGTGGAAGACCAACTTCAAATTGCAAGGTTCATTTGACAGTACCAGTGGCAAATTTGGGTTGAGCGGTACCGCCGGCGTGGCGGCGCAATTCAATCAGGAGGCGTCGGTTGGCCTGGCCGGCCCGTACGGGTCGCTCACCATGGGCCGGCAGATTATCCCGCTGACCTACGCGATGGCTTACACCGATGTGCGCCAGGGGGGCTACTTCGGCAGTATTTTTACCGCGCTGGTCAGCATGAATTCCGCTGCGGGCTGGCCCGGAACCAGTACGAACGCACAGCTTGGGGCGGTGTTCGACGACAACGCCATTGTCTATGTCTCCCCGAACTTCGGCGGCGTGACCGCCAGCCTCGAATACGCGCCGGGTGGCGTAGCGGGGCAGGCGCAGGGCAGCACACGAGAATCGGCGGTTTTGCAGTACGACAACTATGGACTGAAACTCGCGGCAGCCTATTACAACGGGCATGATACCAATCCCAGTCCGACAAGCGTGGCGACCGGGCTGGACAACAACCGGTTCTACTACCTCGGTGCGCTGTATTCGATCAACGGCTTTACAGCCAGTACGTCGTTTAGCAACGGCCGCAATCCCGCCCATCCGAAGACCACTAATTTCGACATGATTTCCGGTGGCTTTGGCTATCGGTTCACGCCGGCTTTCGAGCTGACAAGCGGCGTGTATTACATCAAGGACGAAAACAACTCGGCGAACAAATCGACCGAAATTGTGCTCGGCGCGAACTACAGTCTTTCCAAGGCGACCACGCTGTATGCCCAGGTGGGTTACGTGGACAACCGGGGCAAGATGAATCAGTCGGTTGAGTATGGGCAGCCCGTCGCGCCGGGTATGAATACGACAGCGGCGATGATTGGTATTCGAAAGCGATTTTGAGCGTTCCCGCGTAAAGCGCCGCGCTGCCATGCCCCGTCCGACGTGTCGGGGGGCTGGCGGCGTCTCGGCAGGCGTGAGCGGAGCAGGGAGCGAACGATCGATAAACGCCCCCTTCATTATCAACATGTCGGCCACGCGCAGCCCATGATGCGCGATCATCAGTTCTCGATCCGCCCTATGATTAAGTTATCCCAGGGTGCGAGCTGGGCATCTCAGGTTCGCATCGGGCCATTCCGGAACAACTGCCTCGCTGGGCCAATAACTAATCGAACTCTCGACTGGAGAAGAACATGGTGAGCCTGGACACGCTGGAGACGCTGATGGCCGCTTCGCTGGTTCTTCTGCTCGGTCGGCAGATCCTTGCCCGGACACGCGTATTGCGAACCTACAGCATCCCGGAACCGGTAGTCGGCGGGTTACTTGTAGCGCTGCTGGTTTTTGGCTCAAGGAGCGTGTTTAAAATCGACCTGCGTTTCGATACAACGCTTCAAACGCCGCTGATGCTCACTTTCTTCGCCACCATCGGTCTGAACGCCGATCTCGCCGGGCTGAGAGCCGGCGGGCGTGCGCTACTTGTCTTTCTCGGTGCCGTGGTCGGCTTGCTCGTGATGCAGGATGCGCTCGGCATCGGTCTCGCCTGGGCGTTAGGACAAGAACGTGTGCTCGGCCTGCTTGGGGCGTCGGTGACGCTCTCAGGCGGCCATGGCACGGGTGCAGCCTGGGCCAAGGTGTTCGCGGAGCGTCACGGGCTCGCAGCGGCAACCGAGATTGCGATTGCCTGCGCCACGTTCGGCCTGATACTCGGCGGATTGATCGGCGGCCCGGTCGCGCGCTTTCTGATCACGCGCTACGGCCTTGCGCCCAACCCGGAATCCGAGGTCACAGACACGACCGGTTTCGAGCAGCCCAAAGCGGTTCGCCCGATCACGGCGGAGGCCTTCATCGAAACAGTGGCGCTGATTGCCGTTTGCCTCGCTGTCGGCTCGGCCATCGCATTGTGGTTGACCGGCACAGCGTTCGAGCTGCCCGCGTTCGTGTGTGTCCTGTTTGTCGGCGTTGTCCTGCGCAACGGGCTTGCGATGCCCGGCTGGTATCAGGTCTTCGAGCCCGCGGTGTCGCTGATCGGCAATGTCAGTCTCGGACTCTTTCTCGCGATCGCGCTGATGAGCCTGCGCTTAGGGGATCTGGCCTCGCTTGCGCTGCCGCTTTTCGCAATCCTGGTCGCGCAGGCGATCGCGATGGCCGTCTACGCCATGTTCGTCACCTTCCGGGTCATGGGGCGCAACTATGACGCGGCGGTGCTAGCCGCCGGACACTGTGGTTTCGGCCTCGGCGCCACGCCAACCGCGATCGCCAACATGCAAGCCATTACGGATCGGTTCGGCCCTTCACACCTGGCCTTCCTGGTGGTGCCGATGGTAGGCGCCTTTTTTATCGACATCGCCAATGCGATCGTCATCAAGTTGTTTCTGCTACTGCCAATTTATCCGTAAAGGCGACTGGGCCGACAGTGCGTATTTCACACCGGGCCGGACAGCGATTCCGTGCGCGGCGCCCGGCACGAGCAGAAGGCTCGCAACGACACGCGATCCATTGACTAGCGAGAGGCGGCAGCACCCGCTGCAGTTCCATCCTCCGTGCGCGGTACCGCGTCGTGTGCCAGCGGCGCCGGGAGTCCGGACTTGAGATGAACGTCGTGCTGCGGGAATGGGATTTCAACGCCCGCCTGCCGCAACTCACGTTCGATCGCCGTAAGCACATCGTGGGTGGCGGGAATTCGTTGATTCACGCCCTCGACAAAGAAACGCGCCTCAAAATCGAGTGAACTGTCGCCGAAAGCGAGGAAGAATACGCTAGGGGCGGGATTCGTGAGGACTTTGGGTGCCGAGCGCACTGCTTTCAGGATCGATTCGCATGTAGCCTTAGTGTCGGAGCCGTAGGCGACGCCGACCTTCAGCACCACCCGCGTGATGTGATCACTCAGCGTCCAGTTGATGACTCGCTCTGTGATGACGGTCTTGTTCGGTATCACCACTTCCTTGCGATCGAAGTCGGTCACTGTCGTGGCGCGCGCCTGCACACGGGTCACGACGCCGGTCACGTCTGCGACAGTCACGGTATCGCCGATACGGATCGGCCGCTCGAACAATATGATCAAACCGGAGACGAAATTTGCAAAAATCTCCTGCAGGCCGAAGCCGAGGCCCACGCCCATGGCTGCGACCAGCCATTGAATCCGGGACCAGTTGCCGCCCAGCACGCTAAACACCGTCATGACCGCCCCACCCACAATGACGTAGCGGGCCACGGTCCTGATGGCATAGCGGCTGCCGCCGGAGAGCCGTGCCCGGTCCGGGAAGGCAATATCAAGGAAGCCTCCGATGTTTTTGACCGCAACGACTGCGATAAATCCTATCGTCAGGGCGAGCATCACGCCCCCGAGGGTGACGGTGCGCTCCACCGTTTGGCCCTCCTCGACATCGGTATAGGACCAGAGAGCAATCTCGTTGAGCCGGCTCAGCCCTGGTAATGCGCCGTGCCAGACCACCAGCACGGCAATCACCAGCAGTACGGCGGACAACGCCCGCAACAAGCGTGTCGCCTGGGCTCCGATCGAGGCCAGGTCCGGTCGGTCCAGATTCTTGCGTGCTCCGTCGATCAGGACTTCCGACTCCCGATCCATGCCCTGCGTCCGCGCGCGCTCAAGTTCGTCGCGCCGGTCGCGCAACCAGCGCGCGGTCAGCGTATGGAACAGCGCGATCGCTGCCGCAGCGAGGCAACTGATTAGCGTGAGCCGGCCGAAGACCTGCGCGGCATTGTAAAAGCCAACCGCCGACAGTACCGTCAGCGATAGCGGCACCAAACAGGCGAAGATGTAGGCGGCATATTTCATGACCACGTCCCGGTCCTCCGCGGCTGGGCCGAAATACCGCGAGAGAACCCGGCCACCCGGCCGGAAGGTCATACCGATCACGCCGGCGAACACGATGAGCGCGAGCATATGGGTTAGGCGCCCCAGTGAGGCCCGCACGATGAGATCGTCGTACTGGGATGCGACCTGGTTGACGAAGCCAAGCGGCAGCACGAGGAAAGTGAACACGCGCGATGCGCGGCGCAATGCACGCACTGACTGGGCGTCGAGTCCGAAATGCAGTTGGGCAATGCCATCGCGACGAAACAGCCTTGAGAAGAACAGCCCTGCGAGTACCCCCCACGCCGCCGGGCCGAGCCCTTCGCCGACAGCATTGGCAAATTCCGAGGCCGTCGGCGAGGTGACGATCAGGTTGCCGACCGTCCAGATGGCTAACGGTATCGGCGCAACGACGAGCAGGGTCGTGCCAAGGGCCTGCACGGTGGCGGTGACGTCGGGGTCGCCCTCTGCTCCCTTGCGCTCGGACAGGCGTCGCAGACGCGCAAGCAGACGCTTGCGCGCCGCCACGATGGCGAACGCGGCGCCAAACAGGACAAGCACCTGCAGCGAGCGTTGCTGCGCCTGATCCTTGATGGTTTCGCCCACCTCGCGCCAGCCCGTTGGCGAGGCGAGCCACAACAGCGTCTGCGGCAAATCGCTGAAGGACCGTTCGGACAGGGGGGCCACAGGCACCCAGAACAGCGCCTTGTCGATCAGGCTGCGATAGTCTTGCGCGGTGCTCAGGAGCTGGTCCTCGGCGGCGACGAGTTCGTCCAGCGTGTTCAGGTAGGTTCGCTGCGAGGTCGATAGCCGATCGAGCAGTTCCCTGCGGTCCGCAATCAGGACTACCGCTTCGCCACGCAGGGCTGCCAGTTCTGCCGGGCGCGTGCGCGCAGCCTCTTTGCGCATGACGGCGTCGAGCTCTTCGTCCGGGTTCGCGAGACGACGTTGTTCGCGCTCGACCTGGAACGCAGCCGCAGCGATCGACTCAGCGGCGCGCGCCCGTTCGCCGCGCGCGCGACGGAACTGCTCCGCTTCAGGCAGCGCGGCAGCGCGCTCCGCGAGCACCCGGGCCAGTGATTCCGTGAGCTTGCTGCGCGCGAGGCTGAGGCGCGCGCGCTGAAAATCGACCGCCAGCTGTTCCGCCTCCGCCGTGCGCCGATCGCGAGCTTGCCGCAGCGACTCGATTTCTTTCGCGGTCCCGGCAAGTTGCGCCGAGGTTTGGACATTGGCCGCCGCCAACCGATTCAGGGTGGGACTGCGGTCCACTAATTGCCGCTGGCGTTCGGAGGCCTCTTCCTCGGCACGCCGGGCGTCATCTACTCGACGCTGATCGGCGAGCGCCACCAGCCGCTTCAGGTCGGCATCGTCGCGCTGCAATTGCGTCCGAATCACGTCCCGCCGCAGTTGCGTCAAACGGGCCAATAGAGGTTGCGCGTCGAGGCGGCTGCGCAAGGCATCAGCCTGAGCTTCGCGAACCAGCAGCGCGGCCCGCCTGGCCTGCGTCTCCGGTATGGTGAGCAAAGTCTGGCGGGATGCACCTGAAGCGGTCTGGATTTCCTCGCGCGACCGTTCCAGACCGGCTTGCGCCTCGCGCTGCGCGTTGCGCAGTTCCGCGGGCTCCGTGTCGACACGTTCGATTTCGAGGTCGAGCATCGCGAGTTCGGCGCGCGCGGCGGCCTGGCGGGTCTCGGCCTGGGCTCGCGCCTGCTCCAGGTCATTGAGTGTGCTGCCGGCACTCAACGGGGCCGAAACCGCCCGGTCTGATTCAGAACGAAGCTGTTCCAGCGTCCGCTCCAGATCACGAATCTGGTCCGGCGCATCGCGCATCAGCTGGCGATAGGTCTGCGCCTGGGCACGCAGCTCGGGAACCCGCTCCAGATCCGCGAGCGTTGCGCGGGACAGTTCCGCTATGCGCGCCTTGGTGGGCGGATCGATGTCCTTGCGGACCTCGGCTTCCCGGGCCGTGCGCCGCACCTGTTCGATAGTCAGGTCAGCGTTCGAACGAACCACGGGAGGCTCCCCCTGCGCGAGCACAGCCGTCATGGTTGCGCCGACCAGCAATAGTCGCGCGATGGTCAGGGGACTAAGCAGACGGGTTTTGTCTGGACTACTGCCGACGTAAACCACCACCGCCACCCCTTGCGCCGCCCGCGCCGTTGGCTCTCCGGTCGACACCGCCTCCCGGTTGCGCGTAGCGTTGACTCTGGGTCGCACCTCTCTGGCGATTCTGCATGTCGTTGTTCAGCTCTCCAAAGGAAGGCTGTGCGCTGGTCCGGTTGATGCCACCCGCAGCATTTTGAGGCTGGGCAGTGGCCCTGCTCGGCGGTGCTGGCGTGGTGCGCTGCTGCTGCTGATAGTTCTGGGCGCTTTGCTGAGTGGTCCGGGGATTCGCCGGCTGGGCTCCCGCGGGGCGTTGCTGCTGAACGCTCTGGGCGCTTTGCTGAGTGGTTCGGGGATTCGCCGGCTGGGCTCCCGCGGGGCGTTGCTGCTGAATGCTCTGGGCGCTTTGCTGAGTGGTTCCGGCGTTACCGGGCCGGGCTCCTGCGGCGCGCTGCTGCTGATTGTTCTGCGCGTTTGGCCGAGTCGGGCCGGTGTTCGTCGCGGAGGGCGTGCGCTGGGGCTGCGCGGCTTGCACTTTTTGCGGCGACGACTGCGGTGTCGGTTTGTTCACATTGGACCAGGAACCGTTATCGTACTTCTGCCAGCTCCCACCCGTGTTCTTGTACACATTGCCATCACGTCCGGCGTAAAGGTCGCCGTTTGCCGTCTTGCCCGCTACGGCTCTGCCGTTGGCCGTGCTTCCAGCAATCGCCTTGCCGCCAGCCGAATTCTGATAAGTCCCGACCGAGCCCTTCGCTGTGGTGGCATGCTGCGTCGCCGCCCACTGGTTCCCCTTCGTCACGACAGAGCTTCCCCATTGACCATACGCGTTCGATCCCTGACGGGTGGCGGCATAAGCGCCGGTGTAGGGGTTATAGGCCTGCGCGACGCTCGCGCTGCCGTACTTGCCGGAAGCCGTGGCGCCGCGCGCGTACGTCCCGGTATAAGGATTGTACGAAGCGCCCCACTGCGCGCTACCCGCCGGGCCATAGGCACTGCCGCGTACGCCGCGCGCGCCGGTATAGGGGTTGTAGGCCGGGTATCCATACGGCGCCGGACGCGGATAGTAGATGGGATACGGCCCGTAGCCCACGCGGACGTAGGGCGGATAGTAGTAGCCGTTGCCTTGCGCAACGATCGCGCCGACAGCGGCGCCTGCGATAAACATGCCGAGATATCCGGCGGTATAGCTGGCCTGGACAGAGCCGCCCGGCACGACCTGTTGTGTCACGTAAGTGACGTTATAAACGGGCGAGGCCGGCGGGATCGTATAGATCACCTGAGGCACTGAACTGCTGGTTTGCCAGGGTCCGGCCGGCGATGGCGAATCGAACCATACGCCCCGCGAACAGAGGTAATAGTGATTCTGCACCTTGATGATCTTGTCGGGCGTGTTGGTTGCGTAGGCGAGCGTGGTGCCTTCGATCGGTGCGAAATTTGGCTCGCCGCTGTAGGCGACCTTGATCTCGGCCGCCGCGGCAGCAGGGTTGACTTCAACCGTCGTCGGAATCTGCGCGAGCAGCACCGCGTCGTTGGCCTCCGGCGTGCCCGGCACGGAAGCGAGGACTCGCGAGGCCGGGCTGTCGCGAGGAATTCTGGCGAAATCGGCCGGTAGCTGGTTGGTTGCGAACGTCCATGGCCCGCTGGGGTTGGGCGACGAAAACCAGCGGCCTGCCGTCAGATAGTAGTAAGTCTTGGTCGGCGCATAGACGAACACGTCGCTATCGGTATTCTTCGCGAACACCAGTCCTGTGCCGGGGATCGCGGTGTAAACCGGTTGGCCGTCGAACACGATCAGCTCAGCCGGCGTACTGCTGAAGAAGACCGCCGGCGGCTTCGCAGCGTGCTTCGCAGACGGCGGAATGAAGGGCTTCAGATCCGTCCAGGTGGGGTCGGCAGGAATCTTCGTCATCTTGGCTGGGAGTGTCTTCGTTTCCGCCCAGCCGGTTTTCAGGTCGGTCGACGTCATCCACGATTGACCGGTGAACAGGTAGTACTGGTGGGCGGCGTTGTCGACGAACAGTGGCCAACTGGCGTTGACCACGAATGTGACATCTGAATTCTGGATCGGCGCGGGTACCGGGTCGCCATCCACAAACAGCAGGACCGCCGGCCCGAAACTGACAAAGATGGCCGGTGGATCGCTCTTGACGGCGACGACCGGTGCGGCCTGTTTCTTGTCTATGCTCGCCACCAGCCGATCCATCGACAAGGTCAGCGACGCCTGCGGATTGAGAAACTTTCGCACCAGCTGATCCAGCTTCTGGCTCGTTGCCTGGTCCGTGCCGGGGAAAGCGGTGCCGGTAATTTGCGGACTGCTCAGAAGTACGTTGCGACTGTCGATATCCACGTCAGTGTGCATTTGCATCGTGATCACGCCCACCTGTGGCTTGCCACCGCGCGGGGTGATGCTAATCGCCATTCGACCGGTCAGTTCCTTGAAGTCTTTCCAGTCGTCGATCTGTGGCTGGTAATAGGTGAGGGTCGCGTCCCCCTGGACCATTTCACGTGGCCAACCAGGGTCTTGAGTCGCGGCGCGGCTCGGCTGCATGGCCGACAACGCCAGTGCCAGCGCCAACACTCGGATGGGCAGTCTGGAAGTCACAATGCTTTGCTCCTGTCCGCCTCACGGCACTTCCGCAGCGCGACCCGTGCCAGGGACGGAAGGCGAATGAGCAGATACGGGGTACGGCTGTTGGCGGCCGGGTCGCGATTGTCGTCAGTGGTGCAGCTAAAAAGATAGGTTCACTACCGCGCATATGCAATTGGACCTTGGTCCAATTGCATGCAGCCGCGCGGCGAGCAAGATGCGCAACAGTAAGAGGGCATGGCCAGATTTCGTCAATCGTGCGATTCGGGGAAACACGGGCAACGTCGGGTCCACGAAGACGTCGTGCCGGCCAACGCCCCCGCTTCGAAGACGGGGGTTAAGCGAAAAACCAGAAGCGGAGGATTGCCGGGTGAGCCACCTCGTCGTTGCTTTGATTGTGTTCATAAGCGTTGTCGGCAGTGCGCTGCTGGGTTCGTATCTGCGCGTCGTACTGCCGCAACACCACCTTAGCGATGAATCAATCAGTGTCGTCAAACTGGCGACCGGCCTGGTCGCTACCATGGCCGCGTTAGTGCTTGGCCTGCTGATTTCGTCGGCAAAAGCCTCGTTCGACACGACGAATAGCGAAGTTGTGCATAGTGCCGTTGACATCGTGCGCCTTGATCGCGTCCTGGCCAGATATGGACCGGAAACGCAGGAGATTCGCGGCTTGCTTAAACGTATCACCGCCGCGTCGATCGAGGTGCTCGCTTCCGGCGATCCGTCGCAGTTGGCGAAAATGAGCGGGCCCGAGGCAGTGGCAAGGGGCGAGGACTTCCAGCGCAAGGTGGAGGAACTCTCACCGCACAATGCGGTGCAAAGTCAGTTGCAGGCACGCGCCCTCCAGATCGTCGATGAAGTGTTCGCCGCGCGCTGGCTGGCGTTACTCCAGCAGAAGGGCTCGATCCCCGTGCCGCTGCTGGTGGTTCTGGTGTCCTGGCTAGCCATTCTCTTCGGCACGTTTGGTTTGTTCGCGCCTCGCAACGGTACGACCATGACAGCGCTAGCCATGTGTGCACTGTCGACTGCCGGCGCGATCTTTCTGATTCTGGAAATGAACACACCTCTCAATGGGATAGTCAGAATCTCGCCTGAGCCCATGCGCGCAGCGCTCGCCATTCTTGGCCAGTAGCCGCTCGATCGCGCGGGCGTTGGCTCTGCTGCTCCCGCACTCAAGCACGATCAGCGATTGAACCAGCGGTATTGGAAATAGGACCAAAGTCCAATGCGCGTACGGTCGCATCCGACTAGTCTGAAAGATGCGCGAGTCCAGCCGTGCTATTCATGGGAGAAAATCATGATTGTTTCTGTACGCACATTCGCTGTCCCGCTTGCATTGGCATGCATCGTGGTGTCTTCGAGCGCATTCGCGAACTGCGCCACCAACGCGCGCGGCGAGACCGTGTGCGGCAACGGACAGACGGCTGGCGGCTACAACCCGAATACGGGTAACGCGTGGAAGGCCCAAAAAAATCAGAACGGTGTCACGACGACCCAGACAAGCAAGGGCGGAGAGGCCAAGACAAAGAACGGCAAGGGCGTGTATAAAAGCCCGAGTGGCAAGACGTGCTATCGGAGCGCCAACAGTCAGGGATGCAATTGAATCGATGAGCCTGGGCGATGGATGTTCCGGCGGGTGAGGTCGCACAGGATGCGCACACCGGGTATCACTTCAATGACACGCAACGACGCGACAGGCGCTAGTGCGTGGTTGAGCAGTTCAAGCGCGGCAGGGCCTCCCCACGCACCTTTCTCCGTGATGTCCTCGCAGAAATAGCGCCGCCTTTTTTGCTCTCTGGCACCGACTAGGGACCAAGGTCCAATATCGGCAATCCTGCCTGACTCATAGTCTGTCGTATGGAGGAGTGCACTAGCGCGCACTCCCGGATACCGGACTACGTTCAATGGGAAAACTCAAACCATTCGTTGTCGTTGTCGATGACGATGAATCGGTAAGCCGGGCGATCAGGCGATTGCTGCGCTCGATCGGGCTCGCTGCCGAAACGTTCGCCAGCGGCGACGCGTTCCTCGAAGTCCTGGCGTCCATGCCGTCATATCACCCTGACTGCGTCGTGCTCGACGTGCAGATGCCAGGGTTGAACGGGCTGGAAGTCCAGCGACGCCTGGCCGGCAGTGGCATACCTGTCATTTTCATCACCGCCCACGACGACATCGGCGTGCGCGAGCACGCGCTCGCGGCCGGCGCGGTCGCCTATTTGCGCAAGCCGTTCAACGACGAACTGTTTGTCAAGACGGTACGCGCTGCCCTTGAAGGCGATCAGCCACCGTAGCGCAAGCCTGTGCGCTTGCGTATTCAGGCGATATTGGACCAAAGGCCAATTGTTTTAACTGGACGCAAATACCACTATTCACGTTGCCCGCGAAGAATTTAAGGCGGAAACGCATTTCACACCGTGGTGTCAATTTCTGAATGGAGCACGCATCATGATCAAGTACCTTCGGCTAATTCTCGCGGTTCCCTTCTTTCTGTTCGCCGTGGCGTGCTCAACGAACCCGACTGTTGCCAATGGCGGGGACCCCGAGTTAGACGCGCAGGCACGTCAGGCACTGCAGCAACTATTCGACAGCACTCCGAAGGCGAAGGATCTCCAATACCAGGCGAAAGCCGTCGTCGTGTTTCCGAGCATCGTCAAGGCTGGGTTGATAGTCGGTGCGCAGGGTGGAAAGGGCGTGATGTTTGGTCCGGACGGCAAGATCCTTGGGTACTACAGAGTGCGCGGCGTTTCATACGGGATGCAAGCAGGCGCACAAACCTTTTCGGAGGCGATGTTTCTCATGACCGACCCGGCAATCACGTCGCTCACGAGTGGCACCGGATTGTCCGTTGGTGTGGGACCGAGCGTCGTGGTGGTGGATGCAGGGATGGCGAAGTCGATGACAACTACGACATTGCAGTCAGATGTCTATGCGTTCATTTTTGGCCAACAGGGTTTGATGGCGGGCCTGGGCGTTCAGGGGCAGAGAATTGTTAAGTTTGACGAATGAAGTGCGCACTATCCCGCACGGTCGTGGCCACCGATGTTCTAACGCGAATCACCTCGGCCATGCACGCCGCGCCGGACGCGCGATCGGGAAATCGCTCGCGCATTGCGCGGACATTGACAGCCGTTAGCCAGTAAATGGGGCGACCGTAGAAGATCGAGGTCCTCAAGCCATGCAACGAATGCAACGAGTCGCAATAGGTCTGGTGGCAGGGGTGCTGACATTTGCAGCCGCCGCGCAGCAGCCCATCATCTATCCGGCCAAGGGGCAGAGCGCGCAGAAGCAAAACACGGACACCGCGGAGTGTCAGCTATGGGCGAAGCAGACGACCGGTGTCGATCCGGTCGCGATTGCCCAGCAATCCGGTCAACCTGGCGCTGCGCCAAAGCAGGGTGGTGCGGTCAAGGGCGCAGCCGGGGGCGCCGCCGTGGGCGCAGCAGTGGGCGCAATCGCAGGCAACGCCGGGAAGGGCGCTGCGATCGGTGCGGTTACCGGCACAGCGGCTGGCGGCGTGCGCCAGCGCCGCGCCAATCAGGCCGAGGCCGCGCAGCAGCAGGCGGGGCAGCAACAGACGTCCCAGCAGATGGCGACGTTCAATCGGGCAGTGGCGGCTTGCATGACCGGCCGTGGCTACACGGTTCAGTAGACATCGATCGGGACGGGAGTGACAGCCATGAGCAGGAACCGCCTAGGTTTCGCGATTGCCGGGCTCGCCGCGCTTGCGCTGTGCGCCGCCTGCCACAAAGCCGCTACGCTGCCGGCCGCCGGCGCGATCGAGGTCACCGTGATGCCGGTGACGCAGCGCGACACGCCCGTCGATTTCGAATACACCGCACAAACCCAGAGTTCACGCGAGGTCGAGATTCGTGCGCGCGTGGACGGTTTTCTCGACAAGCGGCTCTATACCGAAGGGCAAATGGTTCACGCCGGGCAGACGCTCTTCCAGATGGACGCGAAGCCCTTCGAGGCCGCGCTGCAAACGGCGAAAGGCCAGCTTGCACAGCAGCAGGCGCGCCTGACGGTCGCGAAGGCAAATCTCGCGCGCGTGATTCCGCTGGCCGCACAAAATGCGTTGAGCCAGAAGGATCTCGACGACGCGACAGGCAATGAAAAGCAGGCTGAAGCTGCGGTGCTGGCAGCACTTGGCCAGGTGCAAACCGCGCAGTTGAACCTTGGCTACACGACGATCAAGTCACCGCTCACCGGCTTATCCAGCTTCGCGAGGCAACAGGACGGCAGCTTTGTCACCGCCTCGGCGTCGGGGCTGCTCACCTATGTCTATCAACTCGATCCGATGTGGGTCAACTTCAGCATTTCGGAAAACGAGTTGCTGAAGTTCCGCGACGACATCGCGAAAGGCCACCTGCGGGTTCCGGCCAATCAGGATTTCGAGGTGACGGTGATCCTGGCGGATGGCACCGAGTTTCCGGAGCACGGCCATATCAGCTTCACCAATCCTGCTTTCAGCAACGAGACCGGCACGTTCCTCGTGCGGGCGTCTTTCGCCAATCCGCAAGGCACCTTGCGTCCCGGCCAGTTCGTGCGGGCCCGCGTGTCCGGCGCCACGCGCCCGAACGCGATCCTCGTGCCGCAACGTGCGGTATTGCAGGGCTCGAAGAGCCACTTCGTGTGGGTGGTCGACAACGATTCGAAGGCCCATCAGCGGGTCGTGGAAGTGGGCGAATGGCATGGCGACGACTGGTTCATCACCCAGGGGTTGCAGCCGGGTGAGCGGGTGGTGGTGGACGGCGCGATCCGTGTGGCCGCCGATGTGCCGCTGAAAATCGTCGCGGCGCCGGCCGCGCCCGCTGCCCCCGCTGCGCTCGATGCCCCCGCTGCGCTCGATGCCCCCGCTGCGCTCGATGCGCCAGCGGGGGGCGATGGCAGTTCGAAGGAGCACCCGGCTGCCACGACCGCCACGACCGCCACGGCTGCCGCGACTGCCACGACTGCCACGCAGTAAGGGGGTTGCGACATGAATATCTCCCGTTACTGCATCGACCGCCCAATTTTTGCGTCAGTGATTTCGATTGTCATCACGCTTGGCGGCGCGGTGGCGATGTTCAACCTGCCGATCGCGCAGTATCCGGACGTCACGCCGCCGCAGATCACCATCTCGGCAAACTACCCAGGCGCCAGCGCCGACGTGGTGGCCAACAACGTGGCCGCACCGATCGAGCAGCAGGTGAACGGCGCGGACAACATGATCTACATGAACTCGTCGAGTTCATCCACGGGCAATCTGACCGTCAACGCGTACTTCCAGATCGGCACCAATCCGGAATTGGCGCAGGTCGACGTGCAGAACCGCGTGAACCTCGCGCTGCCGCAACTGCCCTCTTCGGTGCAGTCGCAAGGCATTCAGGTGCAGAAGAAGTCGTCGGCGTTCATGATGGTGATCGCGATCTATTCGCCGAGCGATCGCTACGACGCGACCTATATCGCCAACTACGCGAACATCTACGTCCTGGATGCGCTCAAGCGCATCCCGGGTGCGAATCAATCGTCTATCTTCGGCACGCCGGATTACGCGATGCGCATCTGGCTCAAGCCAGACCGCATGGCGCAACTGGGCATCACCGCGGGTGACGTGCAACGCGCGGTCGCCAATCAGAACCAGCAATTCGCGGTAGGCCGTCTCGGGCAGTCGCCCACCGGCGCACCGGTCGAGCAGTCGTTTGCTGTGACCACCACGGGCCGCTTGAGCGACCCCGCGGAGTTCGACAACATCATCATCCGGGCGGCCAGTGGCGATGCCGCGATCGTCCGGCTGAAGGACGTCGGCCGCGCCGAACTGGGGCAGAAGGATTATTCGATCCGTAGCCGCTTTCAGGGCAAGCCGGCCACTGTGATCGCGGTGTATCAGCAGCCTGGCGCCAATGCGCTCGACGTCTCGAAGCAGGTGCACGCGACCCTCACCGAGATGAAAAAGACCTTTCCGGAAGGGCTCGACTACAGCATCGCCATGGACACGACCGATTTTACGCGAGCGTCGATCACGGATGTCGTGCACACGTTCTTTGAAGCGCTCGTTCTGGTCGTGATCGTGGTGTTCGTGTTCCTGCAAAGTCTGCGTGCCACGCTGATTCCGGTTCTGGCGGTGCCGGTGTCGATCATGGGCACCTTCATGGGCATGCTCGCGCTCGGCTTCTCGATCAATATGCTGACGCTGTTCGGCATGGTCCTCGCGATCGGCATCGTGGTGGACGACGCGATCGTGGTGATCGAGAACGTCGAGCGGAATATGAATGTCCACAAGCTGAGTCCGAAGGATGCCGCGAGGCGCGCGATGGACGAAGTGGCCGGCCCGGTTGTCGCGATCGTGCTCGTGCTGTGCGCGGTGTTTGTGCCGGTGGCGTTTCTCGGCGGCATTACGGGGCAGTTGTACAAGCAGTTCGCCATCACCATCGCGATCTCGGTCATTTTCTCCGGGGTGGTCGCGCTGACGCTGTCACCGGCGCTGGCCGCGTTGCTGCTGAAGCCCGGCCACCATGAGAAGAAAGGGTTCTTCAAATGGTTCGACAGGAACTTCGAGAAGATGACGGACAGCTACACGTCCGTGGTCAAACTGGTGATCAAACGCTTCGTGGTCGCATTGTTGCTGTTTGTCGGCATGGCCGCGCTGGCGGTGGTGATGATGCGCACCATTCCGACCTCGTTCCTGCCGCCTGAAGATCAGGGCTATCTGCTCGGCGCGATCATCATGCCGGACGCGGCGAGTCTGGATCGAACCGGCGACGTGTCGCAACGCGTCACCGATTACTTCATGAAACAGCCGGCGGTAAGCAGCGTGACGATCGTCGACGGCTTCAGCCTGCTGGACAGTCAGAACAAGAATAACGCTAGTGCGTTTTTCATCGGCTTCAAGAGTTTCGATGAGCGCTACAAGTTTGCCAATATCAAGACCCAGAATGCGAAGGCGGTGTTGATCGACGCCTACAAGAATCTCTCCACGGTGAAGGAAGGGATCATCCTGCCGGTCAATCCGCCGTCGATTCCGGGTCTTGGCACGACCGGCGGCACCGAGATGTGGATTCAGAGCAAGGGCGATGCAACCATCGCGCAGCTCGCCGGGGTGGTGGACGACTTCGTGGCAAAGGCGAAAAGCCGGCCGGAACTGGCGCGTGTCACGTCCACTTTCAATGCGTCGTCGCAGCAGTTGCTGGTCGACGTTGATCGCGACAAGTCGGAAACGCTCGGCGTACCGATCGAGGAAGTGTATAGCGCGATGCAGACGATGTTCGGCTCGCTCTACGTCTCGCAGTTCAATCGTTCGAGCAGGCTGTGGCAGGTCATCCTGCAGGCCGAGCCGCAGTACCGACTGACGCCGCAGGATCTGAGCCAGCTTTACGTACGCAGCAAGACGAACAACATGGTGCCGCTGAAGGCGGTGGTGAACTCCCGGTACGTCACCGGCCCGGATCTGGTCACGCGGTTTAACAACTTTCCGGCAGTCAAGATCACGGCGAACGGCGCGCCGGGATACAGCTCCGGGCAAGTCATCAATGCACTCGAGGAAGTGGCCGATCAGGTGATGCCGTCGGGCTACGGCGTGGGCTGGAGCGGTGAGGCTTACGAAGCGCGGCAATCGGGTGGCACCTCGGGGCTCGTGTTCGTGTTTGGCCTCGTGATGGTGTTCCTGATTCTTGCCGCGCAATACGAGAAGTGGAGCTTGCCGTTCGGTGTGCTGCTGGCGGTGCCGTTCGCGTTGTTCGGCGCGCTGCTCGCGATTCTGTTGCGTGGGCTTGAGAACGACGTGTACTTCCAGATCGGCTTGACCATGCTGGTCGCGCTCGCAGCCAAGAACGCAATTCTGATCTTCGAGTTCGCGGTGCTTAATCGCGAGGCCGGCGAGTCGGTATACGACGCGGCGGTCACGGCGGCAACCGAGCGGCTGCGGCCGATCGTGATGACCTCGCTCGCGTTCATTCTCGGTTGCGTGCCGCTTGCCATTGCGCTTGGCGCGTCGGCCAACAGCCGGCATTCGATCGGCACCGGGGTGATCGGCGGCATGCTCGGCGCGACGGTGATCGCGGTGTTCTTTATTCCGATGTTCTTCTACGTGCTCGAAACCATGTCGGAAAAGAGCGGCGGCAAGAAGACGCCGGGGGCGAGCGGTGGCCCTGCGATGGGCGACGGCACAGGTCCGGTTGCGCCCACGGGATCCGGCGGCGGTGCCGCGACCACGCCGTCCGCGCAGCATGAGGGCGACTGACATGCGAGCCTCTGCGTTCCCGCTGCGCGTGGTCCCCGCCTTGCTGCTCGCAATGGGACTGGGCGGTTGCCTGTTCGGTCCTGACTACGTGCGCCCGAATGTGGCGACGCCCGCGAACTTTCGTTTCGAAGCCGGTGAAACCGCTGAGGTGGCCAACGCGCCGTGGTGGGAGCAGTTTCAGGACCCGGTTCTGAACGATCTGATTCTGGCGGCGCTCGCGGACAACAAGGATGTGAAGATCGCGGCGGCCCGAGTCGACCAGTTTCTCGGTCAGTTCGTGACGACACGCTCGGCGCTGTTTCCGCAGATCAGCGCCGGCTTCGACGCGTCGCGTCAGCGTGCTTCCCAGTCCGGGCCGACACCGTTGCCCGCGGGCTTTGGTCCCGTCTACAACGCGTTTTCGGCGCCGTTGACCGTGGCGTGGGAGCTGGACCTCTTTGGGCGGGTACGCCGAGAGACCGAGTCGGCGCGTGCGAGCCTGCTCGCGAGCGAGGAAGGCCGACGCGCGACGATTCTCTCGCTGGTTGCTTCGGTGGCCACCGCTTACATCAATCTGCGTGATCTCGACCAGCAGCTGGCGATCGCGAGAGCGACCACCGACAGCCGCGCGGGATCGGTCAAAGTATTCCAGGCGCGTTTCTCCGGCGGCGATGTCTCGCAGATGGAACTCGCGCAGAGCCAGTCCGAATATGAAGCATCGCTCGCGACGATTCCGCAACTCGAGGCGCAGATCGCGCAGCAGGAAGACGCGTTGTCGGTGCTGCTCGGGCGCAACCCCGGCCCGATTCTGCGCGGCCGCGAGCTGACCGAACTGGTGTTGCCTGTGGTGCCTGCCGGTCTGCCGTCCGATCTGCTGGAGCGCCGTCCCGATCTGCTGCAGGCCGAGCAAAACCTCGTCGCCGCCAATGCGCTGATCGGCGCGGCGCGCGCGCTGTATTTTCCGCAAATCTCGCTGACGGGTCTGTTCGGCTCGACGAGCGGACAGTTCTCGAAGCTGTTCACCGGGCCTGCGCGCGTCTGGTCGTACGCCGGCTCGTTGACCGTGCCGATCTTTACGGCGGGCAGCATCGGCGGTCAGGTCAGCCAGGCCGAGGCGCAACAGCAACAGGCGCTGATCCAGTATCAGCAGGCGATTCAAACCGCGTTCCAGGAAGTCGACGATGCGCTCATCGCGCTGCAGAAGTCGCGCGAACAACTGATCGTGCAGGCGCGCCAGGTGGAGGCGTTGCGCACATACGCGCGGCTCGCGCGGCTGCGTTTCGAAGGTGGCTACACGAGCTACATCGAGGTGCTCGACGCCGAGCGCAGCCTGTTCAACGCGCAGCTCAGCTATACGCAGACCAATGGCCTGGTGTTCAGCTCGCTGATCGGTCTTTACAAGGCGATGGGCGGCGGGTGGGTCGTGCAGGCCGAGGCGATGACGGGGCGGGTGATGGGGCAGCGCAGTGTGGCGCAGGTGGCCGCTCAAGCGGCAAACCCGTCGGCTAGTCCTTCAGCTAATCCATCGGCTAATCCACCGGCTAATCCACCGGCTAATCCACCGGCTAATCCGGCGGAGACAGTGCCAGGTGCGGAGCAGCCCAAATGACCCCCACCGTGACAAGCGCGGCGACCCCGACGCGTCTCATTGCCTGCCACGAATGCGATCTGCTGCAACGCGAAACGGCGCTGCCGCGCGATGGCGTTCTGCGCTGCTGCCGCTGTCAGGCGGAACTGTATCGCGCTCGTCCAGACAGCGTCGATCGGGCGCTCGCCTTTACGCTCGCCTCGGCCGTGCTGTTCGTGATCAGCAACCTGTATCCGATTGTCGGCCTGGCGGTCAATGGGGATCTCGTGGAGACGACGTTGCTCGGTGCCGTCCGCATCCTGTACAACGACGGCATGTGGCCGCTTGCGGGGCTGGTGTTCGCCACGACGTTACTGATGCCGTTGCTGCAGATGACGACGATGACGTATCTGCTGGTGCCGCTGTGGCTTCACCGCCGGCCGTACGGAGTCGACATCGTATTTCGCCTGATGCATCTGGCGCGGCCGTGGGGCATGACCGAGGTGCTGATCCTCGGCATGCTGGTGGCGCTGGTCAAACTGGCGCACATTGCGAGCGTCGTGCCGGGCGTTGCGCTCTGGTCGTTCGGTGCGCTGATGCTGCTGCTGGCGGCGGCCAATTCGGCGTTCGATCCGCGCGCGCTCTGGCAGCGGATGGGCGAACGCGAAGCTTTTGTCACCGATCTGCACGAGGCCGCGAGGTCATCCGCACCCACCGCCATGCGTTGCGGCCTGCTGAGTTGTCACAGTTGCGGGTTGCTGGTGCATTCGCGCGGCTACCTGCATGACGCCGGCTGTCCGCGCTGCGGCGCGCATCTTCACACGCGCAAACCCGATAGCTTCGCGCGGACCTGGGCGTTCCTGATTGCTGCCATGGTGCTGTACATCCCGGCGAACGTGTTGCCTGTCATGAACACCAGTTCGCTGTTCGGCTCCGAGAAAGACACGATATTGAGCGGTGTCGTCTACCTATGGACCTCGGGGGCGTGGCCGCTTGCCGCGGTGGTGTTCATTGCGAGCATCGCTGTGCCGATGCTCAAGATCATCGCGCTCATTTACCTTGTGATCTCCACACAGCTGCGCTCGAACACGCTGTTGCAGCAACGAACCCGCATCTATCGGCTAGTGGAGCTGGTCGGCCGCTGGTCGATGCTCGATATCTATGTCATCACCATTCTGGTCGCGCTCGTGCAGTTCAACGCGCTCGCCACGATCCAGGCGGGACCCGCCGCAGTCGCGTTCGGTTCGGTAGTGGTGCTGACCATGTTCGCGGCGATGTCGTTCGACCCGCGCCTGATCTGGGACGCAACGGAGGATCATCATGTCTAGACCTCCCGGGCCGCCGGAGCTTCCCGAAGCGGTAGCGACGCCGCGCTCGCGCTGGCGCATGCAGGTCGTCTGGCTGGTGCCGATCATCGCGGTGCTGATCGGCGGCTGGCTTGCGGTCAAGGCGGTCCTCGAACAGGGGCCGACGGTCACCATCAGCTTCGCGACCGGCGAAGGTCTCGAAGCGGGCAAGACCAAAATCAAGTTCAAGAACGTGGATGTTGGCGTGGTCAAGAGCGTGACCTTGTCGAGAGACCACAGCAGCGTTGTCGCGACCGCCGAACTGGTCAAGGACGCATCGAGCATGCTGCTCGACGATACGCGTTTCTGGGTCGTGCGCCCGCGGATTTCCGGAGGCACGGTGTCGGGCATCGGCACGCTGCTGTCCGGTTCCTTCATTGGCATGGATGTGGGTACTTCAGCGAAGTCGCGGCGCGACTATGTCGGACTCGAGTCGCCGCCGGTCTTCGCCAGCGGCGTGCCGGGGCGGGAGTTCGTATTGAAGAGCGATGACATGGGATCGCTCGATGTCGGCTCTCCCATCTTCTTCAGACGCCTGCAGGTCGGACAGATCACCTCATACGCGCTCGACCCGGACGGCAAAGGCGTCACGCTGCACGCCTTCATCAACGCGCCCTATGACAGGTACGTCCAGAACGATACGCGCTTCTGGCATGCAAGCGGTGTCGATGTGTCGCTCGACACCAATGGTATCAAGGTCAATACGCAGTCGCTGGTGGCGATCCTGATCGGCGGTCTTGCATTTCAGACGCCGGAGGAAACGAGCAGTCAGCCCGAGGCTGCGGTTCGTACCCGATTCACGCTTTTCGAGGATCGTGCGGAGGCCATGAAGCGCCATGACAAAATTGTGGATACCTACGTATTCAATTTTAACGACTCGGTACGCGGGCTGACCATCGGTGCGCCGGTCGATTTCCGCGGCATCGTGGTGGGCGAGGTGGCGGCGATCTATACGCGTTTCGATCAAGCCACGAAGCAGTTCAGCATTCCGGTCGAGGTGCGCCTTTATCCGGAGCGGTTCACGTCGCGTTACCAGTCTGGCGCGTCCGGAGGCCGGCTCTCATCGGATCCCCACCAGCTGGCGGAAAGGCTGGTCGCACTCGGCCTGCGCGCGCAGCTTCGAACCGGCAACCTGTTGACCGGGCAGTTGTATGTCGCGCTCGATTTCTTCCCCACTGCAGCCAAGGCCGGGATCGACTGGAACGCGACGCCGCCGGAAATACCGACCGTGCCGGGCGGACTGCAGTCACTGCAGGATTCGGTCGCCAGTCTGGTGGCGAAGCTGAACAAGATTCCGTTCGAAGGCATCGGCAACAATGCGCAAAAGACACTGGCCGAAGCGGATGCCCTGCTCAAAGAGTTGCGCACCGAGGTCATGCCGCAGGCGCGTGACACGCTCTCGGCCGCCCAGACGGCTCTGAATTCGGCGAATAGCGCGCTGCAGCCCGACTCCGCGCTGGCGCAGAACACTGGCGACGCCATGAAGGAAATGGCGCGCACGGCGGCGGCCTTCCGTACCTTGGCGGACTATCTCGAACGCCATCCAGAGGCGCTGATCCGGGGCAAGCTGGAGGATAAGAAATGATGCGCCGATCCTTACCCATTGCCATGGCGGTGGCGCTCGCCGCGTTGTGCGGTTGTGCGTCGTCGCCGAAGTCGGAGTTCTATACGTTGAGTCCCCAGGCGCCGCAGGCGAGCGCCCCCGCCGCCACCCCGATCACGGTGCTGATCGGGGTGGTGACGGTGCCTGAACTCGTCGATCGGCCGCAGATCGTGGTTCGCTCCAGTGACAGCAAGGTCGAGATCGACGAATTCGCCCGTTGGGCGGATCCCTTGAAAACCCAGATCCCGAACGTGATACGCGCCGATCTCGCGCGTCTGCTCGACAGCGCGTACGTGTCCACCCGCCCGATTGGCGTCGATCCGGCCTCGGCCTACCGGGTGCAACTCGATGTCCAGCGCTTTGACGGCGCGCTCGGCGATGCGGCGACGGTCGACGTGTTGTGGTCGGTGTCGCCGCCCGGGAAAGGTTCGCCGCGCAGTGGCCGCAGCACCGTGCAAGAGCACTGTGCTGGCGCCGGTTACGATGCGTTGGTGGCTGCCTACAGCCGGGCCCTCGTCGCGGTCAGCCGCGACATCTCCGCGTCGATCCGCCCGGCGTCGTCGCAATGATGTGCGTCAGCCTGCCGACCGGGCGGGTTCGCTCGGCTCGTTGAAAAGCGCAAGGCTGCCGGCACGGACGGAATCTGTTTAGTTTGACGAAGCAGGCGACGGTGAAACCGGTTCAGTAGTGCGCAGAACCGCAGCGCCTTCATTGGCGAACGCGCGGAGCAGATGGTGTGCAATGGCGAAGGGCTTGGGTGCGGACAGTCCTTTAGCGTGCGTGCCGGACAACATTTCGGCGACTTCTTCTCGTGAAAACCAGCGCGCGTCTTCCAGTTCTGTCGTGTCAACGATGATTTCCGTATCGTTCGCCCGAGCGAAACAGCCGATCATCAGTGATGACGGAAACGGCCAGGGCTGAGATGCGAAATAGGTGACCTGAGAACAATGCACGCCGGCCTCCTCAAGCACTTCGCGGCGTACCGCGTCTTCCACTGTTTCGCCGGGCTCAACGAAGCCGGCAAGCGCCGAGTACATGCCCGTTGCGAACTGACGCTGACGTCCCAGCAGACAGTGATCGCCGTTGATGCCTAACATGATCACGACCGGATCGACTCGTGGAAAATGTTGCGATCCGCAAGCGTCGCACGAACGTCGCCAGCCTGCGGCCGACGCCCGGCTCGGTTGGCCGCAATTCGCGCAGAAGCGATGGCGCCGATGCCAATCGAGCATTGCTTTGGCCTGACCGAGTGCGCCCAGTAGACCGGGCGGGACCAGGCCGCTAACTGCAATTGAACGCAGATCGATCAGTTCGAAGCGTGCCGACAGTGAAGGGGGAGCGAACACACCCTGATCGAACCCGAGGGCGAAGCGTGCCGACCCGGTGTCAGCCTGTCCTAGAAAAACGACCTGAACCGGGGGGCCGAACTCAGACACTTCGCTTGCCGAGAAAAGAATTTCATGTTCATTACCGCGCTTCAGCACTGGAATATCCGCGGAGAAGACGATAAAACGTGTTGACGGATCGTGTCGCAAACTATCGATAAACGTGGCATCGTCGCGCTTTTCGTTTCGCCGGTCGAGCGGGTTGAAGGCAAAGCCGATAGCGGTGGACGGATCAAGGATGGACATGGAAGTATCTTTCGGTACGGTTACGCCGGGTTGGCATGGGGTCCCGTGCAATTAAGGGGGCGCCGCCTGAGTACTTAAGTTGCACATTGTGCGAAGCTCAGCGCACTTTGATAATTGGCGTACGATTTTGAATGAACTTCAAAAATAACGGAAGTATGGTGGAGAACCTCGGCGACATCCGGCTTTTTGTCGAAGCGGCGAACCTGGGCGGGCTATCGGCGGCCGGACGTAAGCTCGGGCTGTCTCCCGCTGCCGCGAGCGCACGCCTCGTGAAACTGGAGACGAGCCTGCATACGCGGCTGTTTGAACGCACGACGCGCCAGCTAAGGCTCACCGAGGAGGGGCGGATTTATCTGCTGCATTGTCAGCAGGCGCTTCAGTCCCTGGAGGATGCGCATGCGGCGCTACATGCCGGTCGGAGCATTGTTCGCGGGAAGGTGCGGATTTCGGCTACCTCGGATTTCGGGCGCCATGTCCTCAAGGGCTGGCTTGACGAGTTCAACGTGCAATATCCGGAGGTCACGCTCGCGTTGATCTTGTCCGATTCGTTGTCGAATCTGTTGTTCGACGACATTGACCTTGCGATCCGATTTGGCGTGCCCCCAGACAGTTCGCTTGTCGCACGGCGCCTGGGGCCTAATCGACGCGTGCTTTGTGCGTCGCCCGAGTATGTGACAACGCACGGGGTGCCTGAGCGCCCGCAGGATTTGGAGCGGTTCGATTGCATCATCCTTGCGACGGCATCCGGGCCTGCGAACGACTGGCGGTTCACGCGCGGCGGTGAGGTCGAGACTTATACCGTGCCCCTTGCAAATGCCAGGGAGACCAACGACGGTGCGCTCGCGCGCGAGTGGGCAGTGGCTGGTTACGGTATAGCGATGAAATCGGTATGGGACATCGCATCGGACCTGCGCACGGGGAAACTAACTATTCTGATGCCGGAGTGGCGGTCTCCGGATGTTCCTGTGCACGCCCTGTACCAACGTAGCAGGTATATGGCGCCACGCGTGCGGGCGCTCCTCGACTTCCTCGTGGAGCGCTCTACCGCGATGTCGCATGACCTGGATGCCTATTTGAACTCCGGCGCTGGGGTTGCTGAAAGAGGTGGCGCCCGGAATAGCCGTCTGCCGGGAGAAATGTAAACGCATACCATGCGCAGAACCAAAACGATTTAGACGAGTGCAATCTTGCCGGTGGCAAGGTCATACACGCCGCCAACAATGTCGATCTTCTTGCCCGCGTAAAGTTTTTGGACGATCGGCGGTGAGTTCTTCAGTTGAGCCACCTGCCGTCGCACGTTCTCGGCGACCGCGTTGTCCAGCAAATTGCCGGTCTGCATTTTCCCGGCGGCGATGACGGCCGGTTTGATCGCGGCGATGAGTCCCGGCAAATGGCCCGGAAGGACCGTCTTGGCCTTCAGCACTTTGATTGCGGCGTCGACCGCGCCGCATCCGGTGTGGCCTAGCACCATGATTAGCGGCACCCCCAGGAACTGGGCGCCGTATTCGACGGATGCCAGCAGATCCGGGTTCACGACGTTACCCGCGACGCGTAACACGAAAAGATCGCCCGGCCCCTGATCGAACGCGAACTCCGGCGCCACGCGCGAATCGGCGCAGCTCAGGATCGTGGCAATCGGATACTGTCCCTGGACACGGGCGGCACGCCCCGATGAGAAGTCGCGCTCGTTCGGTGCGTTGGCCGCGTAGCGCGCATTGCCATCCATCAACCGCTTCAACGCGTCCGCAGGCTCGATCGAGTTCGGTGGTGGCGATGCGCCTGGCGCTGGCGGCTCGGCCGCGATCGCGGCACCCACGCTCCACGGTAGGAGCGCCGCGAGTGCGCCGGTCTTCAGGAAATCCCGGCGCGATACTTGAGGCTCGTGCTGCGCATCACCACATAGATCACACATTTGCTTTCCTCCGTCATTGCTGGGTGCATTCGGCAAGCAAACAGGTGTCTTGCCGCATCACGACGCAACTGGCACACCGATCGCCGGCTATGTGCGCTTCACGTGGCGGCCCAACGCCACGAGATAGATCAACTAACTTGCATGGGTTTGAGTCTATACGGTCGGCAGGAGCCGTGCCCGGAAAACTCTGCAACTGCCAGCAACACGAGGCGCTGGCCCAGGCGTGAAGCCGGCGACAGAGACGGTTGGTTTAGGCGAGGGCTCCCCGGCGTCCGTGAGATGGCGCGGGAGCATTGGTGTTCAGATTAAATTGGTGTTCGTATGAACAAGTAAAATAATTGAACGCCGCGCGTTTGTCGTTCTTGGCGGATGCGTGTTCATGTTCTTTGAACACGCGAAATCTATGAACGACCAGTGCGGTGATCCAGGATTCATCAGCAGTGATCTACTCACCCGTGAACGGAAAAACGGGCCGTGGCTTCTTCGCCAGGAAGGCTTCGACGGATGCTGGCAGCGCCAGCTTGACGTCCTTGCTATCGAAAAGCGGCATGGCAATGTCAAACATGGCCTCGTCGGCCGCAGTAACACCGCCTGTTGCCCAGATTCGCAGGAGCGCCTTGTGAGCTGCATGAGCGCGAGTCGGCCCCGCAGCGAGCTTGACCACGAACGCCGTCGCTTCATCGGCCAGCTCGCCGTCAGGCACGACCCGATTCACCACGCCGTGACGCTCCATGACCGCTGCTGGCACCTGCTCCGACGTCAAGGCCCATTCGATCGCTTTCGAGCGACCGGCTCTCTCTGCAATGCGATAAACCCCGCCTAGTAGGGTCACGATGGCGAGCGATTGCTCCGGGTGACCAAAACGAGCCGTTTCCGCTGCAAAAATGATGTCTGCGCGTACAGCCAACTCGAGCCCGCCACCGAAGCATAGTCCTTGAACCGCGGCGACCGTGGGAATCGATAGCCGCTCGAACCGATTGAAGCAGTTCATATACCGCTCGAACAGCGTGCGAAGTTCGCGTGCACTCATATCCGGCCAGTCCACGATATCGCCACCGAAGCTGAAATCAGGGCCTTCGGCGCGTACCAGCAACGCTCGTGCATCGCTTTCGCCGACCGCGGTAAGCGCCGCATCCAACTCGTCGACCATTTGCGGTGTAAGGCGGTTCTGAGGCGGATTATGCAAGGTGATGACGGCCATACCGTCTTCGATCGAGTGCGTCAGGTGTGGCATGAAATCCTTCCTCGCTCAGGAAAGGTGCTCTTTGAACCAGGCAACGGCTGCCGAACTCGCAGCAGGGAACTGTCCCAGATAAGGGTCGAAATGTCCGCCCGGAATGGTGACCAGCCGCTTTGGCTGCAGGGCCTGTTCATAGGCCTTGAGCGCAAGATCCGTCACCGTGATTGTGTCGTTCAGCGCGACGACCATCAACAGCGGGGTTGGCGACACGCGGGAAACCCATACGCCAGGTTCGTACATGCGCGCCCCGCGGGTCGAACGAATCGTCACGTTGTTTTCCCAGATGCCAGGGGGCATGGACTGCAGATAGAAATCGATGGCGTCCTGTGCGCGATATGACGCGGGAACCGTAGGATCCGCACTCACAACGGCTTGCCGACGCGGCGGCTCGCCTCGAGCTTGCGCGCGTTCATCTTCCGAAAGTGCGCTTTCGAGCGCGGTGATCCCCTCCGGAGGGATGCGTCGCAGCCCCTGTTCATAACCGCTGATGGTCGGAACCTGCGAGAGAACGGCACGTATCCTGCGGTCGGTCGCGCCGAGAACGATAACGTGGCCACCCGCGTAGCTTGTTCCCCACACGCCGATGCGCGACGCATCGACCTCGGGTCGCTCCTCCAGGTAGGAAATGGCCCGGCGCCAGTCGGCGATCTGACGCCACGGATCCACGTCTTGCCGAACCGCACCGTCGCTCGCCCCGAAATTACGATGATCGTGCAACAGCACGACGAAGCCCGCATCAGCAAAAGCACGCGCGAACGGCTCCAGACCATGTTCCCTTACGCCGGCATATCCATGTGCCATCGAAATGGCTGGGCGGGGTTCAGTGGCCCCGTCTGGCACAAACAGCCAAGCGCGCAGTCGCTCATTGCCTTCAACCTCAAACTCCACATCCAACCGCGTTGTCATCTTCGTTCCTTGTGCATTACAGAATCAGTTGTATCAGGGAGATCGATTCGAATCGATCGCTTAGCCATAGATAGGGGCGCTTCGCAAGACCGGACCTGTTGATGGACTCTTCAGTCTGTTTCCACCAGTGAGTAACTGAAACCATGATAGCGAGCGGTCGTAGTCGATTGATACAGCCGGAATGAATTCACATGTTACGGATATCGAACAATCCATTTCCGCCATGCAAAGAACGGCGAACGCCAGCCTATCGCAGTGCTCACCAGCGGGGCGAAACTTCTGCCAGTTGGGCTACGCCCCGGCCAAAAGAGAAATTTTCATTCGGTACCGGTACCAAGGCGATAAATACATCGTCCGGAGAAATGCCAACGTTTTCGTGAAGCAGCCGGGTGATCGCCGCGAGAAGTTTCTGCTTGTCGTCGAGAGGGCGGTGCGCGCCGATAAGCACGGTGACAATCATTGCGTCAGCGGTCCGACTCATCTCCATGAAGGTGGGGTCGATGAACAACTCGTCCTCTCCGTGCTCGCTAATCATGATGAAACGGTCGCCCGGCGGAATCCCGAGTCCCTCCACGAGCGAGCGGTTCAGCGAATTACCAATGGCTTTCTTCTGATCCTTCGAGAATCGACCGGCGGGAATGTGGGCGTGAAAAACGGGCATGATGTCTCCGTGAAGTGAGGCTTCGTGTTTACCACGAGCGCAAAAATAAGTTGATATGCGCATAATAGGTGCCATCGCGGTACTTGGCAAGATTCAGATTCGCTGCACTAGGAGGGGCAAATGTCAGTCGTCACATCAGCAAGCAAAACAAGCCGGACACCGCTTTCTTTGGTGTTCGTGCATGGTTTTCTCGACAATCGTACGGTTTGGTCGCCGCTCATAGAGCAGCTCGAATCAACCTCGTATGTGCACTACACGCTCGATTTGCGAGGAGCGGGCTCGTTGCGGGAGGATGGTGGTCCCTACACCCTGGCACAGGCAGCGGCCGACGTTCAGCGCCTGATCGAGAAACACCAAATGGAGCGGGTGGTGCTTGTCGGGCACAGCATGGGTGGCCAGATCGCCGAACTGGCTGCCATGAAGTTCCCTGAGCGCGTCGCCGCGCTAGTGCTTCTGACGCCGGTCTCGTTGGCTGGGAGTCAGTTGCCTCCTGAAGCGGTGTCGTTCCTGCGTACTTCAGGCGGTAATTCGGCCGCGCAGCGAGAGATTCGGAGGCACTTTTCGCGCAATCTCCCGGAGCAGGAAATCGAACGTCTGGTTCGCGAGGAGGTTCTGATGGGCGTTGCGGCGGTAGAAGGATACTTTGACGCGTTCAGTGGCGGCGACTCCGCAGGCAATGCGCCGTGTTCCTATGCCGGCCCTGTACTCATTGCCGGAGCGCAAGAGGATCCGGTCGTGCCCATCGAAGCAGTTGCGGAGATGGCGCATACCCGCTTTCCGAACGCCAGACTGGTGCGGATCGAGCAATCGGGACATTGGCCGCACCTCGAACAACCTGGCGATACTGCGGCTGCCATTGAGGGCTTTCTCTCCGAATGCGCTTTACCGGTCCCTCAGGCGGACTCCCTGGATAGCGTCCGGTTGCAATAAGCGGATATGAGCGTATATTCCTGGTATCAGGGAATATCGAGCAGACGCTCATGACACGGAACGAAGACACGCTTCCCAACATCGACGGGCTGTGCAATTGTCTCGCTGCGAGGCAGGCATCGCGCTATCTCACCGCGGTGTATGACAAGGCATTGAGTCCCGCCGACCTTCGGATCACGCAGTTTTCCATTCTTCACAAGCTCGTAAGAAGCGGATCGATCACGATGGGGGAGCTGGCCGGAGCAATAGCCATGGACCGGACCACGCTGACGTCGAATCTGAAGCCTTTGGAGCGAGACGGATTGATCGATATCGTTCCGTCCAAGGAGGACAGACGCGCGAAGCAGGCGGCTATCACAAAGGCGGGGCTCGCCAGGTATAAAAAGGCGCTTCCCTTGTGGAGTGAAGTCCAGTCGACGTTCGAAGGTGCGTATGGCAAGTCGCCGGCCGCGCGGCTTCGGGATGCGCTCAGGGCCGTGCTGGACAGTGGTTTTGACCCGTGGGCGGACAGTGTGGCCGACGCTGACGCATAGCAAGGTCACGGCGGCAGGAACGGATATGTCGGGCGACACCCGGCATATCATCAGATGAGTGACCAGGCTATTTTAAATTCATAGGCGCATATCAACGTATATTCGTGGAGACGAAAATGAACAACGAACACCTTGTGGAAGCCTGCAGGAAGGCATTCACCGGATTTGAAGCCAACGACAAGGCCGACTTGATCGCCGCCCTGGCGGACGATGTCCTGTTCGAATTCTCCGATTCCTTGCCGTACGGCGGAACGTACAAGGGAAAAGAAGAATTTCTGGCCTTCTGGGCGCATGTGTACAAAGAATACGAGTATTTCAACTATGACCTGAGGGCGGTCGTTGAGTCTGACGGCTATATTTTCGTGCCCGTGGTTGCCCGCGCGAAAACCCAAACGGGTTTCTCCATGGAGAACGAACATCTTTTTCTCTTCAAGGTAAGCAACGGCAAAATCGCTTATGGCCGCATTTACGCGGATACCGCACGGGGGCGAGATGTTCTTGAAGGGCGTGAACCGCGTCGCTACCCGAAGCTTATCCTGAGCTGAGAACGCGATAACGGTCGAAGCGTTCGCCGACGTCGCTACGAACGCTTCGATGGCGCCGAGCGCGCGCTTGTCATGAAAGCTGCCGATCATAACGAACTCACGAGGTGTGCGCCGTCGACTGCGACGCAAGCGCCCGACATCCCCCGACCGGCGTCCGAGGCCAGCAGCAGAAGAGGGCCATCCAGATCGGTCATCTCGTTCAAGCGCCTGCTCGGGATCCTCTTGCGCAGTCGCATCCCATCTTCGCTGGCAAGAAACTCCCGGTTCAAATTGGTCGAAATGTAGCCTGGCAACAGGCTATTGACGCGAATGCCGAAGCGGGCGAACTCAAGGGCCATTGCCTTGGTGGCGTGCAGCACTCCGGCCTTTGAAATAGCGTAAGGCGCGACGCCGCCTGCAACACGCTGGCCCAGAATCGACGCGACATTGATGATGTTACCTTCCTTTCCGACCTCGACCATCCGGCGGGCCGCTTCGGTTGCGACGAGCCAGCACCCTTTCAGGTTCGTGTCGATGACGGCGTCCCAGTCTGCCTCGGATTGTTTGAGGATCGGCCTCGCGATGGTGCGTCCTGCATTGTTGACGACGATATCCGGTACACCCACACTTGAGACGAAAAAATCGAGGCCGCGTGCGACGCTCTCGGAGCAGGTAACGTCCATCGTGGTCCAGATGGCCGTGCCGCCGTCCGCTTCGATCTGGCTGGCGAGCTCCTCCAGCTTGTCGGCGTTGCGCGCCACGATGGCCACCGTCGCGCCCGCGCGCGCCAGCAGTTGCGCGAAGTGACGCCCCAGTCCTTCGGAGGCGCCGGTAACGAGCACTCGCTTCCCGTCCAGCGCGAAGTTGACATCGGTGTTCTTCATAGGTCTTGCTCCATGCTCGTCAGAATCTTTTCACCCGTACTGCCCTGATGTTCGCCAAGCCGCTTACCAAAGACAAGGCGCTCGCGCGCATAGGCCTGAATGAACCGGCGCGTTTTCTCTTTCAACGCCACACTTGATGGCGGAAGAAGCATGTCCAGCGAATCGTTTATCGAAGTCATGAGCAACGAGGCAACTATCAGGAGTGGATTGCTTTCGCAGTGCGAACCGGAAACGCCGGACCGAACCCGGCTGCGCGTCCGGCGTGCCCGTGAGACTGATGCCGTAAGCATGAGTTCGAGCCGTGTTCGGTCTTCACAGAAGTATCCGGCGTTCCCGCAACGCGTCAAAGGTGTCCTGACGCGTTTTAAGCGCGCGGTTTGATCACGACGCTTTCCCGGGTGTAGAGCCGGTTTGGCACATCGCGGTCAATGAGCCCATCAAGCGACGCCAATGCTCCGTCTTGTCGCGCCTGTTGGAGGCTGGAGAACCAGCACATATCGATTCCGTCCCACTCGGGCTCACGTCCGTCCCGATAACCCGCCAGACGGGGTGTCGACTGAACGTAACGCTGAACCGCCGGCAAAGCCGCTACGGCGCTTCCGTAATTCTCGCGCCAAAGCTGCTGAAACTCCTCCGGCGAAAGAGCGGGTGAGCGCTTGAAGAACGTGACACGCTTGATGAGTTTATCTCGCGCGGCCGCACTGTCCTTCAAGACGGATTCATCTGTCAGCACAATCCGGATCGTCGAGCGATCCACAAATTGCTCTTCGTCGCGATTGAGTTCCTCATACTCCTTGGTTGTCGATAAGTGCTTCAGCGCCGCACTGTCCGGGAATAGGAGTTCGACGATGCCATCGTAGATCGGAGTGTCTGTTTCAAAGGTTTCAGCTAACGGCGGATTTTGAGTGTAGCCAAGAATCCCCGGCAAGCGCTTGACGAAATTCGGATGCTCGGCACCCCAATATGATTGGTACTCCGACACACTAAGGCCGGCCTTTCGCTTGAACAACGTACACACTTTCAGCATCGTTTCTCTCCTTATAGAGCCTGAACGGCGACCGATATCGTTGCCGGGCGATTCGTCTTCGAAAACACCTGCAGCCGATTCGACCGTCTGGTAGTGAATAGGTCAACCCGTTGGCGCGGGTTGTGGGTGTCATGACAGACGGCACGGAATCACTATATATTCCTTTTGAGAGGAATAAAAGTGGTGGTTGGAAATTTCTGGTGCAAGCGTTCGGGACGCTCCCCGTCGGGCTCGCCTGAACACCCCATGTCTTGGGGCTGACAAGGGGAAAGTATGGGATGGCGGGCTTTTTGCACCTCGGGTAAGCCCTCACGTCGTTGCATCGTTCGGGAGCGTATGTGGCTCCGGCAAGCTGAGGGGCGGGCGCGCCGCGTGCGGAAATGGATTTGCGCTCAGTCGTGCGGCGCAATACCGTGCATTACCAGATTGACAACGAAGTCGACATAAATCTTCTCTGCCTCGGACCGGGAGCCAGGAATCAACTCCTCGATAATGGCCTTTGCGGTGACAAAAATCTCGCTAAGACCCAGCAACGCTACGTACAGCAAACGGGGGTCAAAGTTGGTGGAAAACTCGCCTTGTTTTTGCCCGTCTTCGACGACCGCAAGCAGCCGCACATAGGCAGATTTTGTCAAGTCCAACCGGACGGTCTTTGCCCATTTCGAATCCGATGCATAGACGCGTTCGGAAATCATGGGCCAGAGATTCGGGTTCGCCACGACATAACGGGTTAGCGCCACGATACGGCTACGCATGCGGTCAGTCGGCGTTCCACCGGCAGTGCTGGCTTTGGCCATGACGACGCCGAGCCCATCGATCAGCCGTTCGAGCACGATGGTAAGCAGGCCATCGAGATCGCCGAAATAGTATCGGATTAGCTTGGGGTCGATCGACGCTTTCGCGGCAATGAGGTTCTGCGTCAACTCCGCCGGTCTGTATTTTTTCAAAAGGGCAGTGGTCGTTGCAATGATCTTTTCCTGTCCGACGTTCGGATCGAGCGCGGATGGACGACCTTTGCGGCGCCTCGGTGCGACCACAGTTTCAGCCGTATTCGTAAGAGGAGGATTTTTCACGGATCTGAATTTGGATGGTGTTAGGCGCACGGCGCGCGTTACCTCGAGATCCCCACCTGCGTGCGGATCTGTAAGAGCATTGTGAATTCGAGAGATCTTAACTGGCGAACCCTGGCGACGCAACGTCGGCCGGGGCAATGCGTTGCTCCGGTGCGGGCCGCGCGCCGGCGCCGAATCCAAAGGTTTGCCCCAACGCGCCGATCGGCTGCCCGTCGTGCGATCCGCGTATCGACATAGGGATAAATTCCTATATCGAGGAATTTCGTTGACATTCGACTTTGACGGCGACTAACATCATTCAAACGAAATGACCGAGCTCCTGGAGAGCGATTCGAACGATTGAGCCTGGGCAGCAGTGGGCGGCCCCGGTGACGGGTGACGGGTGACGCGAGTTCGCGCATCAGCCGCCGACAGCGCCGGGCAGTTCACGATGGCGAGGGAAGGGGTGGGACGACGGATCGCTTCAGGACGGGCATTTCGGAATGCAAATTATTATGATGAAAGCGCGGTTGCTTGAATGCGAACCGGCATCGCTCAATTTCCAACGGATGTTCTCTGCAAACCCAATAAAGGAACGCTCATGCGACAAGACATCGAATTCAAGACGGAAGACGGCACCACGCTCCGAGGCTGGATGTACATGCGTGATCTGCCGAATAAAGTGCCGGTCATCGTCATGGTGCACGGATTTTCCGGCACGATCACGTCTTTGACTCAATATGCCGAGGCCTTCTGCGAGGCAGGCTTTGCCGTGCTTCTTTATGACCACCGCGGTTTCGGTCGCAGCGCCGGTAAGGTGAGGCAGCATATCGATCCCTATCAGCAGATCGCGGATTTCCGTGACGCCATCACCTTCGCTCAGATGCAGTCTGGCGTCGATCCCGACCGCGTGGGCATCTGGGGATCGAGTTATGCCGGCGGCCACGTTCTGTATATCGGCGCGTCCGACCGGCGGGTTAAGTGCGTCGTAAGCCAGATCCCTTTCGTGAGCGGACATGCCACCGCCGGGCGCCTTTTCAGGCCCGATCAATTGTCGGCGTGGAGAAAGCGTTTCAGCGCGGAACGACGCGCCATAGGATTGGGGGCGCCACACACGGTGATTCCCGTCTTCGCGACGAACGGCGACGAACCGTGCGCGCTGCCGCCGCCAGTCACGGACGATTTTATCGAGGTTAGCCGGCAAGAAGAGGGTTGGCTAAACGAGGTGACCGTCAGATCGCTGGAATTTCTGACCGAATACGAACCCGGTGCCATGGCGCGATTTATCAGTCCCACGCCGTTGCTGATGATCGTGGCGCGCCATGATCGCGTTGCGGCGCCCGAACTGGCATTGGCCGTCTATAACGAAGCGCTTGAACCCAAGCGCGTCCTGATTCACGGTGGTGGTCACTTCGGTACCTACACGATGCAATTCGACGAAACGAGCGGAGCTGCGATCGAGTGGTTCAGGGAACATCTGCAGGCGTAGAAGCGGCTTCGGTGACACTACCGGGTCTCCGGGCGCCGATTGTGCGCGAGTGATCTCCACGATCTTGTGGGCGCACTCGCGCGATTCTATGCTCCATTTCGAGGACCGACATTCAAATGCACACACAACTTACCGCTGCAATACGGCGAGCGGCGCAGATCAACCCTACCGGACCAGCGGTTGCTGGGCCTGAGGGGACCTTAAGTTGGCCGGAATTGATGCGCCGGGTCGCCCAAGTTGCGTTTGGCCTTCAGGCTCTGGGTGTCGACGCAGGCGACCGGGTTGCGATCCTGTCCGCCAATTCGGCTCGATTTCTGGAGCTTTACTATGCGGTACTTTGGACAGGGGCCATAGCTGTTCCGCTCAACACGCGCACCGGTCCTCACGAACTCGAGATCGTGCTTGCCGACTGCAAGCCGGTAGTGCTGGCCCTCGGAGGTGAATTCGAGAGCCTCGTTTCGATGGTGCCGGTGGCGCGGTCAGGCGTGCGCCATCTCGTTTCGATGGACCGCGCCACGGCGGCTTCCGGGCTGCTTCCCTACGAGAGCTTGTTGACAGGCGAAGAGAGGGTTGACGCCGGACGAAGCGGGGAC